>JACADY010000024.1 GCA_013389115.1 Alphaproteobacteria bacterium
ACGTCCGAACATCGGAGACTGGCGCCCGGTCCATTTTCCGTCTCCGAACAGCCCTCCGTCTCTAACCGAGCGAACCTCGTCCTGCCCGGTTCGGCTTCACGAAGGTCAGCGTTTTCAGCTGGTTCCGTCAACCGGATCAGGGCGCCTTCTGCGGCCGGTCTCCCGGCTGGCGTCTGTGACGACCCGCACCGGCGGCGTGGTGGCCAAAGCGTCGGCGTCGATCTGCTGGGCGAAGGCCGGGCCCCAGCAGAGGCGTTCCAGCGCGGTAGGCGCGCGCCGTTGTGGTGCGCCGCCGGGCAGGAAGGCAGAGTAGTCGCGAACCATGAGCCTACCAGAGTGCGGGATCGTCGAAGGCTGCGACGCAGCGAGCCGGCCCAGCCAGCGGCGTCAGCGGCGCGTCGGTCAGGGACTGAGCAATCCAGCCCTGCGGCTGGTTGAGCGGTTGCGGGGCGGGCAGGTCGGCCTCCGAGACGGGCTTGAACCCCACGCGGCCGTAGAAGGCCGGGTCGCCATAGATCACGGCGATGTCCACGCCCTCTTGCCGAAGCGCATCAAGACCATGAGCGATCAGACGCTGGCCGATGCCCTTGCCCTGATGCAGCGTGGCGACCGCCACGGGCGCCATCATAAAGACCTTGCGCGGATCGCCCTCGTAGGTGAGGCGCGTGAAGAAGATGCCACCGAGGAGCGCGCCGTCCTCCCAGGCGGTGACGACGCGCAGGTCCTCGGTGGGCGTCTCCGCGATCAGCCGGCGTGCGAGGGCGCCAATCAACGCGCCCTCCTCCGCGCCCTCGGAGGCAGTGAAGGTCGAGGCAAAGAGTTCCGTGATCGCGTCGGCGTGGGTCTCGTAATCCGTTGAAAAATACATGGTCCTGTCTCCATCGGCGGGCTGAGCCTGCCGGATTTTGGGAATTGGGCCGCGCCGCCCGTCAGGGTATTTGCAGCACGAACATCTCGAAGCTCACGATCCCGTCGCAAGCGTGGTAGGCGGCGAGTTCCGCGCGCAGATCGTCGAGCACGCGACTACCGGCCAGCCGCGCCTGCATCTCCGTGACGCTCGCCTCAAGCGGGCGGTAGTAGGTCTCCATCGCCTCCCGCCCCATGTCGAAATGGCCAAGCAAGCGGTAGCCGGCGCGTTTCGCCTGTTCGAGCCGGACGGACGCGCGCGTCATGGCCGGATATTCTGAGGCCCAGAAAGCGCGCAGTGCCTCTTGGGGTTCGTTGGTGCGCCAGACCATGTCGGAGAAGACGAGCACGCCACCAGGCCGCAGGAGGGGCCGCCAGTCCCTGAGCGCGCGCTCGACACCGATGATATAGGCGCTGCCCTCGGCCCAGATCAGGGCGTGTGTCGGCCAGGTTCTCCAGCCGGGAGATGGTCGATTGGGAACACAGATCGGCTCCGCCGGGCAGGCGATCGCAAGCCAGTTTGAATGCGGGATCGACGCGGAGGCTGTCGGCATCGTTGCCGTCCTCATATCCGCAGGCGATCATCATCATGCGGAACCGGATGATATCAGCCAGGGAATGCCGGACCCGCTCCGGCAGGCGGTTATCCCGCAGGCAGGCCGCCAGCCTGTCGGCGATCCCCAGCCGCCTCTCCACCTCCCGCAGCGCCAGGACGCCGATGTCGGAGGAGAGACTGCCGCCGTCGAAACGGGCCTCGATCGGCTTGCTGGAAACGGGTGACAGGCCAGACAGAGACAGCGTAGATTCGCGCATGGCGGGTGTGGTTCCCTTGATCGGTGAGTGTCGGCCTCAGCAACCAAACTCTACCTCAAATCAAGGATTTAGGGCTACACCCGCCAGCCTGGTGCATAATGGTGGCTAACTAGGCCTCGACGTTCATCTTTTCTCTAGTGCGGATATACAGGTGCGGCCAACCAACAAGTAGCACATGATGACGGCCTCACTGACAGGCGACCGTCATCATGGCTCAAAGTTATGCGCTGAACTGGTGAGCGTCGCGAACGCCTGAGGTGCTGGAGCGGATCATCATCTCCTCGTACTCCTCGATGTCGGTTAGGCGATAGACCACTCGCCCGCCGACCTTGAGGAGCTTAGGGCCCTCGCCGGTCCAACGCCAACGCTCAAGGGTCCGGTGACTGATCCGCCAGCGTGCTGCCAGCTCCATCTGGTTAATACAGATCACATCGACTTTGGTTGCCTCCATCTTCGTGTCCTTTCGTGCGGGCAATTTTGACTGCGACACAACGAAGGCGTGGGCAGAAGACACTATCAAGGTAATACTGATCTGAGCGTCAAAGGCTGGACGATGCACTGCTTTTTTGGTGAGAGCGAAGTTATGCGGTAGCGAAGATTCACCTACGAATACGAGGGCGTGCTGGCGCGATGTGGGGCATACTTCGAGCGAGTTTGTCGAAGAGTCCTCTCCCTCCGCCACCCTGGGACATGAGGCTGAGTGCGGGATGTGACCGGACTTGCCCCTAAGCGTCTGCATTCTCCGGCAGGAAACCCGCCATCACTACCCCTTGATCTCAGGTTCGACCAGTTTGGCGAGCTTGTGCAGGCATTCCTGCCAGCCCAGATAACAGGCCTCGGGCGTGATCACGTCCGGCACGCCTTCCTGCACGATGTTGACCTCGGTGCCGACCGACACCGCCTTCAGGGTCACGGTCACGCGCATCTCGCCGGGCAGGTTGGGATCATCGAACCTGTCCGTGTAGACGAGGCGCTCGCCCGGAACGACCTCGACATACTCCCCGCCGAACGAATGGGTGTCGCCCGTCGTGAAATTGCGGAACGACATTCTGTGCTTGCCGCCAGTCTTGGCGTTCAGTGCATGAACGGTGCACACAAAGCCGTAAGGCGGGAGCCAGCTCGCGATGGCATCCGGTTCGACGAACGCGCGAAAGACCTTCTCGGGCTTTGCGGCAAGAACGCGATGAAGGCGGATCGTGCTTGGCATGACGCGGTCCTTTTCGGGTTAGCCCGGCTGCTGGCCTGGCGTGGGAGTGACAAGCGCTGCAATAGAGCGGCGCAGAGTTGCTCAACCGTCAAGGCCGAACAACCCATGGTGCGGATCAGCGTCATCGCGGCACGAGCAGCCTTGATCGCGCATCCGGGCGCGCCGTCATTGCCGCGATGAGGTAAGTGAGTGCGCGCTTGATCTGCGGAAGGGTGGCCGAGACTAGCCGCTTTTTGAAATCCGAAAGGTCCGTCGCGCGCTAACATGAGCGCGAACAACAGGGGAGTTTCGCCATGGTTGATCGTCAACGCGTTCTGTCTTTCATCGCCGCCGTCGTTGGCGGCGATCACGTTCAAGCGATCAAGGACTACTATCATCCCGACGCCTCCATGCAGGAAAATGGCCTTCCGCCGAGAAAAGGGCGGGACGCCCTGGTCGCCCATGAAGCGGCCGCGCTCGAGCGCATGCGCATATTTACCCATCCCGTGACGACGTTTCTCGTGGACGGGGATCGGGTCGCGATCGAATGGACCTTCGACATGACGGACAAGATCGGAGAAGTGCGCAGGATGAATGAGATCGCGATTCAGCTTTGGAGGGGCGACCGCATCGCAGAGGAGCGCTTCTTCTATGACAGCCGCGCGGTCCTCTCGCCCATTGGCAAAGGCGAACCGCATGGCAGCGACGCAAAAAGTTCGAGTTAAGGAAGCCAATGATCCGCATGCTGAGCGAGAAACCGGGAACATGAGTGATGGGGGCGCACGCGGGAATGCTCTGCCTGTGACCGTGCGCAGGCTTCAGCAAGGCGATGCCGATGCCTTCGGCGAGTTCTTGTCGATTTTCGCAGACGCATTCGGTGAAAGGGAAACCTATCTCTCCGCGCAGCCCAGGCCCGCCTATCGTGACAGCCTGTTGTCCGATGCAGGGTTTATCGGCCTGGTGGCCGCGCGCGGCGGTATCATCGTCGGCGCGCTTGCGGCCTACGAGCTTCGAAAGTTCGAGCGCGAGCGAAGCGAATTCTACATCTACGATTTGGCGGTCGCGGAGCAGCACCGGCGGACAGGCATTGCGACGGCGATGATAGAACATCTCAAACGGCTTGCCGCTCTTCGGCGCGGCTATGTGATTTTTGTTCAGGCCGACTACGGTGACGACGCCGCCATTGCGCTCTACACGAAACTGGGCACCCGCGAGGATGTCATGCACTTCGATATTGAGATCGGCGAGCGTGAGTAGCCGTCCATGGTTTCTGATTGCCGGCGCGGGTTGAAGGTCTGGCAAAGCGGACGGCGATGCGCAAAACTACGCCTGAACGCCAGGCTTGGCCCGGTTGAACGTCACGCCCAAAGGGTGCCCGCCATGGAAGGAACCTGTCATTGTGGCCGTGTCGTCTGGAAACTTGATACGCCGCCGCAATCCGCAACGGCATGCAATTGCACCATCTGCCGGCGCTATGGCGTCCTTTGGGCCTATGGGCATATCGGCCATGACATCCATGTCTCCGGCCAAACGAGCAGCTATCGCCGCGCCGATGGTGGGTCGATTGACTTTCACTTCTGCACCGTCTGCGGCTGTGTGACCCATTATGTGGCGATAAGGCCAGAAGAAAACGGACGCCATTGGACGGCCGTGAATCTGCGCATGACCGAGCCGGCGCCGATCGCGTTGCTCCCGGTCGATCATTTCGACGGCCTCGACCGTTTTGAGGACCTGCCGCGGGATGGCGTCTGCGTATCGGACCTATGGTTCTGATTGGGTTTGAGGTGCAGGGCTTGCCCGCGCCGACCTGCACCACGAGACGCGCGCTCGTGTCGTGGTTTTGAAGTCCGCTTCATTCCCGATATCGGTATCGAGCGAATTTCGGAATTGGGACACGGGAGCAACGTGCGGAAAAGCATGTCCCCGCGAAGGCGGGGATGGGTACCGGTTTTCCGCTAAACGTTGCGATAGTACAAAGGGATAGAGCGGCGTAACAATTTTGATTGAAGGCGAGGCCGCTCTAGCCTCTCTTGGCCCGCAGGTCAAAAAGCAGACGCCGCGCGATGTCGGCATCCTCGGCAAGCACGGGGCTTGAGGGGTTGTCTGCCGCGAGCCGTTCCGCGATCGCAAGACTGCTCGCATAGGCGGCTTCGGCACCATCGAGATCGCCCGACGCCTCTGCGACGGCGCCGATCCGTCCATGCGCGATCGAAAGGCCGCGCAGCGCCGAAACAGAAGCCACGTTGTCGCGTTCCATGCGCTCGAGGATCGCCAAGCCCTGTTCGAAGCGCGCTTTGGCACCGGCGGAATCGCCGCTCGCGCTCAGCAGATTGCCGATCCGCCCAAGCGTGATGGACAGATCGCTCCACGCCTCCGCCGAACTGGGATTGTCCTGAGCCAGCCGCTCTCTGATCTCAAGACAGCGCCCGTAACTCGCCATCGCCCCCGCCCAATCGCCGGCGTCGCGCAAATGGTCGCCAAGTTCCTCGCACGCGAGCGAGAGATGGCGCTGCTGGGGCACCGAGTATGGATCCAGATGCACCAGCGCCTCAGCCCGCGCGACGCTATCCTCATAGGCGATATTGGCTGCTTTTGGGGTGGACTTGATGGCACCCCCCGTCAGCATCGAGGCACCGGTGCGCGAGCTATCGACCACCTCCTCGGTTGATATCATGGTCCGCCCGATGCTCCAGGCAAGGACCGTGAATCCGAGCAACGGGGCGGGAATGGCCAGCGCCCAATCGGGTGCGGCCGCAAGGTGGGGCGCCGCCCAGTTGAGCCATTCAATCCCTGCCACCGCCTCGCGGACCCACTGGGCGATGGCGCCGGTCAGGTCCGTTGAAAGCCATGAACCCGCAAGACTGAACGGCCATTCCAGCATACGTGTTGCCTGGTAGCTTTTATCTGGGTGCGCCACTCCCCAAAAAGCCCCCGCAGCGCAGCGCGGAATGTGGCACAGGGCCTAGGGCGCAAGAACCCAAAAACCGCCCCCGCCCTCGACAATGGCCGGCGATGTGACGGCCGCGCATCAGCAAGGAACCCCGGCGCAGCCTTGCGTTTATCCCCTCACGCGTCTGTGAAGAGGCTTGGCGCGCATGGATTGGCGCAAAGCCTATCCCCCGTGTACCGTTCCTTTGCGATACTGTCGCGATGTGGTGTGAAGCGATGAAGGGGGTTCTGATGGGGGTTCGGTCATTCTTGGGCGGCGGCGTGATCGGCGCGGCCGCTGTGGCGCTGGGTGCATGGGTTCACATGCACGGCTTGCCGCCTGAAATTTCCGCTTACCTCCCCGCGGAGATGAGGGCTGGGCAGACAGAGGCAACGCCCGCCGCCCCGGCCGCCCCCGCGACACCGGCGACAGCCGCTGCCCCGGCCGGACGCGTCGAGAAGGGCAATCTGGTGATGGAGGAGATCCCCGCCATCCCCGCCGCCGTCACGGACGCGCTGCTGCAGTACCAGAACGCCCGCGCGGCCAGCTTCCAAAGCTGGGCGCCCGATGGCGGCATCCTCATCCGCACCCGTTTTGGCGAGACGTTCCAGATCCACCGCCTCTCGGGCCCGATGATGGCGCGCACCCAGCTCACCTTCTTCAATGAGCCGGTGGCGGGCGCCTCCTATCCGCGTGTCTCCGGCGCGCCGGGCTTTGTCTATGCCAAGGACACAGGGGGTGATGAGAACTTCCAGATCTATTACCGCGACGAGGCGATGGGCCGCGAATACGCGCTCAGCGAGCCGGGCACGCGCAACACGGGCGGCGCCTGGTCGCATGACGGCAAGCGCATCGCCTGGTCGCAGCAGACGAAGGATTCGCCCGTCTACAAGGTGATGGTGGCCGATGTCGCCGACCCGGCGACACGCAAGACCGTGTTCGAGCGCGAAGGCGCCTGGTCGGCCATCGACTGGACGCAGGACGGCAGCAAGCTCCTTCTCATCAATTCTGTCTCGGTCGCCGAAGACCACCTCTATGTCCTCGACCTTGCCTCCGGCGAACTCACCGAGATCAACAAATCAGACGACAAGATCGCCTATGTGACGGCAAGGTTCACCCCCGATGGCCAGTCGGTCATCACCGCGCTCGATGCCGGTCGCGAGTTCCTCACCCTGGCGCGCATCCCCGTTGCCGGGGGCGACATCACTTGGCTTTCATCGGACATTGCCTGGGACGTCGAAGACTTCGACCTCTCGCCCGACGGTACGTTGATCGCGTTTTCAACGAATGAGAACGGGCTCTCGAAGATCCATGTCCGCAGGCTGGCGGATGGCGCCCAGGTGAGAACCCCCGACCTGCCCTTGGGCATCGCTGGCGGGCTGAGCTTTGATCCGGAGGGCAAGCACCTCGGCTTCACCTTCAGCAACTCGCAAAGCTCAGGGGATGTGTGGACGTTCGCCATTGAGACGGGTGAGTTGACCCGCTGGACCGCGAGCGAGGTGGGGGGGCTCGACACCACGAAGTTCATCGTGCCCGAACTCATCGCTTATCCAACCTTTGATGAGGTTGACGGCCAGAAGCGGATGATCCCGGCCTTCTACTACAAGCCGGCCAAACCCGGCCCCCTGCCCGTCATCATTTACATCCATGGCGGCCCTGAATCGCAGGAACGCCCGGGCTTCACGACGACCTATCAGTACTGGCTGAACGAGCTTGGCATTGCCATCCTCGCCCCCAACGTGCGCGGCTCGACCGGATACGGCAAGACCTATGTCTCGCTCGACAACGGCATGAAGCGCGAGGATTCGGTCAAGGATATCGGCGCCCTGCTCGACTGGATCGCAACGCAGCCCGATCTCGATGCCTCCCGCGTGATGGTCTATGGCGGCTCCTATGGCGGTTACATGGTCAATGCGGCGATGACGCATTTCAGCGACCGCCTCGCGGGCGGTGTCAGCGTTGTGGGCATTTCCAACTTCGTCACCTTCCTTGAGAACACGAGCGGATATCGCCGCGACTTGCGGCGCGTCGAATATGGCGATGAACGCGATCCTGAGATGCGCAAGTTTCTGGAGCAGATCTCGCCCCTCACCAATGCGGCGAAGATCTCAAAGCCCCTCTTCATCATCCAGGGCGCGAACGATCCCCGCGTGCCCGCCAGCGAGGCGGAGCAGATGCTTGAGCTCGTGCGCAAGAATGGCGGCGCGGCCTGGTATCTGCTGGCCAAGGATGAGGGTCATGGCTTCCAGAAAAAGTCGAACCGCGATTTCCAGAACGCCGCCGTCGTTCTCTTCCTCAAGCAGAATCTGCTGGGAGAGACGATGACGCAATAAGCAATCTCCTCTTGCCTTCCAGCGGCTGGAAGCCTGCACGGTGGGCTATTCCTGCCGCTAGAAATGGCGGCGCAAAAAGGAGAAACGCGATGAGGAATACCCTGCTGGGCTTCGGCCTGGGTCTGGCCGCCGCCTTCCTTCTCTCTGGCCTTCCCGCCGCGCAAAGCGTGGCGATGGAGCATGAAGGTCATGGCGCGCATGGCGCACTATGCCCCGAGGGGGAAGGCGCCCCCCAGAATGAAGCGACGCGGGCCTATCGCGCGGCGAACGCGGAAATGCACCGGGCGATGTGCATCGCCTTCACGGGCGATGCCGATAAGGACTTCGTGCGGGGCATGATCCCGCATCACCAGGGCGCCATCGACATGGCGAAAATCGTCCTTGCGCATGGAAAGGATCCCGAGATTCGCGCACTCGCAGAAGGCATCATCAAGGCGCAGGAGGCCGAGATCGCGCAGATGAAGACGATCGACACGCGCCTTTCCGCGCACTGACGCAGTCTGCCGAAGCCGGCGCGGCCTGCCCTTCGCCGGATAGCTCGGCGATGATCGGACACTCGGGGCGCCGGTCGCCCCGGCAATGGCGCACGAGATGGAGGAGCGTCTCGCGCATGCCGTTGAGCGCGGCCATTCTTGCATCGATCTCGGCGATGCGCCGCTGGGCGAGCGCCTTCACATCCGCGCTTGCGCGGCTGCGATCCTGATAGAGCGACACGAGATTGCGGCAATCCTCGACGCTGAAGCCCAGATGCCGTGCCCGCCGGAGGAAGATGAGCGTCTGTATGTCCGCCGGTGAATAGGCGCGGTAATTGCCCGAGGTCCGCGCCGCGGCGCGCACGAGCCCGATCTGTTCGTAATAGCGAATGGTCTTAGGACTGAGGCCGCTGGCCTGCGCCGCTTCGCCGATATTCATGCATGCGCCTCTTTGGCGGGAAATCCCGCCTTCACGATCGCGGCGATGACGGCCGGCAGCGTGCCCGCCTCGGCGATCTCGACGACCGCCCGCTTGGCCGCGACATCAGCCTCGATGCGCGCCACGCCGGGCACCTGGCCGCCGGCGCGCTCCACAGCTTTCTTGCAGCCATCGCAGGACATGCCTTCGACTGAGAGGATATGCAGGCTCATCGCAATCTCCTTTGCGCCATGAAATGGTGCCTGAGAGATAAGGTTTCCAGTCCTGGGAAGGTCAAGAGCGGGAAAGGCGACAAATCTGCGGCGTTTCGGCATCCTGAAAAATCTGATTCACTTCAGGGAAAATGTCAGAAGCCCATGCCGACGCCGCGAAATCGCATCAGCGATGAGGACTATGAAAAGGCGCTCTACCACCTTCAGGTCGAGCTGGTCTGCTTTCAGCGCGACCTCATCGCCAAGCGCGGCCGCGTGCTCGTGCTCATCGAGGGCCGCGACGGCGCCGGCAAGGACGGCACGATCAAGCGCATCGTTGAGCATCTTTCGCCGCGTGAGACCCGTGTCGTTGCGCTCCCCAAGCCGTCCGACCGCGAGCAGTCGCAGTGGTATTTCCAGCGTTTCATCGCCCATCTTCCCGCCGCGTCCGAATTCGTGCTCTTCAACCGCTCCTGGTACAACCGCGCCGGCGTTGAGCCCGTGATGGGATTTTGCACGCCCGACGAGGTGGAGGAATTCTACGGCACCGTCATCGCCTTTGAAGCGATGCTGGTCCGCTCGGGCATCAGGCTGTTCAAATACTATCTCGACATCGGCAAGGAAGAGCAGCGCGAGCGGCTGGCAGAGCGGCGCAAGGACCCGTTAAAGCAATGGAAGGTCTCGCCCATCGATGCGATGGCAATGAAGAAATGGTCCGCCTATAGCAAGGCGCGCGACGAGATGTTTCGCCGCTCGAATTCAGCCCTCGCTCCCTGGCGCATCGTGCGGGCGGATAACAAAAAACTTGCCCGCCTCAACCTAATCCGCGATCTCCTGCTCGACCTGCCTTACCGGCACAAGAAAAGGGCGCTCCTGACGCCCGACCCGCAGATCGTCCTCAACTATTATGACGGGCTCATCGAGGACGGCATCATCGCCCCCTGAAATCCCCCAAAGCGATCACACCGAGAGCGCTAGCGCCGCGCCGACCATGATCGCAAGTGCGATCGCCGTCATCAGCGCGACGGGATAGAATAAGCCCTTACCGCCAATGGCGAGGCTGATCCCGGCCTTGGTCAGCATGTTGACGCCCGTCGCAACGAGGATCGCCTGCACGCTGAGGCTCGCAAGCGCGGGGTTCTGGGCCGCCTGGCGCGACGCGGTGACGGTTGTCGCGTCCGCATCGACGAGCCCTGAAATGGCCGCAAGCAGGACGATGGCGTCTGGCCTGACAAGCGTCGTTGCATAATGCGCGGCAAGCGCGAAGGCCGCGAGCGCGGCGCCGAACTTGATCGCAAGCCAGAGATCGACCGGCGCCCCCAGCGCGATATCCGCCTGCGCTCCCACCGGCTTTGCCGTCCGCTCAAGGCCAAGCGCGCCAAGGGAAAGCGCGCCGGCGCCGAGCAGCAGCGGCCAGGTCAAGGCTTCGCCGACGCCAGGCGCGATCGCCGAGGCGATGATCCAGGTGCGCAAGAACATCACGCCGGATGCAAGCGAGATGGCCGCCGCCATCGGCCGTGTGATCTGCGCGTTTTGGGCGGCGTTCTTGGCGGCACTGACGCTCAGCGCTGTGGAAGAGGCGATGCCCCCAAGCGCACCCATCAACAGCGCCCCGCCCGAAGGACCGATGAATTTGATCGCGCCATAACTGAGAAAGGAAGTGCCCGAGATGAGCACGACCACCCACCACAGCGCGTAAGGATTGAGCACCCCGCCAGGGCCGAAACCCTCATCGGGCAACAGCGGCAGCATCACGACCGAGACGATCATGAGCATGATGAAGGACTGCAGCTCGGCCGCCTCGAGCTGCTTGAGGAAGTGATGCAGCGCGTCTTTGAGGTTGAGCACCGCGACCGTCACGGCACCGGCCGACGCGGCGATGATCATATCGCCCCGCACCGCCATGAGCCCGAGGCCGAGCGTGACGAGCCCCGCCGCCTCTGTCGTCATGCCGGCATCCGGCGACGGGCGCTTCAAGCCAAGAATGTATCCCGTGATGATGAGCGCCGCGCCCGCCGCCAGAATGACACCGGCCGCGATCTCGCCTTCATACAGCGAGGCCCATCCTGCAATCCCGCCCAAAAATCCGTATAGGGCAAAGGTCCTGATCCCCGCCTGCCTGGCCCCTGGCACTACGTCCCGCATCTGCCAGCCGCGTTCAAGGCCGATCACGGCGCCGATGAGGAGCGCAAGGCCGAGGCGGTGCAGGAGTTCAAGATCGCTCATGGCGCAAGGATAACAGCGTCCCGCAAGGGGCGCAGCCCCGCATGGCGCATTTCGTGCGCCATCTCAAGCGCGGGATCAGCCCCTCGCCTCTTCCGCATCGCTGGGCGCAACCCGCACCTGCCCATAGACATTGAGCGTCGAGCGGATGAAGGAAGGCTCGTCCCCCACGACACCGGTCACGCCGGCCGCATAGCGAAGGAGCGCAGGCACGATCTCAAGGCCGCCCCGCTCCCGCCGCGCCCACAGCCAGGCCCTTGCCGCCGCCCGCCTTGCCGCACGGTTGATATAGGGCCGCGGCAGTTTCGGGTTGTCCTCGAGGAACAAGGCGAGCGCGAGATTGATGTCGTGAAGGATCTGCGCTTTGCTTTGTGACAGGCGTTCGGTGCTGGGCGGCGGCAGAAAGCAGATATCGCGCTCGACCCGCGCGAACGTAGTGATGGCTGCACATCTCAGCCAAAGGGAGTAATCCTGGATGAAGACGCGTTCATCCGCGCCCCCCGCTTGCCGGAAGATGTCCTTGCGCACCATCATCATGCTGGGATTGATGGTGCAAAGGCTGAGGGCGTCCCAAAGCGGGTCTGAAATTTCCTGAATTGCGCTGTCGCCCTTGGGCGGCGGCACGAGCGCCCGGCCCCCGTCACCAAAGCCATAGTCGCCCGCTTTGCCAAAGGCGAGCCCTGCCCGGGTCTGCTTCATGGCATCGAGCAGCAACGCGGCCGCATCGGGCGCGAGCACGTCATCGCCATCGACCAGTTTGAGATAGCGATAGCGCGCCAGTGCGGCCCCACGGTTGGTGGCGATGGCGGGGCCGGAATTCGCCTGTGTGACGATTGTCGTGTTGGGAAGGTTCCGCGCCTCTCGCCTCAGAATCTCGGCGCTGCCATCGCTCGACCCGTCATCGACAAAGATGAATTCGCGCTTGAAGGGCCCCTGCTGAGACTTCAACGCGGCGATGACGGCGGGAAGATAGCGCGCTTTGTTGTAGACGGTGATGATAAACGTGACGCCATCGGACATAAGACCGAAAACCCCAAATCCCGCGAGAAGCGGCCGGTGCGAGTGGTCGCGCGACTCAACGCGGACTCAAAACCCTTACTAATATTCGCCCGTTCCGTCACGTGAACCTCTGTTAGGACTGAGTAACGTTCAAGGCGGCGGAATCCCGTCGCGGTTACGTTGAAAGGATAGGCTGCCAAAGCGCGCTGCCCTCTTTCGGAAAGGTGGGCCATTGATCTAACCTTTATTTGAATGCGCGATAGGATAAGAAGCGGTTAGCCCCAACAAAGAAATGGGGCAGCCGGAATGGGAGGATAAGGATGGGTGAGCCGCAAAAGGGCGCGGAAGGTAAACACGTACACAGGCGACCCGCGTTCATCCTGTCGATCATCATGCACCTGATCGTGCTGATCCTGATTGTGTGGCCCTTCGCGCAAGTGCTCTTGGAAACGCAAAGCGGCGGCACCGGCTGGCAGGATGACATCGCGATCACGGCCTCCGACACGTCCAGTTCCGGCTATATCGGCATGGGTGATGACCCCAAGAATCGGCCCGAGGCTCCGGAGCGCGGGCCTTCCGTCCTTGCCCATGAGGTGACGATTGTGCGGCCCGATCAGCTTATTCCCCCGGTCCCTGAAATCCGGTTATCGAGCGACGCGGCGGAGCGCCTTCTTCCGCCAGACCGCCCGCGCGAAAAGCCCGAGGAAGCGGTGGAAGAAAAGGAGCGCCCGGTAACGCCCACCGGCAAGGGAGAGGCTTCGCGCACGGCGGCCGAGAACAGGGGGCAAGAGGTGAGCGAGGGCGGTGGCGGTTCGCAGAACGCGCCGCTCGGCTCTATCTTCGGCGAAGGCCCCGATGGCGCGGGGGCCGGCTCCTCCGACCGGCGCGGCCGCGGCGACTTCATGCGCGGCGATGAACTGAAGGCAGCCTTTGCGGGTTTTACCATCGTGGGCAAGGAAGGCTTTTGGGACGGCTCGACGAGCGATAACGCGTCGACACGGACCGAGTATTCCTGGGCAGCCTATTACGCGCCCGATGGCAGTGTAGAGGCCCGCTTCACGCGTCCCGGCGCGCGCGTGCCGCATGGCACGATCGAGGTTCTGGACTATGCCGAAGAGGGCCGCTGGCGCATCGAAGGCGACCTCTTCTGCCATGCGATTGATAAGGTGGGCTCGGGCGTGCCGGTATGCTTTGAGGTTCATCGTAAGGGCGATGAGATCGCCACGTACTACGCTAAGTGCGGCGCCTTGACCCGATGCTGGCGGGGTCGCCTTGGGCCTAAGGGCGTGCTCATTCCCGGCCGCGCCTTTACCAACTAGATCCCGGCCGCGTTCAGGAGGCCGCCATCTCGTCGAGCCCACTCGAACCGGGATGGCAACGCATGGCGGGCAGCAAGACTTTGGCGATCGTACCGATGCCAAGCTCGCTTTCGAGCACGAGCGTACCCTGATGCAGTTCCGTGAAGGCTTTGACAAGCGGCAGGCCGAGGCCTGTGCCCTGGTGATTGCGTGCCTGAGTGCTTTGCACTTGTTCGAACGGCGCAACGACGCGCGCAAGGTCTTCCTTGCTGATCCCGATTCCGGTGTCGACGACGGTCAAATGCATGCCGCCATTGATCATGGACCCTGCCCTTACCGTGACGGTGCCGCCAAACGGCGTGAACTTGATGCCATTCGAAATGAGGTTGAGGAGGATCTGGCGAAGCAGCCGTCGATCGCCACACAAGAGCGGCAACGTTGAATCGACCTCCTGCACCAGCGTGACGCCCGCCGTCACGGCAAGCGTGTCTGTGAGGCGAACGACATCGCGAATGAGTTCGGCAAGATTGACGTCCTCCTCGCTCATCACAAAGCGTCCGGACTCGACCTTCGCCATATCAAGGACGTCGTTGACGATGGAAAGCAGCTGCGTCCCGCTGTTATAGATGTCGCCCGCATAGTCCCGATAGCGTGGCGGCAGCGGTCCGAACATCTCGCGCTGCATGATTTCGGCAAATCCGATGATCGCGTTGAGTGGCGTGCGCAGTTCGTGACTCATATTGGCGAGGAATTCGGACTTCGCGGTATTGGCGCTGCGAGCGGCAGAGGCCGCCTGCTGAAGCGCGATGGCATCGTCCTGCGCCTTGATGAGGGACGCCCGGATGAGCGACATCGACGTGCCGATGCCCGCATAGGCGCCGTCCCGCGTGACGATGAAGGCTTCGATGAGTTTGTCGCCCGCGATGACCTTGTGTTTGACGTCCTCAAGGGGCGTTGTGACATCGACGGTGAGGGGCGCGCGTTCGGCCAGCGCGAGGGCGGATTTGTTCCCATAAAGCGCCCGGCCGAAGGTATGGGCGAGTTTCAGGATGAATTCGGTGCGCGTGCAAAGGCCAAGCGCCACGCCATGGCTAACGATCGGCAATGCCACGAGCCCGGGCTCATTGGCAAAGCGATCATAGATGGCCGTGCACGTCTGATCAGGCGAAACGGGTAGCACCCAATCTGAGAATTCGATCATCTCGCAGCCAACGATACGCCAATGGGAATCTAATGCGGTCACGGCATCGCAGGTTGCCTGCGACGACACCGAGAAAGTGACTGAAATTGCTGGCGAATCGCTTAACGGGAATCTGTCACAAAACCGACAGAAATGTCGGATGTGGCTGCGCGGCAATCATTATCGCCGATAGCAGGTGGTTGACGTATCAGGTCGACGCAAAAATCGCTTCCAGACTCGTCAAGTTCATGCCGTGTTTGACCCAGTTATAGGGCGTGAGGTTAACGGTCTTGATCATGGAGCGCACGATTTCCGTGCCATCTGCCCCTTCCTTGGGCACAAGATCGAAATCGATGATGTTGATGCAGGCGAGGTCCTGCTCAAAGGCCTGCACGCCTTTAAGGCCATTTCCCGTGCACCAGGAAAGGACGAGCCGGTTCACGCCTTCATGCGCGACGACAAGGGCCGTGTGCCAGTGAGGGCGTGCAAGAAGCGCGCGCACGCTCTCCGAACAGCGTTGGAGCGCCGCGCTGAAAAGCTCCCCGCCGAACATCGAGGCGTCGGGCTCCGACGCGCGATCGAACTCGAACGCCATGCGCGCCGAGAGTTCCGAGCGGTTCTTGATGAGCTTGAGCCCCTGCCCGCCGCCCTTCAATTCGATCAGCCGCGCGTCCTCTTCAAGCGTGAGATGGTCTTTCTGCGCATTGCGCGACAGCACGATCTCGGCCGTTTGACGCGTGCGCGGATAGCCCGAACAGAGGGCCAGATCGAAACGGACATGGGCGAGCGCGTCGCCCGCCGCCTCGGCCTGGGCTACACCTGTTTCGGTGAGCGTGACGAGGTCGGGCCGCCCGTCCTGCGTCACCGTCTTCGAGAAATAGTCGACATGTCCGTGCCGCATCAGATAGATGCGCCGCCGCCCCGTCGTGCCTGGAAGAGCTGTCATGAGAGCTAGATAGCACCCTCGGACTTCAGTTCTGCGACGTCGGCGGCGCTGAAGCCGAAATCGGCAAGCGCGCTTTCCGTGTGCTCTCCCGCCATCGGCGCTGGCCCCTGGATTGTACTTGCCGTGCGCGAGAAGCGCGGCGCGGGTGCGGGCTGAACGATGCCGTCGCGCGTGACGTAGGTCTGCCGGGCTTCGTTATGCCTGTGGTGGGGCGCCTCGCTCAGCGACAGCACGGGCGCATAGCACACATCACTGCCTTCCATGATCGCGTCCCATTCATCCCGGGTCTTGGTCTTGATGGCGGCGGCGAGCTTTTCCTTAAGAGCCGGCCACTGTGCGCGATCCATCTGGGCCGAGAAGCCGGGATCGCTGAGTCCCGACTTCTCCAGCAGCAGCGCATAGAATTGCGGTTCGATGGAGCCGATCGCGACGTATTTCCCGTCTTTCGTCTCATACGTGTCGTAGAAATGCGCGCCGCCATCGAGCATGTTCGAGCCACGCTGATCCTCCCACATGCCGGCGGCCTTGAAGCCGAAGAACATGGCAAGCAGCGACGCGGCGCCATCCGTCATTGCGCAGTCAACGACCTGCCCCTTGCCCGATTGCCGCGCCTCGATGAGTGCGGCAAGCACGCCGACGACGAGGTAGAGCGCGCCGCCGCCGAAATCACCGACGAGGTTGAGCGGCGGCACCGGCTTCTCCCCCTTGCGCCCGATGGCGTGGAGCGCGCCCGTGAGCGCGATGTAGTTGATGTCGTGCCCGGCCGCCTGGGCGAGCGGTCCCGTTTGGCCCCAGCCCGTCATGCGCCCATAGACGAGCTTGGGATTGCGCGCGAGCATCGCATCCGGCCCAAGACCCAGGCGCTCCATCACGCCGGGCCGGAAGCCTTCGATGATCGCGTCTGCGCCCGCCGCCATCTTCAGCACGGCCGCGATCGCCTTCGGGTTCTTGAGATCAAGCGCAACGGAACGCCGTCCGCGTGAAGTGATGTCGAACTTGGATCCGCCGCGCGCGCCCTTACGGTCGATGCGAACGACATCGGCGCCCATGTCTGAAAGCAGCATGCAGGCGAACGGCCCAGGCCCGATCCCTGCGAATTCGATGACCTTGAGCCCTTTGAGCGGTCCCATCCGGCTTCTCCCAGTTCTGAATTGTCGTTATGTTTTTTGTAGCCACTGCCCTGCCATCCGGCAATCACAAGCGTGGTGCAAAGGGGGAGCTGACGATGCGTAAACCACTAAAAACACTGGCATTGGCGTCGCTGATGGCCCTGTCGGCCTGTGAAGGCGCGGCGGCACCGGATGTCGCCGACAGGCGCCCGGCAAACCCCAACGCGCCCCAGTTGGCGCTGTCGGTGGAAAGCGTATCGCTGGCGATGACGCGCAAGATGCCGCCCTCGCTCATCATCCGCGTCAAGGGAACCGTGCGCACGGCCGGCTGGACGGACGCGGCTTTGATGCCGTTGCAAACCTTTGCACCCGAGGGCGACATGCGCAGTTTCACCCTCGTTGCAAAGCCCCCTGCCCCCGACATGTTTGTCGCCCAGGTGATAACGCCGATCGAGGCCACGGTCGTGCTCGACCCGCTGCCGCAAGGCGTCAAGCGCATCCGGATCCTCTCCGAGACGAACGAGGCGAGCGCCGAAATCAACCCCTAATCGCCTCATTTCGGCCGCGAAGGGGTCCAATCCCGGTCAAGAGCCGCCGCCACGCTCCCTTGCATCAAAGTCAAGGGAGAAGTGACATGCGTGCAGCGTGGACGATCGGACTGGGAGCGGCTGGTGGCCTTTTGCTATTCGCGATCGGCACCGCCTGGGCCTGCGATGAGGAGGGGCCATTCGCCATCGCACCCGTTGATCGAATTGATGTCATCGAGGCGAGATGGTCCGCGACCGAGAAGGGCACGATCGACCTGACCATCGCCGGCACGACCGCGACGCCGGGCTGGGTGAACGGGTTTCTCGAGATCGACACCTTTCACCCCGGGGTCGACCATGAACTGACGATCCGCTTTCTCGCCTTCCCGCCCGAGCTGGCCTCGACCGAGGAGTCATCCGCGATCGCGATATCGGAAAAATCCTTGCCGATCCCGGAAGGCGCCGAGCGCATCAGGATCACGGGCGCGCTGAACACGCTCACGGTCGATCTGCCCGACCGGCCGGAAGGCGCGATTTAGGACCAAGTGACTTTCAAGTGCCCTCGCCTGTCATGGCTCAGTCCCCGCGCCGGGGAAACCACTGGCTGCGCAGCCAGCCAAGAAAACTGTTGCGCGTGAGAAACGCGCGGTCGAGCGTATCGACCATGCGCGATAAGCCTTGCGCGTCGGCAAAGAGATCCGAGCGCAGCTTGATCGGCTGCTGCGGATCGAGCGCCTTGCGCACAGTGGCCGGGCAGCCGCCGGCGACGACATTGGCGGGAATGTCCCTCGTCACCACGCTGCCCGCGCCGATGACGCTGTTCCGCCCGATCCTCACGCCCTTGCCCACGATCACATTGACACCGAGCCAGACATTTTCCTCCAGCACGATCGGCGCGGCTGCGCCCTGTTCCGCCGTGCGGTCATAGAGCGAATGCCAATCGCTGTCGCTCAAATAGCAGCCCGAGGCGATCATCGTGTTGCTGCCGATGCTGATCCCGATGGACGAGATGATCCGTGTGCCGGGGCTGATGAGCACATGATCCCCGATATCGATGTGCCCCAGCCGCTCGCCCGAGAACCACACGCAGATCTTCACCGGATGGGCGCGCTCGGCATTGATATGTGCATGCTTGCCCGCGCGGATGTTGGGTCCGATGATCTCGATATGGCGCGGATTGAGGAATTGCGCGCCCTCGCCAAGCGCATCGAACTGGGGCGCAAGGAAATGGCGTACATAAAAGCGGTTGAAACCTGCTGCCGCCTTTTTCAGCCAATAGGGACGATGATCGCGCCGCACGTCAGAGCGACTGTCCGTCATCGACCGTGATGACAGAGCCCGTAATGATGCGCGAGGCATCGCTCGCCAGCAGCAACAGCATCCCGTCGAGGTCGGATTCCTGGCCAAGGCGCCGGCGTGGGAACCCGCCGATCTGCTTCTGGCCGCCCTCTGTCTTGAACCAGTCGCTGTTGATCTCGGTCTCGATATAGCCGGGGCAGATCGCCGTGACATTGATGCCTGCCCGCGCCCACTCGCGCGCCAGCGCCTGCGTCATCATCGCGACCGCCGCCTTCGACATGCAATAGGCGGCAAGCCCCGGCAGAACGCGCTGTGCGCCGATCGAGGCGATGGAGATGATCCGCCCGCCATTGCCCCGCGCGATCATGGACTTTGCGACGGCCTGGGCCATGAAGAAGGCGCCGCGCACATTGGTTGCCATGATGCGATCATAGTCTTCCTCGCGCAGATCGACGGCGCGCGCCTGCACGTTCATGCCCGCATTGTTGATGAGGATGTCGATGGGGCCGAGCCCCTGCTCCACCGCCGAGACGCAGGCATCGATCGATCGCGTCTGCGTCACATCGAGCGCCTGCACAAAGGCCTTTCCACCCTCCGCCTTCAGCCCTTGCGCGAGCGCCTCGAGCCGCTCGGTCCGCCGGCCCGTCAGTGCGACGGCCGCGCCCGCGCGAGAGAGCACCTGTGCAAAGCGCAGCCCAAGGCCGCTCGTGGCGCCGGTGACGAGCGCGACTTTGCCATCGAGCCGCAGCGAGGGAAGCGATAGGGACGTCATGGGGAATCCAGGAGAGGGTTGCACTGCCGCATCCTTGGGGTCCATGCTTGCCGCCGTCAAGCGCGGGATCAAAACGCCCCCAAAAAGGAGGATGCCATGCAGATTGACGTGATCTCAGATACGGTCTGCCCCTGGTGTTACATCGGCAAGCGCCGCCTTGGCCGCGCGCTCGCCGCAAGGCCCGAGCTTGACGTATCCGTGCGCTGGCGCCCCTATCAGCTTGATCCGACGATTCCGCCTGGCGGCGTCGACCGCAAGGAATATCTGCTGGCCAAATTCGGCCCGGGCGAGCGGCCAAAGGCCATGGCTGCCGCGATCAAGGAGGCTGGCAGCGAGGAAGGCATCGACTTTGCCTTCGACAAGATCATGAAAAGCCCCAACACGCTCAACAGCCACCGTCTCATCCGATGGGCCGCGAGCGCGGGCGTTCAGGACCGCGTCGTTGACGCGCTGTTCCGGCGCTATTTTACGCAAGGTGAGGATATCGGAGACATCGAAGTGCTCATCGATGTCGCGCGGGAGTGCTGGATGGACACCGATCTCGTCCGTGAGCTGATGACTGGCGATGCGGATGCCGATCTCGTCCGGCGGGAGGACAATCTTGCCCGCCGCATCGGTGTTGAGGGCGTGCCCGCCTATATCATCGCCGATAAATATCTGCTTTTGGGGGCGCAGGATCCCGAAGTCATCCTGCGCGCCATCGACAAGGCGTTGGAAAAGGTGGCGGAGGACGGCGCCTGAGCGGATCTTTCGTGGCCCTTTTCACATTCCTCCCACTTCGAGGGCCGCGAAGTGCGGCCACCTCAAAGGGTGAGGAAAAATAACGACCGCATCCTGAGGTGCGAGGCGAAGCCGAGCCTCGAAGAGTGAGAAGCGAGCCCCTTCGCGAGCCGCGAAGAATGAGGCGCCTCCCCCTCACACCGCCAGTTCGGCAAGCTTCGCGACCACCTGATGCGCGCCGTTGAGCCGGTCTTCTGGATCGGGCCAAGTGCGCATCACGACGATCTTCTGATCGGGCCGCACCTTCATTGTGCCGCTCTGCCGCGCGATATGGAGGATGAGCGCCTCGGGCTTGGGGAACACATTGCCGCGGAACGAGATCGTTGCGCCCTTGGGCCCCGCGTCGATCTTCTCCACCGCCGCGATCCGGCACAGACGCTTGATTTCAATGACCTTGAGCAGATGCTTCACCTCATCGGGCATGCTGCCGAAACGGTCGACGAGTTCCGCGGCAAAGCCATCGATATCGGCGCTCTGCTCGACTTCGGCGAGGCGGCGATAAAGCGAGAGCCGCAGCGCGAGGTCCGGCACATAGGATTCAGGAATGAGAATGGGCGCCCCGACGCTGATCTGCGGTGACCATTCGCCCATTCCCTCTTCCTCGGCCGAGCCGCCGGCGCGTAAGGATGCGACCGCCTCTTCCAGCATGTCTTGATAAAGCTCGATGCCGACCTCCTTGATGTGGCCGGACTGTTCCTCGCCGAGCAGATTGCCCGATCCGCGCAGGTCGAGATCATGGCTTGCAAGCGTGAAGCCTGCACCCAACGTGTCGAGCGTCTGCAGCACCTGGAGACGCTTTTCCGCGCCCGCCGTCAGCGTGCGGTTCGGCGGTGTCGTGAGATAAGCATAGGCGCGCTGCTTCGAGCGGCCGATGCGGCCGCGGATCTGATAGAGCTGGGCAAGGCCGAACATGTCGGCGCGATGCACGATGAGCGTATTGGCGGTGGGAATATCAAGGCCGCTTTCGACGATCGTGGTGGAGACGAGCACGTCATACTGCCGCTCATAAAACGCCGTCATCACATCCTCAAGCTGCGTCGGCGCCATCTGTCCATGTGCCCGCACCGGTTTCACCTCCGGCACCTGCGCGTGCAGATATTCCATCGCGTCTGCAAGGTCGGAGATACGCGGCACGACATAAAAGCTCTGTCCGCCGCGATAGTGCTCGCGCAGCAGCGCCTCGCGCACGACGAGAGGGTCGAACGGCCCGACAAAAGTGCGCACCGCCAGCCGGTCGACGGGCGGAGTGGCGATGATCGACATGTCTTTGACGCCCGTCAGCGCCAATTGCAACGTGCGCGGAATGGGCGTTGCCGAAAGCGTTAGCACATGCACATTGGCCTTGAGCTGCTTCAGCCGCTCCTTATGCGCAACGCCGAAATGCTGCTCTTCATCGACGATGAGAAGCGCAAGGTCCTTGAATGCAATCGACTTGGCGAGCAGCGCATGCGTGCCGACAACGACATCGACCGTGCCAGACGCAAGCCCGGCCCGCGTCTCGCTCGCCTCCTTCGCGTTGACAAGGCGTGAGAGCTGGCGCACCTGAATGGGCCAGCCCTTGAAGCGTTCTGAAAACGTGCGGAAATGCTGCCGCGACAGCAGTGTCGTCGGCACGACGACCGCGACCTGCCGGCCCTGCATCGCGGCGACAAAGGCGGCGCGCAAGGCGACCTCCGTCTTGCCGAAGCCGACATCGCCGCAGATGAGCCGGTCCATCGGCCGGCCCTTGCCCAGATCCTCGATCACCTCGCCGATGGCGCGGTCCTGGTCCTCGGTCTCCTCATAGGGGAACCGCGCGCAGAACTCTTCATAGCTGCCGTGCTGCGGATTGACTTCAGGCGCCCGTTTGAGCTCGCGCGCCGCCGCGACTTTGATGAGCTGCTCGGCCATGTCGCGGATGCGGTTCTTCAGTTTCGCCTTACGCGATTGCCACCCCGACCCGCCCAGGCGGTCGAGCTGGATGCCTTCATCGTCCGAGCCATAGCGCGTCAGCAGCTCGATATTCTCAACCGGTAGGAAGAGTTTTCCGCCGTCATACTGGATCTCAAGGCAGTCATGCGGCGCGCCCGCGACGTCCAGCGTTTTGAGCCCGAGATAGCGCCCGATCCCGTGTTCCACATGCACGACGAGATCGCCGGTCGAGAGCGCGGTCGCCTCCGCGATGAAATTCTGTGCCCGGCGCGATTTGCGCGCACGCACCATGCGATCGCCCAGAATGTCCTGTTCGCTGACGACGGCGAGGCCCGGCGCCTCGAATCCATGCTCCATCGCGATGACGGCAAGGCCGATCTGGGAGGGCGCCAGTTTCTCCGCCGCGGCAAAATTGTCGACCGCCACGACGCTGCCGACGGCATGATCGGCAAGAACACCCGCCATGCGTTCGGCAGAGCCTTGGCTCCAGCACGCGATGATCGCGCGCTTGCGCCCAGCGGTCAGGGTCTTCAGATAGCTGCCGGCGGCCTCAAAGACGTTGATCTCCTGCTTGCGCTCCGGTGCGAAATCGCGGCCGATTTTTCCGCCCGCATCGATCACGTCGATGGCATCGGGCCGCTGGAAGACCGTGAACAATCGGGTGGGAAAGCCGCGCAGGCGCTTCTCCCATTCGCTGCTGGAGAGGTAGAGCGCCTCGGCCGGCAAAGGCTTATAGCTGACGGCGCCCGCCCCATGCCCCTCCCGCGCGAGCTTGAGCGCATCCGCGCGCGCATCGTGATAGTCAGCGATCTGCGACAGCCGCGCATCGGCCGCCTCTTCGGCAAGACCGTCCAGCGTGACGAGACCTTGGGCGGCGTAGTCGAAAATCGTCTCAAGCGCCTCATGGAACAGTGGCAGCCAATGCTCATAGCCAGCATAGCGCCGCCCCTCCGAGATCGCCGCATAGAGCGGATCATCACCCGTCACCGCGCCGAACGCCGCCACATAGCCCGAGCGGAACCGAGCGATCGATTCCCGCTCGATCGGCACCTCGTTGGCCGGCACGAGGGCGATGCGCTTCAGCGTGCCGATGGAGCGCTGATCCTCCGCATTGAACCGCCGGATGGTTTCAAGCGTGTCGCCGAAGAAATCGAGCCGCAGCGGCTCGGCCGCGCCCGGCGGATAAAGATCGAGAAGCCCGCCACGCACGGCATAATCGCCCGGCTCCGCAACCGTGCTTGCGCGCGTATAGCCGCTGCGCTCGAGGTAGTCGATGACGACGGGGAGAGGCACATCCCCGCCCGCCTCGAGCACCCGCGCCCGCTCTTCCACGAACCCGCGCGCCGGTACCCGCTGGAGCGCCGCATTCACCGTCGTCACGACGATGAGCGGCTCGCGCGCGCCTGCCCGCTGTTGCAGATGGACAAGGCACGCCATTCTCTCCGCCACGACTTCGGGTCGCGGCGAAACGCGATCATAGGGAAGGCAGTCCCACGCCGGAAAGGAGAGCACGGGAATGTCGGGCGCAAAGAAACGCAAGGCATCCGCCATCGCCGCCGCGCGTGCATCGTCCCTGGCAATATGGAGCGCCACCCCTCCGCGCGCGCGCATCGCCTGTGCAAGCAGATGGGCGTCATAGCCCTCGGGCGTCGCCGAAACGATCATGCGCCCGGGGGCTTCGGCGATTTTTGTGATAAGGTTCATGGGGAAGGAATTCGCGCCAATCAGCGCGCCGTCAACGGCCGCGCCTGCATGCGCCTGAATAGGGGGGTGTCGAAAGCGGGCGGAACGTCTCTCCGCCCTGCGATCCAGTCATAGAGCTCTTGGTCGGGCACGTCCAGCAGCCGCTCGAAGGCTTCGATTT
Source organism: Alphaproteobacteria bacterium (assembly GCA_013389115.1). GTDB lineage: Bacteria > Pseudomonadota > Alphaproteobacteria > Micropepsales > Micropepsaceae > JACADY01. Next base: position 24,179 of record JACADY010000024.1, read on the forward strand.
CAGCGGTCGTCAGGCTGAGAAGCGCCTCTTCCGCAAAGCCGCCGACGATCAGGTCGCACTCCTTCGTGCCCCGGTGACGGGCAAGGTATAAGAGCCGCTTGAGGCGGGGCTCTGCGTTTTCCCAGGGGTTTCGTTCGCTCATGTCTTCCCGTGTCCGCAAGGTCCGCATATAGCCTGACTTGTGTCTGCCTGGAAGGGCATGCCGCTGTCCATCGATTGAGCTGCGCGCGCATTGGTTTATGGTCGGCCGCGATGCGACCTCAGATTCTCTTCCCCCTCTTCGCATCGGTCCGCAGCCTGCCGGGCGTGGGTCCGAAGCTGGAGCGCCTTCTGGCCCGGCTCTCCTGCGAGCGGGTCGTTGATCTCCTGTGGCTGAAGCCCTCCGGCCTTATCGACCGGCGCGCGCGGCCGGCGATCGCCGTCGCCGCTGAAGGGCAGATCGCGACCATCGAGGCAAAGGTTGAGATCCACTACCCGCCGCGCAGCCCCCGCCGGCCCTATAAGGTGCTGCTGTCCGATGCATCGGGGCGGCTGCTTCTCGTCTTCTTCAGGGGCGAGGAGGCCTACCTCAAAGGCGTCCTCCCCCTTGGCGAAACGCGCATCGTCTCCGGCCGCATCGAGATCTTCAATGATCAGCGCCAGATGACGCACCCCGACTACATCCTGAAGCCGGAGGATTTCGCGGGCCTGCCCCTGTTGGAGCCCGTCTATCCCCTGACAGAGGGCCTCACCCCCAAGGTCCTTGCCCGCATCGTCCATGCCGCGCTCGACCATGCGCCCGAACTCCCCGAATGGCAGGACCGGCCCTGGCTTGAGAAACAGCATTGGCCCACCTGGCGTGAGGCTGTCCGCGCCCTCCACGCGCCGCAATCGCCGGCGGCGATCGACCCCGAGGCGCCCGAGCGCATGCGCCTTGCCTATGACGAGCTTCTGTCCAATCAGTTGGCCCTGCTCCTCATCCGTACACGGATGAAGCGCCAGCGCGGCCGCGCGCTTGTGAGCGAAGGCATCCTGCGCAAAAAGGCGCTGGCCGCCCTTCCCTTCGCCCTCACCGTCGGGCAGAGGCAGGCCCTCTCCGAAATCGATGCGGACATGCAGGCCCCGGCGCGGATGATGCGCCTGCTGCAGGGCGATGTTGGTTCGGGCAAGACCGTGATCGCGTTTCTGGCGCTTTTGGCGGCGGTGGAAGCAGGAGCCCAGGGCGCCATGATGGCACCGACCGAAATCCTCACCCGTCAGCACGCAGGCGCGCTTGAGCCGCTTTGCAGAAGCGTCGGCTTGCGCATGGCCGTGCTCACCGGCCGAGAAAAGGGAAAGCCGCGCGAAGCCGTGCTTTCGGCGCTCGCGCGCGGGGAGATCGACATTCTCATCGGCACCCACGCGCTTTTTTCCGAGGATGTCACCTTCAAGGATCTGGGGCTCGCCGTCATCGATGAGCAGCACCGCTTCGGCGTCCATCAGCGCCTCGCTCTGCAGGCAAAGAACGGCATTCCTGTCGATGTGCTCGTCATGACGGCAACGCCCATTCCGCGCACGCTCGCACTCACCGCCTATGGCGACATGGATGTCTCGCGCCTCATTGAAAAGCCGGCCGGCCGAATGCCCGTGGCGACGCGTGTGCTGGCCCAATCCCGGATCGATGAGGTGATCGCCGGCTTGGAGCGCGAGATCGCCCATGGCGGCCGCGCTTATTGGGTTTGTCCGCTCGTTGAGGAATCCGAGGCGGTCGACTGGGCCGCCGCGGAGGCTCGTTATCGCGAATTGCATGACCACTTCGGCGCGCATGTGGGTCTCGTTCACGGGCGCATGAAAGGCGCGGAGAAGGACGAGGTCATGGCCCGTTTCAAGGACGGCGCGCTGAAGGTCCTCGTCTCGACGACCGTGATCGAAGTGGGCGTCGATGTGCCCGAAGCGACCGTGATGATTATCGATGAGGCGGAGCGCTTCGGGCTTGCCCAGCTCCACCAGCTACGTGGCCGCGTCGGTCGCGGCACGCGCCCGGGCACCTGTATTCTGCTCTACCGGCCGCCATTGTCGGATACGGGACGAAGACGCTTGCAGGTCATGCGCGAAACGGATGACGGCTTCAAGATCGCCGAGGAAGACCTCCGCCTGCGCGGCTCTGGCGAACTTTTGGGAACGCGCCAGAGCGGCCTGCCGGAATTCCGCCTCGCGGATCTCGACTTTCATGGCGAGCTTCTGCTTGCGGCGCGGGATGATGCCGCGATGATCGTTGCGCGCGATGAGGGCCTTCTGACGCCGCGCGGCGAGGCCTTGCGCACGCTGCTCTATCTCTTCGGGCGCGATGAGGCCGTGCGTTACTTGCGCTCAGGATGATCCGTTGACGGATGGCTGGAACAAGCTAGCCTTGTCGGCAACGAGGAAATCATGCCCCAGGAACAAGAATTTGCCGCTGCGATAAGGGCGGCCATCGCCCGCGCCATACCGGGTGTCACGGCGATCGAAAGGCTGCTGAGACTATCCGGCGGCGCGAGCCAGGAGACCTGGTCCCTCGATGCCCTCACCGAAAAGGGACGCATCCCGCTCATCCTGCGCCGCCGCCCCCAAGGCCGCGCCGACGCTGGAGAAGGCGCCACGGCCGTGCCTTTGGAAACCGAGGCAGAGGTCATAAGGCGCGTGGCGGCATCGGGCGTGCCCGTCCCGCCCGTGCCCTATGTTTGTGCGGTCGAAGACGGCATCGGCTCCGCCTTTTTCATGAACAGGATTGAAGGGGAGACGATCGCGCGCAAGATCCTGCGCGACGAACGTTTCGCGCGCGTGCGCCCGAAACTGGCCCGCCAATGCGGTGAGATCCTTGCAAGAATCCATCGATGCGAGACGGCCGCGCTGCCGCCCCTCAAGGTTTCGGCCGGGCCTGCCCAGCTTGCGACCTACAAGGAGATTTACGAACGCTTCGACTACCCCCATCCCATCTTCGATTTGGCGATTGCGTGGTTGAAGGAGCGTCTTGAGGATACGCCTCAGCCTGTCTTGGTGCATGGAGACTTCCGGAACGGCAATCTGATGATCGATGAGAGCGGCATCGCCGCCGTGCTCGACTGGGAGTTGACCCATTTGGGCGACCCACGCGAGGACCTTGCCTGGATCTGCGTCAATTCGTGGCGCTTCGGCATGAGCGAAAATCGCGTCGGCGGTTTCGGGCATCTCGAAGATCTGCTGCAGGCCTATGCGGATGCGGGCGGCGTCCATGTCACGCCCGAGGAGATCAGGGTCTGGGAAGTGCTGGGAAGCCTCAAATGGGGTATCATGTGCATGACGATGTATGGGGCCTTTGCGACGGGCGCGGACCGCAGCATTGAGCGCGCGGCGATTGGCCGGCGCGCTTCGGAAGCCGAAATCGATCTTGTCAATCTGCTCATTCCCCGGAGAGCCGCATCATGATGGATCAGCCTTCATCGCTGGAGATGATCGCAGCCGTGCGTGAGTTCCTCGAGACCCGCGTGCTGCCGGCGCTTGAGGGGCACACGGCCTTTCATGCGCGCGTTGCCATCAACGTGCTGGGCATCATCGCGCGTGAGCTTGAGCAATACCCCGCCGCCCTCGAAGAGGAGCGCAGGCGTCTCGAAGCGATCCTCGGCCACCCCGGCCCGATCGAGGGCCTGGCGCGCGAGCTCTGCCTGAAATTGCGCGACGGCAGTCTGGGGCTCGAAAGCCCAGGTGTTGCGGAGCACCTGCGCCTTTCAACCATCGCCAAGGTGGCGATCGACCAGCCGCTTTACTCAGGCCTCAAGACGGCGCTGACGCCTTAAAGTCGATGCTTTTCAGGCCGAGGACGCGGCCGTGCGGTTTGCGGCGAGGCTCGATTGGCTTGCAACAATGAGCCAAAGGATCACCGCCTGTGCCCACGCCGCGGCCGGGCCAAGCAGCCCCGGCTCTGTGGGCGATGGAATGAAAAGCCACGCCCCCGCCCCGCCCCAGCCTGAGATGATTGCGGGCGCGCCGAACCACAGGATCAGCAGGGTGACGAGCGCCGCGATATCGCCGCGCCTTTGTCCGGGCAGAAAGTTCCAGAAGAGAAAGATGGCAAGGTCGCGCGCAACGAAACCAAGCCAGGCCACGATGCCATTGCGCACGTCATCGGCGCTGACATGCGGTCTGTATTCGAGCGCCTCGCGCACGATGCCGACATCGAGCGTGCCCATGAGACCGACACCGGAGACAACGAGTGCGGCATAGGCGAAGAACCACGCGGGAAGCGAGACCAGCACCTGATCGAGGCGCCCGGTGAGAAAGCGGGACCCGATCCAGCGATAGTGGACAAGATCTTTGGGTTCGAACAGCGCGCTTGCATAGACGAGAAAGGCATAGACCGAACTTGCCGTAAGCCATTGCAGCCCGCGAACGGCTGACCGCGCGCCATCCGTTTCAATCTCGCTGAAGCCGGTGAAATAGACACCGACAAAAAGGAGGAACGCGATCCAGGCAAAGGGCCAGTTGCGCATCATGAGTTCGATGCGCATCACCCGCTGACAGCCGAGCAACCCCCAGCCGATGAAGATCGCAAGCGAGACGAGCACGAACGGCGTCGCCTCGAACGTGATCTGCCACCAGCGCACGGTCTCAACGAGCCCCTGTGCCGTGTCGCCATCCACATTGCGCATCGCGGCCATGAACGTATCGGGACGGATGAATTGCCATAGCCCCTGAATGGACCAGGCCGCGATGATGCCGGCGAGCGTGAAGATGAAGACTTCCAGCCGCGAGACGCCCGCCTGACGCCGGCGAACCGCAAGAAGGCTCGAATAGAGCGCCACCACATGCGCGCCAAGCCCTTCGGTCAGCAGCTGCCCGAAGCCATAGAGGGCCGAGACAGGGCCGCTGATTTGAATGGTGTAATAGCCCGCGACCGCGAGACAAATGAGGCCGCAATACCAGGTGAACGCCGTTGCGCCGAAGAGTTTTCCCCACACCATCTGCCAGGGTTCAAGGGAGGAGAGGCGCTGCTGATCCCAGGTGCGGTCGCGGATTTCTCCCACCACCCCATGCGCCGCCTTCCAGCTTCCCCACAGAATGACGATGAGGAAAAACAGCGTATCGGCTGTTTCGCCTACGACCTCGGCGGAATCGCTCGCCGTCGCCGTTGCAAGGAAGAGGAGGCCGAGTGCGAGGGGCGCAAGCACGACCCGCCGCGGCGTCATCTCAAGCCAGAGATTGCGGATGAGTTCGGGGTTCATGGCCGTCGCGCCTTGTTCACTTCATCGAAATAGGTCTCTTCAAGACTTCGCTTCGTCTCTGCGAATTCGATGACGGCAAAGCCTGCTCCGATCAGCGCGGATAAAAGTCTGGCCCGCTCTTGGGCCCCGCCGCTGAACGAGAATACCGCCCGGTCGGCCGAGGGCGTGACATTGCCAACCCCTTCCTGAGCAGAAAGGAAACCGCCAAGCCGCCCATCCTCGCCCGCAAGCATTACGCGCATCAGCGGAGCCGTCCCCGCGCCCACCGAAACGGCCTTCCCGCCCGCGATCCGGCCATCATCGATGATGACCATCTGGTCGGAATAGTCCTGCAATTCGGCAAGGATGTGCGATGAGACGATGAGCGTGAGGCCGAGCGCCTTCAGATCGAGGAGAAGCTGCGAGAGATCCCGCCGCGCCTGCGGATCAAGACCGGCCGCCGGCTCATCCAGCAGCAGCACGCGCGGCTCATGCACGATCGCCTGCCCGATCGCGAGTCGCTGGCGTAATCCACGGCTCAACTCGCCCGCACGGCTCTCCATCCGGTCGCTGAGCGAGACGCGCTTGGCCGCCTTTGCAACCGCGCCGGAGGTCGAAGAAGGAGGAATACCGTGGCTGCGTGCAGCATAGGTCAGGCACTGCGCAACCGTCAGCTCGTCATAAAGGCCGAAAAAATCGGGCAGATAGCCAAGCCGCTCATGAATTTTGCGTGGATGCTCGCGCGTATCGAGGCCATCGATCACGACCTTCCCCGAATAGGGCATCTCGAGCGCCGCAAGGCAGCGCAGCAGCGTCGTCTTGCCCGCGCCGTTGGGGCCGACAAGCGCGGTAATGCTCGCCCCGCTGATGGTCAGGGAAACGCCATGGAGGGCGCGCTTGGTAGGATATTCGTAGATGAGGTCGACGACCTCGATCATGTCCGCCCCCCGGCGATGGGTAACCGGAGGGCAGACTAGGCGATCGCTGCAGGGCCGTCGAGTAACGTCCTGATGATCGAAGATTTATTAGACGCCCTGTTGCCCGATGATGGCAACTGAGCAGACATTCATGGAGGGCGACCCGCCCAGATTATGGGTGAGGCCGAGTTTCGGATCCTTCAATTGGCGTGCACCCGCCCGCCCCTGAAGCTGCAGATACATCTCATAGAGCATGCGCAGGCCAGAGGCGCCGATCGGATGGCCAAAGCACTTGAGCCCGCCATCAATCTGGCACGGCACCTGACCGTCCGAATCATAAAAGCCGCTCATCACGTCCTTCCAGGCTTCACCCTCCTTCGAGATGTACAAGTCTTCCATGGTGACAAGTTCGGTGATCGAGAAACAGTCATGCACCTCGATCATCGAGATCTCGTTGCGCGGATCGCGCACGCCCGCCTCTTCATAGGCCTTCTTCGAGGCGATTCGCGCCGTGTGGAAATAGCTGCCGTCCCAGGAATTATGCGCGCTCTCAAGACCGTTCGAGACCGAAAGCTGCAGCGCCTTCACGGTCACGAAGTCCTTCTTTCCAAGGCTGCGCGCAATCTCAGGGGTCGTCACGACCGCCGCTGCCGCGCCGTCCGAAACGCCGCAGCAATCAAAGAGCCCCAAGGGCTCGGCGATCATCGGCGCGTTGAGGCACATTTCCTCCGTGATCGGCTTTTGCAGATGCGCCTTCGCATTCTTCGCGCCATTGGCATGGCTCTTCACCGAGACATGCGCGATCGCCCGCTTGAGATCGTCCTTGGAGACGCCGTGCTTCGCGCGATAGGCCGACGCCAGTTGCGCGAAATTGCCGGGCGCTGATCCGTTGGCGCCCCATTGCGGCAGCAGCGTGCCCGGCTGCCCCGTGGGAAGGCCGCCATAGCCCGTGTCCTTCAGCTTCTCGGCACCTACGGCAAGCGCGATGTCGCAGGCCCCCGCCGCCACGGCATAGACGGCACCGCGGAACGCTTCCGAGCCGGAGGCGCAGAAATTCTCGACCCGTGTGACGGAAATATTCGGCAGGCGCAGCGCAACCGAAAGCGGCGTGCCGCCCTTGCCGACGCCGATCTCATCGATATGCGTTGAGAACCATGCGGCATCGAGCTGCGTCGCCTCGATACCCGCATCCTGCATGGCCTCGAGATAGGCCTCGACCATCAGCTCTTCGGCGCCCGCTTCCCAGCGTTCCCCGAACTTCGAGCAGCCCATCCCGAGAATGGCGACCTTGTCCTTGATGCCTTTGGGCATGCCTCACGCCTCCCTTTGCGTTGAATTCTGGAAGTGTGAGGATGGGCCTCGCCAAGGCTGCCGTAAAGCATAGATTGCAGGGGAAATAAATTATGACTAGTCTGATGACTAGTCAGCAAAGAAGGTCTCCATGGACACGAAGCCAGCAAAGCCCTTGCGTGAATGGCCCGTTCAGGAGGCGAAGGCGCGCTTCAGCGAACTAGTCTTGGAGGCGGAACGCCACGGCCCCCAGATGATCACGAAGCGCGGCGTAAAAGCCGCGGTCATCGTATCCGCGGAGGAATGGGAGCGCCTCACGACGCCGCGAAAACGCAACGCCATAGAGGTGCTCATGGCTCCAGAAGCCAGGTTCGATGATCTGCAGATTCCCGACCGCAAGGCCTATCGCGGCCGCCGCATTCCAAGACTCTAATGTCCCGATTTTGAAGTTCGCTTGAAACCGAACGCATGTGCGATCGTGTACTTGCTCGACACCGACGTCATTTCCGAGATGCGCAAGCGGCGGCCGCATGGCGGGGTGGCGCGCTGGTTGTCCGCTCTCAAGCCGGACGAGGTCGCACTCAGTGTCATGACAATCGCCGAAGTTCAAAAAGGCATTGAACGCATGCGCGTGTCTGATACCGCCAAGGCGGCGGAATTGGAGGCTTGGCTGGATGAGCTCTGCGGCACGATCAGGATCCATGATACGACCGAGCAGATCATGCGCCTCTGGGCCAGGTTTACCTATCGCCATTCGGTTGATCTGTTTGGCGACGCCCTCATCGCTGCCACCGCGCTGCATCACGGGCTGACGGTGGCCACGCGCAACACCAAGGACTTCCTCCCCTATGGCGTACTTGTCACCAATCCCTGGCGCGCCGCGCAGTGATTCAGCGTCTTTCGACCACCAGCGACTGGATTGAGCGCCCGATCCAGCCCTTCTCATCGGCAAGATTGGCGACGGCGATCGCCGCGCCATTGGGTCCATAGCTGGTTTGTGCATCGCAAAGGATCCACTCCCCGACCGGCTCGCGGAAATAGTTCACGGTGAGATCGCCGTTGATGAAAAGCCATTCGGTGATCTTGATCTGCGAGGAAAGCCCATTGGGGAAATCCGCCGCGACCGCGGCGCGCATGAAGGGGCTCATCGATGCGCCCTCGACCATTGGCCGTTTGAGTTTGAACCAGCATGCGGTCGGGCCCGCAGCCGCCATCGGACCACCGCCGCTGACAACCCGCAACTCGAGCGATTTGACAAATCCCGCCCATTGCGGGTTTTCAGGAACGATGGGGCAGTCCAAGGGCAGCCGCGACAGGAACGGCGCGGGTTGCGCGGCCTCCGGCAAATCCGCCGGGGCGACGCGTGTGCGGAGCACCGTCGCGCGGACGCACTCCTTGCCCTCTGAGGTAAGGCTGACACCGATCACCTGGATTTTGCGCCCCTCGCGCAGCGTTTCGGTCTTCACCTGAAGCGGCGCAAGCGGAACAGGCCGCATCAGATCGATCGTCAGCCGCGCGATCTGCATCGGCCCAGGCGCCGGCATGTGTTCGACAATATGCGTGATGACAGAGGTCGGAACCGACCCGTGTTGCGCATTCGGATCCCAAGGACCCGCTGCATATGCCGAGGGGATGATGCGATCACCCTCGATCCTGACAATCGCATCATCATCGCTCATCGGTTCAGTTCCCTTGCGGAACGGCCTTCCAGAAATAGCGGCGAAAGCCGCGCCGATCATCGAAGTCCTTGATCCGGAAAACCATGCGCACAGGGGTTCCAGAATCGAACGTGCCGCGATCGACATCGGTGAAATCGGCAAGAAAGCGGCCGCCTTCCTCGAACGTCACCATGCCATAGTGTTGCGGCGGGTCCATCGAATAGGTCAGGAAATCGGCCGACCACGACAGGATCTTGCCGGGCAGCTCCGCATAGGAGAACGGGTCCTGGCTATCGACGGCTTTGCAGTTGGGATTGACGCAGATCCGTGCGCGCGGGAACTGCGCGGTGCCGCATTTGCGGCATTTGCCGCCGACAAGTCCGAACAGCATGTCGCGCTTGCGATAGGTGACGGTAAGCGCCGTCTTCTTGTCCTGTTCCGCACGCATGCCCTTCTCGACCTCGACAAGCCCGTTGAAGGAGAGCCACTTCATATAGTTGGTCTCCTCCTTGCGCCGCTTGAGCGATCCGCCAACACCCCTGTGTGTGGCATGAGCCTTCTCGAGCGCACCCGTCGTGCGGAAGACCAGCGCATCGCATCCCTGCCCGAAAGCGCACGCGACAATGACCTGCCCGGGCTTTGCCTCTTCGAGCGCATGGCTGAGCATGACGAGCGCATGCGCGCTGCCTGTTTCGCCGCACACATCGGAGAGATTTCCGCGCACCTTGGCAGGATCGATGCCACAGGACTTGGCCACCTGGGCATCGAGCTTGGCGAACACGGTCGGGAAGATGAAGTGATCGACCGCCGCACCCGCAACACCTGCCTTCGCGAGCGCGCCCGCGACCGCCCGCGGCACGATCTTCACGATGCCTTCATCGCGGATCCAGCGCTCCTCCCAGTTATAGTCGAACGCTTCCGCCTCGCCCCGGAAGTGGTCGATGAAGTCGACCGTTACGGAATGGCTGCCGAGAAACTCGGCGATGACCCCGTCCATGCCGATGCAAAGCCCCGCCGCGCCATCGCCGAACTGAAGCTCTTGCGGTGAGGCAGCGCGCGCGCGCCGCCGGTCGGCGGCAACGACGAGCGCGTTCTTGAGGCTGCCGCCCCTGACCGCCTGCAGCGCGGCGATAAGCGCCGTCGTCCCCGCGCGCTGCGAGCCTGAAACATCCGTACTCTGAATATCTTCGGAAAGCGACAGCGCGGCCGCGACGATGCCGGCGTTCTGCCGGTCGGCGAAGGGCAAGGTGGTGGAGGCAAGATAGATGGCGTCGATATGCTTGCGTGCGATGAAGGGATCGCTGCCGGGCAGCGCATCGCGCGCCGCCTCGACCGCCATGGTGATGCTGTCTTCGTCCCAATTGGCCATCGCGCGCTCGCCCTTCGCCTGGCCCATGAGGCCGGGGCTGTACCACGCATTGGCGCTGGCTGCCGCTTTGCGCTGGAGGCGAAGGCGCGGGATATACCCGCCATAGGCTGTGATGCCCAGCATGAGCTCGATCTCCCAAGAAGACATGCAAGTGTCTGTATTGTTGTCGTTTGGGGCGTATCAGATTTGATTGGGAGCGACAACGCGAGGGACGGTGCTTAACCTTGCGTCACTGTGATGAAGGCGTGCGCTATTCGACGACGTTGCAGGCCGCGCCGCGCGCCAGCAGCGTTTGGCAGCGTTTGGACGCCTCATCCGCCTTCATCGGTCCCGCGCGCAGGCGGAACACGGTCTTGGCTTCACCCGTTTTCGCCATCGCGATGATCCGCGGCAAGCCCATGAGGATGTCGCGGTGCACGTCTTCAAGCGCGTTCCAGGCCGCGCGCGCTGCGTTATCCGAACTGAAGGCGCCAAGCTGAATAAAATAGGTTTCCCCTGCGGCGACGGCAGGAACGGGAGCGGCGGCGGGTTCAACCTCGCCCGGCGGCGCAAGTTTCGCCTTTGCTTCGGCGAAATCGGGATTGGCGGCAAGAGCCCGCGCAAAGGCGTCACGCGCTTCCCCCTCGCGGCCCTGCGCTTCGAAGATGAGGCCCATCGCATAGAGCGGCAGATGAACGGATGGGTGCTTCAGCTTGATTGCTTCGGCATAGTCGGCGATCGCCGCCTCGTTCTCGCCGAGTGCCGCCCGCTCCTCCCCGCGCCGGTGAAAGGCTTCGGCAAAGCGTGGCCGCCCCTCGATCGCCGCGCTGAAATCGGTGATCGCGAGCCGATGCTCCCCGATCGCCGCATAACTGCGGCCGCGATTGAAATAGGTGATGGGCAGCGAAGCCTCAGGGATGCCGCCCAGCATCAGCGCGCGGGAATAATCAAGCAGCGCGGCCTTCTCATGGCCCGCCCGCTGCAGGGCGCCCGCCCGCTGCTGATAGAGCGGACCCAGCGCCTTTAGAGGTACATCGCGCGCGCGCAGCACGGCCGTCAGGAGCGCCGCTGCGTCATCATAGCGGCCCTGCGCGAGGGCCGCGCGCGCCTCCGCGATGGCGGTTTCGGCCTCGCTCTGTGTCTGTGCAGGCAGGGGGCCTGCCTCGGCAGCGGTCGCAAGAACGAAGGCGGTGAGGAGGGAAACGAGCATCATGAGTGCGCTAGATATGTCCCCGGCCTCAAGTCATCGGGCTGATGGCGCGGCGATAGGGATCTTCCAGTCGCACGATGTCGTCCTCGCCGAGATAGCTGCCAAGTTGCACTTCGATCACGAGCAGGGGTTCGCTCCCCGCATTGCGCAGCCGATGCGGCACGCCAAGCGGAATATCGATCGCTTCGGAAGGTCCAAGGATCTTCGCCTCGCCATCGAGCGTGACTTCTGCTGTGCCCTGCACCACCACCCAATGCTCCGCGCGGCGGCGATGGAATTGAAGCGAAAGGGCCGCGCCCGGCTTCACATGCAGCACCTTCACCTGATAGTTGGCGCCGGCCGAAATCGTCTCGAACCGCCCCCACGGGCGCGTGACCTGAAGGTGATTGAGTTGTTCGCGCCTTCCCTGCTGGCGCATGCGCTCGACGAGTTCCTTGACGCCTTGCGCATGGGATTTCGAACACACGAGCACCGCATCGCCGTCCTCGATGATGACCGTGTCATCGACGCCGACTGCGGCAATGAGCGCCCGTTCGCTGCGGATGAAGCAATTGCGGCTGTCGAGCAGCATTGCATCGCCAAGCACGGCATTGCCGTTCCGGTCCTTTGCCGAAACGTCCCAGAGCGCGCTCCATGAGCCGATATCGCTCCAGCCGAATTCCGCCTGAAGGACGCACAGGCGGTCCGACCGCTCCATCACCGCCTTGTCGATGGGCTCGGATGGCGTGCGCAGAAAGCTCGATGTTTCCACCCGAAGGAAATCGGTCTGCCGCGAGGCATGGGCGACCGCCTCGCCCGTCATCTGGTAGATCTGGGGCCGCAGCCGTTCCATCTCATCAAGCAGTGTGTCGGCACGCATGAGGAAAATGCCGCTGTTCCAATAGCAGTTCCTGGCGGCGATCAGCTCCTGCGCCGTCGCCATATCGGGCTTCTCGACGAAACTGTCGACCTTGTAACTCTTCGCCCGCCCGCTCTGCGCCGTGCCGCGCACGATATAGCCATAGCCTGTCTCTGGCCGCGTCGCGGGAATGCCGAAGAGCACGATCGCACCCGACCCGGCAAGCTCGGCACCCGTCGAAATCCCCGTCACAAATCGGTCCGTGTCCGTCACGAGATGATCGGACGGCAGGATGAGCAGGGTCTGTTTGGGATCGGTCTCAGAAACGAGATGCGCGGCGATCGCGCAGGCCGCGGCCGTGTTGCGTCCGGCCGGTTCGAGAACGTGATGAAGTGGCTTCACGCCGATCTCTTCGAGCTGCGCCGCGATGGGAAAGCGATGCTCTTCGTTCGAGATCACGATCGGCGGCGAAAAGCGTGACGGATCCGACACGCGCAAGGCCGTCTCCTGCAGCATCGTCAGCTTGGAGGTGAGCGCCTGAAGCTGTTTGGGAAGAAGGACCCGTGAGACCGGCCAAAGCCTGGTCCCAGATCCACCGGAGAGGATTACGGGCTGAATGAGCGCCATGCGTGCACGCGTGATTTGGAAACGTTCGAAGGACGAAGGACTTATAGCCCGGGCAATGCGGCCGTTGAACTATTTTGGCACGACTTCTGGTTAACGCGCTGAACTCAAGGCTCTTTGCGCATACGGGCCGTGTCGGATTCGACCATCTCCCTCACCATCTCCTCAAAGGAGATGCGCGGCTCCCACCCGAACGCCTCCTTCGCCTTGGAGGCATCGCCGATCAGCGCTTGAACCTCAGAAGGGCGGAAGTGCCGGGGATCGACGGCGATAATGACGGCGCCGGACTTGCGGTCGACGCCCCGCTCATCGAGCCCCTCCCCCTCCCAGGCGAGATCGATGCCCGTCACGCGAAAGGCGGCTTCAGCGAATTGCCGCACGCTGCGCGCAACGCCCGTGGCGAGCACATAGTCATCGCCATGGGGTTGCTGCAGCATCTGCTGCATCCCAACGACGAAATCGGCGGCATGGCCCCAATCCCTGCTGGCGCTCAGATTGCCCAGCATCAGAACAGACTTGTCGCCGAGCCGCCGCGCTGCGGCCGCAAGCGTGATCTTGCGGCTGACAAAGGTTTCGCCCCGCTCCGGTCCCTCATGGTTGAAGCAGATGCCGTTCGAGGCATGAAACCCATAGGCTTCGCGGTAATTGACCATGATGTGGTGCGCAAAGACCTTGGCCGCGGCATAGGGGCTTCGCGGACGAAAAGGCGTGGTTTCGCTCTGCGGGCTCGACTCAGCGACGCCATACATCTCCGAGGTCGAGGCCTGATAGAGCCGTGTCTGCTCGGCAAGGCCAAGAAGCCGCACCGCCTCGAGCAGATGCACCACGCCCAGCGCGTTCACCGCCGTCGTATAGGCCGGCTTTTCAAAGCTCACCTGCACGTGGCTTTGCGCGGCAAGGTTGTAGATTTCGTCCGGTTTGCTCTCCTGCAACACGCGGATCAGGCTTGCCTGGTCCGTCATGTCGCCATGGTGCAGGGTAAGAGAACCCCCTTCGTTGAGCGTATCCGAAAGGTTCTGCAACCTGTCGCTGCCATTGAAAGAGGTGCGCCGGCGCAGCCCGTGCACCTGGTAACCCTCAGATAGGAGATGCCGGGCTAGATAGAAGCCATCTTGGCCGGTTATTCCAGTGATGAGCGCGACTCGGCGGCGCATGGAGCCCTGAAGTTAACTTTTGCATGACAACATGGAGGCAGGCTTATAGGACGCTCCCGGGCGTGATTGAAAGCACTTTCAATAGCCACAGCAAAAAGGCCATGGTTGCACTGCAAAACGATCCCATGGCACAAGGTTTTCCGCCGCTTTGCCCTAAGGCCCGTAGAGGCGTTTCCGATTAGGAATTCCCATGAAACCCATTCGTACCGTCGTGTTCCCGGTTGCTGGCATGGGAACGCGTTTCCTGCCGGCCACAAAGGCCATTCCAAAGGAAATGCTCCCCCTCGTCGATAAGCCGCTCATCCAGTACGCCGTCGAAGAGGCGAAGGAAGCGGGCATCGAAAAATTCGTGTTCGTGACCGGGCGCGGCAAGCACGTGATCGAGGACCATTTCGATCATGCCTATGAATTGGAATCGCTCCTTGCTCAGCGCGAAAAGACGCAGGAACTGGACAGCCTCTCCGAAACGCTGCCGCAGACGGGCTCCGTCAGTTTCACGCGCCAGCAAAAGCCGATGGGGCTGGGACACGCGGTTTGGTGCGCCCGCCACCTTGTGGGCAATGAGCCCTTTGCGGTGATGCTGCCCGATGATTTCGTGCTTGGTTCGCCCGGCTGTGTAAAGCAGCTTGTCGATGCCTATCACCGCACGGGCGGCAACGTCGTCGCCGTGCGCGAAGTCCCGCGCGAGCATACGAGCCGCTATGGCGTCTTGAAGCTTGGCAAGGAAGACGGCGCCCTCGTTGAGGTCGCGGGTCTCGTTGAAAAGCCAAAGCCCGAGGCCGCGCCCTCCAACCTTACGATTTTTGGCCGTTACGTCCTGATGCCGGAGATTTTCGACGTCCTGGACCGACAGGAGCCCGGCGCGGGCGGCGAAATTCAGCTGACCGACGCAATGGCGCGCCTCATTGGCCGCATGCCCTTCCATGGTCTGCGTTTCAAGGGCGAGCCCTTTGATTGCGGGAACAAGGTCGGCTTCTTGTATGCGACGGTGGCATTGGCGCTCGCGCGTCCCGATATCGCTCCGGCGTTTCGCGACGTGCTGCGTGAAATCAAGATTTAGGATTTAGGTCTCAACGGCTTGAACGGCGATTGGAAGGGGACTGAACGATGCGCGTTGCAATGATCGGAACCGGCTATGTGGGCCTTGTCTCTGGCGCCTGCTTTTCTGACTTCGGCCATAACGTGGTCTGTGTCGACAAGGACGTATCGAAGATTGACGCATTGAAGGCGGGGCGCATCCCCATCTATGAGCCGGGCCTGGACGTGCTGGTGAAGGACAATGTGGCGGCTGGCCGCCTCTCCTTCACAACGAAGCTCGAAGAGGCAATGCCCGGCGCCGACGCCGTCTTCATCGCGGTCGGCACCCCCAGCCGCCGCGGCGATGGCTTTGCTGACCTCTCTTATGTCTATGCGGCCGCCGAGGAAATCGCGGGCCTGATGGGCAAGTACACGGTCGTCGTCACCAAATCGACCGTGCCCGTCGGCACCGGCCGCAAGGTTGCCGAGATCATCAACAATGTCCGCCCCAATGCGGAGTTCGACGTCTGCTCGAACCCTGAATTCCTGCGCGAAGGCTCCGCAATCGAGGATTTCAAGCGTCCCGACCGCGTCGTCGTCGGCACCGAGAGCGACAAGGCCCGCACCATCATGCGTGAGCTCTATCGCCCGCTTTACCTCATTGAGACGCCGATCGTCTTTACCAGCATCGAAACGGCCGAGCTCATCAAGTATGCGGCCAACGCGTTCCTCGCGACCAAGATCACCTTCATCAACGAGATGGCCAATCTTTGCGAGAAGGTGAACGCGGATGTCCAGGACGTCGCCCGCGGCATCGGCCTTGACGGCCGCATCGGCCGCAAGTTCCTGAACGCCGGCCCCGGCTATGGTGGCTCCTGCTTTCCCAAGGACACGCTGGCCCTGGTTCGCACCGCGGAATCCTTTGGTGCACCAAGCCGCATCGTGGAGGCCGTCGTTGCCGTTAACGACGACCGCAAGAAGCAGATGGCCGAGAAGATCAAGGATGCCTTTGGCGGCTCGGTCGCCGGCAAGACCGTGGCTGTACTCGGCCTCACCTTCAAACCCAATACCGACGACATGCGCGATGCGCCGAGCCTTGGCATCCTGCCCGCGCTCGTAGAGGCTGGCGCCAAGGTCCGCGCCTTCGATCCCGAAGGCATGAACGAGGCCAAGCACCTCCTTCAGGGCATTGAATTCGCCGCCGATGAATATGCGGCGATGACGGGCGCGGACGGGGTCGTCATCCTCACCGAATGGAATGAGTTCCGCGCGCTTGATCTTGATCGTGTCCGCAAGCTCCTGAAACAGCCCTTGATGATCGATCTGCGGAACATCTATAAGCCTGCCGAAATGGCCGCATCCGGCTTCGACTATTTCAGCATCGGGCGCCCGGCCGCGAAACGGGCGGGAGCGTAAATCCATGCATCTTGAACGCCGTGTCCTCGTCACCGGCGGGGCCGGCTTCATCGGTTCGTTTCTGTGCGAGAACCTGGTCGCCAAGGGCTATCAGGTTCTGTGCGCGGACAATTACTTTACCGGCACGCGCCGCAACATCCTGCATCTGCTCGATGACCGCCGCTTCGAATTCGTGCGGCACGACGTGACCTTCCCGCTCTATGTCGAGGTCGATGAGATCTACAATCTCGCTTGCCCCGCCTCGCCCATCCACTACCAGAAGGACCCCGTCCAGACGACGAAGACGAGCGTGCATGGCGCGATCAACATGCTGGGTCTGGCCAAGCGCCTCAAGGCGAAGATCCTTCAGGCCTCGACGAGCGAGGTTTACGGCGATCCCAACGTGCACCCGCAGCGGGAAGATTATTGGGGCCATGTAAACCCGATCGGCCCGCGCGCCTGCTATGATGAAGGCAAGCGTTGTGCCGAGACGCTGTTCTTCGATTATTGGCGTCAGCATCGCCTGCGCATCAAGGTGGCGCGCATCTTCAACACCTACGGCCCGCGCATGCATCCCAATGACGGGCGCGTGGTTTCCAATTTCATCGTTCAGGCCCTGCGCGGCAAGCCGATCACGATCTATGGCGACGGCTCGCAAACGCGCGCGTTCTGCTACGTCGATGATCTTGTCGACGGCCTCATCCGCCTCATGGAGAGCGCCGATGAGGTTACGGGCCCCATCAATCTCGGCAATCCGGGCGAGTTTTCGATGCGTGAGCTTGCCGAGAAAATCCTGACACTGACGGGCTCGAAATCCGAACTCGTCTTCAGGCCCCTGCCCGCCGATGATCCCAAACAGCGTCAGCCCGATATCGGGGCGGCGCGCAAGGCCTTGGGCTGGGAGCCCAAGGTGCCGCTCGACACGGGGCTCGCCCGTACGATCGCCTATTTCGACGCGCTGCTGAAAGAAGGCATCAAGCTCGACGACTGAGCGGCCGCCTCACAGCCGCCGCGCGAATTTGCTTTGCAGCACGCCGGCCAGAAGAATGAGCGTCACAAGCCCGAGCATGACCTGAAGCGACAGGGCAAGCACGCCATAGGCATCGAGCGGACGCACCGTCTCCGACAATCCAAGCGTCAGGAATTCGATGCTTGCGACGACCCAGGGATTGATCGGCGCGACGGCCGGAAGGGGATCCGGCCAAGGCTGCGCATAGGCCAGATGCGAAGGGATGATCGCAGAAAAGATGGCGCCGATCAGAAGGACAGAAAGCGCCGCGAAGATGAGAATGCGCGTAAGGCTGCGCCCATAGTCCCACAATCCCCACAGCATGAAGAGGCCGCGCGACGGCAGACGATAGATCATCGACAATGTCGCGCGCATAGGCGTCGCCTGCCACTCCGCAGGCGAGGGCAAGCGGCATCGCGCGTATTTTCCATCGATGAAGTCCTGGTCGATGGCATCGCGCCGCCAATGCGTATCGCCGTGAGCCGCCTCCGCACCCTTGATCCCGCCATAGCATCCAAGCATGGCGGCGCCTCGCCGATAGCGCACGCCGGTCACGCTGGCGCCCGAGACATCCGCGCCGTTGAGCCTTGCGCCCGTGAGATTGGCATAATTGAGAAACGCACCCGACAATAGTGTTCGGTGCAGCTTGGATCGATTGAGCCGGGCGCTCGACAGGATCGCGCTGCAAAGCTTTGCATTGGTCAAATCGGCGCCGGAAAGATTGGCCCCCGCGAGGTTGGCACCCCTGAGATTGACGAGCGCCAGATTGGCATTGCTCAAATCCGCGCTGACGAGATGAACGCCGGCGAGATCGGCACCCTGAAGGTCCGCACCGCGCAAATCCATGCCGTTCATCCTGACATAGGGCGAACGCTCCATCCCATCGCGCGCAACAAGGGCCGGCGATGCTTCGAGATTTTCAAGACCGATCGCAATCCCGCGCAGATTGGGGCGGAACCCGGGGTGGTCGATCCGCGCGCGCGCGATGAACTCGTTCCAGGAATCTCGCCCCTTCATCAGTTCGCGGAGGTGAGCGGGATCAGCGCTAGGGGCGCGTAAGATCGTGTTTGTGCTGCGCTCCTGAGTGGCGTTGAGCGGCGCGCGCACTGGAAGCGATCCTGCAATCACACGCGCTGGCTTGCGGCCCATTGCCGGGAAACCGAACAGAAATCGTCCGACCGCATCGATCACGTCTGCCCCCAATTTATAAATAATTTGGGCGCGGATTCGAGAAAAAGCAAAGTGGAGAGCGGCGCGTTTCAGAACGGGCGTTGCGCCTCGAACACGCAAACCATCACACTTGCAATTCTTCGCGCGACCTGCGTTGCGGGAATGGCACACACGAATGGCCTTGGATCAATAGTGCCCAGTATTCCTGAGGCGCGCCATGGATGACGGTCGCGATGGGGTCAACTCAACATGAACGATGGCAGGAAAACCCGTTCATAAAACACAGATGCCCCCAGAAACGGGGGCATCTATTGATGTTTGGCAAGAAGACAGGAGAACTCAGATCCTGAAGTTCCGCTCGACATAGGCGATGAGCGTATCGACGCACGCATCGGCTGGCTGGGCGGCCGTATCGACAGTCAGCTCAGGCTCTTCGGGCGCCTCATAAGGTGCAGAGATGCCCGTGAACTCGAGGATTTGGCCGGAGCGCGCCTTCTTGTAGAGACCTTTGGGGTCACGGGCCTCGCAGGTGGCAAGGTCCGCCTTCACATGAATCTCGTGGAAGTGTTCGCCAGCCGCCGACCGCGCTCTTTCCCGGTCCGACCGGTAGGGCGAGATGAACGAGGTGATGACGATCACTCCGGCTTGCGCGAACAGGGCTGCGACTTCGCCCACGCGGCGAATATTCTCCGCCCGGTCTTCCGGCGAAAAGCCCAGATTGGCATTGAGCCCGTGCCGGACATTGTCGCCGTCGAGAATATACGTGTGATAGCCTTTTTCGAAGAGCCGCTTTTCAAGTGCGACGGCAAGCGTCGACTTGCAGGCGCCCGAAAGGCCCGTCATCCAGATGACGCCGCCCTTGTGGCCGTTGCGCCGCCAGCGCTCGGCGTGCGGGATCGCGTGTTCGACGCGTGTAATGTTGGTCGAGCGCTGGGTGATCAGCTCACGCTGGTCGGCATAGCCTTCCATCGAGATGATGCCACCGCCCGCGATGTCGTATTTGTCGACGATCACGAAGCGCCCGGTGCGCGGATGGGTCTGAAACTCATCGAGCGCAATCATGCGGCGCGCGCGAAGCACGATCTCGGCCACCTGATTGCGCTCGACCTGTGGGGCCGCGACCGTGTTGAGATCGGTCGTGTCGATCACCCGTTCAATCGCCTGCACGCGCACAGGGGCTTCCATGGTGCCCAGCTTCACCTTATAGGCGCCGCCCACCTTCAGCGGTTCCCGGCCGAGCCAGAAGACGCGCGCGCGGAAGACTTCGGTTTCGATGGGCGCGTGGGCAACGTGGCTGGCGATATCGCCGCGCTCGACGAAGATCTGCTCATCGAGCGTGATCCCGACCGATTGTCCGGCCTGCGCCGTCATGGGCAGCGCCTTCTTGTCGTCCGGACTCCAGTTCTCGATCGTCTTGATCTTTGCGCTCTTGTTCGAGGGCGAGAAGATGAGCGTATCGCCGACGCTGAGCCGGCCGCTTTCGATGCGGCCCGCGATGATGCGACGCTCATCGAACTTGTAGACGTCCTGCACCGGAAAGCGCAGCGGCAGATCGCCATGGGAGGCCGTCGGCGAGAAATGCTCCAGCGCCTCGACGACGGTGGGGCCGGTATACCAGGGCATGTTCGCCGAGCGCACGCCCATGTTGTCGCCATTGCGGGCCGAGACCGGAATGACAAGCTGGGGTGTCACGCCTATGGAACCGAGATACTTGCGGATCTCCTGCTCGACCGTGTGGAAGCGGTCTTGCGAGTGGTTGACGAGGTCCATCTTGTTGACGACGACCGCCACCTGGCGAATGCCAAGCAGATGCAGCAGATAGCCGTGGCGGCGCGACTGCTCGCGCACGCCCTCTTCGGCATCGATGACGAGCAGCGCGGCATCCGCCTGGCTTGCGCCCGTCACCATGTTCTTCAGGAATTCCTTGTGGCCGGGCGCATCAATGATGACGGTGTCCCGCCCCTTGGTCTTCAGCCAGATCTGCGCCGTGTCGATGGTGATGCCCTGGTCGCGCTCGGCCTGCATTGCGTCCATGAGAAAGGCCCATTCGAAGGGCATGCCGCGCCGCTCGGACATCGCCTTGATGGATTCGAACTTGCCCTCAGGAAGGGAGTCCGTGTCATAGACGAGCCGCCCGACCAGCGTCGACTTGCCGTGGTCGACATGGCCCACGATCACGATGCGCAGCAGGTCCTTGTGAGCATGTGAAGGCATTGGGCTGGCTGCTGGCGATGATTGAAGCTTGACAACGTTCTCTGCCATGGGACGCCCCCTCACATGTAACCATCGGCGCGCAGACGCTCGAAGGCATCTTCGCTTTCATGATCCATCGCACGGCCCGCCCGTTCCTCGGTGCGGGTCACTTCGAGTTCGGCGATGATTTCCTCGACCGTCGAGGCAGTGGACTTGATCGGGAAGGTAATGCCGATCTCGCCAAGCGAGCGGAACCGTTCCCCGTTGCGGGCAAAATAGAGCGGAACGAGCGGCATTTCCTCACGCTGGATGTAGCGCCAGATGTCAAGCTCCGTCCAATGCAGCAAGGGATGGATGCGCAGATGCGTCCCCGGCGGATAGTCGGTCTTGTATTGGTCCCAGAATTCGGGCGGTTGGTCGCGGAAATCCCACGTGCCTTCTGCATTGCGCGGAGAGAACACCCGCTCCTTCGCGCGCATGGACTGCTCATCGCGCCGGATGCCGGCGATGATGCCGTTGAGCTGGTATTTTTCGACCGCCTCTTTAAGGCCGGCCGTCTTGCGCGCTGCGACGCGGCTTGCCGGCGGAAGGGAGTCATCGATCGTTTCAAGCGGCGGACAGGCATCGGCGATCAGCTTCAGGTTCCATTCCTTGGCATAACGCTCGCGGAAGGCATAGGTCTCGGGGAACTCAAGTCCGGTATCGAGGTGCATGACGGGAAAGGGCACCTGGCCGAAAAAGGCCTTCTTCGATAGCCAGACCATGACATTGGAGTCTTTGCCCAGCGACCACAGCATGGCGATCCGGTCGATCCGGTTGAACGCCTCCCGCAAGATATAGATCGACTGCGCTTCAAGCTGATCGAGTCGGTTCATGATGCCCTCATTACCTCGGACCAACGCCTTTTCACAAAATCAGGCGTAATGATCCGCAAAAGCCAGAATTCTGTGTTTAATCCCTCTTTGTGCCGCAGTGCAACACAAACCCGCCAACGAAGCGCTCACACGCAATAATGCTGCCGGTACCAGTGAACGAATTTGGGTATCCCTTCGGAGATTGGCACCCGCGGCGCGAAGTTGAGGTCGCGCCGGCTCGCTTCGATATCGGCATAGGTTGCCCTAACATCTCCCGGCTGCATTTCTGTGAACTGGAGCTGTGCAGTCTTGCCGGTCGCCGTTTCGATTGTCTGAATGAAGTCGAGAAGCTTCTCAGGCTTGTTGTTTCCAAGGTTATAGAGTGCGGTCGGCGGCGATCCTTGCGGCACACGGTCCGTCGCGGCAATGACGCCCGCCACAATGTCGTCGATATAGGTGAAGTCGCGTTCCATCGCCCCATTGTTGAAGACGGCGATCGGCTCGCCCTTCAGGATCGCGCGGGTAAAGCTGAACGCCGCCATGTCGGGACGCCCCCACGGACCATAGACGGTGAAGAAACGCAGGCCCGTGACGGGGATTCCATAGAGATGTGAATAGGTATGCGCGATGAGTTCATCCGCTCTCTTCGTTGCCGCATAGAGCGAAACGGGATGCTCGACCGGATCCTCGATACTGAACGGCAATTTGGTGTTGCCGCCATAGACGGAGGACGAGCTCGCATAAACAAAATGGCGCAACGAGTTGAATCGGCGGGCCAATTCGAGCATCACGACCTGCCCCATCATGTTGGATTCAACGTAGGTGTAGGGGTCCTTGAGCGAATAGCGCACGCCGGCCTGTGCCGCCAGATGCACGATTGCCGTCACGCCGCTATGGCGCTCCGACAGTGCCAGCATGGCCTCCCGGTCTGCGATATTGAACTGGTGGAAACTGAACTGAGAAGAACGCGTCAGCTCGGCGAGCCGGGCCTCCTTCAGAGAAACCTCGTAATAGGCATTGAGATTATCGACGCCGATAACCTCTTCGCCACGCGCCAGGAGCGCCTTGGCGACGGCATGTCCGATGAAACCGGCAGAGCCCGTGACGAGAATAGCCATGCAACCACAAATCCCTGAAGAGGGCGCGCAGTTCTGGCACGCCGCGCCGGTCACAATCAAGAATAAGGCCAATGAGGCTTTGGGTGGCGCTCAGAGTTCGAACGTCGTTCGGATGTGCGTTGACGTGCCAACGGGGCACATGATCAAGTGTGCGCCATGCGGAGGCTCGAATGGGACCCCGCATAAACAGGGGGGCGGGCCGGCCGCGTCGTTGCCCGGGGGTGTTGGGCAGGTTGGGGGTACAAAAGACGCAGCCGGCTCGCCGAACGGCGGAGAACGCACCGCCACTACGGGAGAGGCCGGTTGGGGCTCGGCCGCCCGCAGATTCGCTTGGGTTACCTGCGCTGAACGAACGCCGGCAACCGATACGCTGTGACAGGACACTGACGGCAGCGCCACCAATTCAGGGGGAACGCCTGACGTCATACCGCGGGGGCCGTTCAGGGGCCGCATCCGCTTGAGCTACCAGAGCGTGGGGCGACTCACATCGCCATTTGAACAATCATTGGCTGCTTTGCCTGTCATGTCAATTCAATGAAGATATTCAGTGAACCAGCCTGGATCAAAGCCATGCTAACTGCCTTAGACTTACGTAATCGTATATAATGGAAATTGTGCTGAGAAATAATTGCAAGGAATGGTGTGCCCGGATGGGATCGAACCATCGACCTCCTGATTAAAAGTCAGAAGCTCTACCGCTGAGCTACGGGCACCAATGAGGCACGTCGCAGGAAGGCGCGGAAGATAGTGTCCTCACGCCCCCCGGTCAATCAACCATCCTCGCCCGCCTCGGTTTCGCCGCCCGATACGGCGCGCACGCTTTCGGCAACTTCCGCTACGCGACCCAGACGAATGGCCTGGCGCAAACTGGCCATCAAATCCTGATAATAGGTGAGGTTGTGCCAGGTCATCAGCATCGCGCCCAGGATCTCGTTTGTGCGCACGAGGTGGTGAACATAGGCGCGTGAGAACTGGCGGCAGGCCGGGCAACCGCAAGCTGGATCGATCGGCTCTTGATCCTCTGCGTGCCGCGCATTCTTGATATTGACCGCCCCCATGCGCGTAAACGCTTGGCCATTGCGGCCGGACCTTGTGGGGATGACGCAATCGAACATGTCGATGCCGCGAAGAACCGCTTCGACGATATCGATGGGCTTGCCCACGCCCATAAGATAGCGCGGCCGTTCCTGCGGCAGATGGGGCATCGTCGCTTCCAGAGCCTCCAGCATCGCGGCATGGCCCTCTCCCACCGCCAGCCCGCCGACCGCATAGCCATCAAAGCCGATTTCGCGCAGCGCCAGCGCCGAATGCTGGCGAAGCCGGGGATAGACGCTGCCCTGCACGATCCCGAAACAGGCATGGCCCGGCTGATCGCCAAAGGCGGCCTTGGACCGCGCGGCCCAGCGCATGGAAAGCAGCATCGAGCGCTCCGCATCCGCTTCGCTTACCGGGAAGGCGGGACATTCATCGAGCACCATCTGAATGTCCGAGCCCAGCAGGCTTTGCACCACCATCGCCCGCTCGGGCGTGAGGAGGTGGCGTGAGCCATCAATGTGCGACTGAAACGTAACCCCTGCCTCGGTCAGCTTGCGTAACTGTGACAGTGACATCACCTGAAACCCGCCGGAATCGGTGAGGATCGGGTGCGGCCAGCCCATGAACTTGTGCAGTCCGCCGAGTCGCGCGATGCGCTCTGCCCCCGGCCGCAGCATGAGGTGATAGGTGTTGCCAAGCAGGATGTCGGCACCCGTTTCGCGCACCGACTGGGGCATCATCGCCTTCACGGTTGCAACCGTACCAACAGGCATGAAGGCGGGCGTACGGATCGTGCCGCGCGGCAGGCGCAGCTCGCCCACCCGCGCCGCTCCGTCCCGCGCCTCGATCTCAAAGGGAATCATGGAGCTCATGTCGCCCGGAATAGCAGCGACGCATCGCCATAGGAATAGAAGCGATAGCCTTGCCCGATCGCATGGGCATAGGCCGCCTTCATTCTCTCAAGCCCGGCAAAAGCCGAGACGAGCATGAACAGCGTCGAGCGCGGCAAATGGAAATTGGTGAGAAGCATGTCGCAGGCTTTGAAGCGATAGCCAGGCGTGATGAAGATTGCGGTCTCGCCGCGAAATGGCTTGAGGCGAGCGCTCTCATCCGCCGCACTCTCAAGAAGCCGCAGCGAGGTCGTTCCCACCGCCACGATCCGCCCGCCCGCTTCCCGGGTGCGGTTGACCGCCTCGGCCGCCTCGGCGCTCACCTCGCCCCATTCCGCGTGCATCACGTGATCGCGTGTGTCATCTGCCTTCATGGGCAGAAAGGTTCCTGCCCCCACATGCAGCGTCACCATGGCGCGGTTGATGCCGGCCTCCGCCAGGCGTGCAAACAGCGCCGGCGTGAAATGAAGACCCGCCGTCGGTGCCGCAACCGACCCGTCCTCGCGCGCAAAGACGGTTTGATAGTCCGCCCGGTCCTGGGCATCGCGTGGCCGCCGTGCGGCAATATAGGGTGGCAACGGCATTTCGCCCGCCGCTTTGATTGCCGCATCGAGCGCATCTCCTTCCAGCGCGAAGTCGAGGAGCACTTCGCCATCCCCATGATTTTCAGCGACAAGCGCACTCAATGCGGCGTTGAGCGTGAGCTGGTCGCCGGGATGGAGTTTTTTCGCCCCCTTTGCAAAGGCGAGCCAGGAATTGGGACCGGCGCGCTTGTGCAGCGTGATCTCCACCCGTGCGTGGGGAAGTCCAAGTGTTCCCGCACGCCCCGTGCGCAGGCCTGAGAAATGAACAGGCAGAACCTTGGTATCGTTGAAGACGAGAAGATCGCCGGCCCGCAAATAACGGGGCAGCTCGCGCACCGTTTCATCGAGGAAGGGCGCAGGTTCGCAAGGCACGATCAGCATCCGCGCCGCGTCCCGCGGTTCAGCAGGCCTGAGGGCGATGAGCGCCTCAGGCAACGCGAAATCGAAGAGCGAAACCTTCACTTGCCCTGCCGGCGCTCCGCCGCCCGCGCCGCCAGCCGCTCGGCCACGTAAGGCGAAGTGAAGGGCGTGATATCGCCGCCCAGCATCGCGATCTCCTTCACGAGCCGCGAGGCGATCGCCTGCTGGCTGGGTTCCGCCATCAGGAATACGGTCTCGATCTCCGCATCGAGCCGCATGTTCATGCCGACCATTTGAAACTCGTACTCGAAGTCCGAAACGGCCCGCAGGCCGCGAATGATGATGCCTGCGCCGACCTGCCTTGCGAACTGCATCAGCAAGGTGTTGAACGGCCGCACATCGATCGTGCCGCGCCCCTTGCCCACAAACGGCGCGGTTTCCTGCTGCACCATTGAGACGCGCTCCTCAAGAGTGAAGAGCGGCCCCTTTGCCTCGTTGATGGCGACCCCGATGACGAGGTGATCGACCAGTTTGACCGCCCGCTGAATGATGTCGAGATGCCCGTTGGTGATGGGATCGAACGTGCCTGGATAAAGGCCGACGCGCTGCTTCATGAGGTATGTTCGCTCCCTTGTCCGGCGCTTGTGCCGCTCAGCTTAGCCACAAAACTGCCGCGGGAACTAGATGTGAGCTTTCAGTAGGTTGTCCATTCGGTCCCGACCGAGGAAGCTGAGGTTGCGAAGCTTCAGTGTCCAAGGGAGGACCGAATGGACATCCACAAGAATGCCCGCCTGACGCC
>JACADY010000080.1 GCA_013389115.1 Alphaproteobacteria bacterium
CTTGGACACTGAAGCTTCGCAACCTCAGCTTCCTCGGTCGGGACCGAATGGACAACCTACTGAAAGCTCACAGTTAGAGCGTGATGCGAAAAAGCATGTCCCCGCGAAGGCGGGGATGGATACCGGTTTTTCGCAAAATCACGCGACAATCAAAGACCACAGAGCAAGATGCCGATTCAAGTTGAACGCATCTTGCTCTAAGACGCTTTCCAGGAAGTGGCTGAGGCAACCGTTGGGCGGGCCGCGAGGATTGGATTCCTGTCCCGAGCGCATGGCATTGACGCCAGCTGCTTGGCCCGCATCAGCCGCATGCCATGGGGAGCGGCAATGCCCGCAACAAAGCGCGCGCCAAGTCGCAAGGTTGTGAGCGAGGGTGGGGGATCGGATCGCCTCGCCCGTGCCAGATGGCGAAGCCCGACGCCATCGCGTTTCAACACCGCTTCATAGAGAGTCCAGATCTTCAAGAATGCGATATCGCGCGCCTCGCCCAAAAGTGCGCTCAGCATTTCCTGCTCGTCCGCGGAAAAAAAACGCTGCGCAATCAGGGCCGCCTGTGGAACGGCCCGCACGCGCTCGACATCGACGCCAAGACCGCTCCTCGCCGCCACCCCGATCAGCATCAGGTCATGGCTGTGCGAAAGGGAAAAGGAAAGGGCGGAACGATCCGTGGACGGAAGAAGAATGGGCTTGCCGCCAGGAAGGCGCAAGAGGTCCTCTGCACAAAGCGATTGTCCGATCGCATGGCCAAGGCTCCGCAGCAGGGATTGGCGCTGCGCCGCGACCCGGCGGACCCTGTCGCCGCCTTGCGGCAGCCGAATGAGCCGCAAATGCACTTCATCGGGCGCCGGATAGGCGCTCTGCGCCCGCGGCATCTGCGACCAGTTCAAACCGCCCATGGAAGGTGCATCCATGTGTCAGCCCTCGCGCACCCGCATGGCGAGCCCCTCAAGCGCATAGATGCGCAAGCCATCAACCCAAAGACTGCCCCGCGCGCTCACCCTTTGGGCGCCATCCTGCTCCTGTTCGATCTGCGTGATCTCAAGTTCCGAGATGACCGTCTTGTTCGTTGGAACGATCTGCCCCCTGAAACGCCAAGAGACGCTTTGATGGAGGGCGATAGGCTCGAACTGTGGCCGGGTGATACCGTTTGCAAGCCCCAGCAACAGGATCGCAGCTTCCAGCAATTGGATGAGCGCCTCAAGTCCAAGCGAGCCCGGCTGCACCGGGTCCTGAAAGAAATGCGCCTTGAAATACCAGGCATAGGGGTCGACTGCCTGTTCCCCACGGATCCGGCCAAGCCCCTTCTCGCCCCCATGGGGCCAAAGCCCCGTGACGAGGTCGAGCATGCGCATCGCGCCGCGTGACCAGGACGGCATGGCGGCAAGGCGCACATCCTCGCTGATGCGGATGGGCGATGAAAGCGGCGCTGCGCCAAGACGGATGCGATCGGATTCGCTCGTCGGCAGTCCTGCCTGCGAGGCCAGCGCCTTGGGCGCGAAAAAGCCGAATCCAGTCCTGAGACGCATCACGGTCTCTTCGTCCACCCGCGCCGTCACGGAGAAAAAGACAAGCGTTGTTCCAGCCGCTTGAGCGAAGCGATCAAGCCTTGCCTCGACATCGATCCGCCCATCATTCGGCCTCACGGCGCGAAGCATGACGGCGTCATCGCCATCGAGATTGCGGAACGCGACATCCTCTGGGCGCGACGCTGCGAATCCGAGATAAGAGGCAAGCCACCCGCAAGGTTGCAGCAAGACTTCAAGCAGCACGGCAAAGGGCATCGTGCCCTCCGTCGAACCGAAATACCAGGCATCCGCCGGCACGTCATATTGCGCTTGCACAGAGGCGCCGGCTTTGGGAACTCCAGGCGGCGCATCGACCGTGATGACGCGCGTCATCAGATGATAGGGCGGTCCCGGCAGACGCGGCGCCCGCCTCGCGCCATCGAATGGGGCGTAAAGCTGCCCGAACGCGTCCGACGGCCGCCCCCAGGCACAGGAGAGAAGCGCAATGTCATCGCCCCGCACATCGCCCGAGGGTCCAACAAACCGGGGCAGAACCTGCGCCGGCAGTATGTCCTTGCGCGTTTCGAGCGGCCAGTCGGGCACGAGGCGAAGACCGAAGCGCCGGCAGTGAAAGACCTTGAACCCGTCGCTGCGGCACAGGAGCGACGCAAACACAGTCGGAGTTTCCCCATCGATGATCTCTTCGATGTAGACTTCGTAGTCGAGCACATGCGTTCCATCGGGGATCACCTGTCCCCGGCAGACGAATTTCATCGTCTCGTTCTCGACAGGCTCGAACCGCCAGCCGTCGCGGGCAATCGTGAAGCCGAGCCCCGCCATCGCAAAGGCAAGCGCTTGCGTCGCCGCATCGACCATCAGCGTGCCGGGCATGCACGGATCGTCCTTGAAGTGGCTCTCATAGAACCAGGCATCGGGCGCAACCACCTGTCTTGCGCGCAGATAGCCGCGGCTCCACGGTCCCCCGTTAGGCGAGAATTCGGGCACCTCATCGATCAAGAGCAGACGCCCCGAAGGGATTGTGGGCGTGCGTTGATGAGCGGCCGCCATTTCAAAGCCCGGACCGAAACAGGCAAAGGCATCGCCCGCAGCGAAGGCCGAAACGGCTTCCTTGGTGAACGCACGGCGAGGAGACACGCAAGGCGCCGGATCGAGCCTCGCCCCGGCGCGGGGGGTGTCTTCCGCCGCCTCCCACAAGACGCCGCCCGAGCTCTTCAGTTCCTCATCGGTGAAAAAGCCGGCCTGCCCATTGCGCACTGAGACGAGCAGTTTATCGCCGACATGGCAGTCATAGCTGAAAAAGAACAGCCGCACGCCGCCCGTTTTCGCATGACCATCGACGCGAATGTCATAGCGCAGCGTATCGCCGGGTCTCGGCAACGCGCCGTAAGAGGTCATTTCGCAACCAAGCAGCCGATAGACCCGTTCGCCCTTGTTGATGAAATCGGCGCCGAGCCAGGAGATGAGCAAGAGATCCGCCTGCCCCGATTCGATCACGATGCCGGGCACCATGCGGCCATGATGGAGATACCACGCGCCAGGGGTCACATCCGTCTCGGTAATGATCCGCCCACGTCCCATCGAGCCGGGCACACCTTCAAGCGCCACGACACGATCGGCAAGCAAGAGAGGCGGCATCGGCATGCGCACCTGCCGCTGATAGGGATCCTGCTGCGTAAAGAGCGGCCCGAACACATCGCTGATCCGCCCGCCGGCCAGCGTTTCGAGTTCCGCCCGCGAGAGGCTGCGCGCCTCGGACTTAAGCACCGCAACGGGCGTCTTGCTCAGGGATGGCGCGGCGGGTCGAGGGGCAGAATTGGGCTTGGCCTGATCAACGCCCAATTGAGGGCGCGCGGTAAGCGGAATTGGCGGCAGTGGCACAGGCCCGGCAGACCTGTGCGGCGCCCGCGCTGGAAGTGAGGCAGCAGCGCCCACCGCTTGCTGGCGAAACGAAAGAAACTCTTCCTGCAGCGCAGTCTGTAACCCCAAGTGAGCCTTATGCGCTTCGACAATGCGCGACCAGAGCGATTGCAAATGATCAGGAACCATCCGCGCCTCTGCGACCGGATTTGCCTTCCTCGCCGGCATCGCTGCGGGCCTGACCGCCTGGAAGGCAAGGACAGGAAGCAACGCGGGCGGCACGGCCATCACCTCGCCTTCATGCTTGGATACGCCTTCGGACTTAGTGCTCGCCATCGCGGGCCACACGATATCGGGAGGATGGGCATCGAACCGGATGAAGCGCTTTGCCGCTCGCGGTGTCTCGGCCGCGTAGAGGGCAAGGACACGCGCCTTGAAGAGATCGAGTGAAAGGGGGACCCCGGCGGCAAAGAGCGACAGTACGGTCTCGCATAGCCGCGTGAACCCTGGGCGCTCGCGCCGGTCGAGGGCAAAGGCCGCAAATGGCCGTTCGCCCAGGATACGCTCGGTCGCACTGGTGAGGATTCCGCGCGGGCCGTGTTCGATGAACACGCGCACGCCGTCGCTATAGGCAGCTTCGAGGGTCTTGCGAAAATCAATGGGATTGAGCGCCTGATAAGTGATGGCGTCGGCGGCGGCCTCCCGCGTTGGCACATAGGCGCGGTTTCCCGCATGAGTATAGAACCGCACACCGGGCGCCGGGTGCGAGACGCGCGAGTGGATGCGGTGCCACTCCTCCTTGAACGGCGATAGCGCAGGGCAGTGCACGATCATGTCGAGCCCCAGATCGATGGCGCGCGAACGCCCAACCTGCTCGACCACACGCCGGCAGGCAGACGCCTCACCGCCGATCACGCAATCATCATCCGCATGGATGATCGTCATATAGGCGCGGGTTTCGCCCGCGAGCGCCTTCTCCACCGCTTCGACCGGCACCGAAAGGCGAAAGCATTTCCAGGCGACGGGCGCATCCTCCGGCAAGCCCCAATAGGCCGCCGCCGCGCGGCATGATCCGGTGAGCACCTCGCCATAGAGCCCGGAGACGTCAATTTCCCCCAGCATCGCATCGAGATCGCGCCAAACGCCAAAGGCAAGGAGTGAATTGGTTTCGCCCGACGACAGGCCGATCGCCGCTTGCGGCGCAATCCGCAAGATCTGCCGCGTGAAGATCGCATGAGCCTGAGCGACCATGGCGCCAGAGGTCAGCTGGACGGCTGGCGCGAAATGGCTGACCGAGGGATCATAGAGCCGCGAAGCGAGTTCCGGCGCGCCCGCATGGCGCTGTGCCAGCACATCGCCAATCTCGGGGAATGCCAGCATCAAGTCCCGCGCTGCGCCCGGATAGGCCGCCGCCGCGCCGGTAAAGGTAAAGCCGATCTCGCCTTGAATGGCTCCCTCGCCATAAAAAAGGGAGGGTCCGGCCGGCACCTCACCCTCGCGCAAGTTTGCGAGTGCCTGCTGGCGTGCGCTCTCGAGCGCGTCGATGCTTTCACCGATGATCGCGAGCCTGCATGGCCCCGATTGCGCTTCGACGCCCCCCGCAATCGCCTCGGCCAGCGCCGCGCGCGATGACGCCGCATAAGTCTGCATCACCGGCGCTTCGAGCGGCACCAATAGCGGACAGGACATACCGGAAGCGTGAGAATCGAGGCGAACAATTTTCATCCGCCCACTGAACGAAAAGGCCTCGAGCGCCAATGAGCGCTGCCGTCCATGGGTAACCCAGGGCGCAGCCCCCGACTTGGTCACGCGCGCGCCTGAGGCAATTTCTGCAATGCCGGCCGCAAGCACCATCAGCCCCGACGCGGCATGAGCATGCCCCAGGCGCGAACTGACTTCACTCTCACTCGCAGGCGGGCCTGAAAGACGCGTTTCAACCCCGTCTGGAATGTCCTCTGGGCAGGAAATGACGGCAAGGATCGGGTCGCCATCCCGTTCCGCATCGGCCACGCGCTTAAGGACGAGAGCGACGGCCCCGTCCGCGGCAGTGGGCGCATGGGGCAGCATGGCCGAAATCGCCGCCTTGTGCGCGGGCTCCTCGCTGAGATCGCAGGCGCCCACGAGGGCCGCGTCCAATTCATGCGCCATCAGCGCGCGGATGGCGACATCGAGTGCATCAAGACCAGAAAGTTCCTCGGACGAAACCGTAAAGCCAAAGCCTCGCCAGTCGCGCTGGGCATGAAACCGATTGGCGGGGATATTGGGCATTGTGCCAAGCACACCATCCGCGGTGAGCATCGGCGCAGCGGCGCGATTGGCTTCCCGCCACGCATCGGCCTGCGTGCCATCCGCGCCCGTCAACTGCTCGAGCCGCGCGCGCAAACCGTGCCGCGCGATCGTGGTGTCACAGCCCATGCCGACAAAGACGCCGGTTCTCTCCTTTGGCAGCGCTCGCACGCGCGACAGGGCGTCCTCCGCCGCCGCCAGCATCGCCACCTGCTGGCCAAGGCTTGCCCTCAGCTCATTGGGCGGAAATCCAAGACCATCAAGGGGGAGCGATAACTCTGCGATGGGATCCGCCGGCTTCTTCCGTGGGCGGAATAGTTGCTTCAAGAACCCCTCAAGCGAAGGGGCGCAGCCCGTCACGGTCCCCATCGCGACGGCGCAGACGGGCTCCCGCTTGCTGCGCCGAAGGCGTGAAGCCATTTGCGGCGCCTCTCCCGTCCATTCCTCGACGATGAGATGCGCGTTATTGCCGCCAAAACCGAAATTGCTGACGGCGGCACGTCGCCTGCCTTGCGCCTCCCAGGGCTCCGCCCGGCGCAGATAGCGAAAGCCGGAGGCTGCAATCGCCGAAAGCGGCTCGCCCGCCTCGGGCATCGGCGGCAAAGTTCGGCGCGCAAAGGCGGTGACGACCTTGATGAGGCTTGCCGCGCCCGAAGCCGTGATCGTGTGCCCAAGACTGGCCTTGAGTGAACCGACAACCGCGCCCGATTGCTGACCGAACACGCGCGCGAGCGATTCGATTTCGATCGTGTCTCCGCGTGGCGTCCCCGTGGCATGGGCTTCGATGAGGCCGACATCGCGGGGTGAAAGACCGGCCTGCTCATAGGCGCGCGACATCGCCGCCACTTGTCCTTCGATCGCGGGCGCAAGAAAGCCGTTCTGCCTGCCATCATTGGAAAGGCCGATACCGCGGATGACGCCGAGGATCCCATCCTCATCCGTGATCGCATCGTCAAGCCGTTTGAGCGCAACGAGCGCGGCGCCCTCGGCGGGAACAAGCCCATCTGCATGTGCCTGCAAGGGGCTCGAGCGACCGCTGGGGCTGAGCGCCTGCAGGGAGGTGAATCCCAAATGGAGGAAGAGATCGTCTGCGCGATTGACGCCGCCCGCCAGCATCAGGTCGGCATCCCCCGCATGCAGCCTGTCGCAGGCAAGCTTGAGCGCATAGAGCGAGGATGCGCATGCAGCATCGATCGCGAACGCTGGCCCTTCAAGGTCGAGCGCCAAGGCCGCCAGGTGCACGGGCAAGCCAGAGCTGAAGCGGTTCCGCGCATCAACAGATGCGCCCGGATCGATGCCTGAACGCTTGCCGAGCCAATAGGCCTCGACATACTGGCTATGCGATTCGGTCGGATAGGAGAGATTGCCGGCAATGAGGCCGGTGCGCGAGGGTAGAATTGTCCCCCGCACGGACCGCAACGCATCCCGCCCACTTGCATAGAGCCAATGCACGAGCGGATCGAGCCGCGCAAAGTCGGGAACGCGCCCGACCTCCGACGGATCGAAGCCGAGTGACGCCGTCACATACCCGCCCGCATCGCAAAGAGCGCGCTCGCCCCCTTGGCCGCGTGAGAGCACGCGCGTGGGATCGAGCCGCCAGCGCCCGCGTGGCGCAGGGCCGATCGCGCATCCCCCCGATGCAACGAGCTGCCATAGCTCATCGGCATTCCGCGCGCCGGGCAGCACACAGCCAAGCCCCACGATCGCGATCGGCGCAAAGTTACTCATGTTTCGATCGCGTAGAAATGGGCCTCTCTCAATTCGGCGAGTAGCGTGCCATCGCCGCGCGCGTAAAGCAGATCGAACACGAACTGCGTGTCGCTCTTGCGCGTCGCACGAAAGGCGCAGCGTACGGGGCCAGTTTCAGGAAAGCTGCGATGGAGAATGAAGGCGCCGGCCGATTGCGGCAGGATCAGTTTTCGCCTGCCCCGCGATGCCCAAAGCAGGCAAAGCTGCAATCCTCCATCGATGAGGATTGGATCGCTGGTGAAGCCTTCCGCCTCCCAGCCAAGGTCACGGGCCGTGTGTAAAAGTCCAACGCCGCCCTCATCCGACACGCCCTCAAGCGCGGCAATGGCCGCAAAGCGCGGACCATGAAATAGAAAGTCGCGATAGGCTTCATCAAGGCTGAAGGGCCAGGGCGCGAACGCCCCGCCGGGCGGCGGCGACATCATCCGATCCTCCCTGGGCGCGGCATCGAGCACGTCCAGCTTGGCGCCGTATCGCGGCCGTCCATCGGCGGACGTCACCTGCACCTCATAGCGTTGACCGTTCGCGATCGCGCCAGCATTGAGGCTGATATCGAGCGCCATGGGCAACGCCGCGTCAGACGGCAATGTAACGCCGCTAAACACCTGAATTTCCTGAAGCCGTACATAGCTCCCGGCCATCGGCCGCAAGGCAAAGCCTGCCCGCATCAGCCCATCGATCACAAAGGCAAAGGGGACAACCGCCTGTCCCTTTATGCTGTGATCGCCAAGCGCGGCGCGATCTTGATCGCTCAAGAGGCGCATGAGCCGCAGCGAACGCTCTGGCACTGTGTAAGAGGCAAGTGCCACCGTTTCGACCGGCAGATCCCGCCCCTGCATCACGCGGCTGAAGAAACGAGCCCCTTCCTCAAGCGGAATGACGCCAACGCCTTGCTTTTCGAAATGTGCTTTGAGCGAGGCATCGACCATGCCGCCATCCCATGGCCCCCAGTTGATCGAGCGCACGACCGAGCCACGCCCGCGCAACGAGGCCTGCGCCGCCCCTGCCTTGTTCAGCACCTCGTTCGCGGCAGCATAGGCGGCCTGTCCCGCATTTCCCATCCGGGCCGCGATTGATGAGAAGAGCGCGATCATGGAGAGCGGCTCCTCGCGCAGAACCTCGAGCAGCACCTTGAGGCCCTGCACCTTCGTTGTGAAGACGCGCGCGAATTGTCCCTCGGTCATGTCGGCGATGCGTTTGTCGGCAAGAACGCCCGCGCCATGGATGACACCGCGAATGGGTCCAAGTTCAGCACGCGCTGGCAGAAGCGCAGCGCTGAGCGTCGCCGCATCCGTTACATCGGCGGCGAGGTACAGCGCCTCGATCCCATCCTGGCGCAAGGATGCAAGCGTTTCGCGTATTTCATGCGCGGAGGCATAGGCTCGCGCCTTCTGCCGCAGCGCGGTCAGATCGACGACCTGCCCCTCGGCTTCGGCAGCGGCGGCAAGCGCGCGGGTCAGCCGTGTGAGATCATCCGTATCGGGAATATGAGGCGGCAGGTCGAGTTCGGGTGAGCGGCCGACAAGGATGAGCTTGAGGCCGAACTGCCGGGCGAGATCACGCGCGCAAACGGCCGTAACGCCCCGCGCGCCGCCCGTCACCAGCACGGCGGAACCGGGGGGCAGCGGCGCCACTTTTTCCTGCGCCAAGGGCAGGCCGGCGAGCACGAGGCCGATACGCTCGCCAGTGCGCAGATAACCGGTTTCAAGTTCCGGTCCGCCCTGGAGAAGTTCATCGGCCACGAGCACGGCGGCCCGCGAGGGATCCGCGATATCAATCGCCTTGAGTGATGCACCCGGCCATTCGCGCGCGGCCGTCTTGACGATGCCGGAGAGCCCCGCAAGCCAAGCGCCGCGCCCAGGATCGTGTCCCGTGCCGAAGTCCCCGCCCGTGCTTTGCACAGTCACGAAGAGCCGCGTCTGCCCTTCGCCCGCGGCGGCGACGGCCTTTGCCGCACGAAAGGCTTTGAGATGTAGATCAAGGGAATGCTCAGGGCCGGCTTCGGGCGCAAGACCTGCAAGCGAGATGACGGCAAAGGCGCCCGCGGGCACCTCGCGCACGATTTCGGCCTTGACCCCGCGCGCGCGAAGCGCGGCGGCAAGGTCGCTCGCGATGACGGGCGCCTCGGCCGTCACATAGACAGGGCCATCGAAAAGCCCCGCAAGCGCCAATCCCGTCTTTGGCATCGCAACGGCCATGGGTATCAATCCGCGTACGGACGACGGCGACTCTTGGATGTCGAGCTGCGCGCGCGGCATTGCCGATCCACCGGCCGTTCCCATGACGGGCGCGGTGTGCGAGGCGGCACCGGAGGAGAATTGGCGCGCTCCGCCTGAGCCGCTGCCTGGCGAAGGAGGCGGCTCGGGTTCGGGCATGGCACCTGCCTGAAGGCGCCGCACGACATCGCGCAAGGTCTTGATTTCGGCGAGCTCGGAAGGCTCAAACTCCGGCATGCCGGGCCAGCGCTCCTGCAGCGAGGAGAGGATTTCCACTTGCTTGATGGAATCAATGCCGAGCCCCGCTTCCAGCTCCATGTCGAGTTCGAGCATGTCGGGCGGATAGCCCGTCTTCTCCGCGACGATGGTGATCACAAGCTGGGCGGCATCGCCCGATAGGGACACAGGCTTCGCGGCGGCGGGCGCGGACTGCGCCGGCACTGTTGTTGCGGAGGAAACGGGTGCAGGCGTAAGGATCGGCACTGCGGGCGTGGCCACCGCGCCGAGCTGCGTGACGACATCGCGCAGGGTCTTGAGATTGGCAAGATCGGCAGGTTCCACCGCCGGAAGCCCGGGATAGCGCTCCTGCAGGGCCGAGAGAATCTCAACCTGCTTGATGGAATCGATGCCAAGTCCCGCTTCCATCTCCATGTCGAGTTCGAGCATGTCGGGCGGATAGCCCGTCTTCTCCGCGACGATGGCAATGAGCACGGCCTCAATATTTTCCCCGACGGAGGGCGCTGGGGCGGCAACCTGTTGGGCTGCCGGCTTTGGCGCGGGCGCTGGGGCGGGCGCAGCGACGACAGGCATTGAAGGCTGTGGCGCGGGTGCCGCGACGGGCGCGGGCGCGGGACGAGGTGCCGGCTGAGCAGCAATCGGCTCTGGAGCCGCAGCAGGAACTGGTTGGAACGCCGGCATCTCAAGGACGGGCAGCGTCGGCGCGGCTGTGCCGCCCATCGCCTGAACCAATGCCTGGCTCGCGACGGACAGGAAGGCGCGGTGGCTCTGCGCCATCACGTCTTGGAAGTGCCGATGCACAGCCGCCGTCTCGCGTTGGATGGAATCGATAAGGGCGAGCCGGTTATCGCTCACCTCCGCCGTCACGAACGCTTGGGGTGCGGCACCTTGCGCGGAGGGCGCGTCGGGAGACGAGAGTGGCGGCAGGATCGGTCTGTTCATGGGACGCATGGGCTCCGGTTGACGGGGCTGAACCTGAGGGACGCTTTCCTTGACGGCGGGAGCCGGCGCCGGTGTCGGCGCCGCGCGCGGCTTTGGCGGCGGAACGGGCTTGCTGCCCGCCACGGGCGGATAGGGCTTGCCAAGATTGGCGCCCGAGACCATGACGGCGTGCTTCGGCGGGGATGGCACGGTTTCCGGCACGGCCAGGCCCTCGGCAAGCGCGGCGAGATCGAGCGGGACGCCGGCTGCGAAAAGACGGGCAAGCCCGCGCCACCAGGCGCGCAAGGAGGAACCCTTCTTGTCATCGAGCGCAATCGCCGTATGGGGTCTGTCCCCAAGCGTTTGCGTCGCAAGCCCGCTCAGCACGCGGCCCGGCCCCACTTCGAGGAATACGCGCGTGCCGTCGGCATACATCGCCTCGATCATTTCGCGGAACCGCACGGGGCGAGCAAGCGCATCCGCCGCAAGCCGCGCGATAGCGGCGGGCTCTTGCGGATAGAGCGCGGCGGTCGCGTTTGCATAGACGCGGGTCTGCGGCGGCAGAAGCGCCTGGCGCGCGAGAAAGGCATAGAAAGGCTCGCAGCTTGCCGCGACGATGGGCGAGTGAAACGCCGTCGCGACGGAGAGCCGCGTCGCGGTGATGCCGCGTCCCTTCAGAAAGGCTTCGCACCGCGCGATATCGCCGACGTCACCCGCGAGCACCGATTGGTTGGGCGCATTCTCGTTCGCAACGACGATGCCGGCATCGACGCCGGCGATCGCCAGACGCAAGGCGTCGGCGGGCATCTGCACGGCCAGCATGGCCCCTTCGGTACTCGCTGCCGCTTCCGCCATCAGCGCGCCGCGCCGCCGCGCGATCCGCAGCAGAGATTCCGGCCCGGCGACACCCGCCGCCGAAAGCGCCGACAACTCGCCGAAACTGTGCCCCGCGACCGAGGAAGGTGTGACGCCGATGAGATGGAGGAGCGCCCGCATGGAAAGGCTGACCGCCGCGATCGCGGGCTGCGCATTCTGCATGGCGGTGAGCTGCCGCTCCTGTGCCGCGCGGGTCTCTGCATCGAACGCGTGCGGCGGGAATGCGAGCGCATGAAGCGGTTGATCGGCAAAAATGTCGAGCCCCGCCGCCGCGTCCCACACCTGAAGGGCAGCAGCGAACGAGCGCGCGATCTCGGCGCCCATGCCCACATACTGGCTGCCTTGTCCTGGGAAGAGGAACGCAATTGCCGGCGAGAGGTCCTCGCCGTTTCCCAGCGCAAGGTCTGGATTGGCAGCGATCCGCGCGCCACTACCCTTCAATTGCGCCCGCGCCTGCGCAATGAGCAAGGAAAGCTCCCTATCATCGGTGGCAACGAGGGCGCAGCGAAACGCCAGTGGCGCCTTTGCGGCGAAGGCCCCTTCATGGGCGAGTTTGGCCAGCGCTTCACCCGCCTCGAGCCGAGCCGCGACGGCGCCGAGCGCCGTATCGAGCGCGTCGGGCGTTGCCGCCGTCACGCAGACGAGTTCCGATGACCAGTCGCGGAACCGTGGCGGCCGGGTCCCCGGCCCTTCATACTCTTCAAGGGTCACATGAAAGTTGCTGCCGCCGAAGCCGAACGAACTGACGCCGGCGCGGCGCGGATGATGCGGCGCCCGCACCCAAGGCCGCGCGTCGGTATTGATGTAGAACGGGCTCTTCTCGATGCCGAGCTGCTGGTTCGGCTTTTCCACCTTGATCGTCGGGGGCAGCACCTT
Source organism: Alphaproteobacteria bacterium (assembly GCA_013389115.1). Classification (GTDB taxonomy): domain Bacteria; phylum Pseudomonadota; class Alphaproteobacteria; order Micropepsales; family Micropepsaceae; genus JACADY01. The sequence continues at coordinate 12,545 of JACADY010000080.1, forward strand.
GTGGTGAAGCGCAAGCGCCGCCTTGATGAGCCCGGCCGATCCCGCCGCCGCCTTGGTGTGCCCGATCTGCGACTTGACGGACCCGAGCGCGCACCAGCCCGAGCGCGGCTCTGGGGTCGCGCCAAAGACGGACATCAATCCCCGAAACTCGGCCGCATCGCCCGCCTTCGTGGCGGTCCCATGCGCTTCCAAGAGCGCGACGCTCGCCGGCGAGTAGCCCGCGCGGGCATAGGCGCGCGACAAGGCCTTCGCCTGACCTTCGGGCCGCGGCGCATAGACGCTCGACGCCCGCCCATCGGATTAGGATCCAAGCCCCCGGATCACCGCATAGATCCGGTTCCCGTCGCGCTCGGCATCCTCAAGCCGGCGCAGTGCCAGTATGCCCACACCTTCGCCGATGATCGTGCCGTCGGCCTGGTCCGAGAATGGCCGGCAATCGCCGGTGGGCGAAAACGCCGGCGTCTTGCTGAAGCACATATACATGAGGATGTCGTTGAGCGTATCGACACCGCCCGTCAGCACGAGATCGGATTCGCCGAGATAGAGCTCATGCAGCGCCACCTGCAGAGCCGAGAGTGAAGAGGCGCAGGCCGCATCGGTCACATAGTTCGTGCCGCCAAGATCGAGCCGGTTCGCGATCCGCCCCGCAACGACATTGCCAAGGAGACCCGGGAACGTGCTCTCCTGCCAAGGCACATAATGGGCCGCGATGCGCGCGCAGGCCGCATCCGCCTCGGCTTCGCTGAGACCCTGATCGATGAGCGCCTTGCGCCAGACGGGACGCTGCAATCGCGCGCCCATGTGGACGGTGAGCTCCGTCGCCGACGCAACGCCGAGGACGACGCTGATCCGGTCGGGATCGATCGCGGCGCCGTTCGTCTTGCGCGCTTCTTCAAGGGCGGCCTTGGCGGCGATGAGTGCGATGAGCTGCGCGGTATCGGTGGAAGGAAGCGCCTGGGGCGGCACACCGAAGGCCATCGGGTCGAACGCGACGGGCGCAATGAACCCGCCGCGCTTGCAATAGGTTTTGTCCTCGGCGTTGGGATCAGGATCGTAGTAGTCGCTGATGAGCCAGTGCCCCGGCGGCACATCGCCGATCGCGTCGCGTCCCTCGATGATGTCCTGCCAAAAGCCCTTGACGCCACCGCGCCCCGGAAAGATGGCGCTGAGACCAACGATCGCGATGGGAGAAGTATCACGGCGCCAGACATTCATGAGTGGTCACCAGCCTTCATGCCAATGGCCTTGGGACAAATTGAAATGCGGCCGGCGGCAATGCGACGCCGGCAAGCCGCAAATGTTGTGCACGCGTGAGGCACGCCGCCCCTTCAAGCAGGTTGAGCGCAATCTGCGCGACGCCTCGGTCTTGCGGCGCTTCGAGGAACGAGCCCTTCACCCAAGCATTGAACGCGCCCATGGAGGGGCCGCACCAGATCTGATAGTCCGCGCGCCGCTCGCTGAGGCCGTCACGCGCCCATTGGGCGCCCATGAACAGATACCAGCGAAAGACAAGCGCCATGCGATGCTTCAGATCGCGCTCGCCGCGCTCGGCCTCGCGCGGATTGGCCCTGAGAAAGAAGTCGCGCGTCTCCTGCCAGACCTCGTCGAAGCGCCGTCTGAGGATCTGTGTTTCGATCGCTTTGCGCTCGCCCGCTTCGATCGCCTCGAACCGGTCATGCGCGCGATAAAGGTCAAAGAGTTTCTGGCCGCGCTGGGCAAAGAGCGTGCCTCGCCTCAGCACCTGGACCTTGACACCCATCTCGAACATGTCGGCCGCGGGGGCCATGGCGACATCGGTGGGGCCAGCTTCGGCGAGCATGGCCCGGCCATCGGCGGACAGCCCGGATTCGACCGCGCTTTGATTGATGGATCCAGTCAGCACATAGGCCGCGCCGAGCGCGAAGGCGCCTGCAACGGCGGCCGGCGTGCCGATGCCGCCCGCCGCACCGATGCGCGGGCGCGTGGGATAACAAAACTCGGCGCAGAGCGCGTCACGCAGCGCGGCGAGCTGAGGAACGAGCACGCTCAACGGACGATTATCCGTGTGCCCCCCAGAATCTGCTTCCGCGGTAAGGTCTTCCGCAATCGGCACACGCCGAGCGAGCTCGGCCTGCTCCGGCGTGATGCGCCCCTCGCCCGTGAGGGCACGCAGCAACGCCTCGGGCGGTGGCGAGAGAAACTGTCGCGCGACCTCTGCCCGCGAGACCTTGGCGAAAACATGGGTTCCCCTTGCAATCGAACCATCCGCGGCGCGCGACAAGCCGCGTGCGGCATAGATGACGATCGACGGCGCGATCTTCATGAAGGCCGAGGCCGAAACGCGCGCGACACCGTGCTGAAGAAACGTCTCGACCGCCTGCAACTCCGCTTCGCTGTGCTGTGGCGAGTGGATGAGATTGGCCCCCCAGCCGGGATGGCCATCACCAAGTTGCTGCCTGATGCGCGACAAGCCCTCGTTTATGGTGGGGATGTTGAGCCCCGCGCTGCCGTAAAAGCCGGCGAGCCCTGCACGGACCGCTGAGACAGCCATTTCCGGCGTTGCAATCCCACGCGCCATCTCGCCCACGACATACGCAAAGCGCACGCCATGATCAGAGGCAAACGACCGCTCGCCAAGCCATTCCGGGAAGAGCGGTGGCAAAACGCCAACAATACCTTCATCCGCACAGAGCGGCTCGTGCAGCTGACCGGCCGCATCGACGAGAATGGGTCGGATACTCAGATGCCCAGATCTCTGGACGAGCGCCACGCCGTTGCGGATCGAACGCACGGCGCGCAGATGAGGATCATCACCAAGGCTGGGATCGGCCGCATCTTGCAGGAAGGGGGCGTTCATCGGGCGTATCTCCATGGATGCCACCTGTGCAGCAATCGCATCCGCCCCCCCTTTGACCACACCAACCAAACGCAACCGCGATCCATCGAACGCAAAAGCGAAGGACCTTTCCTGACAACAATTCTAATAGGACCATGTCCGCGCGCGCTCAACAATCTTCTCATCGGGATGAGCGAAAACGGAGAACATCGTTACGCAGAGGGCGCGCACGCACGAACAGGAAGAGCAATCCGGATGCGGGCTACGCACTGGCCGCGCGTTTGACCTCTTCACCCAATCGCCGGCCGAGGGACTCTGCATCGCGCCGCGCATCGGCACCAAGCGTGACCTCTCCACTTCTGCGCCAGCGTTGCGTGCCATCCGGCGAAAGCAATTCACCTGTCATGAGCAAGCGCCCGGCTTCGATCCACGCATGCGCGCCGATCGGCGTGCGGCAGGAACCATCGAGCACATCGAGGAATGCACGCTCGGCCGAAGTCGCAAGCCAGTCCTCTTCCCGATTGAGCGCACTCAGCATGCGGCGTGCCTCTGCATCATCGCTTCGGCACACGATGGCGAGTGCCCCCTGCCCCGCCGCCGATGGCATGTCCGCAAGTGCGATGATCGTTTGAGCAAGATGCGCAAGGTTCAGGCGTTTGAGTCCGGCAAGCGCGAGATAGGTGGCATCCACTGCCCCTTCTTCAACGCGCTTCAAGCGCGTCTCGACACTGCCGCGCAGGGTCGTGATCCTGAGATCCGGCCGCCGGAAGAGGGTCTGGGCCTGCCGCCTCACGCTCGCGGTTCCAATGACGGCGCCCGCGGGCAGATCGCGAAGCGCGCCGCCCGATCGCGCGATGAAGACATCCCGCGCATCCTCTCGCGCCGGCACCGCCGCGAGCGTCAATCCCTCCGGCAAGCGCGTCGGCAAGTCCTTCATCGAATGCACGGCCGCATCGATCTGGCCGCCCAGCAGCGCGGCATCGAGCTCCTTGGTAAAAAGCCCCTTGCCTCCCGCTTCGACGAGCGGCCGGTCGAGGATCCGATCGCCCGTCGTCGTGAAGCCAGAGATAGGGAACAATGTATCCTCGCGCGCGACCAGGCTGACGAGCATGGCCTGCACCTGGCGCGCCTGGGCCATCGCCAGAGGCGAAACGCGTGACCCCAATCTCAATGGACGGTCCATCTGAGCCGCCTCCTGTCGATTTCCGGCAAACATCGTTGATGACACGCCAAGCGAGCCGTCAAGCCGCAAGTGCAGAGAACCAGAGAAGCAGACGGCCAGGCTAGAGCAACGTGCGGAAAAGTGGGTACCGGTTTTCCGCTAAACGTTGCGAAATTGAAAGGGTTAGAGCGGCGTAGCGATTCTGATTGAATGCACGCCGCTCTAGCGTCCCGATTCCGAAATTCGCTCGATACTGATATCGGCATTTAGCGAGTTTCGGAAGTGACAGGACACGAGCAACTCATTGATTCTCGTGTCGTTTTGATTTTGAAGTCCGCGCTGGTGCAGATATCGAGAATGAAGCGGACTTCAAAATCACGACGCTAGTGGAGCGAATTTGACATTTGCTCAACTGCTCGCTGCAACGGGATGCAAATGTCGGAATCGGACCACTAGGCCGCGCTCGACACCCGGGCAAGGGCGCATTGCGACCAGATCTCGGACAGCGCCGAGATGAGCCTGTCGATGTCGCCGTCCGAATGCAAGGGCGAGGGCGTGATCCGCAACCGCTCCGTCCCCTTCGGTACCGTGGGATAGTTGATCGGCTGCACATAGATGCCGTGATTCTCAAGCAGCCAGTCGCTGATCTGCTTGCACTTCTTGGCATTGCCGACCATCACCGGAATGATGTGGCTGGGATTGTCGATCATCGGAATGCCGATGGCCTTGAGTCTTGCGCGAACCTTTGCCACCCGGTTCTGATGGCGGGACCGTTCCGCGCTGCTGACCTTGAGGTGTCTGACGCTTGCAAGCGTGCCCGCCGCGATGGCCGGCGGCAGCGCGGTCGTGAAGATGAAGCCCGACGCATAGGACCGGATGAAATCGCACAGCGCCGATGAGCCCGCGATATAGCCGCCCATGACGCCGAAGGCCTTGCCAAGCGTGCCCTCGATGACCGAGAGACGATGCATCAGCCCCTCGCGCTCGGCAACGCCGCCGCCGCGCGGCCCATAAAGCCCCACCGCATGCACTTCATCGAGATAGGTGAACGCCCCGTGCCGTTCGGCAACATCGCAAATCTCCGCAATCGGCGCGATATCCCCATCCATCGAATAGACGGATTCAAACGCAACGATCTTTGGCCGCTCGGGGTCGAGTGTTAAGAGGCGCTGTGCCAGATCCTCAGGATCATTGTGCTTGAAGATATGCGTTTCGGCCCGGCTGTGGCGAATGCCCTCGATCATCGAGGCGTGATTGCTGGCATCCGACAGCACGATCGCGCGCGGCAGCCGCGCCGCGAGCGTCCCGAGCGCCGCCCAGTTCGACACATAGCCCGAGGTGAAAAGCAGCGCGGCCTCTTTGCCATGCAGATCGGCCAGTTCCTGCTCGAGCAGCACGTGATAGTGGTTTGTGCCGGAAATATTGCGCGTGCCACCCGCGCCAGCGCCGCAACGGTCGATCGCTTCTTTCATGGCCCCGGTGACGCAAGGATGCTGACCCATCCCCAGATAGTCGTTGGAGCACCAGACGGTGACGTCCTTGATGCCTGCCTCCGTGTGCTGAACGGCCGCGGGAAACGCGCCTGCCTTCCGCTCAAGATCCGCAAAGACGCGGTAGCGCCCCTCCTGTTTGAGGGCATCGAGCTGTTGGTTGAAGAAGACGTCGAAATCCATCGCGATCCTCGTGGCAATCCGGCTTTAAGGCTAAGCATTCCGGATTTTTCAAAATCTTATAGCGCTGAGCGTTCTTGTGAATTTGATTTCTGTCATGCCGGCGCCAAGGGCGGAACTGACAACAAACATTAAATCTGGAACACAACAGGAACGCCCATCAATGAACCCAAGGCACCAGGCGGGTCCGAAGCACCAACCGAATGAGGCGCTTGGGTCCCGCCCGCAAAGTCCAGGGATCTCAACCTTACTGTGCAGCGCCGCCATTCTGCTGGATATAGGCGATGACGGCGGTGCGGTCCTCGGGTTTTTTGAGGCCGGCAAAGGCCATCTTCGTGCCGGGCATCGTTTTGGCCGGCTTTTCCAGATATTCGAACATCACCTGTTCCGTCCAATCGATGCCGGACTCCTTGTTGACTTTCGAATAGTTGAACCCTTCGACCGTGCCCGCCTTGCGCCCGATGACCCCGAACAGTGAAGGGCCGACCTTGTTTTCGCCCTGCTTGAGCGAATGGCACGCGGCGCACTGCTTGAATACGACGGCACCGCGCTCAGGGTCACCCGAGAGTTTCACGCCCGTGGCATCGGTGATGTCAAGCGCGACCGGCTCCGCCGCGAGCGCGGCAGGCGCCGACACAAGCAGCGCGCCGGCGAGGGCAAGCGAGGCATAGCCTGCGAAGGAAGAGACGATCCGATTCCGCATTCTCATGATTTTAGACTCCAGGAAAGAGATACCGGCGGCTTCGAATGGGGAAACTAGTGAGGGGCCTAAGAAGCCGCAATGCGGCACGCTGGCTCGAATCGCGTGCATAGGACGTAAAGCCGGAGACTGATTGAGAATGAGGCGCAAACTTAAGCGACGAATTCAGTCGCGCCGCAACGCCTCCACGGGGTGAAGCTGAGCCGCACGCCATGCCGGCAAGGCACCGAAAATTACGCCGACCACGGATGAAAATAGGAGCGAAACCGGAGCCGCCCATACAGGGATCGTCGTCGGCCAGCCGCCAAACTGCGCGAGCGCCCAAGCGCCGCTGATGCCGACGAGCAGGCCCCAGAACCCGCCAAGGCTGGAGACTAGAACGGCCTCAAGCGTGAACTGCACCAGGATGTCGCGGCTGCGCGCGCCGATCGCCTTGCGAAGGCCGATCTCGCGTGTCCGCTCGGTCACGGCAACGAGCATGATGTTCATGATCCCGATGCCGCCGACCAGCAGCGAGACTGCCGCAACGGCCCCCAGCAGCAAGGTGAAGGTCTGCGTCGCTGACCGTCCGGCCTCAAGGATCGAGGCCATGTTCTGCACTGAGAAATTGTCCTCGCTGCCCTCCCGGACCCGGCGCGTCTCCCGCAGGATTTCTTTCGCATCGCTTTCAAGGGCCTCAAGCGCGTCGCTGCTGGACGCCTTGATGAAGATCTGGGACACGGCACTGGAGCGCAGCCGCCGCCCGACAACGCGCGAGCGTACAGGGCCGATGGGAGCAAGGACGATATCGTCCTGGTCCATGCCGAACCCGGCCTGCCCGCGCTTTGCAAGCACACCGATCACTTCAAAGGGCGTATTGCTGATCCGCACACGCTGGCCGATGGGGTCGGCACTGCCAAATAGTTCTTTTGTTACCGTCGCGCCAAGGATGACGACCTTGCGCCGGGAAACGATCTCGCTGTCCTCGAAATCGCGGCCCTCGGCGATCTTGAGATCGCGCGTCACGAGGTAATTCGCCGTGACGCCTTCGATTTGCGTATTCCAGTTGGTGCCCTCGGCAACGACCTGTGCCTGGCCGCGCACGCTGCCCGACACCGTCGCATCGAGATTGCGGGCAAGGGCCTGCAAGTCGGTTTCGGTGAGCGGGCTGCCCGTGCCCGAGGCAAGCCGAACGCCGCCGCCGCGCGCGGCACCTGACGTGACGATGAGGAGATTGGAGCCAAGGCCGGAGATGGCGGAAGTGACGCTCGACTGCGCGCCGAGCCCGACCGAGGTAATGGCAATGACGGCGGCAACGCCGATGAGGACGCCGAGCGAGGTGAGGCTCGATCGCATCGGATGCGCGGTGATCGCATTGACGGCGGACCAGAAGAGATCCGATGTCCTGATCATTGGGGAGCCCCGTCCCGTATGACGGCGCCGTCGCGCATCTCGATGATGCGCCGGGCGCGGGACGCGATCTGCAAATCGTGCGTCACCATGAGTACCGTCGAGCCCTGCCGGTTCAGCGCTTCGAGCAGGTCGAGGATCTCCCGGCCGGTCTTCTGGTCGAGCGCGCCCGTCGGCTCGTCGCAAAGCATCAGGCGTGGTTCGCTGGCAAGGGCCCGGGCGATCGCGACTCGCTGCTGCTGGCCGCCGGAAAGCTGAGACGGCCGGCTGTCGCCCCGCTGACCAAGGCCGACCTTGACAAGCATCGCCTCGGCACGGCGCCGGCGCTCGCCAGGCACCATACCCGCGTAAACGAGCGGCAACTCGATGTTGAGGCGCGCCGACAAGCGCGGCAAGAGCTGGAAGGATTGGAACACGAAGCCGATCTTCGAGCCGCGAAAGGCGGCCAGCGCATCGTCGTTCATCGCCAGCACGTCCTCGCCATCGAAGAAATAGCGCCCGCTATCGGGACGGTCGAGGCCGCCCAGCACATTCATGAGCGTGGACTTGCCCGATCCCGAAGGCCCGATAATGGCAACATATTCTCCAGCTTCGATGGAGAGCGAGACATTGATGAGCGCGCGGATTTCGTTGGGACCCATCTGATAGGTCTTGGTGAGGTCTGTGGCCTTGATCATCATCGCGGCTACATCCCGGGCATGGGCGGAGCGGGCATCCGGGTGCGGTTCGATGAGGAGGACGAGTTCGAGGAACTGGCGCTTGCGCCATTGACGCCCGTGATGACCTGCTCGCCTTCCTTAAGATCGCCGGTCACTTCGACGATCTGACCCGAGCTTGCGCCAAGCTTGACCTCAACCGCTTCCGGCGTGCCGTCTTTCAGCACCCACACGGCGCGTTTGCCTCGCGAAGCTTGTGCGCCTTCCGGTGCCCAGCGCGTGGCGCTGCGAGGAACCGCAAGCACACCCTTGTGATTGGCGACTTCGACGGTCACATTGGCTGTCATGCCCGGAAGCAGCTTTTCATCCGGATTGTCCGCGTCCGCCATGACGATATAGGTGACGACGTTCGATGTCTCTTCCGGCTGCTTGCGGATTTGCGCGATAACCGCATCGAATTTGAGGTTCGTATAGGCATCGACGGTGAAGGTCGAAGCCTGCCCGACCTGCACATGGCCGATATCGGCCTCATCGACGAGAATCCGCACACGGATCTTCTTCAGGTCTTCGGCAAGTGTGAACAAGGTCGGCGCCGACAGGCTCGCAGCGACCGTCTGCCCCATTTCGATGGCGCGGTCGATGACGACACCGTCGATCGGTGCAAGAATGGCGGTTCGCTCAAGGTCGGTTTTCGCCGAGGACAGCGAGGCCTCCGCCTGCGAGACATTCGCCCTCGCCTTTTCGAGCGAGGCTTCCGCATCATCGAGCGAGCTGGCGGAGACGGCATTGCTTTCCGCCAGCTTCTTCGTCCGCCGCCAGGTCGATTCGGCAAGTTTCATATCCGCCCGTGCAACGGCAAGATCGGCCTCGGCCTGCTTGACCTTGGCCTGATAGGATTCAGGATCGATGATCGCAAGCACATCGCCCTTTTTCACCATGTCGCCGAAATCGACCCGCACCTCGATGATCTTGCCTGAGATCTGTGAGCCGACCTCGACCTCGTTTCGCGCCTCGAGCTTGCCCGTGGCAGAGACCGTTTCAAGAATGTCGACCCGGGTCACGGCCGCAAGTTTGTAGCTCGTCGCGCTGCTAGACGATCCGAAATACCACCACACCGCCCATCCCAGAGCGCCAACGATAGTGACCCAGACTATGACGGAAAGGATGCGGCGCAAGAGCGGCATGGCTTGTCTCAGCGAGGTGGACGTTCAGGGCCCATCGGGCCAGCGGGAAGTTCGGCGCGATCGATGAAGTGATCGCCATTGACATCGAGCCGCAGGAAGCGTTGCGCGGTCTTGGCTGTCAGTTCGTCCATGGTGACGCGGCCGCTCAAATCGACATCCGCCGCCATGACGGGTTCAGGCTCCTGCAGCAGCCCGAAGCGCGATGCGCCCATGGGGGACTGGCCCCTGCTCGGCCGCGCGCCCATGCCCCGCTCCGCGCCGCCGCTAGGCCCTGACGGCCCGCCGCCTGGTCCGCCCCCGCCGCCCATTCCGCCGCTTGTGGGGCGCAAGCGTTGCGGGGCGACACCCGCCAGAACCTCCTGTGCAACCGCCTTCTGTTGAGACGTCACCTCAAGCGAGGTCACGGTGCCGTCGTGGTTCGCATCGAGCACCGCGAAGAAGGCCTTGGCGTCCCTGTCGAACTCGGCTTCGCTGATCCGTCCGTCTTGATCCTGATCTGAGTGAGCGAACCATAGGTCAAGCCCGCTCCCCTGGCCCGCGCCGCCGCGAAACGCTTCGCCATGCGGGCTGATGAACAAGGGCGGCGGCGGCGGCGGCCCCTCCGGCCCGTCCCAGGGCATGCCACCGCAACCGGTAAGCAGAGCACCCATCGCGCTGCCGAGCAAAAGACAAATGACAGGCTTCATCGTTCAACTCCGTTCGCCCGCATAGGGGGCCTCCGCACTGTTTCTCACTGATTGCTGGATCTTTGCGCTTGACGTCAAATCGGCAATTCCAGCCGCGCCATCAGTCCCCCATGCGGAAGATTTCGCAAAATGACATCGCCTCCATGGGCCCGCGCGGTCGTGCGCGCGATGGCAAGCCCAAGTCCCGTGCCGCCCGTCGATTTGTTGCGTGATGCCTCCAGGCGCCGAAACGGCTGAAACACATCTTCAAGGGAGTCCTGCGGAATACCCGGCCCATTATCCCTCACCGCCACGATGGCCCGCTCCCGCTCCACCGACACTTCCACCTCCGCCCCGCCCCCATATTTCACAGCGTTATCGATCAAGTTCATGACAATTCTGCGCAGGCCTATCGGATCGCCCTTGACGACGATGCGGCCGCCGTCTCCCCCCATCTGGACAGGCTGACCCGCGTCTGCGGCATCCGCGCATAAGGCGCCGACAAGCGCGTTGAGGTCCAAAGGCTCGCGCCGTGCCGCACTGTGATCCTCCCGCACGAAGGCAAGGGTCGCGCTGATCATGGCCTCGATCTCATCGAGGTCGGCATTGAAACGCGCGCGCTCCGGCTCGGGCACAAGCTCGACCCGGTACCGCATGCGCTGTATTGGCGTGCGCAGGTCGTGCGAGATCGCGCCCAGCATGAGCGTGCGGTCGCTGACGAAACGCTGCAGCCTTTGCTGCATCCTGTTGAAAGAGCGGATGGCCTTGCGCAATTCGCTTGGCCCCGCTTCGGCAAGCAGCGGCGCGCGCGGATTGCGGCCGAGCTCCTCCGCGGCGCTGGCGAAGTGCTTGATAGGCGCGCTCAGCCATCGCGCAAAGAGAATGGCCGCCGGGACAAGGGTGAGCACAGCGGCAATCAGCAGCGAGGCGACGCCAAACAGCCAGGCGCGGTCCCCCAATCCCTGGACGATTTGCGCTTCAAGCCAGGTGTCGCCGTTAAGCTGAACGAGAATGCCGGCCTGAATGGGGATCGGCATCATGTCGAGCGTTTCCGCGCCGCCCTCGGCGAGTTCGGCGTTGAAGCTGCGCCAGTACCGGCTGATGCCATGCACCCGTGCGGTAACGGCCGAAGGGGCAAGATTGAGCCGCTGTGCGGTCCGCCGCATCATGAGTTGCATGACCCCTTCGGGCGGATCCCCGAAATCAGGATTGACGACAATCTCATAGCGCAGCGTCGCCGTGCTTGCGCGGTCGGCAATGGCTGGCCATGCCGCCTGTGGCGCCGCGCGCATCGCGCCGATCAGCGTGTCGAACCCCTTAACGACGGTATTGAGCGGCACGATGACGAAGGGACGCGGCGGCGTGACCACAAGGACGAGGAAATTGACCACCTGCGCAAGGACGAGCGTGACCGCCATGAGAACGATGAGCTGCGTTGCCAATGGCCAGCCTGCGCCCAGGTGGCGAATGCGCGAGAGAACGCTTCCCCTCACAGCCGCCTCACTGGCACGGTGAAGATATAGCCTTCGCTGCGCACCGTCTTAATGAGCTCGGTACTGCCCGGACCCAGTTCGAGCTTCTTGCGCAGGCGGCTCACCTGAACATCGATGGCGCGGTCATAGGAAAAACTGTCCCGCCCGCGCGCATAGTCGAGAAGCTGGTCGCGGGTGAGCACGCGCTGGGGATGCTCCAGAAACGCCCGTAGCAGCGCAAACTCGCCGCCGGAGAGATTGACCAGCACCCCATCCGGCGCCCGCAGCTCGCGTTTAAGCATGTCGAGACGCCAGCCTTCGAAACCATAGCCCTCTTTAGCGGCGGCGCCCGGCTCATCCGGCTGCTTCGCGCTTGCTCCCTCGGCGCGGCGCAGCACCGCGCGCACCCGCGCCAGGAGTTCGCGTGGATTGCAGGGCTTGGCGAGATAGTCGTCTGCCCCGATCTCAAGCCCGACGATCCGGTCCGTTTCTTCTCCCACCGCACTCAGCATGATGACGGGCACACCGCTGCCCGCAATGCGGCGGCAGATGGATAGCCCATCCTCCCCGGGCATCATGAGGTCGAGCACGATGATGTCCGGACGATCCTCGGCGATCGCCCTGTCCATTTGAACGCCGTTCCCCGCTGAGGCGACGGTGAAGCCGTGCTTGGCGAGGAACTCCCCCGTCAGGCGGCACAGTTCAGCGTCGTCATCGACGATAAGGACTCGCGGCATCGGACCCATGAAGGAAAGAGTGGCGGGTGAATTTTACGCCAGCAATTCAACACCGACACATCCTGACACATTGGCAATAAACGGTACTACGCAAAGTAATCCCCATGCCACGCAATGGCCGCATGATGGCGGCTCCAGGCCCGCGCTGTCGCGAGGCAACCATGAGGAAGGTGGTAAGAGGATGAGGACTGGACCGATATGCCGCGTCGAACCTGAGAGGTATAGCCCCGCTTCGTTCATTTTATGGGCCATTACGGTAACAGCACTCGGCCTGCTGTTCGCCGCGCCCCTCCCAGCCCGTGCCGAATCGCTTGAAGAAGCAATCGGACTTGCCCTCAAAGGCGATCCGACGCTGACGAGCGCCGAGGCGAGCTTGCGGGCGGCCGAAGCCCGAAGGCAGGGGGCCGCCGCCGAGTTTTGGCCGACTTTCAGTCTCTCTACCTCGACGGGCGCCAGCTATTCGCGCAACAATGATTTTGACAGCACGGATTCAAGTTCGGCGGTCGGGGTCGAGGCAAGCCAGCCCGTTTACACCGGCGGCCAGCTCCGTGCAGATTTGAACGCCGCAAAGTTTAACCGTGATGAGGCCGAGGCAAGCCTGTCGCAAACGGCGAACGAGATTGTCCTCAGCACGGTGGAGGCCTATGTCGACGCGCTTCTCGCTGAGGAGCGCATCAAGGTGCGCGAAGAGGAGCGCAACCGCCTTCTCGCTGAGGTCGCACGCTCGCAACAGCTCTACGAGGTGGGTGAAGCCGTCGGTGTCGATGTGGCGCGCGCGCAGGCCGATGAAGCCGCCGCCCGCTCGGCGCTCGCTTCTGCGAAGGCCGACTTGATCGATGCGATCACAAGACTGGCGCAGCGCACCGGCACGCGGATCGAGGGCTTTGAGACGCCCGCCGCCCCGGCCATGCCAGACAGTCTGGAGGAAGCCCGCGAACGTCTGTTGAGCGCGTCGCCCCGCCTCCTTGCGCAGCGGGCGGCAGAGAAATCGGCCTCAGAAAACGTTGCCTCTGCAGAAGCGGCCTATGCGCCGGACATAAGCATATCGGCAAGCGCCCAGCGCTCAGGCAGTGGCGATATCTTCGATGATGGGACCGACTCGGCGAGTGTCACTTTGCGCCTGTCCATGCCGCTTTACGATTCAGGCCGCATCGATGCCAGCGTTGCGGCGGCCGAGGCGCAGAAATTTGGAGCCCGTGCGGATCTTCAAGCAACCGAGCGTGACCTTGGCCAGCAGCTCGAATCGATCTGGTTCTCGATCGAAGCGCTCGATTCGGCCATCACCGCGAATGAAGAACGACTGCGCAGCGCGCGCCTTGCCTCGGACGTCGCAAGATTGGAGCGGGAAACAGGGTTAAAGACGACATTGGATTACTTGGAAGTCATCTCAGACGAAAGGGACGCCGCTCTAGAAGTCGCAAGCTCAAGGCGCGACGCTCTCCTTGTCCGATACCAGCTTCTTGCACTTCTGGGCGAGGCGGCGGGTCGCTAAAAACAATTTAATCCGGCGTGTAGCGTATTTGAAATGTTGCGAAACAGTTTGAAGAAACACTGCCCCAATCATCGCAGGCGTTCATTGCGAGAAGGGGGCGTGCAAGCGTGCACAATATAAGCAACAGGTATTTGACGCGCAGGGCCGCGCATTGTCCTCCCGCGCGTCGCAAGACGAAGGGTGCATCCGTGGCCGATGCACCCCCCGTTTGGGACGGTCTAGGCCGAGACCTGGACCTGACTGCCCGAGGAGAACGACTGGAAGAAGCCCGCGGCCGAGCCATAGGCAGAGAATCCGCCCTGGGCCTTAGGCGACGGAAGGTTCTCCATCATCGACTCGAACTCGCTTTCACTGAGCGAGCCATCGCCATCTTCGTCCGCCTCACCGAAAAGGTCTTCAAGGTTGAGCTCGGACGCGCTCGAAAGGCTGGCCTGCGCCTCGATCAGCTGAGAGGACATCTCGCTGCTGATCTTCTCGCCGAACGCTTCATGCTCGGACTGCGTGACGGTGCCATCCCCGTCCGTGTCCATTTTGGTGAACATGTCCTCGATGCTGGGCGCCCCAGCCGGGCGAGAATTGCCGGTCGGCGCATTTTGCCCGGCAGCTTTCATCTCATCGAGCGTAAGCCCGCCACTTCCATCCGCATCCGCGGTTTCGAACATGCGGCTGCGCATCGCCTGCATATCAGCGAGGCTCGGCATGCCGCCACTCAGACCCATGATCGAACTCATGACTCCGTCTCCCAGGCGGTGACCGCCGCCTTTTCGGGCCTTCACCAAAAGAGTGAGGCGTGTGCCCCTCAAGCGCCTCTTGCGCCAACCACGTTTGAAATCCCCTTAAGTGAGAGACACTGACCATGGCCACCACCGACGCGCGCGCGCGCATTCTTGAAGCAGCGAGCCGGCTTTTTGCCGAACGCGGATTTGGCGAAACCACCGTGCGCGACATCATTTTTCGCGCCAACGTCAACATTGCCGCGGTGAACTATTATTTTGGCAGCAAGGAGGCGCTCTACGTCGCAACCATAGAGAGGGCGCTGAACGCCGTCTCGTTGAACCCCGGCATGCGGCCCGCTTCCCTGCCGGAGGAAAGCCGGATCATGTGGACCCTCCTCTCCCGCATGCTGGCTTGGGAAATCGCCAAGCCCTCAGGTGCGCTTGGGCAGGCGGCGCGCACGGCGATCGACAAGGGGCTCGCGTCGCTGCGCGAATACATTGCCGCCCGTTCAGAAGCCGGAAAGGGCTCCGCCGCCATTGAAATGGCGGCCGAGGCGAGTCTCGTTGCGGCGCTCTTTGCCTACCCGCTTTTTGGCAAGGTCGAGATGCGGGCCGAGGCAGGCGTGCCGCTGGCTTTCGCGCCCCTCGAAGTGCCCGTAGCGGCGGCGGCAAATGAAGCCGTGCCAGAGACAACCTGTCTTGCAAATGATCCCATCTAAGCCCGAGCACTGCGGGCGGACTTGATCTTGTCTCCGCAATGCCGCCAGCATGGCCCTTTCTCCGCCAGGGAAGCAAAGGGGCGATGTTGTGACAGCCGAAGTTCAGGACAATCCCGAGCGCAATCGCTTCGAGCTGGCCGTGGATGGCGCGCTGGCCGTCATGGAGTATCGGCGCAGCGGCAAGGTGCTCGCCATCGTGCACACAGAGGTGCCGTCGGCGCTCGCCGGCCGCGGCATCGGAACAAGACTGGCCTCAGGCGCCCTCGACATAGTGCGGGCCAGGGGGGAGAAAATCATTGTTCGTTGCTCGTTTATAACCGAATTCATCGCCCGCCACGCGGAATACGGCGATCTCATCGCCTGATTAGCGTTTGACGACATGCAGCGATGTGACGTTGCGCATCTCCGCAGGCAGTCGTCGCGAAATATGCGTGTGAGGAAAGACGAAGGCACGCTTTGGGCGCAGCGACACGCGATCGCCGGGTTGTGCGCCCTGCGCGCCATGCGGCAGAACTGCCTCGATTATGCGCCCGCCGCGAAGCGCGATGTCGTAGCGCACCAACGGCCCCATTCCAAGCCTGCCGCACACGGTGCCCTGGATTCCCCGCCGCTCCGTCTCCTCGATATCGATATCATGGGGACGCACATAAACGCGGACAGGACCGGTGCCCACTTCGCTGTAGCGATGGGCAAGAACATGCCCCTCGACATTGACCTCGCCCGCTTCGCTCATGCCCTCAAGCACATTGGCGCCGCCAAGAAACTCTGCGACGAAGGCCGTTCTTGGATTCTCATAGACATCGCCGGGCGTGCCCGCCTGATCGATGCGGCCCTCATTCATGATGGCGACCTGGTCGGCAAGGTCGAGCGCTTCTTCCTGGTCATGCGTGACGAAGATCGTCGTGACGCCCGTCTTCTCATGCAGGCCGCGCAGCCAGCGCCTCAAATCCTTGCGGACCTTGGCATCGAGCGCGCCGAACGGCTCATCGAGCAACAGCATGCGCGGCGCGATGGCAAGCGCGCGGGCAAGGGCGACGCGCTGACGCTGCCCGCCGGAAAGCTGGGCCGGATATCGCCCGCCCAGCCCATCGAGCTGCACCAGGGACAGCAGTTCCTCCACCCGCGCATCGATCTGCGCGCGCGACGGCCGCTCGTGCCGCGCCCTGACATCGAGCCCGAAGGAGATGTTGCGTGCGACCGTCATGTGCTTGAAGAGCGCATAGTTCTGGAACACGAAGCCCGCCCGCCGCTCCCGCGCCGGGATGGAAAGCCAGTCGAGGCCCTCGAATTTCACCGATCCTGCATCGGCAAAGGCGAGCCCGCCAAGGATGCGCAAGAGCGTCGTCTTCCCCGAGCCCGATGGCCCAAGAAGGGCAAGAAACGTTCCCGGCTCCACCGACAGGCTCACCCCTTTAAGGGCATTGAAGCTGCCGAAGCGTTTCGCGATATCGCTGATCTCAAGAAACATGGGCCGCAACTCCATTGCTGTCAGTGATGCCGATGGGTGGCGGCGATCTCGCCGCCGAACTGCCATTCAAGAAGGCTCTTGAGCACGAGCGTGACGAGCGCGAGCAAGGCCAGAAGCGAGGCGACCGCGAAGGCCGCGACGAAGGAATATTCGTTGTAGAGAATCTCGACATGCAGCGGCATTGTCGTCGTCAGCCCGCGAATATGGCCCGAGACGACCGACACCGCGCCGAACTCGCCCATCGCGCGCGCATTGGAGAGCAGCACGCCATAGAGCAGGCCCCATTTCACATTAGGCAGCGTCACCCGGAAGAACGTGCTCCAGCCCGACGCGCCAAGGGATACCGCCGCCGCCTCCTCGTCGGTGCCCTGCTCCTGCATCAGCGGGATGAGCTCGCGCGCAACGAACGGAAAGGTGACGAGCATGGTCGCGAGCACGAGCCCCGAAACCGTGAAGATCACCTTGATGCCGAGTGCATCGAGGGTCGGCCCGAACCAGCCATGCGCGCCGAACAGCAGCACATAGACGAGGCCGGAGATGACGGGAGAAATGGAGAAAGGCAGATCGATGAGCGTAATGAGAAAGCTCTTGCCCCAGAACTCGAACTTGGCGATCGCCCAGGCTGCGGCAAGGCCGAACACGACATTGAGCGGCACTGCGATCGCGGCGACGAGCAGCGTCAGCCGGATCGCCGCCACCGCATCCCGCTCGATGATGGCCTCGAAATAGGCACCAAGGCCATCGCACAAGGCTTCCGTGAACACGGCGGCCAGCGGCACCACGAGAAAAAGCGCGATGAAGGAGACGGTGAGCAGGACGCAACCCGCGCGGATCCAGAAGGGATCGGCCGTCGCGTCGGCGGCGCGTGCTGCGGAAAGATCGGTCACGGCCTTATTCCCCCCGGTTCCTGGTCCAGCGTTGCAGGCCGTTGATGACGAACAGCAAGGCGAACGAAGCCGCCAGCATCACGACGCCGATCGCGGCGGCGCCCGCATAGTCGAATTGTTCGAGCTTGATGACGATGAGCAGGGGCGCGATCTCCGACACCATCGGCATGTTGCCCGCGATGAAGATGACCGATCCGTACTCGCCGACGGCTCGGGCGAAGGCGAGTGCAAAGCCCGTGAAGAGCGCAGGCGCCCGC
>JACADY010000012.1 GCA_013389115.1 Alphaproteobacteria bacterium
GCCTCGCCCCCCGCGACCCCGCCCCGCTGAAGCCGGATGGCCGTCCGCGCGGCGATGGCACCGGCGCACCGGCGGCCCGCTCCACCTCCGGCCGCCCCGGCACGCGCGCGTGGAAGGGCAAAGGGAAGAGACGGTAGCGCCCCCTTCCAGCATCAAGCCTGGCTTGAACAGGGGACGCAGAAGACGGGAAGCGCATGCCAACTCGCTCACCGAACTTTGACCCACCCCGTGGCGCAGGCGCACTCGCCCTGTCGGAGGAGATGGAAAGCGGTCGTTGACCACCATCCGCGAGAAGGTGGTCAAGAACGGCGCGAAGGTAATCGCCCACGCCCGCTACGCCGTTTTCCAGATGGCCGAGTTCGCCGTGCCGCGCGACTTGTTCCGGCGCATCCTCGACATGATCGACGATCTGCGGCCACGAGAGCCAACACCATGCTGAGTGTAGAAAGCGGTCGCGCGAAGCAGGCGACAGGCGACAGGCGACAGGCGAAGTGCGGCCGCACTGTGGCAAAATCAGCAAGCAACCCTCTTCTGGGGTGTGGCATGGCGGTCAAGCCGACAAGTCTACTGCAATAGACGTTGTCGCGACGCGCTTGCCGCCTTCCAAGAGGACTAAAGCCGGGCTATGCTGACATCAATCGGGTCAAACGGGCCGCCTATCTTGGAAATGTCAGATGAGATATTTGATCGCCGCTTTGGCTGTGGTGCTGTTTTCGTCGGGCGCACATGCGATTGAAGCCATTGGCTGCGATGCGCCGCCGCGAGAAGTCTTCCGGAATCCTTTTCCGGTTGAGCTCACGTTTATCAATCGGACCGATCAAGAACTCCGCATCGTCGCGGGCGAGAATGCGCGGGGCTATGCGGGGGACGAGACCTCGTATCTCATTTGGCCGGGGCAATCGGTTGTTTTTGAGACGATCGCCCGAGCCCAATGGTTTATTCGCAACAATGCCGACGATTGCCTCGAGCAGGTCGTAAGCTATGGGGATGATAGTTTCGGCATCAGCATGACCGTGCCGAAATCCGGATCGACGGCGCAGCGACAGGCGCAAAGCCCTGGCCTTTGCGATGAGAATCCAGGTGCCTGCGTGCTGGGTCTATTTCTTGGGATCGCTGCCGTCGGGATAATGACCAGCGCCATCGATGGCGGCGGCAATTCAGCCAGCACCGAGCCCGTCTGCCGGGAGCAATATATTGGGCGCGATTCTTTGGGTCAGCCGCTCTATATCACGCGCTGCGATTGAGAGAGGCGCCCCTGCAGCCCTTGGGCAGGAGGGGGTCGATTCGCTATAGTGGCCGGCCGTGGTCCAGACCTTGAAGGTCTCGCCCGCCTCCTTGGTGATGTCCCATGTGTCGCCAACATTTTTGCTGTCGACATCATTGTTGCAGGATTGCGGCTTGGGCTACTGACCGGTGCCTTCGGCGACCACGCGGTCGAGCGCCGCGAGATCCTGGCTGAAACATCGTGGCCAGCCTCCGCGCCGCCATGCATAGCCGCACCGATGCCGTTTCCCGGCTGTGAACCGCGGGTTCGCAGCACGGTGGCTTGACGCCCCGGGACGCCGCCCCTTAGCTACAGCGCGACATTTTCGGACTTAAACAAATCCGTGACCGTCGCCGCACGGCGTTTCGGATGGAAGGGGTGAGCTTCATGTGGGTTGGCGCGATGATCACGGGCCTCATCGGGGGCTTCTTCGGTCTCTTCTATGGCCTCTGGCTCTTCGCCTATGGCGGCTTTTCCGAGGCTGTCGAGGGTCACTCCTATCTCACCTATCAGCTCGTCAGCGTCCTCGTTCCCATCGCCGGCATCGTCGGCGCGGGGATGGCACGGCAAATGCCAAGCTTGAGCGCGCTGCTGATGGCGGGTTCGGCCGCGGGCATGTATGTCCATTTCGGTTATGGCCCCTGGACGCTGATTATCATCAGCCTGCTCGGCGTCGGCGCGGTGCTGAGCCTCTTGGGCGCGGCCACGTCGCGTTAGGGCACAAGCCCGCCTTTTCCCCGCACTGTGTGTTTCGCGCACTAGCGCAGCCGCGCGCGATTGCGTATGCCCGCGCCCCTGATCGAACCCTTTTGGAGGCCCGCATGAAAACGCATCCGCGTTCCCGCCGCCTCCGGCGAGCCTGGCACTAACGCCGCGGCTCCGCCGGATGGCGGAGCCTGACCGCATCTCATCGCCACAATAAGAACGAAGGGCCGCTGCGCGCGCCCCTAGAGCCGCCGCGGCTATCGGCCCCGCGCGGGCCAGTCGCGCGCCTCTGCCGGCTTGCATCATGTATGTCCGCTTCGTGCTGGACGAGCCGCGCACGCACCCCGCGCGCGGGCTCTTCCGCATTGCCTACGATCTCGCCTGGGATCCTGCCCTGCCCGAATGGCTGCGGCACAAGCTCTCGCGCGCGGTCTATTGGTTCGACACCTATCTCGCAGTTCCCACGCGCCTCCACGTGATTTCACGCGGTAAGCGTCAATATCGCAGCCTGTGCTGGTTCCGTGGCGAGGCTCAGGAGCATGTCGCGCGCGGCCGCGAACTCGCGCGCCTGATCGCCGAGGCCGGCGTTCCGACCGCGATGCTGAAAACGGCAGAACCCGACCAGATCCTCTATCGCGATGCGCATCAGATCGCGGCAAAGCCCGGCCCCTGGACGCGTGTGATCGCGTGAACGGTCAACGCAGGCAAATGTGTCGGGCGTCCTAGTGTTGATGCGCGGGTAGTGGCACACTGCACGAAACAACAAGAGGACGGCCCGATGCGCCTTTCCCAGCGCGTGGCGATCGCGCTCCTTGCCGCCACGCATCCACTCACCGCCTGCACCCGCACGAGTGGCTATCCGCCCGCCTCCTGCCCCGCGGCGGCCGATATGGCCATCGCGCACATCAACGATTTCGCGCACCTCACGCGCCAAAGCGTCCCCGATGTGGTCGCGATCGAGAACCCGCGCGAGACCATGGTCAAGACCGGGGGCGGCCGCTATCCGCTTCAGCGCTTCTGCAAGGGCGAGGGACGCCTGTCGGACGGAACCACGGCGCCCGTGCTGTGGGTGATCAGCGAGAAGCAGCAAGGCTGGCTGGAAGGATTTGGCTTCAACGCCTGCGTCGTCGGGCGCGCGGACTAC
Organism: Alphaproteobacteria bacterium; assembly: GCA_013389115.1. Taxonomy (GTDB): domain Bacteria; phylum Pseudomonadota; class Alphaproteobacteria; order Micropepsales; family Micropepsaceae; genus JACADY01. Next base: position 3,114 of record JACADY010000012.1, read on the forward strand.
TGCACCGAGGAGTGAACGCGCGCCGCACGGGTCAAGGGGGCGCCACCGCCTAAAGGGTGCAAGAGAACGACGCCACGCCTCCCGTTTCGAGGAAGATGTCAAAGCCTTTGGGCTTGAGCACGAGGCGCATATAGGTTTGCCGATGCGCCTGATGATTGACCCACACCGCGCCCGTTCCTTCCCCGTTGGGATGCAGGAACGTCTCGAAATTGACGATATTGCCGGCCGCATCCGTGAGCCAGCCGAAAAGCTGCACTCGACCGGGAAGCTTGTGCAACTCGCCAAGGTAGAGGAATGGTAGGTAGTTGCCGATCGTTGTCTGCCCGCCATCGGACATCCAAAGCGAGGCATAGACTGGCCCTTGCAGCATTTGCTGCTCGTACCGGCCTTGGCACTGCAACGCCGCCTGCGGCTGTTGCGCATGGGCGGCCGGATCGACCAGACTGGCGGCCATTGACATGGCCAGGAAATCGCGCGCCCGCATGCATATTTCCCCCTTTTATTTTCGGGGCATACTACATGAGATCGACGGGAACGAAAAGCGCGCCGCCGAGTGGGCCTATCCCAACAGCCGCGCGATCTCGCCCACCGGATGCTTGGTGAGATCTTTATCGAGCGTCCCGATGAGCCGGTCGGAGACGCCCGAAGGCATCGCGGCCCGCACCGTGGCGAGCGCCCGGGGCGGCGCGACGATGACGAGCGCCTTGGCGTTGAGCGCCTCCGCCCGCTCGGCAAAGGTTGCAAGCGCATCGCGCACGAACTGATCCTCCGCCTGCTGATGAAAGTCGGTGCCCTCAACCGCACTGCGCCCGGTGCCGGTGGGATCAGGATAGCGCCCCGGCTTGTCCGTACCCAATTCGCGCGTGGGCGGATTGTCCTGGAGCGTTTCGCCATGCACGGTCAGGCGCACGGCATCGGGGGTTCCGGTATTCTCAAGGATCAGCGCCTTTCGCCCATCGGCGATGAGCAGCAAGGCGCCATGCGGAATCCGAAGCGAGTTCATCACGGCCCTCCATTCACGAAGGAGCAATCATGTCACGCATGAAGCACAAGCTTCAACCGCCTGTGGCAATGAGGCGCTTCAATAGGCGCTGGCTTCCGGGAATTGAATGACGGCCCGGCGCTGGCCGCTGGCCGGCGCCTCGATCATCACGCGCTTGGGTGCCGCGTTGGTTCCCTCAGCGGCGATCACGGCCGGATAGCGTCCCTCCGGCAGGTCGAGCAGCAGCCAGGCCCCCGCGCAGCGCACATCGAGCGTCGGGATGCCGCCAGTCCCCTCCAGTGTGAGACGGAAATCGGCGAGATATTCGTTGTTGCGGCCCGACACCTCAACGCGCACCGGATAGGAAAGCCAGCGCGGGTCCTCTTGCGCCTCAAGCCCGATGCCGGTGCACACGACATCGATGCCCGAGACGATCATCGGCTCGTCCATCGGCAGGGTGAGAACATCCTGCGCTTGCGCAAGACCGGCCGGCAGCGAAATCAGCGCGCCGACGAACAAATGGCGAAATCCAGGCATGAGGGGCCCCGTCAAGCTCATCATCAATGAATGCGCAGGCATTTTGGCTCGTCGATGCGGCAAAACCAAGGCACGAAGCAGGCATGCAGAATTACGCGATGAAGGGGTTACGCGCAGCTTCTGATCCGGTCTAAACTTGGACAGCAAGAAAGGAACGCGAAATGACACGCTTCGCCGCTGGCCAGGTTTGGACCTATCGTGACGCCCTGTCGGACAAGACAAGGGCGATCATTGGCCGCGTGGAGGATGTCGAGTCCGAGCCCGTCATCCACGTGTCGATAACCGACGTACCGCTGCCTGAGGATATCGTTCCCGGCGGCGCCACGGTGACGATCGCACATGCGCCTTTCGGCCTTGAATCCTTCGCCAATTCGGTCCTGGAGCTTGAGCGCACCGGTGCCCAGATGATTGAGGGATTTGAAGGCGGATACCAGGAATGGGCGACCGAGGAAGGCGGCTACTACACCGTAACGGTCGCCGAATCGATCGCGATGGTTTTTGAAGCGTTAAGCGATGAAGAAGACGAAGAGTGATTCGCCCGAACCTTGTGCGAAAGGCTCAGAAACGCTATATCCCCTCTCGTGACGGACTGCTCGTCGTGGAAGTGAAGCCTCTTACCTGCCCATGGGTCCAAACATGGGATCTGCAAGAAGGACGTGAACTCTCCTGTACTGCACTGCCCCTCACGCCATTCTCGCATCGTGCGAGACTGGAACTTCTTGCTTAAAGGCATCACAAATGGCGAACGGAACTGTCAAATTTTTCAACACCACCAAAGGCTTTGGCTTCATCGCGCCGGAAGAGGGCGGCAAGGATGTGTTCGTTCACATCTCCGCCGTGGAACGTGCGGGCCTGCGCAGCCTGAACGAAGGCCAGCGCATCAGCTTTGACGTGGAGCCCGACAAGAAGGGCCCCAAGGCCGTCAATCTGCGCCTCGCCTGATTGGCTGGTTCGAAGGTTTGATGGAAAGGCCCTGGAACGAAGGTTCCGGGGCCTTTTCTTTTGTCGCTAGACGCTTAGAGGGAGACAAGGCGGCGGCGTTCTATTGACCGGCGAGCCGGAACGCGACGATCCGCTGGGCCTGTGCATTTGACCCCATGGTTGTGTGCGCCCCCGGCACATGCACGTTTTCATAGTGAGGCGCCGCGTCTTGCAGACACTGGTGCCAATCGACGATTCCATCCGTCTTGGAATAAATCGCCGTCACCGGCGCCCGCGGCGGCAAGGCGATGGACGCGCGCCGCGCGAGAAAGCGCGGATCGTGAAAGATGGAAAGCGCCCACACGAAGGGTGCCAAGGGCGTCGTCACCGGAAAGCGGATCGGCGTCACAAGGGTGATGACGCGGTCAATCTCCTGGGGATGATCCTGAGCGAGCCCGCGCGCGAAAACACCGCCAAGGCTTTGCCCGATGACGGCGATCGGCCGCCCGGTCTGATCGGCAAGGCTCTTCACCCGGGTGGAGAGCGCATCGAACAGCGAGGCTGTCGGCCCCGCATTGAACACCATCCCCGCTGCCTCGGCGCGATAGCCGGCCCGCGCGAGGAATTGGCGAAGGGGCTGCGTCGTCCAATCGCCGGTGAGAAAGCCTGGGATCAAAAGAACCGCCCGCCCATCGCCGGCCGGAACCGTATCGACAGGGCAAGGCATGGGCGGGGAAATCGTCGCGGCCGCAAGGATGCGCATTTCCCGAAGCCAGCTTTGAAAACCGAGCGGCGAGCGCGCTTCGGGCAGGATGGCGGCGGCGGCGCTTGTCATCGATGCGGTCCTCGCGGCATGGTCGAAGAAGGCTTCTCGGCGAAGAGTGTACTGGTTCGCCGCAAGGAAGCGCGATCCTGCAAGGGCTTGAGAGCAATTCCTGAAACGATCTGACCGGGAACGGCTCGGGGACGTGAAAATGAGGAGGCGGGAAGACCCCTATGATGAAGCTTCACCAATTCCATCTTTCCGGCAATTGCTACAAGGTGCGGCTCTGCGCGCACATGCTCAGTTTGCCGCTCTTGCTTGTTGATGTCGACATGATGGGCGGGGAAACCCGCCGCGCGCCATTCCTTGCGAAGAATCCCAATGGACGCGTTCCCCTGTTGGAGCTGGAAGACGGCCGCACGCTGCCGGAATCGAACGCCATCCTGTTCTTCCTCGCAGAGGGCACGCATCTCGTGCCCTCTGATCGCTGGCAACGCGCGCAAATGCTGCAATGGCTGTTCTTCGAGCAATATAGCCACGAGCCCTATATTGCGGTCGCCCGCTTCTGGCTCAAGTTCGCGCCCGAGGAACAATTGCGTGATAAGCGCCACCTCTTGCCGGAATGGCAGACCAAGGGCAACGCCGCCCTCGGCGTGATGGAAACCTGGCTGGGGAACAAGCCCTGGTTCGCGGGCGATGAATTCTCGATCGCCGATATCGCGCTTTTTGCCTATACCCATTGCGCCGGCGATGGCGGCTTCGATGTGTCGGTATTCCCCGCCATCGAAGACTGGCTCGCCCGCGTGAAGGCGCAGCCAAGCTTCATCCCGATGGAGCATCGCCCGCAATGATGGAAACGCACGAGATCGCGCTCATCTATACGACCCTGCCCTCGCGCGAGGCCGCAAAGGCGATGGCGCGGTCTCTTCTCGAAGCGCGCCTCGCGGCCTGTTGCAACATCCTTGCACCCATGACCGCGCTTTATCGCTGGGAGGGGCGCCTCACGGAGGATGAGGAAATCCCGATGCTCATCAAGACGCGAAGGGCGCTCACCCCCGCCGCCATAGAGGCGGCACGCGCGCATCACCCCTATCAGGTGCCCTGCTTCCTGCTGCTCCCTGTCGCAGGCGCGCATGAGCCTTATCTCGACTGGCTGCTGCAAGAAACGAGAGAGTGAACCGATGACGATCGAACCTTGTGTGCTCATCACCGGTGCCGGCCGCCGCATAGGCAGGGCCATGGCACTCGATCTCGGTTTGCGAGGCTGGAAAGTGGCGGTGCACCATCACAGTGCCGCCACAGACGCCGAGGAAGTCGCCGATGAGATCAACCGGCGCAATGGCGGCCTCATCCGCGCAAGGACCTTTGCCGCCAATCTCGCGCGGGAGGAAGAGGTCGCCGCATTGATCCCGCACATCGCGCATGCCTTGGGGCCTCTCACCGCCCTCATCAACAATGCGAGCGTGTTTGAGGAAGACACGGCCGAGACCATGACCCGCGCCTCATGGGACGCGCATATGGAAGTGAATTTGAGGGCGCCGCTTAGGCTCGCCCAGGAATTTGCAAAGGCCCTGCCCGAAGGCGCGCTAGGCGCCATTATCAACATCATCGATCAGCGCGTCTGGCGTCTGACGCCGAAATTCTTCAGCTACACGATCTCGAAATCGGCCCTCTGGACGGCGACCCAGACCCTTGCGCAAAGCCTTGGGCCTCGCATCCGGGTGAACGCTGTCGGGCCCGGGCCCACCTTGCGGAACGAGCGGCAGAGCGAGGCTGATTTTGCCCGCCAGGCGTCGTCCACCATCCTTGCGCGCGGGCCGGAGCCTGACGATATTTGTACCGCCATCCGCTATCTCCTTGCCGCGCCATCCGTGACCGGGCAGATGATTGCGGTCGATGGCGGCCAGCACCTGAGCTGGAAAACCCCGGATGTTTATGGAATTCCCGAATAGCATGAAAGAAGCCGCGAATGTCTTGCCCCTGCGCATTGCCGATGCCAATGCCGGAATCCGTCACGTATTCATCCGCGACCTTGAATTAGAGGCCCATATCGGGGTCCATGGCCACGAGAAAGGCAAGCCCCAGCCCGTCCGCATCAATCTCGACTTGACGGTTGCCGAGGATGGCACGGCGATCGAAGACCGGCTAGCCAACGTCGTTGACTATGAAAAGGTGGTCCGCGCGATCGTGGCGATCATCGACAATGGGCATGTCAACCTCGTGGAGACCCTGGCCGAGCTGATCGCGGCGGACTGCCTGATGGATACACGCATTCAAGCGGTGCGTGTCCGGATCGAAAAGCTGAAGGCAATCCCGGCCGCAAGAAGCGTAGGTGTCGAGATTGAGCGCCGCCGGGAGACCCAGTGAGAATTCCTGAAAACAAAAGGCGTTAACCATGTCCGTGGGCGGACGATTCGGAACTTGTACACACGGCCGCTGCGTCAGAATTAACCTTTTGTCAATCATATGAATGCGCACCAAGGGCGCATTGTGACGATTGGAAATCGGTATTTATACGCTGCAATTCAATAGGTTAGAGCGAGTGTGTTCGGAACGCCTCAATCATCGAGTTTATTTTTGTACCTCTTGGAAGGGCTTGAGCTGCGCAATCTGCAAACAGACTTATCCACAGGGGAAAGGGCAGCGCCCAAGGTTCAGCGATGACGACGCCGAATGCCGATGAACATCCAAGGGACGCAAAATCCGACAAAGGCGTCGAGCTCATCAAGGCGCGATTGAAGCACCTGCCGCACGCGCCTGGCGTGTATCGAATGCTGGGTGGTGACGGCGAGGTGCTCTATGTCGGCAAGGCGCGCGACCTGCGCAATCGGGTGTCGAACTATGCCAAGGAAGCGGGCCACTCGCACCGCATCGCGCGTATGATCATGGAGACGGCCGATCTCGTTGTCGTAACGACAGGATCGAATGCCGAGGCGCTCCTGCTCGAGGCCAACCTGATCAAGCGCCTGAAGCCCCGCTACAATGTCTCTTACCGTGACGACAAGTCATTCCCCAACATCCTGCTGAAGGCGGGACATCCCTACCCTCAGGTGCAGAAGCATCGCGGCGCGAAATCACAGGCAGGCGACTATTTCGGCCCCTTTGCGAGTGCAGGCGCCGTCAACCGCACGCTCAACACGCTCCAGCGCGCCTTCCTTCTGCGCTCCTGCTCCGACGCCGTCTTCGCCGCAAGAACGCGGCCCTGCCTCCTTTATCAGATCAAGCGCTGTAGCGCGCCGTGCGTCGGTCGCATCGATGAGAGCGGCTATACGTCCCTCGTTGAGGATGCCCGCGCATTCCTGCGCAGACGCACGAGCACCGTGCGAGATCACCTCAAATCGGCGATGCTGGATGCCGCCGCGCGTCAGGAATTCGAGACGGCCGCCAGCCTGCGCGATCGCTTGCGCGCCATCTCCGTGATCGAATCCAACCAGGGCGTGAACCCCGAAACCTTTGAGGAGGCGGATGTCTTCGCCATCCACGAGGAGGGCGGTCAGAGCTGTGTCCAGGTCTTCTTCTTCCGGGGTGGTCAGAATTGGGGCAACCGCGCCTATATGCCCCGCCACGACCGCGCCGAGACGCCGGCGGACGTGCTCGATGCCTTCATCGCCCAATTCTATGACGACAAGGACCCGCCGCGGCTCATCCTCATCAGCGAGGACATCCCCGACCGCGACTTGCTGGAAGAGGCCTTGACGACGCGCGCGGGCCGCAAGGTCGAAGTCCTCCACCCCCAGCGTGGCGAAAAGCGTGAGATCATCGAGCGCGCCCGCACCAACGCGCGCGAGGAGCTTCTGCGGCGGATCTCGGAAAGCGCAAGCCATGCCCGCCTCCTGGAGGGTGTTGCCGAAGCCTTCGGCCTCGACGGGCCGCCCGCCCGGATCGAGGTCTACGACAACAGCCACATCGGCGGCACCCATGCGGTGGGCGGCATGATCGTGGCCGGCAAGGAGGGCTTCCTGAAGAAGGAATACCGCAAGTTCAACATCAAGAATAAGGAGGCGGCGCCCGGCGATGACTATGCGATGCTGCGCGAGGTACTCACCCGCCGCTTCTCGCGCCTCTTGAACGACGAAACCGCCATGCGGTCGAGCGAGGGCGAGGACAGAGGCTGGCCCGATCTCGTCCTCATCGATGGTGGACCGGGACAGTTAAAGGTGGCCGAGGAGGTCTTCGCCGATCTGGGCGTTGAGGACGTCGCCCTTGTCGCCATCGCCAAGGGGCCGGAGCGCGACGCGGGCCGTGAGCATTTTCATCAACCGGGACGCGAGCCCTTCCGCATGGAGCTGAAATGCCCCGTGCTCTACTATCTACAGCGCCTGCGCGATGAGGCCCACCGCTTCGCCATCGGCAGCCACCGCGCCAAGCGCGCCAAGTCCATCGGCGTCAATCCGCTCGATGAGGTGCCCGGCATCGGCGCCGCGCGCAAGCGGGCGCTGCTGCACCATTTCGGCTCTGCCCGCGCGGTCGCCAACGCCAACCTTGCCGATCTGGAGGCGGTCGAGGGCATCTCCAAGGCCATGGCCCGCAAGATCTATGACTACTTCCACGCGGCGGCCTGAGGATGGCGGTGACCTGGCCCAATCTCATCACCTTCCTGCGCCTTGGCATTGTGCCGCTGATGGCGGGTGCCTTCGCGCTGGAGGCGAGCTATGGCCTTGTCCTCGCCTTTGCCTTTTTTTGGATCGCCGCTCTCACCGACTTCCTCGATGGCTATCTTGCCCGCCGCCTCAATCAAATGTCAGAGCTGGGCCGCATGCTGGACCCGATCGCCGACAAGCTGCTTGTGGCGGCGGCCCTCGTCATGTTGGTTGCGAACCGCACTCTGGCGGGTTTGGACCTCGTGCCGGTGCTTGTCATCCTTGGCCGCGAGATCCTGGTTTCGGGCTTGCGCGAGTATTTGAGCTCACTCGCCGTCAGCGTGCCCGTCACCCGGATCGCCAAATGGAAAACGGCGATCCAGATGCTGGCTCTGGGCGCGCTCATTCCCGCCCCGCTGATAGAGGCAGCCCTGCCCGGCTTCACGCTTGGCGCCACATGGGCGTTATGGCTTGCCGCTGCCCTCACTCTCTATACAGGCTATAATTACTTGATGGCGGGATTGCAGCACGTGGAGCGCCGCTCGTGAAGATTCTCTATTTCGCCTGGCTGCGCCAGAAGATTGGGCTGGCCGAGGAAACGGTCGCGGCGCCCGATAACGTGCGCACTGTGGCCGATCTCATCGCCTGGCTGGAAAGCCGGGGCGAGAACTACCGTGCGGCCTTCATCGATCTTGGGCGTGTCCGCGCCGCCGTCAACCATGCGCACGTGCCGCTCACAACTGCGATTGCGCCGGGCGACGAGGTCGCCTTCTTCCCACCCGTCACAGGAGGTGCGCCGTGAACATCCGTGTAC
>JACADY010000079.1 GCA_013389115.1 Alphaproteobacteria bacterium
ACTGAAAGCTCACAGCTAGAGCGGCCTCGCCCTCAATCGGAATCGTCACGCCGCTCTATCCCTTTGTCTTGTCGCAACGTTTAGCGGAAAACCGGTGCCCACTTTTCCGCACGTTGCTCGGCCACCGCCTCACCCTTCGCGGCTCGCGAAGGCTCGCACCTCAGGGCGAGGACTCATGTAAAAAGCCTCATCCTTGAGTTAGCCGCCCTTCGCGGCCCTCGAAGAATGAGGGAGCACCCCTTGACTCTCAAGGCCGTACACTTGACTGGGCCATCCAGGCACCCCTGTCATTCTCGAGCCCGCCTTTAGCGGGCGAAGAGAATCCAGGTTTCTTACGCTGGATCCTCTTCGCGGCTCTCGCCGCTCGAGGATGACCCGATAAGGTGGATGGCCCGTACTCGCAGAGCCATGATCGTTGAGGCTTTGGCTAAATCCCAAGCCTGTCGCGCAAGGCGTAGAAGCTCATCGCCATCGCCTGAAGCGGCGCACGCAGCCAAGCCCCCCCCGGAAAGGCGGGAATCGGTACCTGCGCCATCAGCTCAAAGCCTTCAGGCTTTCCCGTCAATGCCTCACCCATGAGCGTGCCCATGAGACCGGCCAGCATCACGCCCTGGCCCGAATAGCCCTGAGTGAAAAGAATATTCGGCGCAAGGCGGCCCGCGTGCATCATCCGGTTCAATGTCACGCCCACAAGGCCGCCCCAGGTATAATCGAGGCGCGTGTCCCTCAGCTGGGGAAAGACGTGCAGCATCGGCCTTCGCACCAGCCCGGCGACGTCCGCAGGGTCGCCCGGCCAATAGCTTTCGCCGCCACCAAAGAGAAGCCGGTGGTCGGGGGTGAGGCGATAGTAATCGACCACATATTTGGTGTCGGCGACTGCGATGTCATCCCGGATGAGCGCGCGCGCGCGGGCCTCGCCCAAGGGTTCGGTTGCCGCGACATAGACATTGATCGGAAAAAGGCGGGATTGCAGCTCTGGCACGAGGTGGCCGAGATAAGAATCCCCAGCGAGGATGAGCGCGCGACACTGCACGGTGCCCGCAGCCGTGCGCACCCTTATCTGTGCACCGCGCTCGATCGCGATCGCTTTTGAATCCTCGTGCAGATGCGCGCCCTGGCCGTTGGCCGCTTCAGCGAGACCCAGCGCGTAGTTGAGTGGGTGGAGATGTCCGCCGCCCGCATCGAGCACCGCGCCGTGATAGCGGGTGGTCGCCACTATTTCGGCCACGGCGTCCTTGGGGAGAAAGCGCAGGTGGCGGTAGCCGTAGCGGCTGGAGAGGTGTTCAACGTGATCTTTCAGTTGCGCGACGTCGCGCCTCGACCAGGCGGCGAGCAGGAGGCCGGGCTTCAGGTCGCAAGCAATCGCATGGCGCGCCACACGCTCCTCCAGCAGCTCGCGTCCCCGCTCAGCGAGGCGCCACATGGCGCGCGCACTTTCCTCGCCATACTCACGCTCAAGGTCACGCTGGGGGTGACGAAGCCCGGTATGGATCTGCCCGCCATTGCGGCCCGAGGCACCCCAGCCGATCGCCCTTGCTTCCAGGAGGCGCACGATGCTGCCGCGCTCGGCCAGCGTCAGCGCCGCCGCAAGGCCGGTGAAGCCGCCGCCGATCACGCAGACATCCGCTCGCACATCGCCTTCGAGGCGCGGCCAGCGCTGGGCGCTAGCCATTGTGGCGGCGTAGTAGGTGGGGGCGTGGTGCAAGCCGTTCATGCTCATGCAGTTGAAGCCTTCGCTTGACCAAGAAGTCAATGTCGGGGAATGTCCCGGCCTTCACGCCAACCCGATGCGCGGCGCATGGCCGCCATCCTACGCGAGGCATATCCACCCGTGGACACAAGCGAAATCCTGCGCGTCCAGAAGTATCTCCGCGACACCTTCCGGCTCGACACGATCGTGCTCAAAAAGCGCACCAACAAGAGCGACTCGGTCGAAGTCTATGTCGGCGATGAATTCGTCGGCGTCGTGTTCAAGGACGAAGAGGACGGGGAAGTGTCCTATGCCTTCAACATGGCCATTCTTGAAATGGACCTTCCGCCGGCGAAATAGATTCGCCTGGCGTTTGAATTCCATTCATGCCGAAAACCGGGAACCTTCCCCCTCTTTGCGGGAAGATACCTTTCGGCACAGCGCCCCATGATCCTCACCGCGCCTGAAACGATGCGATCAGATCCATGACGCGCGCGTCGATGCTGCGCCACTGCTCCAGGTGCTTGCGCTTGAACTGATATTGCAGCGTGACGTCGCCGCCAATCTCGGTGATGCGCCGGCAGTCGGGTGCCTTGACCTCGTCGGTCGGCTTGGCGCAGCGATAGACGAGCACGTTGCCGGCGCCGTCGGTGCCGACGAACAGGTCATCGCCAAAAAAGCCCGAGGTCTCGCCAAAGGTGAAGGCGGCAAGGTTGTCGGGCCCCGGCGCGCCATTCGGATCGGTGACCTGCTGCATGTATATGCGGTCGAGGCGGTTGCGTTCCGTCATCGAGGACTTGCTGCGCTGCAATGTGATGAAGAGGACGTTGGAGTCCGCCGAGACATCCTCAAAGGCTTCGTCGTTCGCCGTCTCGTATCCGGTCAGGTCGGGTAGCAGCGCGTAAAGCGAGACCTCCTCAAAGAGGCCGCCCGCCCGTGTCGCGGGAATGCGTGTGTAGTTCGCGGGCACCGAGAAATTCTTGCTGCCAACGGTGAGGGAAATGCGGTCGTGCGAGGCGGTCGGCTTTGGATTGTTGCCCACGATGTCCGAGGGGGTCGGACCCAAATAGTAGATGAGGAACAGGATCCCGAACGCGGCGATGCCCAGCGCGATCAAAAGCGGCGGCCGCCACCCTGAGTGGCGAATGATGCGCTCCCCGCCTTGGCCATCGTTGCCCATCGACATCACACGCTGATCCCCTGAACAAACAGCGCCACTCAAGTCTACGGAATCCTTGGTCTCTTCCATAGATCTAAGAGATGCTGCTCTGCCACAGAAGGGCCGAATACAGCCAGATAGGAGCGCAGGACAGCGTTAATTCTTTGTGAATTTGACAATCATAGGACGAATTCATGTATCTGTCATTCACATAGTTGCGCCGTGACGGCGCGAGTGTTTCTTGATGAGCCGTTAACGCCCCGGCTTCCTGGCATGCAGGGTGCTTTTTCCTCAGCCTGGATCGTGGTTGGGGGTTGAAGATGGCTCTTAGTGGGACATTTGCATTCTGTATCGTCGCGGGGTTCATCTTCTCGAACGCGCTGGCGAACTTCATCCTGCTCATCACGCGGCAAAGCGCACCGCTCGTCTATCGGCCGCGCAACGACATGGAGCGGATCGCCGCGCTGGGACTTGTCACCTTCACCGGCCCCGCGGTGCTGTTCGACAACGCGCTCAAGTCCTATGCCGAGACGCAGCGGCCCTTTCAGCTCTGCTTCAGCCTCGGCATCGTCTTCGTCTGGAGCTTCCTCATCGGTGTCGTCGTCGTGCGCACGCTCCAGCTGGCGGGGCTGATTTAGGCGGGGCGCGGGATGGGTCCCGGCCGCGGTCTCCAGCGCTTCGTCAGGGTACGGACAATTCGATAGAGCAGAAGGGCGCCAACAATCGCGGCGTAGATGAGCGGCTCGGCCGGCCAGGATTTGACCGAGAGGATGTAGTGCACGATCACCGCGACCGCGATGGCGTAGGTGAGGGTGTGCAGCTGGCCCCAGGCCCGCGCGCCCAGCCGCTTGATCATGGCGTTGTTCGATGTAAGCGTGAGCGGCACCAACATCAAAAGGGCCGCCATGCCGATCGTGATGAACCAGCGCCGCGTGATGTCGCGCCAGATCGCACTCAGATCGAGGCCCTGGTCGAGCACGACATAGGTCAGAAAATGCAAGGCCGCGTATGCGAAGCACAAGAGCCCGAAGGCACGGCGATAGCGCAGGAGATTGATGCCGGCGTGATTGCGCAATGGCGTTACGCAAAGGGCCGCGATGAGAAAGCGCAAAGCCCATAGTCCTAAATGATGTTCGAGCACGCGCGTCGGATCGGCGCCCAGCCAGCCGCTGAAGGCGGCATAGAAGAGGTAGAGCGCAGGAATGAAGCCCGCCACGTAAAGCGCGAGCCGGTCGTAGCGGCGCCAGATCATGCTCAATAATCCTTGCGCAGATCCTGACCGGCATAAAGGCCGGCGACGTGCTCTGCATAGCCGTTGAACATCAAGGTATCGCGGCGGCTTGCAAAAACGCTCCCGTCGATGCGCCGCTCGGTCGCCTGGCTCCAGCGGGGATGGTCAACCTCTGGGTTCACGTTCGAATAAAAGCCGTATTCGCCGGGATTCTGACGGTTCCAGGAGGTCGGGGGCTGGTTCTCAACGAGTGCAATGCGCACGATCGACTTGATGCTCTTGAAGCCGTATTTCCACGGCACAACGAGCCGAATGGGCGCGCCGTTCTGATTGGGCAGCGTCTCGCCATAAAGTCCCACCGCCAGGATGGTGAGCGGATGCATCGCCTCATCGAGGCGCAGGCCCTCGACATAGGGCCATTCGAGCGCGGGGAAATAGGCGGACTGACCCGGCATCTCTTCTGGCCGCACGAGGGTTTCGAAGGCGACGTATTTTGCGCTGCCCAGCGGTTCGACGCGCTTGAGAAGCTCGGCCAAGGGAAACCCGATCCAGGGGATCACCATGGACCAGCCTTCGACGCAACGCAGGCGATAGATGCGCTCCTCGAGCGGCATCGCCTTGATGAGATCCTCAACGCCGAACTCGGTCGGGTTGGCGACCAGCCCGCCCACCTTCACGCTCCAAGGGGAAGTCGTCAGCTTGCCGGCATAATAGGCGGGGTCGTCCTTGCCCGTGCCGAACTCATAGTAGTTGTTGAAGCTCGTCACGTTCTCAAGCGGCGTCTTTGCCTCATCGGTGCCATAGGGGCCGGGCGCGGCCATGAGGGGGGCGGCAGAGGCGGGAAAAGGCACGCCAACAAGGCCGAGCGCGGCGGCGGCCTTCATGAAGTCGCGGCGGCGGAGGTAAACCTCCTTCGGCGTGATGCCGGAAGCCTTGATCGTGGGGTCTTTCCAGATGGCCATAGTGTCCTCCGCGTTATTGCATCAATCTCACAATTGATACGGCGTTGGCACCAGCCTTGTTACCCTGGCGGCGCTTCACGGGAATGTGAAAGCGCCGCCGTAAGGTGCAATTTTGTTAGAGGACGTCGAGCATGCTCGCCACCAGCGGGTGGCGCACGATGTCGGTCTGGGTGAACTGGATCACCGCCACGTCCTCGACCTTGGCCAGCTTGCCGGCAACATCGGCAAAACCGCTCATGCCGGGCAGAAGATCGGTCTGATCGGGGTCGCCCGTCAGCACCATGGTCGAGTGCCAGCCGAGCCGGGTGAGCAGCATCTTCAGCTGACCATAGGTGCAGTTCTGCGCTTCATCGATGACGATGAAGGCATTGTTGAGCGTGCGGCCGCGCATGTACGCAACGGGCGCAATCTCGATCGATCCGTCGCCGATGAGCGCCTTGAGGCGCTTGGCGCCGAGGCGTTCGGAGAGCGCATCGTAGAGGGGACGCAGATAAGGCGCGAGCTTGTCTTCCAGATCACCAGGCAGGAAGCCCAGATTCTCGCCCGCTTCGACCGCGGGGCGCGAGAGGAGAATGCGGCCGATGCGGCCATCCTCGAGCGCCTCCACTGCCTTGGCGATCGCGAGATAGGTCTTGCCCGTGCCCGCCGGCCCCAAGGCGCAGACGAGGTTGTGGCGGTCAATCGCTTCCAAGAGCATCCGTTGATTGTCGCCGCATGGGCGGACATTACGCACGTAACCCCTGTCGCGCTGGTCCTTTTCCAGCGGGCTCCAGGCCGCCCCTTGCGGGAAGAGCTGGTGCACCTTGGGTGTACCGTCTGCATCGAACTCACGATCGCGCGCCTTGGCGCGCGCGTTACGCTTCGCCATTACGTCCTCCTCGGGTCGCAACGTTTTGCTTCGGATATGAAAAGGAGATGTGGAAGGAATGCGGCGCCGCGTTGAGGCCAGATACTCTGTCTCTGCGATGGGTCACGCCGTCAGTACCCCCTCCGAATCGGACCGCCTGTGATTAAGGTAATCACCTGTGGCCGTCATCGTCCCCCTTTTCTTTTGCTGCCAAGGCGGGTTTGGGTGAATCGGTGCCCCAAGCGCCACGCCTCAGCGTTCGCAAAGCGTGCGCCCGCTTACCTTAAGATTCCGTGTCGGAGATCGTCACGGCGGCGTCACGAATCTGCTGGCGTAATCAGGCTTTGGCAAAGCGCCAGGCCGCGACGATCCAGTCGAGCAATTCGGCTACGCGCATCGCATAGGCATCGCGCGCCACCAGGCGGGCATTCTCATCGCCAAGGAAGGCCTTCTCCAGCGCGTCGGTCAGGGCGAGCAATCGGCGCTCATTGATGCCGAGTGCCTCCTGCAGTGGGTCGGTGATGACGCCCGAGACCGCCGAGAACACCGCCATAATGGCAAGCACGCCCGTCGTCGAGGCGGCCGTCAACGCCGCACCCGGCGCGGCTGGCGTCAAGCTGTGCCAAAGCGTCCCGATGATCTCGCCAAAGGGAAGGGTGCCGGCCACGATCTTCTGCGCGATCACCTGCGCAAGGCCAGGGCCCAGTGTCCACACGCCGGGCGTGAACTGGTGGAGGAAGGCCGCGCCCGCACCGGCGGTGAGGACCGCATTGGCAATCTCGCCCGCGGCAAACCTTGAGTTCGTGTAGATCGCCAGCGATTCGGCCAGCTTCTGGTTCAACCGCTCACGCTCATATGCGCCCCAGGGTCCGTTCAGCGCTTCGAGCGCGCTGAGGAGGCGGGCATCGCGCAGGATTTCCTCGCCCAGCGCATCGCGGCGGCTGACCCGATCGCCATCATCATGCGGAAGCTGGAACAATTCGGTGTGGAGGCGCCATTCGATTTCACGCGAGACATCCGTACGCATGAAGATTTCCCGCGCGCGCAGCCAATCGGCGGTGCGCCTGCGGCCGGCCTTTTCGACGCCCCATGCGACACCCTTCACCATCAAGGCGGGGCCAACCAGAGCCGCGTTCAGCGGCGCGCGCCACAGATCATGGCCGATCGCCTGCCGGTGAATTTCCATCGCGCCTGCGAGGCGGTAATTGCGCGCAATGAATTCGGGAATGCGCGAGCGCACTTTGCGGAAATAGCGCGCAACGGCTTCATCGACGATCGCGCGCGCCACCTCAGGGCCAATGGCGGGCAGGCCGAAAGGTTCGCCGTCACGGACGGTCACCGGCACGCTCGTCGTCATGTTCGCTCCTGCCTTCATGGCTGCGTTCAATCCCTCAAGGCCGCCACTTGATCCAGGCAATGACGCCCAACAACATGAGCGTCACCACGTTCGCGGCCATGACCGCGTAAGAGTTGACCATGACCCCATAGATTAGCCAACAGAAGAGGCCACTGCCGAACATCACAAGCCAGAGAGTGGAGATATCCTCCGCCGATCCGGAGGACCAAGTCTTTGCGACCTGCGGAAAAAAGGCACAGGTCGTCAGCGTCGCGGCGAGAAAGCCAACTCCCTCAACGCCGAAATCCATGGACAATCCTCCCGCTGTTCTTGTGCCGGCCGGCGCGACGGTTAAACCGACCCGCCGCAGCTCTTAGAGCAAGATGCGTTCAAATTGAATCGGCATCGTGCTCCAGGTCTTTGGTTGTCGCGTGATTTTGCGGAAAACCGGTACCCATTCCCGCCTTCGCGGGGACATGCTTTTCCGCATCACGCTCCAGGTCTTTGATTGTCGCGTGATTTTGCGGAAAACCAGTTCCCACTTTTCCGCATCACGCTCTTGAGCATTTCCGGATCAACGAGAATCGGGAAATGCTCGCAAGCCTTTGTTTGATTGTGCTTCTTTTAGGCTAACTTGCATCCGGCCTACCATCCCGGGGGCAGGCTCCACATAAAAAGCCGTTTGGCACAGTACCCCGGCGATTGCATTGAAAGGTCTTAAAGATGCCGCTCTACGCCCTTGAGGATTACGTTCCCGAACTGCCTTCCCCCGGCTCCTATTGGATCGCGCCGGATGCCCAGGTGATGGGGCGGGTGCGGCTTCTTGCCCAGGCGAGCATATGGTTCGGCGCCGTGTTGCGGGGCGATAATGAATGGATCACGATCGGGGAGAATACCAATATTCAGGATGGCTCGGTGCTGCATACCGATCTCGGCGTGCCGCTCACCGTCGGGCGGGATGTCACGGTTGGCCATCTCGTCATGCTGCATGGCTGCGAGATCGGGGACAATTCCCTTATCGGCATCGGATCCGTCATTCTCAACCGGGCAAGGATCGGAAAGAACTGCCTCATCGGCGCCAATACGCTGATCCCCGAGGGCAAAGAGATCCCCGACAATTCGATGGTGCTGGGCTCGCCCGGCAAGGTGGTGCGTCAGGTGAGCCCGGAAATGGCGCAGATGCTGGCCGCGTCGGCCGCACACTATGTCGAGAACTGGAAGCGCTATCGGCGCGAGCTGAGGATCATCCCAGAGCAACAGTGAGGGTCCGTCACGGGAGGAAAGTGAATGGCGTCACTCAACTGACACTGATTGGCGGCAATCTGCGCCGAAATCGGCCCACCAGACAAGGCGCATCCCTCATGTCGGAAAACTCACGCTTGGTTGTTGCCAACCGTTCCCTTCGCTCGCTCGTCGATGCGCATGTTTCGCGGCGTTCGCTTCTCCTTGGCGGCGCGGGCGCGGCGATGGGCTCGCTCGTTTCCCTAAAAGGTTGGGAGCGGCCCGCCCTGGCACAGGCGGGGGCGGCGCCCGCTGGCGTTTCCTCGCTCGACTTCGATGACATTCCGCAGGTCATTGCCGACCAGGATGCCGTCGCGAAGGGCTATACGAAGTCCGTTCTCATCCGGTGGGGCGACAAGGTTCTCGCCGACGCGCCGGCCTTCGACCCCAAAACCGTCTCTGGCGCGGCGCAGGCAAAGCAGTTCGGCTTCAACAATGACTTCATCGGCTATTTGCCGCTGCCCAAGGGGTCGAACGCGTCCGATCACGGTCTCCTCTTCGTCAATCACGAATATGGAACGGTCCATGCGATGTTCCCGGCAGAGATCGCCGAGAAGCGCACGCCCGAACACACCGCACAAGAAATGGAAGCGCATGGCGCCTCCGTGATCGAGGTCATCCGCGAAAACGGAAGCTGGAAGGTTGTCGAGGGCTCAACCTTCGCGCGCCGCATCACCATGACGACAGAGATTGCGATCTCGGGACCGGCGGCTGGCCATGACAGGCTGAAGACCAGCGAGGATCCCAGCGGGATGCTTGTCAAAGGCATGGTCAATAATTGCTCTGGAGGTATAACCCCTTGGGGGACGGTCCTCACCTGCGAGGAGAACTTCAACAGCTATTTCGGGGGAGCCCTTCCCATCGG
Source organism: Alphaproteobacteria bacterium (assembly GCA_013389115.1). Taxonomy (GTDB): domain Bacteria; phylum Pseudomonadota; class Alphaproteobacteria; order Micropepsales; family Micropepsaceae; genus JACADY01. The sequence goes on from JACADY010000079.1 coordinate 9,372, forward strand.
CTCACCGGAAGCCGAGTATGATGACCGCCTTAGCATTCGCGTCCAGCCCTTCAATCGCTGGTTCGTGGATGTTGCACGCTTCGATCGCTCGAAGGAGCCTAACGAAAAGAACCGTTTCGGCTGGATCATTGAGATCGATCCTTACGATCCCACCTCACAGCCCGTGAAGCGCACGGCGCTTGGCCGCTTCAAGCACGAAGCGGCAACCACCGTCGTCGCGCCGGACGGACGCATTGTCGTCTATTCTGGCGATGACCAGTTCGATGAGTACATCTACAAATGGGTTTCGGCGAAGCCCTATGACCCCTCCAAGCCCGGAATGGCGCAGGGGCTTCTCGATGAAGGCACGCTCTATGTCGCCGTGTTCGGCGAAAAGACGGTCGAGTGGCGGCCGATGGTGTTCGGGCAAGGCCCGCTGACGGCTGAGAACGGCTTTGCCTCCCAGGCTGATGTACTCATCAACGCGCGAAAGGCAGGTGACCTCCTTGAAGGCACCAAAATGGACCGACCGGAAGATGTCGAGGTAAGCCCCGTCACGGGCCGTGTCTATGCGGTCATGACGGGCAACAAGGACCGCACCGAGGATCAGATCAATCCGGCCAATCCGCGCAGCTGGAACCTCTATGGCCACATCGTCGAGATGATCCCGCCCACGGGCGCCGACAACAAAGCGGATCACGCGGCGCTCGTCTTCGCCTGGGATATCCTCCTCTTGGGCGGCACCATGGCGGATCCTGCGCAATATGGCGGGGAATATCCGAAATGGTCGGGCCGCTATGGCGCGGGTACAAAGGTCAAGCTCGCCAATCCCGATAATATTGCATTCGACCCCAAGGGGCGGCTTTGGATCGGCACTGACCAAATCATCGACCACAGCATATCGGGTCAACCGGATGGTCTTTTTGCCTGCGATCTCGACGGTCCGGGCCGGGCAGTTGTCAAATTCTTCTATGCCTGTCCTAGGGGCGCGGAACTGTGTGGTCCAGCGTTCACGCCTGATGGCACGACCTTGTTCGCTGCGGTCCAGCATCCGGGACAAGCTATTTCTGTCACCAATCCTGGCTTCCTTGTGCCGCTCGATCTGAGCAAACCCTCTTGGCCCGATTTTCAGCCGGGCCTGCCGCCGCGCCCCTCCGTCATCGTCATCACCCGCGATGCGGGCGGGCCGGTTGGGGGTTAAGCGCGTTTTCTGTTCGCGCGGCGGGTGGATTGCGGCCCGCCGTGCGATCTGCAAGGGTGCCGCCCTCTTGCTCATCTGACGGGGCCTTATCGTCTCATGTCGCGTATTTTTGCCGTTCTCGGCTTGTTGATGGTTGTCTTTAGTGGGTCCGGGGCCGAAGCGGCTTCTCCCTTCAAGGGCGTGTTCAAGGGGGAGGCGGCGTCCAAGTCGTTTACCTTGTCGCTTGACCTGCGCGGCGATCGCGTCAATGGGCGCCTGCTCGCCGAGGGCGAGGGGGAACGGATCGTGGCCGGGAGGCGGGAGGGTGCGGGCGTGTTCGGGACCCTGTCGCGACCGGGCAACGCCCAGTATTTCGCGCTCGAGATGCGCGGGGAGGCGATCGAGCTTGCGATCATTCCGCGCAATGCGGCCGGCGAACCCGATTTTGACGCGGCCGTCCGGGTTTCGCTCCGACGGTTCGCCGACGAGCCGCTGCGCTTCGAGGTTGAGCGCAGCACGCCACCCCTTCTCAATGGCACCGGTACGATTGATGTCGTGGCGTTCCTTGAAGCCTATCAGGGCTGGGAGGGGCCTCAGGTTGCGAAGGCCGTCACTCGGCTTGAGCCCTATCGGGCGAAGCTCCTCTCCTCGTTCGGCGTGCTTCAGGCCGATATCATGCTTTCGGCTTGTGAGGGTGGGCTGACAGAGCTTCCGCCCGTGCTTGCAGACAAGCAGACACTGGGCTGTCCGGGGCTGGTCGCGCTTGCGGCGGAAAAGGGTTCCGCGCTTGACCGGGCGGGGATGCGCCAGGAGGCCCGCAAACAGGCGGGCGGCCTCATTCGCCTCATCGCGTGCGATCGGGGCGAACTGCCGGAAGAAATGTGCAACGATTCTGGCGTCGCGCTCGCAGAGGGTTTGCGCGACTGGACGGAGGCCGGCGCCGTCATCGCGCGCTATGCGGCAGCGCCGGTGACCGCCGTTACGCCCTGAGACAGGTTGTCCTGTTCAACGGTTACAGAACACCGCAAGATGGACGCGCGTTCACAATTTCGCCAGATTGCGCGGGCTATGAGTGATCCGGTGACGCGCCGGAGGGGTGCGCCATATCAATATCTCGGGGTTTCCCACATGTTTTCTCGCTCTCTCACACAGGCGCTTTCGGGCGCTTTCCTTGCTGGCATGGTTTTTTCCGGCTCCGCCGCCCAGGCCCAGCAAATGTTCGATGCGGCGACGGGTCAGGACTTGGCCGCGATCCTGCAAGAGCTTGGCTATTCGGCGCAGCTTGGCGTTGACACCCAGGGTGATCCCATGATCACCGGCGCGATCGATGGCAAGGGCTATATGCTCTACTTCTATCGTTGCGACGAAAATACCAATCCGCGCCGCTGCCTCGACTTGCAGTTCAGCGCGTCGTTCCCGATGCCGAGCGTGACGCTGGAAATGGTCAATACCTACAACCAGAACAACCGTTTCGGTCAGGCCTATATCAATGCTGACGGGACCGTTGGCGTCGATATGAGCGTCACGCTCCAGGGCGGGGTTACGCGCCAGAACATCAAAGAGAATATCGACTGGTGGAAGACGGCGCTGACAAGCTTTGAAGAAAAGCTGACGAGCCCGGCCCAGTAAGGGCCTACGCTTAAGGGTCGCTGAGGGCTGCCGGACCCACTGGTTCGGCGGCCCCTCGCTGGAAATTTCTCCGCACGTCGCTCAAGCCGTCAAAGGCCAAGCACCTGCTTGGCGATGACGTTCTTCTGGATTTCCTCCGTGCCGCCTTCGATCGTATTGGCGCGCTGACGCATGTAGAGGGGCACCGCGCCCTTTGCATAATCAGGGCCGATCGCCGGCTCGTTCCAGCTTGCATCGAGCGCGGCGGGAAGCCAAGGCGCGCCATAGAACGCCACCGCCTCGGCCATGATCTCGCTCAAGGCCTGGCTGATGAAGGTGCCCTTGGATTTGAGGATGGCGCCGCCATTGCCGACGGTACCCGTTTTTGCCTCATAGAGCACGCGCTCGTTGGTGATGCGCAGGGCCTCCAACTCCACTTCGAGGGCGGCCAGCTTGGCGCGGAAATCCGCCTCATCGATCAGGCGGCCACCAAATCCGTTTGCCTCGGTCTTGGCGATTGACTTTAGTTTGGCGAGCAGCCGCGTCGAAGCGGCGATCTGGGCGATGAGCGCGCGCTCGTTGCCGAGCAGGAACTTGGCATAGGTCCAGCCCTTTCCCTCTTCGCCGATCCGGTTCGCCACTGGCACGCGGACGTCATCGAAGCGCACTTCGTTGAGGATGTGCGCACCATCGATCGTGATGATCGGGCGATGCGATATACCTTTCGTGCGCATATCAATGAGGAGGACGGTGATCCCCTCTTGCTGCTTGCCAGAACCGTCGGTGCGGACGAGCGCGAACATCCAGTCCGCCTCATGCGCATAGGACGTCCAGATCTTCATGCCATTGACGATATAGTCTTCGCCACTGCGAACCGCCTTTGTCTGCAGCGAGGCGAGATCGGAGCCGGAGCCCGGCTCTGAATAACCCTGGCACCAATAATCCTCAGCATTGCGGGCGCGGGGCAGAAAGCGCTCCTGCTGCTCGCTGGTGCCAAAGGCGATGAGCACCGGGCCCACCATCTTGATCGCAAATGGCGACAAAGGCGGACAGCCGGCCAGCGCCTGTTCCTCCTCAAAAATGTAGAGTTCACCGCCGCTCCATCCGCAGCCGCCATGCTCCTTTGGCCAATTGGGCGCACCCCAGCCAAGACCTGCAAGGATCTTGTGCCATCGTACGCCATCAGCCTTTTTTAGGCGTACGCCCGATTCCACCTTGGCCTTCAGATCGGCCGGCAGATGGCGGGTGACGGTTTCGCGGATATGGGCTCGAAATTCGCGCTCCGCTGCGCTCGATGACAGGTCCATGGCGTGTCCTCTCGTTGCGATCGTTTGTTTTGCCAACTATCGCCGCGAGAGGGTCGGGGGATCAACCCTCAGTCTTGCCTCCTCAGAAGCGTAGGCGCAGCCCTGCACCGATCGTCAAGGGCTCTCCCACAAAGGCATCGATGGTCGAGGTCCCAGAGGGCGACGCGGGCGTGGGCGCGCTGCCCTGGAGCGGAGAATCGAACGCAACCTGGATATAGTGTTCATCGGTCAGATTGCGGCCGAACAGCTCAAAGGACACGCTTTCGTCCTTGGTTGAAACACCAAGGCGCAGATTGAGAAGCGCGTAGGCATCCTGCCGTTTGCGCGGATCAAGATTGGAGCCCGTGACATGGGCGCTCACAAAACGCGTGTCGGCGTAAAGAAGGCCGTCCAGTTCCGCCGTCAGGCCGAAGCGATAGGTGGCGGAGCCGGTCGCCGTCCAGCGCGGCGCGCTCGTCAGCTGCTTGCCGGGCAAGAGAAAAAGCCCCGGATTCGCCGCGACGAATTCCGGCATGTCCTCGTCATAGACGGCTTCATTGTAGAGCGTGCCGGCCGTCAAGGAGAGACCATCGAGGGGCGTGCGCCAGATCGCTTCAAGCTCGACGCCTTTGCTCGTGACGCCCGGCACCGAGGTGACGATGAAGGAGACGCCCGTATAGGTGTTGAGCTGGTAATTCTCGAAATCCTCATAGAAGAGCGCCGCATTGAGGCGCAGCGCGCCCTCCATCAGCGTTGCCTTGGCGCCAAGCTCATAAGCATCGACCGTCTCGGGCGCGAAGCTCGTGTCGGGGCCGCGAATGGTTTGAGATCCAACCGTGCCTGAGACGATCGATCCGTCCTTGTCGGAATAGGCGCGGTCGAGATTGAAGCCGCCCGCCTTGTAGCCGCGGGAGTAGGTCGCATAGAGGTTCAGCGCGGGGTCGATCTCATAGTGCAGCGTCGTGATGCCGGACCATTCGCTCTCATCACGGGACTGGCGATGATCAAGACCGTCAAGCGCGCGGCGATGGGAAGGGAGGCAGCCGAGGCTCGCAAGCGAGCGCAGGCTCGCGCTCACATTCGGGATCGGGTCATAGCCGTAGAGAGATTCAAGCTGGGCACAGCCGGAGGCGCCGCGCGTATTGTAGTCGGCCTCGAACTCCTTTGATTCCGTCGTCCAGCGCATGCCAAGCGTCAAATCGAGATCGTCGGCGAGCGCGAAGACATTGTGCGTGAACAGCGCGAAACTCTCCGTGCTCTGATCATAGTAGTCCGTATAACCGCCGCCCACATCGTGCACAGGGGTTTCGACGGTGAGGCCGAAATTGGCCACATAGGCATCGCGCAGCGCGGTCTCGCTCGACCCCACGCGATAGAGACTCAAGAAGGACTCGTGATCCTCGCCCACCGTGTAGTTGTCGTTTCGGTAGGCATTTTCGTGGAGATAGAATGCGCCGATAAGCCAGTCGATCATTTCGGTCTTGCCGGCAAGCCTTACCTCTTGCGTCAGGCTTTCAAAGCCTTGTCCTTGCGATCCGTCCGAGGGGTCATAAAAGAGGTCGGCGCCGGTGAAATCGGCGTCCTGGCCGAAGGCAAAGTCCCATTCGCGAAAGGCAGTGATCGCGGTCAGCGTGAGGCCGTTCAATTCCCAGTTCAGCTCACCTGAAATTCCCTGATCCTCGACAAGCTGGTCGAAACGGCCATCAGCATAGGTGTCGAGGCTGTCGAGGGTGGGGGAGGTTGCCTTGCCCTTGCCGCCCGTCAGCGCATTCAGGACCGCCTGGGGCGTGTCGCCGCCGGCGCGGCCCGGCAGACCGAGAAGGACAGTCGCCGCATAACAGCATTCCTCGTCCCTGTCGGTGTAATCGGCGATGAAGCGGATGGAGAGATCATCCCGGGGCGCGAGGAGAAGCTGGCCGCGCGCCGTCCAATAATCCTTGTTGTTGCCTTCGCGCTCGTCCGTCGTGCCCGGGTTGATATCCATCCAGCCGTCGCGGCGGCGATAGCCGGCAAATAAGCGGCCGGCCGCCTTGTCGCCAAGGAGGGGACCGGTGATCGCACCTGAAAACTCGGTCTCATTGTAGGAGCCGTAGTCAAGCTCGGCATCGGCCGCGAATTCGAACTCCGGCGCGCGTGTGATGATGTTGATGAGGCCGGCCGAGGTGTTGCGCCCGAACAGGGTTCCTTGCGGGCCACGCAGGACTTCAACCCGCTCGAGCTCTCCAAGGTCAGTCAGCGCGACGCCGTTGCGGCTGCGATAGACGCCATCGACGAAGACGCCGACCGCCGATTCAAGGCCGGGATTCGATCCCTGGGTGCCGATGCCGCGAATGCGGGCCGTCACGGAGGAGGTGTTCTCAGAGACCGGGACCTGCAGCGAGGGGACGAGGGCGGTCAGGTCCTTGTAGTCGCGGACGCCAGCATTGCGAAGCTGCTCCTCATTGAGGGGTGTCACGGCGACGGGCACATCCTGAAGCGCGCGCGCGCGGCGGGTCGCGGTGACCGTGATTTGCTCGGCCTCATCGGCGGGCGTCACGATACTCGCCGATTGCGCCGGCGCCAGCGTGACGAGAAGCGGCCACAAGGCCGACGCGGCCAAGAGACCGCGCGTGATGAAAGGCTGCGGCATGTTTCCCCCGATTTGACGAGCGCGTATGTGTAATCCGCGCTTTTACATTCCGCGCCAAGTTGATTGGCGCGGTGCGTCAAATAGTCTGGGAAATCGTTCCGGTAAAGATGTTTGTGCCGATCAGGCCGCGTGACGATCGCCGCGCTGCCAAACACGGCGAATACGGCTTTCCTGCTCCGGTCCGAAATTGAACCAAGCGGCCTTGCCGCGCGTCGCATCGACGACGAGGAGGCTGTCGTTCTTGCCGAAGAACTCGGTCAGCATGTTGCGCACGCTCGCCGCCGTCTCCTTGGCGGAGACGATCCATACGGTTGAGGAGAGTTTGCAGGCTGGACCCAGATTCATGATCGTCTGTTCAAGCCGTGTCGTCGCCCGCGCGCCATTGGGAAAGATGATGACGAAATTGCAGAGCTGGTAGTCGGCCGTGGCCGCGGGCCTTTCCGCCGTTACAGGGCTGCTGAGCGCTGCCGCCTCGACATGGGCAGGTTTTGCCTCCACGCGCTGGAAGGCGGTGCTGGCGGCGACGTAGGGCCCAAGGATCTGGTCGTTGGCGGCGGCCGTCCAATCGCGCGCACCCTCAAGCGCGATCATCGATTGCGCCGTGATGCGCCCCTCTGCCACGTAACCGCGCATCTGATGCCCTGAATAGGGGCCGTAAATGTCCGTCCCCACACGGACATACCAACGTGCGTCGAGAGGGTCGCGCGGTGTACCGGCACCAAACCCAGCGTTCATCGTCTGACCTCCAACACATGTCCCGAGTTGGGAATACCTGGCGGGTGTTCCGCAAGTCCCGGGCCATGCCCGCTTTCCCCCGAGTGCAATTGACGCTAATGCATAGACTTAGCCAGGAAATTAATAAGGAAAAGATGGGGGAGACGATGAGTGAACCGGAGCACTGCAGGGTCGAAAGAGACGGTCGGTTGTTAACCGTGACGATCAACCGTCCTGATGTGATGAACGCCCTCCATCCGCCAGCGAACGCCGAACTGGCGCAGGTCTTTGATCAATTCGCGCGGGATTCCGACCTCTGGGTTGCGATCATCACGGGCGCGGGGGAAAAGGCGTTCAGCGCCGGCAACGACCTCAAATACCAGGCGGCGGGCAACCCGATGACCATACCCGACACGGGATTTGCCGGGCTCACGTCGCGCTTCGATCTCAACAAGCCCGTCATCGCGGCCGTCAATGGCATCGCCATGGGGGGCGGGTTCGAGATCGCGCTTGCCTGCGATCTCATCATCGCCGCCGACACTGCCGTCTTCGCGCTGCCCGAGCCTCGCGTGGGGCTTGCGGCGCTGGCGGGTGGGCTCCATCGCCTGCCGCGGCAGATCGGATTGAAGCGGGCGATGGGGATGATCCTGACCGGGCGCCGGGTAAGCGCCGCGGAAGGCAAGGAACTCGGTTTTGTCAATGATGTCGTTCCGGTGGCCGAGCTGATGGCGGCGGCGAAGCGCTGGGCCGGACAGATCCTTGAGTGCAGTCCCATGTCGATCCGTGCCTCCAAGGAGGCGGTCGTGCACGGTCTCGACCTGCCAGAGCTCAAGGCGGCCTATACGAGCCGCTTCCCGGCGGTGATGGCGATGCTGAAGAGCGAGGACCTGATCGAAGGACCGCTCGCCTTTGCCCAGAAGCGGGCGCCCAAGTGGAAGGGGCGGTAGGGCTCAAGTCCTCGCTACAGAGGCATGCGAGAAGCAGGCGAGGTTGAGTGCGATCAGCCTCGCCAGCGTTTCGGCGATCTCTTTGCCGGCCTGTTCCCGGGATGTCCCGGCCTTCCTCAAGCCTTGCGCCAACTCTTCCACCGTGGTGCGCCCGTCGATGCTTCGAATGATGGCCGGGGCAAGCGGCGGCATGGGGACGCTGAGGCGGAACCCGTCAAAGCTTCCGCCAAGGCGGCCGCTTTGCGCGATCGCCCGGGCGAGGGCCTCGGCAATGGGTTCGCGCAGGACCGGGGTTAGGTCGGGGGCATAGAGGGCGGTTGCGGCCGACCCGTCCTTTGGCGCTGCATAAAACACATGGGTCTTGAGGTTGCCCGCGACCATTTCCGCAATCGCACCGCGTTTTTCGGGCGTCAGGGCCTTGAGCTGAGGAAATGCTTCGCCGAGATAGGTCTCCGGCGCATAGCGCGCCGGCGCGATGAAGCTGACATGGCGCAAATCCGCGCCATCGAGCAGGGTGAAAATCTCAGGTACCGTATAGGCTTGGTCTATCGGGTTGAGAAGCAAATCGAAAAGACCGGCCTCGCCGCCATTCAGGTGATCCGCGACGAAGGGATTGCGCTTGAGGGCGTTCGTCGGGGGCAGGCTCCCCAGCAATCGCCGCGCTTGTTCAAGGCGCTTCGCCGCCGGCTCGGAAACGGGCGCCACCTCCTTCAATATCGTTTGCGCCTCATAGACGCCGCTGCGCCCGAGGCGCCCATAGAGCATGAGGCCGAGTCCACCTGAGGGGGCAAGGCATTGCCGCAAGGCCGAAAGTCCACGCGCGGGTTCCGGCAGGTGGTGCAAGACACCGCAGCAATCGATGTAGTCGAATTTTCCAAGACTTGGCGCATCGAGCAGAGACCCCGTCTCAAAGCGGATGCTGTCGAGGCCGCGCCGCGCCGCCCGCGCTTCGGCGATCTTCCGGCTGGCCGTGGACAGATCGAGGTATACAATCTCGGCGGGGGTTCCGGTCCAGGCGAGATGCTGGGCGAGCTGGATGCAGCCATCCCCTGTGCCGCCGCCGGCGATGAGCGCGCGAAAGGGCTTCGACCAGTCGCGCCGGCCGCCAAAGAGATAGTGATCGATCTCGGCAAGGTGGCTGGGCGAACCCGTGACGAGACGGCGGTCCTCTTCGGCGGGATCGCGGGCGGGGTAGGGGAAGGCTTCGTACTGGTCGCGGATGAGGTCCATGCCGCCCTTTTAGGGCCGGATCACGAACCGGTCATCCCCGATCCCGACAGCGCAGCAGATTATTCGACGATACGCCAGGTGCCGTCGGACTGACGGCAGGCGACGCCTTGGGCCGTCTGACGGCGGCCGTCGATGTAGATGGTCTGCGTGTATTCGCGGCATGTGCCCCGATATGACCCCTCATACTCGTCATAGCTGCGGATGGGTTCCACCCAGCCGTAATTGCGCGAACGAGGATTTTCCCAGCGATAACGCTGGCCGGGTTCGCCATATTCATAGGCGCGGTAATAGGCGTCGGCCGCATAGTAGCGGTCCTCGCATTGCAGGTTCTGGGTAATGCGGTTGCCCGCAAAGCCGCCGATCAGGGCGCCGAAGATGGCGGCCGCGTCGCGGCCAGAGCCCTTGCCGAACTGTCCGCCGATCGCGCCGCCGATGACGGCGCCGAGGATGGTGCCGACGATCTCCTCATTGTCGAAATCCTCGCGGCAGTCCCCGTCGTAGTAGCGGCCATCATCGTAATACTCACCGCGATGCCCCGCCGCGGCCGGCGCAGCGATTGCGCCGAGGGCGAGCACAGAGGCGCTGGCGAGGGCGAGGAGTTTCTTCAGCATCGGGGGCTCCTTCTGGGCGTTTCCCGGCGAGCGATCCGCTTGCCCAGGCAAGGCCAAAGCATCGGACGCGACGATGAACGCGGCCGGCTGAACCCGATATGAACGGCGAAGCGCCCTGAAGCCCGCTCAAAACGTGCGCGTCATCACGAAGGCGTGCGCTGGGAGAGCTGTGCGGCGAGGCTGCCGCGCAGGCGGGGCATGTTCTTGAACTCGACCGCGATCCCATGCTCGTGGTGGCGAACGACGCGGCCGATCGACTTGCCCACCGTGACATTGCTGCCCAAGGGCGGCCGCGCGGTCGTCTCCAGCGAAATGCCCGAGATCGAGAGATCGAGAATGCGGCAATGCGCCTCGGTGCCGTCCTCGAGCGTGAGCGGTGTCGTGCCCTCGCCGGGCACGCGTTCATGCCGGCGCAAGTCCTCCGGATCGCTCGGAATGCGATTGGTGAGGACCATCAGGCTTTCGATGATCTTCTCGCGCTTGACGGCGGGCGCCTTCAACTCCACCGCGAAACCGCTTTCGTGACTGCGCACGACGCGACCCTCAAGACGGCCAAGCTGGTCGAGATAGATGATAACCGTCGTTCCGGATTCCGGGCGAATGGCTGACGCGATGGAAAGTCCGCCGCCCGAAATGTCGATGACCTGGCCCGTATGCTCCTGGCCATCCGGCAACATGAAGCGCAAGCGCAATTCGAGCTTTACGCGCTTGTATTTCCGCTGTTCCTGCGCCGTTGCGCTCACCGCATGCTCCCATGGCCGTGCTCGGCGTGACGTTGCGTCACGCGCGTGCGGCGTTAAGGATATGCCTCATCCGGTAAACAACATGTTGAATTCTGGCAGGCGGACGCGGTTGCAGGGGTGCTTGCCCCCGTGTAGTCAAGGTTCCCATAAAGGAAAAACCTGGCCTGCCAAGCGGCCGCAATACGGGCGCGCGCATCCAAGGAATAAGAGCGAGGCAACCTCATGAAGGCGTATGACTATATCATTGTGGGCGGCGGCAGTGCCGGTTGCGTGCTTGCGAACCGTCTGAGCGCAGATCCGGGCAACGAAGTTCTGCTTCTGGAGGCAGGACCCAAGGACAAGAGCGTCCTCATCCATATGCCGGCAGGCGTGGGGCGCCTCCTCAGCCAGAAATCGAAGTTCAATTGGTGGTTCGACACCGAGGGGCAGCAGCATCTCGACAATCGCAAGCTCTATTGGCCGCGCGGCAAGACGCTTGGCGGATCGTCCTCGATCAACGGGATGATCTATATCCGCGGCCATGCGCGCGACTATGACATGTGGCGCCAGATGGGTCTTGAAGGCTGGGGGTTTGCCGATGTGCTGCCCTATTTCAAGCGCTCGGAGGGCAACCAGAACGGCGATGACGATTTCCATGGCGGCGAAGGGCCTCTTGCCGTCTCGAATGGCGAATCCGGTAATCCCCTGTTCCGCGCCTATATCGAGGCGGGGCGCGAAGCGGGCTTTCCCGTCACCAAGGACTTCAATGGGTATCAGCAGGAAGGCTTTGGCCCCTATCAGCTGACCATCAAGGACGGCAAACGCTGGAGCGCGGCTGCCGCCTTCCTGCAACCGGTGCTCGGGCGCGCCAATCTCACGATCGCGTGCGAAGCCATGACGACGCGCGTCCTGTTCGAGCGCAACCGCGCGGTCGCTGTCGAATATGTTCAACGCGGCCAAAAGATCCAGGTGCGCGCCGAACGCGAGATCATCGTCTGCGGCGGCGCCGTTCAATCGCCGCAGATCCTCATGCTGTCCGGGGTCGGGCCGGCCGACTATCTGCGCAAGTTCGATATCCCTGTCACCGCGGACGTGCCCGGCGTCGGACAAAATCTGCAAGACCATCTCGATGCGATCGTCGCCTATGAGTGCCTGCAGCCGATCACGCTCTTCAAACATGCAAGCTCTGTCCTTGCGCAATTGCGCACGGGCATGGCCTATAGTTTTTTCCGCAAAGGGGCAGGGCGGCTCAACGGGCTTGAGAGCGGCGCCTTCCTCAAGACGCGCCCGGAACTCGAGGTTCCCGACATCCAGATCCATCTCGTCGGCGCGGTCATGATCGACCACGGCAAGGTGAAGAGCGACCGGCACGGCTTTACCGCGCATGTTTGCCAGTTGCGACCCGACAGCCGGGGCCATATCGGGCTCAAATCGGCAGACTATCGCGATCCGCCGCTGATCCAACCGAACTATCTTGCAACCGAGAACGACCGGCGCACGATGCGCGAAGGCATCCGGATCTGCCGGCGCGTTTTTGCCCAGAAGGCGTTCGAGCCCTATCTGGGGCCGGAGCTGCGCCCGGGCGCGCAATTCCAGTCCGACGGCGATATCGATGGCTATATCCGCCGCACAGCCGAGACCATCTATCATCCCGTCGGTACCTGCAAAATGGGGCATGATCCCATGGCCGTGGTCGATGGCGCCCTCCGCGTCAGGGGGGTCGAGGGGTTGCGGGTGGTCGATGCCTCAGTCATGCCGACGCTGGTGGGGGGCAATACGAATGCGCCCACGATCATGATCGCGGAAAAGGCCGCCGACATGATCCTCGGCAAGAAGCCGCCCATGCCCATCGATCGACGGGTCGCGGAGGACGGTACCCGGCAGCCTGTTGCAGCGCAGTGACCAATCGGCTTCAGTCGCGCGCTTAACGCAGCCTTCACGGGCGCTCCTTAAGACTTTAACTTGGATGGCCCGCGGAAATAGTCATAACGTTGGAATCAATTGCGTCGTCGCGCTGGGCGGGAGTTGTTTATGGTTCGTCGCATCGGAATGGCCGGGATTGCCGTCATCTCCCTTTTGGGGGTGAGCGAAGTCGCGGCCCAGGACATTACCCGTGACCTGGAGCGCGGCTCGGCAAGCGATCTGATTACCTTTGAGCGCTGGTGCGCGGATATTGCTAAGCTCACCGAGGAGCGTTGCGGCCAGAAGCTGAAGCCGGACTACGATGAATTCGTCGTCTACCGGGAAACAATTGAACGGTATGAAGGTGAATTCTCGCGGCAAAAGCGCGATACGCGCGAGCTGCGCGAGCGGCTGGAAACGCAGGATACGCTTCTGCCCGGGACTTATCCCCAATAAGGACGCCGTCCCCGCGTTAATGCTATTCAACGTCAAGGCCGCCCTTGAGGCGGCCTTTTCGCGTTCTCAGCCCGAAAGGCCTGGTTCGTCTCAAACGGAGGGGCTGGGCTGTGTTCCCATGAGGCCTGCCAGGCCTTCGTCGGCGATGAGGGGCGAGTTGTGACCCGGAGCGGATTTGTCCTCGCGGGATACGACCAGGCGCAGATAGGGGACCCGTCCTGGCGGCCGGGGTCCTTGAGCCGGAGGCTGCGGGCCGTTTTGGTCGAAATCGACGCCCGCCGCCATCGCCGGATTGCGGATCAGATCGGCGGAAACGACCCATTGGTTGGTGAGCTTGCGCTCCCCAAGCGCCATCACGGGGTCAAGCGGGGTGAAGCTGCCAAGCAGGCGGGTGACGCCGCCGCGCGAATCCGCGATCGGCAAAGCGAGGATCTCGGTGCGCAGGGTGCGGTGGTCATGCGTCTCGGCGATCGCATAGATGACCGCGGGCGAGAGCGAGGTCAGCGCTGCTTCCAGCGTCTCGCGGACCTGGCGCTCGGACGAGCCCGTCCACATCGAGAGGAAATTCAGCTCGCGCAATTCGCGCCCGAAGAGCCAGCAAAGGCGCGTTCCCGCAAGCGTGAAGGTCATGCGGTTGCGCGCATGGCGGTCGAGGATGAAGAGGTCGGGGAGAATTCTCTTGATCGCGCGCGGATCGATATCGGCGCGGGCCGGGATCGGCCGCTCGCCCTTCAGCTTCGTCCAGTAACCCAGCAGCAGCTCGGTGTTCCGATGACGCATGCTGTAACCCCCAAAATCCAACCCAACTCGTTCTGTTCCATCCCGGATCACCCGGACGTTCACCCGTGTTAACGGAGCACGGCCCGTGCCAGTCAGTCGCGCCGTCCCCAGGGACCTTCCCGGCGATAGGGCACTGGTGTGCGCTGCTGCTGTTGTCCTTGATCGCGGGGCGGCCGTGCCGGGGCAAAAAGTGGAATGTCCCGACCCTTCAGCATGGGCGTCAGGAGGATTCCGGCCGCAAAACCGCCAATATGCGCCCACCAGGCGACGCCCGGCTTATCCGGCGGGGTCATCGCGGCATTGACGAGCTGCAGGACCAAGTAAAAGCCGAGGATCGCGACGGCGGGAAGGCGCACGATCTGCACGAAAAAGCCGAAAAAGAGCAGCGTGTATACATGCGCCCGCGGATAAAGCAGGAGATAGGCACCCAAGACGCCCGAAATCGCGCCCGAAGCGCCGATCATGGGGATGGTCGAGCCCGGGTCGGTCAATCCCTGAGCCAGGGCGGCCGCCACACCGCAGGCAAGGTAAAAGGCGATGAAGCGGAACCACCCCATCGCATCCTCGATGTTGTTCCCGAAAATCCACAGATAGAGCATGTTGCCGGCAATGTGCAGGATGCCGCCATGCAGGAACATGGAGCTGAACAAGGTCAGCTCGGCCGGGATCGTGCGGATGTTGAGGGGCAGTTCAGCGTCGGTGAAGAAGCGGGCGGGAATGAAGCCAAGACCAACCGTGACCTCAAAGGCGGCGGCTTCTCCCCGGGCTTCGAGCGACAGCTGCCAGAGAAAGACAAGCACGCAGATCGCAATCAGGCCGATGGTCATGATCGGCGGCGATCGGGTCGGGTTGTCGTCGTAAAGCGGTATCATGAATTGGCCCCTCGTGGGACCGGTCGGTTCGGTGTCCTTGCGGGCACCCTAGCCGATATCAGCTTCCCGAGGCGAGGGGTCCTGTTCATTGACGTTCAAAAAAACGAAACGCAGGACAAAATGAAAACGGGAGAGCCGGTGCTCTCCCGTTTTCCCCCAAACTTCCCCTTCAGACTGGCGACACGGCAGTATGCGGTCGAGGCGTTGCGCAAGGGATGCAAGCACTCTCCTGCCTGGTCCCTTCGCGTTCAAGAGGCGTGCCACGCTATCCGGCCTGCAGAAACCCAAATCCGGCAATACGCTGTTCCAATGAGGGAGGAACATCCTTAACCTCAAGGCCCCGTACCGATATCGGTGTTCCCGTCTTGCGCAATTTCGAGATTTTCTTCGATGTCTCCTCGCCGTGGACGTATCTCGCTTTCACGCGGGTGCTCCCTGTGCTCGCGCGCGTTCCCGCGCACACCCAGTGGCGGCCGATCCTCGTTGGTGGCGTCTTCAATGCCGTGAACAGGGAGGTCTATGACCGCAGGGCCAACCCCGACCAGCGCAAGGCAGCCTATTACAGGAAGGACCTTCAGGACTGGGCACGGCTGGCTGGGATCAAAATCGGTAACCCGCCCCAGTTCCCGGTGCGCGCGGTCGAGGCCATGCGCTGCGTCGTGGCAGCGGAGGAAGCGGGTGCGCTCGTTCCCCTGTCAAAGGCGCTGTTCGAGGCCTATTGGGGGGATTTGCGGGACATCTCCGATCGGGCTGTTCTTGCGGAGGTCATTCGCTCCATCGGGCTCGATGCGGACGGCATTCTTGCCCGCGCCGGCGCGGCGGCGATCAAGGATCGCCTGCGGGTCAACACCGATGAACTCATCGCGCGTGGCGGCTTTGGGTCGCCCACTTTTTTCATCGATGGCGGCGATATGTATTTCGGCAATGACCGTTTGCCGCTCGTCGAGGCGGCCTTGTGCACTCATTGAGGCAAGCTTGAACGTTCGCTCTCCCCACCGGCCCGGACCGCCACCGGCCTTCAAAGCGCCCCGTATGGTGCTCGGCCTTGTCGGGGTCATCATCGGCGTTCACCTCGTGCGGCTGCTCTTGCCGCCGGCGATGGACTTCGCGCTTCAGAACTATCTCGCGCTACAGCCCTCCGCGGTCGTCTCTGGAGAAGAGGATCTGATCGAGGGGCTCGTTTCCCTTGTCGGCCACCTCTTCCTGCACGCGGATTTGACCCATCTGACGATGAATGCGGTCTGGCTTCTCGTCGTGGGCTCGCCCATCGTTCGGCGCTTCGGCCCCGGCCGCTTCCTCACGCTTTTCTTTGCCTCGGGGATCGCGGCCGCCCTTGCCTTTGCCCTGTTCCATTTGCGGGACGGATTGGGGGCGGCGGGGGCCTCGGGGGCCATCGCCGGGCTGATGGGGGCGGCGCTGCGCATCATCGTTCCCGGGCGGTGGCCGGGGGTGCGCAACCGGCCAGTTCTTCCCCTGTCGGACCGACCTATCATTGCCGCGACAATCGCCTGGGTCGCCTTTAACGCGATCTTTGCGTTCACGACGCTTGGCCTTTCGGCGACCGGCATTGCGTGGGAGGCCCATATCGGGGGGTATTTTTTCGGGCTTCTTGCCTTTCCACTCTTCGATACGACGACTTCGCGCCGGGTCTTGAACGGAGATTTCAGAAATCCCAGATAGTAACAATGGGTTTCCGCCCGCCTGTCAGGAGAACGATCCATGGCTATGAATGACGGCTTTCCGGCTGCCGACAATCCCCAACCCGAGATCCTTCCTCCCAATCCGGAGCAGCCAGAACCGAAAAGCTCCTCTCAGCCCTTCCCCTGGAAGCGGCTCATTTTCGCTGTGCTGTTCGGCTTCATCGGCTGGTTCACGCTGATGGTCGGATTCGGTCTTGCCGTGCTGCAGTTCATCGTCGTTGCGGTGAACCGCGCGCCGAACGAGGACTTGAAGACGCTCACGGCCAATCTCGGCCAGTACTTGCGCGAAATCATCAGCTACATCTCGTTCGCGCAGGACGAGAAGCCCTTTCCCTTCTCGGCATTTCCGAGCGTGAAGTGAGGCCTTCACGGTTTCGCGCGTCGTTCCCCGTCCCCAACGGTTTAGAGCATTTCCCGATCAATTAGAGCGGGAAATGCTCGCAAGTCATTTCTTTGCTTGGTCGCACTTCTTTACGGCGAACCGGTACCCACTTCGCCGTGAAGCGCTCCAGCCGGGGAGGGGACACTCATAGGAACGTTTCCTCATAGACGCGCTTGCCGTCGATGAGCAGCGCCTTGATCGCCGCAGCACCATCATCGCCAACCGCGATGACGATCGAGACCTTTCCGTCGTTGCGCAGCTCCTCGATCTTGCGCCCTTCGCCTTGCGGCACGAAATAGCTCTCGATGCCATAGGTGACCGCAATGTGCTCGACACAGCCGCCCGGGCAAAGACGATCCGGCTTGACTTCGAGCGGCCTTGCGAAATTCGGCTCGAACTCACCTGCCCAGGCCTCGGTGGCGGTGGTCCAGTTGCGCTGCACCCAGCTCACCCGTCCCTTGATGACCGGCGCGTCGCCATTCTTCAAAAGCTCGCGCGAGAGGTGGTCGGCAATCCATGCACCCTCTTCGCTCTGGCTCAAGGTGACAAAAACATCGTCGCCCCGCTGCCAATCCTCCAGCGTCTCGTTCTCCTTGGGCGTCAGGCGGGAGATCGCGTAGGTCAGCGTCACGTAGTCGCCACGGAAGAAATCGCGCGGGTCCACAGGTTCCACGGTCATGGTGAGCTCGCGGCCCGCCTTCAGGCGCTCGATGTGGGTGTAGATCATGCCGGCGAGAATCGCGACGTGCAGGATAAGAACAACGAGAACGCGCAGCGCGATCATGTCAGCCCCCTTCAGCCGCGGTGACGCGGCGGCGGACGAATTCAAGCAGGATGGCAAGGCCGACAAGCATGACCCCACCGATTAGGAAGAACGTCGCCTGATCGAGGAGGACCTGGAACACGTCCGTGTAGAGGTAGATCACCCAGGCGCCGAAGGTGAGGAAGGCGAGGTTGGCAATAACCCGGTCCTCAACGCGGGTCGCGTGCACGATGACCCACACGATGAAGAGACCCGCGAAAACGATATAGATCATCTCCAGGTCGAGCGCGCCGCCCATATGGGACAAGAGAATGGGATAGGCGGCGATGCCGGTTGCAATGCCGGTGATGGCGAATTCCTCGCTCGTCAGGAGCTGGCGCCGGGCGCCCGCCATGCGTGCCAGCAGGAC
Organism: Alphaproteobacteria bacterium; assembly: GCA_013389115.1. Taxonomy (GTDB): domain Bacteria; phylum Pseudomonadota; class Alphaproteobacteria; order Micropepsales; family Micropepsaceae; genus JACADY01. The sequence goes on from JACADY010000079.1 coordinate 27,542, forward strand.
GGCGAGCAGCACGGCTGAAATGGCTATGACGAGCCAGTTCTCCGAGATAAGCGTGTCGCCATCGAGGTCTGTGAAATGCAGGCAGAAAACGGCGATACCCGTCACAGCGATGCCATAACGCTGAAGATCGTGCGCATAGGCAAAGCCCGTATCGTTTGAAACGCGTCCGGCAAGGAACACCATGAGCGCGCCAAGACCATAGATCGCCGTGACTTCCGCCGAGGACCAGCCCAGGGCATCGCTCAAGATCCCTGCGTGCCAGATGAGCCACACGATGAGTGCGACAAAGGCAAGGTGGACCTCGGCACTCGCCTGACGCCAGCCAGCCAGTGCGAAGGCCGCGACAAGCGCAAGGAGGCCTGCCCAATGGATGCGGGCGAAGCCGTAGTCCTCAAGCCAGAAGTAGGTCCAAACGCCAGTCAGGATGATCGCGGCGGCGAGCGCGGTGCGCGAGGGCACGATGACGGCGGCTGCAAAGGCCGCCAGCGTCCAGATCATCAAGCCGTCGGGCCAGCCAGCGTTCATGTGGTACGTCTGACCGATCAGCATCAGGCCGGCGCCGAACATGGCGATCCCGAAAAGGATTGCCGCCTGCGCGAAATGCGGCATCTGGCGCAGGAACAGCAGTGCCGCCAGCAGATAGGTCAAAGTGAGGGCACCGAAGATCACACCGAGGCGCAGGATCTTGCTCATAGCCTCCCAATTGGCGGCAACGAAGGAAATCGCGCCTGCCGCCAGCAACACCGCGCCCAGCGTTGCAATTACGCCGGCGAGGGAAGTGCGGCCGCCAAGGCCGCCGACGGAGCCAAGGATCATGTCGCGGCTGGTGGCGGGGACCCAGCCGCGGGCAATCCAGTCGTCAAGGTCCCGCTTCAACTGCCGGACGTAGAATGGTGGGCGCATCGGGAATACCTGGAAGGGCACTGATGGGAGCACGGGCTGCGATCGCGCCGCCTGCGCAAACGTGACGCCGCTTTAATCACATATTCTGCGTCTGCGATGTGACGGAATCGCGGCGCAGCCTTGAAATGAAGAAGCCATCCGTCCCGTGCTGTGCCGGCGTCAGCCGCAGGTCCGGACCCGCCTTTGGGCGGATTGCGTCGGGAATCAAAGGACTTATGCGGAAATCCTCCTGCTTCAGATCGGGATGCGCCGCGAGAAGCGCGGCGATGCGGTCCTCGTTCTCTTCGCGCAGGAAGGAGCAGGTGACATAGATGAGGCGGCCGCCGGGTTTGAGCGCGCGACGGGCGGAGGCGAGGAGCTGATCCTGGCGGGCGGTCAGGCTGGCCAGATCGCCGTCCTGCCGCGACCAGCGCGCGTCAGGATTGCGCCGCCACGCGCCCGTTCCCGTGCAGGGAGCATCAAGGATCACAGCGTCGAAGCGGCCATCCTGGCGCTTCAGCCATTTGCGGCCCTGGGTGTCGAGCAGGCGATAGGTAATGTTCGAGACGCCGGCCCTGGCCGCGCGCTGGCGGGCGCGGCGCAGGCGGCCCTCGCTGACATCGCAGGCAATAAGGAGGCCCTTGTTCTCCATGGCGGCGGCGAGGGCCAGTGCCTTGCCGCCCGCGCCCGCGCAGAGATCGAGAATCTTCTCGCCCGGCTTTGCGTCCACGACAAGGGCGGCGATCTGGGAGGCCTCGTCCTGGGCCTCGATAAGACCATTCTTGAATGCAGCGGTGGCGGCGATGTCCTCCTCGCCCGAACCGATCAGGCTCCAGGGCGAAAGCCGGCCGAGACGGACGGCGATGTCCTCCGCGCGCAATGCCTTAACCGCGCCCTCGCGCGTCGTCTTGAGGGTATTCACGCGGAAATGGGGCGGGGCGGAAGCGCGCATCGCCATCATTTCCTCAGCGAAGCGCGGGCCGAAGGCGCGCTTGAGGCCCTCGGCATAGGCCTTGGGGCATTCAAGGCGGGTCAGGTCATCCTGGCCCGCGTTTTCCAGATTTTCGCCCTGAAGCGCCGCCAGCGCGGACGGTGGCGAAGGCTCCTCACTTGAGAACCAGTCGCGAATGACGTCGCTTGGGGGGGCCGCGCGGGTGATGATGGCATGGGCGGCAAAGAGGCAGGCCGGGCTTTCCTCAATCTTCAAACGCTTCAGCCACCAGGCCAATCTGGCCCTGGAGAACAAAATCGCCGTCAAATGGGTTCGGATCGCCTGACGCTCGGCCTTGTCTTCCAGATGAACACGGTTTAGCTCTTCGGTGATCGCGCGGTCCGACGGCGCCCCTTGCTCAATCGTTGCGGCAAGGGCTCTCTTGAGGGCTTCCCGCGCCATGGGGCCAAGCGGCCGCTTTTTCACGCTTTTTTCCATGACCTTTTGGAACTAGAAACAACGCTTACCTTTAAGCGATCCATCGCAGCAAACACACCGGCCAATACGAACCATGGGTAACAAACTTCTCGAACGTGCGGCGCACTCGAATTCCGCTATGACCAAGCGGGGCATGCTCGAGCGGCTTTTTACGCTGATGTTTCAGGGGTTCGTCTATAACCAGATCTGGGAAGACCCGGTTGTCGATCTGAAGGCTATGCGGGTTGGACCCGATACGCGCATCATGACGATCGCATCGGGCGGGTGCAATGTTCTTAACTACCTTGCCGCCAACCCCAAATCGATCACCGCGATCGACCTTAATCCCAATCACATCGCGCTTACGCGGCTCAAACTCGCCGCGCTCAAGCACCTGCCGACCTATGAGGACTTCTTCCGCTTTTTCGGCATGGCCGACTACAAGGGCAATGTGGCGGCGTTCGACCGCTATATCGCGCCCAATCTCGATGAGGAGACGCGGCGCTACTGGATGCACCGGGTTCCCCTCAACGGGCGGCGCATCAACATGTTCGCCCGAAACCTCTATCGCTATTCCCTCCTGGGGCGGTTCATCGGCCTATTGCATGTGATGGCAAAGATGCAGGGCAAGAACCCGCGCGAGCTCTTGGAAGCGCGCACGATGGAAGAGCAGCAGGCGGCGTTCAATCGTATCATTGCGCCCATTTTCGAGACGCGGATCATCCGTGCGCTCTCCAAGCTGCCCGTCTCGCTCTATGCGCTTGGCATTCCGCCGGCGCAGCATGACGAGCTTGTCGCAGCCTCCAACGGCAACATGGCGCATCTGCTGCGGGAGCGGCTGGAGAAACTGGCCTGCGACTTTCCCATCAACGAGAACTATTTTGCCTGGCAGGCTTTCAGCCGGCGCTATGACGTCGAAGGGCGGCAGGCGGTTCCAGACTATCTGCGGCCCGATACCTACAGCCTCCTCAAGGACCGGGCCGACCGGGTGGAAACGCATCTGGCCTCGATGACAGACTATCTCGCGCGGCTCCCGGCCGGATCGCGGGACCGCTATGTGCTGCTCGATGCACAGGACTGGATGACGGTGGAGCAGATCACCGATCTGTGGCGGGAAATCACGCGAACGGCCTCGACGGACGCGCGTGTCATCTTCCGGACCGCGGGCTCCGAATCGCCGCTGGAAAAGAAGCTGCCGCCCGAGATCATCGGGCAGTGGAACTATGAGGCCGAGGAAAGCCACGCGTTCCATGACCAGGACCGTTCATCGATCTATGGCGGCTTCCACATCTATGTGAAGAAGCCGCACTGATGGCGAACGCTTCGGGTGATGCCCGCGATCTGATGGATCAGATGTATCGCGCGCAGCGGCACATCTATGACTTCACGCGCAAATATTATCTCTTCGGCCGGGATTCGCTGATCCGGGATTTGCCGGTGAAAGCGGGCGAAAGCCTGTGCGAAGTGGGATGCGGCACAGCGCGCAATCTCATCATCCTCGCGCGCAGGCATCCGCAGGCGCAGTTCTTCGGCATCGATGCCTCGGCGGAGATGCTGAAGACGGCGGGTGAGAATGTCGCGCGGGCGCATGTGCCCGTTCAGCTTAAGACCGCGCTTGCCGATAGCTATTCATGGAACGAGACCTTCGGGCTGGAGAAGCCGTTCGATCGGCTGCTCTTTTCCTATTCGCTTTCCATGATCGACGACTGGCGAGGGGCCATCCTCCATGGGCTGCGCCAGGTGCGTAAGGGCGGTACCATTCATATCGTCGATTTCGGCAACCAGGAGGGCCTGCCCCCCTGGTTCAAGCGGGCCCTTGGCGCCTGGCTCGACAAGTTCCATGTCCGGTTCAGGCCCGAGATCAAGCCCTTTTTCGAGGACCTCCAGCGCAAGGGCGTGGGGCGCATGGCCTATCGCGACCACATGCGCGGTTATGCCTATCTCCTCTCATTCGAAGTGCACCAGCCAGACGCGGCCTCTTCGCTGTAGCAGCGGGGAAACAGTGCGGCGCCAAACCGCCCCATCGGCGCTTCCGGTGCTTTGCACGAGGCATGATCTTGACGACCTTCTTGGCGGCCTCCGGACTAAACCGGGAAAGGCCAGGGGGGTGTCATGCCAGAAGAGATCATCGTCACGGGCACGCGTGTCGCTGGCAGTTTCGGGGCGCAGGCGGATATGGCGCTCGCGGCCATATTTGTGCTCCTCGTCGCGGGGCTCTTCTCCAAGCGCCTGCGGGACGCCCTCCAGGTACCCTTTCTCGTCGCGCTGCCCTTAGGGGTCATGACCCTCTATCTCTTGGTCGTGAGAGCGCTGAGGGCCGCGGATAGCTGGGCGATCGATACGTTCGGATCGGCCGTCTATGAAGACCTGTCGGACTGGGCCGGTATGGAGATGCCAGGCGAGGACGCGGTCTGGGATCTGCTCAATTTTCTGCGCGATCTTTCCGAGCCGGTTGTCCTTTTCAGCGTCTTCCTCTTTGCCGCCTTCTGGGGGGCATGGCTGTTGTCGCGCATCGATCTGGGGGCGATGGGCCTTGCTGGCGGTGCAACCGTCGATGTGCCGGAGCGACCCATTCTGCCGCCGCGCCGCTCCTTTTTCGGTAGACTCATCTCGTACTTCTCCACGCGCAGAGCAATCCTTGCGGACAGAGCGAGCGCCGTCAGGTTCGCGGCCGATCCGGCCTTCCATCCGGCGGGCTATGTGATGATGCGTGCCTCGATCACGGCGCTGCCGGCAGCGGTGATAACCGGCGTTATCTCTTACCTCGCATCCGATTTTTCCCTTCGGGATGCCGGCCGCGACCTCGTAGTCTCGGAGATCTACTCCCTGACAGACGGGCTGGTGCGGCCGCTGATCGTTCCCTTCACGGTTGCCTTTGTCGGGTTCCTCGCCGCCTGGACACTGCGCCCGAGGGGAGCGGACGCAAACTCGCAGCGGCTCGCGCGCGCTGTCTACCTTGCCTATGCGGGGACTTGGGGATTCTGGCCGCAGCTTTTTCTCCTCACCGGACTTTCCTTGGCGAGCGTTGCTGCTTCCGACAGCGACGCGGGGGACGCTTTGTGGAATTGGGCAACGACGTATCTGTACATCCAGGACGAGAACAGTTTGGCGTCGATGGTCATCCTCGCCTTGTTGGTCGGGCTTTCCCTCTGGCAGCTCTACCTGTCGCTGGTGCGCATTCCGCTTGCCGTGATGGCGCAGGCATTTCCCGGACTTGGCGTCGTGGGAAGGGGCGGACGGCTCGTCGTGCACGCGTTCGTTCTGCCCTTTGTCAGCATCCTCATCGCCGTCATCCTCGAATTGATGGTCGAACTCGTGTCGGCAAGTGCAGCCTATGCTGGGTCCTATCTGCTGGAGATGCTTGGCTTCTATCGCCTCTGATCGTTTCGCGAGCGGCCTCGCCCTCAATCGGGATCGTCAGGCCGCTCTATCTCTTTCCATGGTCTCACCATTCACGCGGAAAACCGGTGCCTATCCCCGTTTTCGCGGGGGCATGCTTTTCCATACGATGCTTTAGCGCGTCTTGGGGCGGATCAGGCCCTCTTGGGCGACGCTGGCGACGAGCCGGCCGTCGCGGGTTAACACCATGCCGCGATTGAGGCCGCGGGCGCCAGCCGACGTGGGCGAATCCTGTGTGTAGAGCAGCCAGTCATCGGCGCGGAAGGGCTGATGAAACCACATCGCGTGGTCGAGGCTCGCCATGATGACCTTGCCCGAAAACCAGCTCACGCCATGAGGCAAGAGGCAGGTGTCAAGCAGCGTCATGTCCGATGCATAGGCCAGCACGCATTGGTGCAGCTTGTCGTCATCGGGCAGCGTCCCGTTGGCGCGGACCCATACATGCTGCACGGGCGGGCGCTTGTCGGGATTGAGGGGATCGGGCGGGTTCACCGGCCGCTGTTCGATCGGGCGGGGGCGCAGCATCCAATAGCTCTGCTCCGGGAATCGCTTCGCCCATTCCGCGCGGAGTTCGGTTTCAGGCGGCAGGGATTCGGGCGGGGGCACATCCGGCATCTCAAACTGGTGCGCGAAGCCTTCCTCGCGCACGTGGAACGAGACGGCCATGTTGAAGATGGGACGGCCATGCTGAATGGCGACGACGCGGCGGGTTGTGAAGCTCGACCCGTCCCGGCTGCGATCGACCTCATAGAGAATGGGAGCCTTGGGGTCGCCTGGCAGGATGAAATAGGCGTGCAGCGAATGAGCGAGCCGGTCCTCAACCGTGCGGCTGGCGGCAACGAGCGCCTGCCCCAGGACCTGGCCGCCAAAGACGCGCTGGGAGCGGTCCTCCGGGCTCACGCCCCTGAAAATGTTGACTTCGATGGGCTCGAGATCGAGCAGGGACAAGAGTTCGTCGAGGGGAGATTGACTCATGGGGGAGGAGGATTCTCTTCAACTGAGAGGGGCGGGGCCAAACGGCGAAACCGCAGGCGCCGTCAACAGTGCCACGCCCAGCAGCACAAGCAAAAGCCCCCCGGCGATCGAAACGGCGCGGTGCAGCCCATCGAACCAGGTGGCCCTCCCGAAAAAGCGCTTAAGGGCGGGGCCGCGCGCCAGTGCGGTCAGGGCGGCCAAGCTCGCAACCGTGATGCCCGTGCCCAGCGACATGGCGAGAACTGACGTCACGCCGGCCAGATAGAGTCCATGGGTCATCGTCAAGACGAGTACGAAGATCGCGCCCATGCAGGGCCGCAATCCCACTGTCAGAACGAGTGCAGACAGCGTCCCCCAATTCAAAGGCTGGGCGGCGAGCCGCGCCTCGGCGCCATGGTCGTGGCCGCAATCGCCGGTCGTGTCGCCGTGATCGTCATGCGCGTGGCCATGCTGTTCATGGGTTTCGTGATGATGATGCACGTGCGCATGGTGATGCTGTGCGGGGTGGTGAGGTTCGGGCTCAGCGGGAAGCGATGCGTAGCCCATCTCGCGCAGCATGCCTTGCGCCTCTCGCCAGAGGAGCCACAGGCCGATACCGATGAGCATGACATAGCTTGCCTGCTCAAGGATGGCGGCGTCCTCGGTCGCGGCCCTCGCCGTCATGCCGACGATGAAAACGAGAACGGTGATGATCGCGATGGCGGTGAGGCCCTGGGTGAGGGCCGAGAGCATCGACAGGATGACGCCCCGGCGCACCGTGTCGCCGCTCGCCGCCAGATAGGCCGAAATCACCGCCTTGCCGTGCCCTGGACCCAAAGCATGGAACACACCGTAGAGAAACGATCCGCCGACGAGCGTAAAAAAACCAAGCGTCGCGTCGTTGCCCGTCTTCAATTCTCCGACGGCGGCGCCCAAGCCCCGATAGAGCTCTCCTTGCAGTTCACGGACCAGGTTCTCGGCGACGGGCAGAAGGCCGGACAGCGTCAGCGCCTCATAGAGGATTGCACCGATGATCAGGAGCGAAGCCGCCGCCGCGCCCGTCAGCAAAATCCGCCGCGCCAGCATGCGATGCCTCACGATGAAGACTTGCAGCGCATCTCGATCTTTTCAGCGAAGCGCGCGCCATAATTCCGATACTCAGGAAGGGTCATCATATTGTCGGGGACCATCACACCGCTTGCTGTCGCGTCGGGCAAGACGATCGCGCTCTCGCATCCCGGGGGCACGGTGCCCGATACACCCGCCTTTGCTCCTTCTGGAAACTGCATCGCAATGTAGAATGTCGGGTCATAGATGGCGACGCTAAGCGGTGTCATGCGCGCGTCGATGGCGGCGGTGAAGGGCAAGGTCATGTGCAGCGTGAGCTGGGTGCCGCTATAGCTCATGCTGTATTCGGTGACATCACCGAATGTCACGTCGGTCTCGCCCGTGCGGGCATAGGTGAAGTAGGAATAGGCCTTCAAATTCGTCACGTTGTCGATCGCGAGGACCTTCAACTCCTCGGGCTCATAGGTGCCGTTCTTGTTGGTATCAAGGCCATCGATCGCCCAGGCCGAATAGAACTCATCAAAGGTCCAATCGGTTGACACCGCGGTGACGGCGCCATTGCCATCGAGGACCAAGGTCGCGTTGATTTCGATCCAGACATGAGGATGCGCTTCGGCGTCGGTGCTTGCAACCGACACGAACAACGCGGCCATCGCCGCAATTCCAGCCGCCGCCCTGCGCATTCCTGACACTCCTCCTTCACAATCCCTGCCGCGCACCATCTGACAATGCCCCCGATACCCATAAATTACAAAGGGCCTCGCTTTTGCGGGCCGAGCCCTTTGCCGTCGATCCGCGCTGTTAACCCAAACAGGGAACGACCCGGGACGTTGGCGCTCCTCATTGATTCACATCAAGCATAATCTGGTGAAATGCTGGAAAAGCTAAAATGACCGCAAGGTTCAAGAAAAAATGATCCGGGAGGAATGAGAGAATGCCACGGGAGCAACTCAAGCAGCTTGGTCGGGAGAGGTGGCGCATCGCGCTCACGCTCAGCCTTGTCGTCGTCGTCATCTATTTCGGCTTCATCCTCCTCGTTGCCTTCAACAAACCCATGATGGGCTATGTCCTGACGGAGGGCCTCAGCGTCGGCATGCTGCTCGGCGCGCTTGTCATTCTCGCGGCGTGGCTGACAACGTGGATCTACACCGCGTGGGCCAACAGCCACTATGACACGACGCTTGGCGGCATTCACGATGAGATCAGGAGGAACAAGCCGTGATCCACCTCGTCGCAGCCGCCGAAGGTGTTTCCACCGCGATCGGTGAACCCAACACAATCGCCATCGTCTTCTTCTTTCTCTTCATCGCCATTACGCTCGGCATCACTTATTGGGCTGCGCGGCAGACCAAGACGACCGAAGAGTTCTTCGCGGCGGGCCGCAGCATCAGCGGCAGGCAGAACGGCTTTGCGCTTGCCGGGGATTACATGAGCGCCGCAAGCTTTCTTGGCATCGCGGGGCTTGTGGCCACTTCAGGCTTCGATGGCCTCATCTATTCGACAGGGTGGCTGGTCGGCTGGCCGATCGTGCTGTTCCTGATCGCGGAGCCGTTGCGCAATCTTGGCAAATACACCTTCGCCGACGTCGTTGCGTTTCGCCTGCAACAGGTTCCGGTGCGCGTTTCTGCGGCGCTTGGCACCCTCGCCGTCGTCGCCTTCTATCTCATCGCGCAGATGGTGGGGGCAGGCAATCTCATCAGGCTGATGTTCGGGCTTTCCTATGAGACCTCGGTCGTCATCGTCGGCTGCGTCATGCTTGCCTATGTGCTTTTCGGCGGCATGATCGCAACGACCTGGGTGCAGATCGTGAAGGCAGGATTGCTGCTTGCGGGCGCGTTTCTTCTGTGTGTGTTGTCGCTGTCGAAGTTCGGGTTCAATCCGCTGGCCCTCTTTGATGCCGCCGCGGATCGCTATGGCGAAGCGGTACTCGCGCCAGGAAAGCTCGTTACCAATCCCTGGGAGGCGGTCTCGCTTGGCCTTGCGCTGATGTTCGGCACGGCCGGCCTGCCGCATATTCTCATGCGCTTTTACACGGTTCCAGACGCCAAGGCGGCGCGGCAATCCGTGTTCTGGGCGACGGGGCTTATCGGCTTTTTCTACCTCATGACCTTCATCCTCGGCTTCGGCGCGGCCGTCCTTGTCGGGCGGGGCGTCATCACAGCGGTCGACAAGGGCGGCAACATGGCCGCGCCGCTGCTGGCGGAAGTGGTGGGCGGAACGGGGCTCTTGGGGTTCATCGCGGCCGTTGCCTTCGCAACCATCCTTGCCGTCGTTGCAGGCCTGACGCTTTCGGGCGCGGCGGCGCTCAGCCATGACCTTTGGGTCAATGTCGTTCGCGGCGGACATTCGAACGCCAAGGAAGAGCTTCGTGTTGCGCGCGCCGCCACGGTCGCGCTCGGCATTGTCGCGATCGCGCTTGGCATCGTGTTCAAGGGTCAGAATGTCGCCTTCATGGTCGGGCTCGCCTTCGCCATCGCCGCGTCAGGCAATTTCCCGGCCCTGGTGCTCTCAGTGTTCTGGCGGCGCTACACGACAGCGGGGGCGGTCGCCTCGATCGTTGTTGGCACCTTGTCGAGCCTCATCCTCATCTATCTGTCGCCCACGATACAGATCGATATTTTCCAGGGCACGACGGCCTGGTTCCCTCTGAAAAATCCTGCGCTCGTGACGATCCCGCTTTCCTTCGCGGTCGGGATCATCGTCTCGCTGCTCGCGCCGGAGAAGAACGCCCTTGAGCAATACGACCACAAGGAGAGGCGGATGATCATGGGGGTTGAAGATTGACGGGCTGCGTCGCGCGCTCAGGGTTTGCGGCCCTGAGCGCGGGCGGCTTCGATGAGATCGAGCGCGGGCATCAGCTCTCGCACAGAGGGAATGGTCATGTGCGCGCCGGCTTCGAGCAGCTCATCCGCTATCAGTTGGCGGCGGCGCGTTCGCTCATCCGCTGACAGCGCGTTCAGCTCATCCTCGCTGAGGCCCATCGCATTGCCGGTTTCCGTCACCGCGATTGTCCAGCAGCCGGCATTGCGGCCTTCCCTAATCCCCACGGGCGTGTCGTCGACCTTCACCGCAGCATCAGCCGGCCAGACGCCAAGCTCGACAAGGTTCTTCCAAAGCATGAGCGGCGAGGGGCGCCCCTCTTGCGTTTCGCCCGCGCAGACCACCTGCTCGGGTGCGACACCCTTACCTGCCGCAAGCGGAATGACGACTTCCATGATCGCGCGCGTATAGCCCGTCGTCGAGCCCATGCGGAGGCCGCGTTCCTTGAGTGCGCTAAGCACATTCGCGACACCTGCTATGGGCGCGCTGTGATCCTTGATGATGCGGATGTTCTCAGGTTCGAACACGGCGAACACCCTGTCCGCATCGGCTTCGGCAAAGGCGTGGCCATAACGCTTGGCCCAGTCGGAGGAGACGCGCGGCATCTTGCCGACCGCGAGGATGTGTTCCCATTTGGGCAGACCCATCGGGATCCTTGCTTCGGCGGCGCTGATGGGTACGCCGAGCCGCTCAAACACCGTGGTAAAGGCAAGGGCAGGGGCCAAGCAGCCGTGATCGATGAGCGTGCCTGCCCAATCGAAGATCACCGCCTTCAAGGCATTCACGGCTTGAAGCCTTCCAATGCCTCTTCTGCGAGCGCGAAGGCCGTGCTCATGCCCGTACCGCCCGTCACCATGAGCAGGCAGACACCCGGCATCGGAAAGTCGATAACGGTGGGTGCATCGCAGACCGGATAGTGGCCCGTCCAGCGCTCAAGAATGTCTCTTACCGGCAGGCGGATGAGGCGGGCGGCCTGAGCCATGATCTCGGCTTCGATTGCCGTTGCGTAGAAGGAATCTGTCCCTTCCGCGTCCTGGTGGCTGTCGCCAAGAATGATTGAACCGTCCGCGTTCTGCACCATGATGATGTGGATGCCGTGGGTGAGGCTGAGCGGCTCCTCCGCTTCAAGGCGGGCGCGCAAGGCCGGGAGGCTGGGGCAATCGGCAAAGCCCAAATAGCGCAGCAGCGAGAGCTCACCCATGATGGCGCCGGGCAGTCGCCATCCGCGCGGCTGGGGCGCAAGGCGCAGCATCTGCAGCTTGGTCAAGCGGGGCCGGTGACTGGCAATCGCGTGGGGAAGGAGGCTGAACCGATCCGTCCCAGGACAAATGACGATCCGGTCGGCCTCTATGATCCCGCGCGATGTCTGCAGGCGGGACGGTTCGACCCCGGTCGCGGCCGTGCCGAAGGCAAAATCGACGCCGCGTCGCTCACTCAAATAGCGGGTCAGCTTTGGGATCGCCTCGCGCGCATCAATGCGCAATTCATGGGGGCTCCAAAGGCCGCCTCGCAAGTTCGGGCCAGCGAAGGGCATGCGGTTCGCCAGCCTTCCCGCGCTCAGCAACTCGCATGTTCCGCCCATGGGTCCATGCGCGAACTCTTCGAGTACGCTCAGCGCTTCCTCGCGCTCGGCGGTATAGACGACACCTTGATGCTGGATCGAAATGCCCGCCCGCGGGGCGATGTCCGCCCAGATATCCCGGCTGCGGCGTGCCCTTGTCCAGGTGAGATCTTGCGCCTGTCCCGTTACCGTCACAAAGCCGAAATTGCGTATCGAGGCGCCCGATTGCACCGCGTCACGTTCAACGACGATGGTGCGCCAGCCCTTCTTATTGGCCGCCAGCGCCATCGCAAGACCGACGATGCCCGCGCCCGCTATCGCCAGATCATAGTGCTCATCGGACACGCAAGTGAGGTCCTTCCGCCGATTCCCGCGGATACGATAACCTCAAATGCGGCCCATGGGCGAATCCGGGTGCCGGCTCCCATCTCGGGGAGTCGGCCTTCGGCCCATTTTAGCCGCAGCCGGGATGGAAGGACGCCGTGTGATCGCTGCCCGTGCCGTCGCCGAAATGGCCCATGGTCGGCAATGCGGTCCAGTCGTGGGTAGTGCCACAGCCGTCATGGCCGTCCGAGCCCTTGCCCTCCCTGCCACCGCCCAGATCGATGTGCCCGTCGCCATGCGCATCGGAAAAGAGGTCGGACGCGTCAAAGCAACCCGACTTGCCGCTGCCGTCCTTGGCATGCTCGCCGTCTTGGCCGTCCTTACCCTCTGACTTGCAACCTATGTCCTCGCGGTCAAACAGGCCGGCGAAGCAGCCCTCGCCATCATCGTCGCCAAGGTCGTAGCAGGTGACCTTGCCACCGCAGGACTGATCGTCCCCGCCATGTTCGCCGTCACCCTTGCCGGCATCGCCCTTGTGACCCTCATCGCCCGGGGAGCCGCATGAGGTGTCGCCGTCATGGTCCTTGCCGCCCTTCCCCTTGCCATCGCCCGCCTTGTCATGGCCGTCGCTGTCTTTTGCGTCGCCATCGCCGCCTTTGGCATCGTGGTCATGACCCTTGGGATCGCAATCCTTTTCCTTGCCATCCTTCCCATGGCCGTCCTTGCCGCCGCCCTCGCCGTCGCCGTTGCCAGCGCCACCGTCCTCGCCGTCATCGCCGTCAGAGCCGCCCGTGGCGCAGCCGTCACCGTCCTCGCCGCCGGTGTCGCCCCCATTGGATGAGCCCTCGGCATCGTGGATCGTTGTTTCGACTGTCTCGTTGCCGGCCTGCACGATCGCATTCGAAGAGGTATTCGCGATGCCGATCTCAAAGGTTTCCTCACCCTCGCTCAGCGAATCCGCCGCCGTGGGAAGATCGAAGGTGAAGGACTTGTCGCTGTTCGCATCGAAGGTGAGTGTCACGGCAAAGGCGTTCGCCGGATCAAATGTGACAAGCACGCCCGCCGCAACCGCCGCAGCCTGAATGGCATCGACGAGTGTTTTTGCGAAATCCGCGCTTTGCGTCTCACCAAAGCGCAAGTTCATCTGCACAGATGCCGTCTCGCCGGCATCGAGCGTGCCCTTCAGCTTCAGCGTGTAGCTGGCATCATCACCCTCGGAAACATTGCGTGTGCCCGTAAGGCTGAAAGCAAGCGTTTCGTCCTTGCCATCGCCACCTGTATCGCCGTCGTCACCGTCGTCGCCATCATCATCGCCACCGTCGCAGCCGTCGTCGCCGTCATCCCCGTCGTCGCCGTCGTCGCCGTCATCCCCGTCGTCGCCGTCGTCGCCGTCATCCCCGTCGTCGCCGTCGTCGCCGTCGTCCCCGTCGTCGCCGTCGTCGCCGTCGTCGCCGTCATCCCCGTCGTCGCCGTCGTCGCCGTCGTCGCCGTCGTCCCCGTCGTCGCCATCATCGCCGTCGTCGCCGTCGTCGCCGTCGTCGCCGTCATCCCCGTCGTCGCCATCGTCGCCGTCGTCGCCGTCATCCCCGTCGTCGCCGTCGTCGCCGTCGTCGCCGTCGTCGCCATCATCCCCGTCGTCGCCGTCGTCGCCGTCGTCGCCGTCATCGTCTTCGTCCGTGGTGACGTCATCGTCGAACAGCAGGCCAGGCGGTGTCGTGCCCCTTCCGATCACAGTGGGATCGAGGAGCGCGGTGACTTCGATCCCGGGACCCAGATCGTCCAGCTCAACCGCGGTGAAGTCGCCGCCGCTGGAGGGAAGGGCGCGGCCGTCCGGCGACAGGCTTTGATCTGTCGCCACCCGCGTCTCGTTCAGCGAGGGCGGAGGGGCGGCAGGCTCGATGAGCTGATCGGGCTCGATCGCCGCGACGAGCGCATTGAGCGGAATCTCCTGGCCATTGACGCGGATGTTACCGTCCGCCGAAGCGCCATCGACGACAACGACCTTCGTTCCGTCGGGCTGAATAAATACAAGGTCATCGCCCACGATCTTCGGGCGGGATATGTCGGTTCCAGAGGGCAGGTCGGCGGTACCGCCGGGCGTGGCGATGACGCGCGAGCGCACGCCGTCACTTGCCGCTTCCTCGCGCGGATTGATCAGCTTGGGACCGATCCCATCGGTTCTGATGACGTCGTTGCCGGCGTCGGGGGCCACTGCGTTGGCGGGAATTTTTGTGAGCAACATAGCCGTACCCCAATTCTCAAGACTAATGGGCGGTAAATACGCCCCTTTGCGCCAAGTCTGCCAATCCACCAATCGTCCCGGTGCGGCACACACTTTGGCCGCTGGTGCAGGCGGCGGGCCATTCGATGCGCGCAATGCCTGCATGCGGGCACACGGCCAAGGCATGCGTACCAGATCATTGCGCCCAAGCCTGCGCCAGAGGTTTTTTGCCGTTCCGATTAACGAACTCGCGTACAGCGGTTCGGCCCGAATCGGTTAATAAACCGTGTAGCGAGGGCATGAGGCCCGCGGGAACCGTTCCGCGCTGGAACGGCTCTCGTGGCGATTGCATGACGTCTTTGCGGCGGGAGGCGCCTTCCCGGGGAAGTCCGGGCAGGCGTGTTTACCAAATTTAAGCGTGGATTCACGAAAGTGCCCAGCGCGGCATGCGCCTTGCGTTGGCGCGTCATAGGGTGAAACGAAGAGAGGGGGTCGGCGATGCTCGATCGCAATATTTCCCGTGCCGGACATTGGCGCGTGGTTTCCAGGCTGTTCGGCTGTGCCGCGGCTCTTGCGCTTATGCCGGGATTTTCGCCTGCCTTCGCGACGGACCTGACCGAAGCAGTTTCGACCGCTATCACTGAAAATCCAACGATCGGGCAGGCGGTCGAGAATCGCCGCGCGACTCGCGAGGAACTCAATCAGGCCCGGGGCTTCTATCTGCCACGCATCGACCTCGATGCGTCCGTCGGTACGGTCATGCGCGACAACGATACGACGCGTTTCTATGGCCGGGACGATGAGTGGTCGGAAAGCCACCAGATCGGAATCACCGCTCAGCAACTCCTCTTCGATGGGTTCGCGACCGATTCTGAGGTTGAACGCCAGACCGCGCGGACGGATGCCGCCGCTTTCCGTGTCCTCGAGCGCACCGAACTCATCGGCCTCGATGTGGCGGAAGCCTATCTCGATGTGCTGCGAAATCTTGAAGTAACGGGCATCGCGGCCAAGAACATCGCGTTTCAGGAAGACACGATCGGCACGATCAAGCGTCTCGTGCAGGGCGGCGTCAGCCCGCGCGCCGATCTGCAACAGGGTCAGGAGCGCCTTGAATCGGCGCGCGTGCTTGCGGTCGATGTGAACCGGTCGCTCGAGCAGGCGCGCAACAAATATCGCACGCTCGTGGGG
>JACADY010000078.1 GCA_013389115.1 Alphaproteobacteria bacterium
AACGGGGGCAATCCGCCTGTCTGTCAGCCTCATCCTTCGAGGGCCGCGAAGAGCGGCCACCTCAGGACGAGGCTTTTCACATAGGTCCTCACCCTTCGAGGCTCGCGCCTCACTTAGCCGGCGGATGAAGATGCGCTAGTGTCGTTAATTTGAAGTCCGCTTCATTCCCAATATCAGCGTCGGCGCGGACTTCAAAATCGAAACGACACGAGAATCAATGCGTTGCTCGTGTCCTATCGCTTCCGAAATTCGCCAAATGCCGATATCAGCATCGAGCGAATTTCGGAATCGGGACACTTGTGGGCGCCGTTGCATCAATACCGCAAACGGCGCTGTTACGCTGGTCGCGCGCATACAAACGGGGGATAGAATGCGGTGGATGACTGTAGCGGTGACCTTGCTTTTCATGGGTGCCACTTCGGCAATGGCCAAGGAATGCAAGCTGACGCAACTCGCTGAGATGGACATGCGGGAAAACGTCAATGGTTGGCTGCTGATCGATATCGGGGTTGAGGGCAAGGCCGCGTCCGTCGTCATCGACACGGGCGCGACGCTGGGCATGATCAGCAGGGGCTTTGCCGATCATGCGGGCCTTGAGCTCAAACCTGTGGCGACACGGACCGGCTATGCCGGCAGTTTCCAGGACTGGGCGGGAAACTACATCAAGCACCTTGTCGATGTGGAGCACTTGCAGATTGCCGGCAGCGACATTCCCGGCACCTGGTCCTTTATGGCGACCACAGACTTTTCCGACGCACCATGGGATGATGGCGAGCCCGTTGGCGTCATCGGTGTCGACATCCTGCGCCACTTCGACGCCGAGATCGACATCAAGGCGGGCAAGTTCCGCCTTTTCAAGCGCCACTTCTGCGAACAAAACCCCCTTTACTGGGCCAATGAATGGCTTGAGCTGCCGTTCCGTTGGCGGTCGATCGGCAACAATCTGAAGGGCGGCATGCTCGCCAACGTCGTGCTCGACGGCAAGAAGATCGAGGCGACCTTGGACACCGGCGCGAGCATTACGGTCCTGGATTGGAAGCTTGCCAAGGAGCTCTATGGCTTGACGCCCGATTCACCCGGTGTGCAGCCGCTGGGGCAACTCATGAGCCTGAGGGATGAAGGGCGGCACGACCTCCATGGCTACAGGTTCAAGACGCTGGAGTTTGGCGGCGTCACCCTCAACAATGTCGTCATGGGCCTCGCCGACATGGGCAAGAGCGAGATGCTGCTCGGCATGCCCCAGCTCAAGCATTTCCGCATGTACATCGCCTTTGAGCGCCACACGATCTACTTCACGCCGAAATAACAGGTCCGCCCAAGCACGCATGCCGCTTCGCCCCCTTTGCCGCCGGGATGACATCGCCGATCCCGGCGCAAGGGGGTTCGTATTCGGCGAGGGGTTGGCCCGCGAAGATGTGTTTCTTGTTCGCCGGGGCGGCCTTGTGCGGGGCTACCGCAATGCCTGCCCCCATCAAGGCGCGCCGCTCGAAACCTTTCCCGATCAATTCTTGACAGCCGACGGCGCGACGATCATCTGCTCGTTGCATGGCGCCCGCTTTCGCGTCGAAGACGGCGCTTGCATTGCCGGCCCCTGCCTTGGCAAATCGCTTGTTCCCATTCTCCTCATCGAGATGGAGGGCGTTTTCCATTGGGAGGTGAGAGATGTTTGAAGGCGGCGCGCGCCCGAACGGGACCAAGGCGGAAATCTATGCCGAGCTTATGGGTCAGTTTCGCGGCCTTATCGACGGCGAGAAGGACGCCATCGCCAACGCCGCCAATCTCTCCGCGCTGCTCGCCTGGGGCCTTGAAGGCCTCAACTGGGCGGGCATCTACATTCTGCGCGGCGAGGAGCTGGTCCTTGGCCCCTTTCAGGGCAGGCCGGCCTGCGTGCGCATCCCCTTCGGTAAAGGCGTCTGCGGCACCGCCCTCGCGCGGCGCGAGACGATCATCGTGCCCGACGTGCATGAGTTTCCCGGCCACATCGCCTGCGACGCGGCTTCGCGCGCGGAACTCGTGGTGCCGCTTTGGCAAGGCGAAAAGATCGCCGGCGTCCTCGACCTCGACAGCCCGCTGCCCGCGCGTTTCGACGCCGAGGACGCGAAGGGCTGCGAGGCCCTTGCGCGCCTGCTCATGAGCGGCAGTGATGGTCTCTAAAGCGCTTCTCGGCGAAGCATGTCCCCGCGAAGGCGGGGATGGGTACCGGTTCGCCGTAGAGAAGCCCGACTAAACAACGGCTTGCGAGCATTTCCCGATTCTAGGGGAAATGCTCGAGTCTCGGCGTGCCGCTCTAGTGGTCCGATTCCGACATTTGCATCCCGTTGCAGAGAGCAGTTGAGCAAATGTCGGAATCAAGAGAACCACGAGCAACGATAGATTCTAGTGGAGCCTTTTGAATTTGACATTTGATACTGGGGCCGCTGCGAGCGGGGGTCAAATGTCAAATTCGCTCCACTAGGGCACCGCCGCCCCTTCAGCGCATTGCTCGCCCTCGCGGCGGAATTTTTCCGCCATCTCCGACATGCCCGCCGCGCGCGCATCCGCCCTGATGTCGTGGCTGATCTTCATGGAGCAGAATTTCGGCCCGCACATCGAGCAGAAATGCGCAAGCTTGTGCGCTTCCTTGGGCAGCGTCTGATCGTGGAATTCCCGCGCGCGCATCGGATCGAGCGAGAGGTTGAACTGGTCCTCCCAGCGGAACTCGAAGCGGGCGCGTGAAAGGGCATCGTCCCGCGCCCGCGCCTGCGGATGGCCCTTGGCAAGATCGGCGGCGTGCGCGGCGATCTTGTAGGTGATGACGCCGGTCTTGACATCGTCGCGGTCGGGCAGCCCCAGATGCTACTTAGGCGTCACATAGCAAAGCATCGCGGTGCCGAACCAGCCGATCATCGCCGCGCCGATGGCAGAGGTGATGTGGTCATAACCAGGCGCGATATCGGTGGTGAGCGGCCCCAGCGTATAGAAGGGCGCCTCGCCGCAATGTGCAAGCTGCTTGTCCATGTTGGCTTTGATCTTGTGCATGGGCACATGGCCCGGACCTTCGATCATCACCTGGCAGTCCCGCGCCCAGGCAATTCGCGTCAATTCCCCCAATGTCTCCAGTTCCGCGAATTGCGCCGCATCGTTGGCATCCGCGATGGAGCCGGGCCGCAGACCATCGCCAAGCGAGAACGAGACATCATAGGCGCGGGCGATCGCGCAGATTTCCTCGAAATGCGTGTAGAGGAAGTTCTCCTTGTGATGCGCAAGGCACCACTTGGCAAGGATCGAGCCGCCGCGCGAGACGATCCCCGTGACGCGATTGGCCGTCAGCGGAATGAAGGCAAGCCGCACGCCCGCATGAATGGTGAAGTAATCGACACCCTGCTCCGCCTGTTCGATGAGCGTGTCGCGGAAAATCTCCCAGGTGAGTTCCTCCGCAATGCCGCCCACTTTTTCCAGCGCCTGATAGATGGGCACCGTGCCGATCGGAACGGGCGCATTGCGGATGATCCATTCGCGGATCGTGTGGATATTGCGGCCCGTGGAGAGGTCCATCACCGTGTCGGCGCCCCAGCGCGTCGCCCACACCATCTTCTCCACCTCCTCCGCCATCGAGGAAGTGACGGCCGAGTTGCCGATATTGGCATTGATCTTCACAAGGAAGTTCCGCCCGATGATCATCGGCTCGGCTTCCGGGTGATTGATGTTGGCAGGAATGATCGCGCGTCCCGCCGCCACCTCGCGCCGCACGAATTCGGGCGTGATCTGATCGGGGATCGCGGCGCCAAACCCTTCGCCGTCGCGCGGACCGGCGATGCTTGCGCGGCCCATGTTCTCGCGGATGGCGACGAACTCCATCTCCGGTGTGATGATGCCCGCCCGCGCATAGTGAAGCTGTGTGACTGCCCTTCCCTCTTTCGCGCGCCGCACGGGCGGCGTTACGGGAAATGGTGCAAGCGCCCGCTCGCCAGACTGGCGCCCGTCATCCTCCGGCCGCATCGCGCGACCCGCGATCGCCTCCACATCGCCCCGATCGCAAATCCAGCCCTCGCGCAGCCGCGAGAGGCCCGCATGGATGTCGATCGCCGAGCCATCGATGCTATAGGGACCGGACGTGTCATAGACGCGCAAAGGCGGTTCACCCGCGCTGGGGTGAAGCGCGATCTCGCGCATCGGCACCGCGATATCGGGAAAGAGCGCACCGCGTTCATGGACTTTGCGCGAGGCCGGCAGGGGCCCCAGGGATTCCGGGCGGATCGTTGTCATCGGCGAGCAACTCCCAAAGCTGGGACTGGGGGGAGTTTCGCGGCCGGGAGCGAGAGAGGCGAGAAGCAAATCGATCCGGAAACGACCATCCCTACGCCAGTGTGAGCTGGATCAGGTTCGAAGGGTCGTCACGCCGCCCAACACTCAAGGCCCGGTGACCTCTCAGCGCCCGATCGCGGCGCTCCCCAAGGTGTCTTTAAGAGTAAAGGAGCAGGGGCAACCCCTGTCAATGGCGCACTGCCGCCAGGCGTCAGGCTTCTTCTGAACCGTCTCCCCCAAAAGGGGAGGCTGGACGCCGTGAGGCGTCCGGGTGGGGTCCATCTGCGAAGCATGGATGGCCCGGTCAAGCCGGGCCATGACGAAAGGAGTAACCCACGCGCGCGCATCCCGCACCTGTCATGGCCCGCACAAGCGGGCCATCCACCTTGTCCGTCATCCTCGAGCGGCGCGAGCCTCGAAGCGTAAGGCGGCGGATCGTCTCGCAATCACGGCCTAAGCCGCCGAAAGGAACGCCGTGAAATCGGCAATCAGCGCCGGCACGGCCGCCTTCACGATCCGCTCGCCCTTTTCGGGGCTTGCCTGCGAGGGATCCGACCCGATCCGTCCATCGGGGAATTTGCGCCGATAGTCGTCCGCGTCGCGGAAGAATCCGGTGGGCGCGATTTTGGGGCTCATCTCGACAAGTTTTTGCGCCTGCGGATAGCCGTAATAGGTAACCGACACTTCCGATGCCGTTGCATGACTGCCTTCCCCGACGGGAAAAATTTCCCGGCAGAGTTCGCCGATGCCCGGCAGTTCCCACCAATTGCGCAAGGAGAGCCGCGGCGCCGCCTGATTCCCTTGCGCCTGCCGCAGCGAGCTCATGGCATAGATCTCCGAGAACGCCGTCCCGATCGGCTGAATATTGCCGCCATGGCCATTGAACCAGTAGATGCGCTCGAACCCGTGCCGCACGAGCGAGGCCGTCCAATCCGCGATGGCCGCGATCATGGTCGAGGGCCGCAACGTCATCGAGCCTGGAAAGGCCATGTGATGCTGCGCCATGCCGACATTGAACGTCGGCCCGACAAGGATATCCGCCTGCGCCGCGGCCTGATGCGCGATGATTTCCGGGCACAGGGCATCCGTGCCGATCAGTCCGTTCGGCCCATGCTGTTCGGTCGATCCGATGGGCACGATGATCCCCTTGGAGCGCGAGAGATAGGCCTCAACCTCGGGCCAGGACGAAAGCTGCAGCAGCATGGGAACCTCACTTGTGACGGCGCGCCGGAACGATAGGCTATGCCAAAGCCATCGCCATAAGCAAAACCGCAAAGAGAGAGAAAGAGAAACGCCCATGACCGCGACGCCGCCTGCAACCGGCCCCTTGGCCGGAACGAGGATCATTGACCTCACCCAGTTCGTGCTCGGCCCTTACGCGACACAGACTTTGGGTGACCTTGGTGCCGATGTGATCAAGGTGGAGGACCCCAATGGCGGCGACCGCCAGCGCAACCAGGGCAAGGCGCCCCATGCGACGACGATGGGTCCGCTTTATGTGGCGCTCAACCGCAACAAGCGCTCGGTCGCGCTCGACCTGAAAACCGAAGACGGCGCCGCGCGCCTGCGCGATCTTATCAAGACGGGCGATGTCTTCATCCACAACATGCGCCCCGAGGCGATTGGGCGGCTCGGCTTTGGCTATGAGTCTGTCGCGGCCCAGAAGCCCGACATCGTCTATGTCGAGGCGGTCGGCTATGGCTCGGGCGGTCCCTATAGCGGGCGCCAGGCCTTCGATGACTTGATTCAGGGCGCGTCCGGCGCCTGCGATCTGCTGCCGCTCTATGATGGCAACGCCGAGCTTCGCCCCTTCCCCTCAATCATTGCGGACAAGACAGTCGGCCTTTTCGCGGTCATCGCGACGCTTGCAGCACTTCAGCACAAGAACCGCACGGGCGAGGGCCAGTATGTGGAGGTGCCGATGCTGGAAACCTTCACGGGCTTCATCATGGCCGAGCATCTCTGGGGCAAGACCTACAAGAACCTGCCTGGCAAGTTCGGCCATCCCACCTCGATCACGCCGCACAGAAAACCGATGCGAACGAAGGACGGTTTTCTCGTCGTTCTTCCCGCGAGCCAGGACGGGGCGGCCAAGTTCCTGGAGCTGGGTGGCTTTCCCGACGCCTATGAGAGCGAGCGCTTCAAGAACGCGGGCTCCGGCAAGGAGCGGGTTGAGGTCTATTACGCGATGCTGCGCGAGGCCTGTGCCACGCGCACGACCAAGGAGTGGATGGCGCTGTGCGATGCGCACAACATCCCCGCCATGCGCGCCAACGAAGTGGACACGCTGTTCGAGGACCCCCATTTCAAGGCGGTGGATTTTTTCGTGGAGCGCGAAATCGAGGGAGAAGGCCCCTATCGCGGCATGCGCCCGGGATTGAAATTTGCCAAGACGCCGTGCGCAATTCGCATCGATCCACCCGCCATCGGCGCGCACACGCGCGAAGTGCTGGGGGAGACTTGAAGGAAACTGCGCTGTGCCAGGCCCCCGGGAGGGAGGAGGGATTTGAGGGATGCCCTGATCATCCCCGGGATACCTGGCACAGCCCATCAGCGGACACGGTTTAGGGAGGAGCCGACCTCCTAGAACGTGTAGGAGACGCTGACGGATACGAAGTCGCGATCGGTGAGGGCGTTGTGAAGCCCGCCGCCGAAGAAGTTAGTATAGGAGACCTGCCCCTTCCATGCATTGAGGTAAAGGGCTTCGACGCTGAAGGTGGCGGCCTTGCGGTCTTCGACAAAGCTTCCCGCCAGGATGGGCGAATAGCCCTCGACATCATGCGAAAGCGCAAGCGAGGGCGACAGCGTCACGCCCGAGAACGCGTTGAGATAATCGGCCCGCAGCAAGAGCTGATAGCCCCACGAGGTGGAGGTGGCAAAGCCATCGCCGCCCTCGGCCACATCGCCGTTTTGCCCCGCGCTTTCAAACGCGAGTTCGGAAGAGGAGGGCATGTCATGGACATACATCACCGCCGCTTCGCCCACGAGCGCAAGCGAATCGGCGCCGAGCACGGCCGTCGCCCAGTCTGTCGGCGCGAAGGAATAGGTGAAGGTGCCTTGCGCCTGCGACACATCCATCCGCCTGAAGAGATCGATCGTCGATTCATAGCCCGCCGCGCGGATCTGGCTGGTAACGAAGGCGCCGCCATTATTGGCAACGCCGCACAAGGGAGCGATACCTGCAAGACAGGCCGAGGCGCCGGTGGCGTCAAGAACGGCCTTCACACCCTCGACGTCATCGAGCAGAAAGGGCTGATCGATGCGGTGGCTGACTTCGCCCTGCACCGCGATGCCCCCGATATTGGCCGAGAAGCTGGCGCCCATCGTTTTGACGTCTTCGACATAGATCTCGCTGAACGTCACGAACTCGCTGAGATCCGGCCCGAGGATGAGTGCGCCGCCCCCCGTCACGCCATAGATCGCATCGAACGCCGCCGGGCGCACGCCGATTTGGTACTGGCCCGACGGCACTTTGGCATGCGAGTTGACGTAGTAGAGGCCGAACTCGGTACCGCCAAGGAGGTCGTCGGCGAAGTAACGCAGCGCCACGCCCCATTGGCCGCCATTGCTGGCCTCGATATCTTCACCCTTGTGGATGATGTCGGCCGGATTGCCCGACAAGGTCGGGATGAGACCCGTCTCCGAGCCCAGAAACCCGATATCACCGCGCGCCCCCGGACCGAACACGTCCGTGGTCGAGAACAGCGTGCCCGGCGCATCGATCGTCGTGCGCTCCCAATCGAACTGATAAAAGAAGTCGACGCTGAAATTGGCGGGCAAGCCAAGCGAGGCATAGGCCATCGCGACAGGCACCAGCGCTTCCTTGATTTCAGAGCCCGGGCGGCGCAACGCCGTCACGTCGATGGGAACGGTGGCCGAGGCAATGCCGTTCTGGATGAAGGTGCTCTCGCCCCAATTGACGGCCTGGCGGCCAAGGCGGATCTGCAAGGGCAGCGCCGTCTCGCCAAGATCGATGTCGAAATTGCCATAGAGAAAGGCATCGAGCACTTCCTGATCGCGCCCGACCTGTTTCTTGGCCGCTTCGGTCAGCGGATAAGGATCGATATCGCTGTCATTGAGCACGGGATCATAGAACGCGCTGACCCGCAGGAAGGCGCCGAAATTTTCCCATTTGGCATCGAAGTCGGACGTCACCTTCGTGGCGGCCGAGGACAGGCTGCCCTGGTCGAAATTCTCGTTGCCGTTGTCCGAATTGGACGTACTGATCTCGCCGCCCTTGTTCACGTTGAGGAGCTTGTCCTCACGTGAGGACGCGCGCATCGACGCGCCGGTGGAAACCGTGGTTGTCCGGCTGATCCTCACCTCGCCGAGCTTGTACTCCTCCGCGCGCGCCGGGCCTTGAGCGGCCATCAGCGCGGCAAGCGCCGCCCCAGCCAGGAATCGGCCGGACAGGCCGTGACGGAAATTCATGAGAGCATCCCCCGCGTGCTGCTTTTTTGAATATGCAGTTAGATTCATATTTCAAGAGCTTATCGCTGTCAAAAATGACAATTGGGTAAAAGGCAGGATGGGGGAGAATCTGGATAGCCGAGCGTCTAGCTCGGCTATTATCTCTTTTAAGTTCAAAGGGTTGGCAGCAAAGGGATAGAGCCCCTTGGGCAATTGAGGAGTTTTGTTTGACCGCGGACGCGATTCGGCGACACTCAAGCACGCGCTGCCGCAACGAGACCAAGAACACGCGGAAGCCAAAAAGGCCGAAAACGGCCGCGAATTGGGGCCAAGAGCTGAGGTGAACGAAATGGCTGTGAGTGGCACGACTCTCGGCAAGCGGCCGCCATTGCAATCGCGCAGCCGCGAGAAGGCGGATCGCATTCTGGCGGCGGCGGAACGGCTCTTCAGCGAACGTGGTTTCGAGCACGCCCATCTGGAGGACATGGCGCGCGAAGCGGGGTGCTCGGTTGGCACCTGCTATCAGCGTTTCGGTTCCAAGGAAGCGCTTCTTGGCATCATCCGTGACCGCTTCTGCGAAGAGGCCCGTCAGCGCATCGATCAGCTCGTCCCCTTGGCTATCAAGACACAGCCGCAAATGGCCGACATCCTTCGTGGTGTGGTGCTGACCGTGGTCTCGAACATGCGCACGCGGACAGGAATGTTTCGCGCCCTCGCCCAGCGTGCCCTTGTCGATCCCGAAGTCTGGCGTCCGATGCAGGAATTGGGCGACTACTTTGCCGAGGAGATGCAGAAGGTGCTGGTGCCCCGCGCCGCGGAATTTGGCCGGGAGGATTTGAACACCGGCTTCAGGATGGGCATGCAGACGATCTACGGCGCCCTGTTGCACACGCTGCTCGTACCCAAGTACATGGCGATCCCGCTAGAGGACGACCGCATCATCGAGGAGCTGCGCGTGCTCTTCGCCGCCTGCATGCGGCTGAAGGAAGATAAGGCTGTGAGCAACGCGCGATAAGGCCTCGCGGGGGCGCGGCCGCTCTAAGCCTCGCCCCCACGCCTTGAGCGCCGCCGCGGCAATTTTTCGACATAGATCGACTGGCTCGGGAAGGCAAAATCGATCGCCTCGCGCGCGAACATCTCATGGATGCGCAAAAGGATCGCCTCGTGAATGTTCGTGTAGAGATTATAGTCGCCCGAAAGGACGAAATAGACCGTCTCGAAATCGAGCGATGATGGTCCGTAGGCGGAGAAATTCGACCGGTCGAAGCGTGTTTGCGTCTCCGCTTCGATCGCCGCGCGGATGAGCGCGGGTATGCGCTTCAGCTTGTCGAGCGGGGTGCCATAGGTGACACCGATCGAGAACACGACGCGCCGCTCCTGCATGCGCGAATAATTGTGGATGCGGGCCGAGGCGAGGTCCCGATTGGGGATGACGATGATTTCCCCAGAAAGGCTGCGCAAGGTCGTTGTCTCAAGGCCGATATGCTCGACCGTTCCCATATCGGAGCCCGAAATGATGAACTCGCCCACCGCGAACGGCTTTTCTCCATGCAGGGCCTCCTCGATCTGGAAATTGAGTTCCGAGCGCACCTGGAGGATCTTGCGCACGTCCCTGATGGTTGCCCGCAATTCAAAGGAAAGCGCATCCCCGCCCAGTGAGGTGAACAGCACATGGGGCGCGGGAACCGAGAGAACCTCCGGATGCGCGAAGGCGATATCGACGAGGAGTCTGCGCACCATGTCGGGATCGGGCCCGAACTCCACCGTTACCGGAATGACGAGCCGGGCGGTCACGTCGCGATGCGTCCAGTTCAGCACCTCTCCCGTCACGAGATTGGCATTGGGGATGATGACGGTCGCGTTCTCGAGCGTCTGGATTTCCGTCGCCCGCACATTGATGCGCCGCACATAGCCCTGGCTATCGCCGACCACGATCCAATCGCCCACCTGGAACGGCCGGTCGAAAAGCAGAATGAGGCCGGAGATGAAATTGTTGACGATCGTCTGCAGGCCGAAACCGATACCGACCGAGAGCGCACCGGCGATGATGGCAAGGCTGGTGAGGTCAAGGCCCGCCACCGACACGCCAACAAGCGCCGAGAGCAGGACGCCGCCATAGCCAAAGCCCGAGAGCACGGCGTTCTGCGCGCCCGGATCGAGCCTTGTGCGCGGCATGACCGTCGTGTCGAGCACCCGCTGGACGAAGCGAGTGAGCGCGATCCCGACCGCAAAGACGAGCAGGGCGATGAGCACATCGAGCGGCGCGATGCGCACGCCGCCGACATCGAAGCCGGAAAGGAACTCGCCCGCCCAGGATCGCAAATCGCCCGTCGAGGCCCCCCACGCGAAGGCAAGGAGGGTGATGCCAAAAATGACATAGCCCGTGCCCGCGGCCGCCGACAGCCACCAGGCCTGGAGTTCGGCATCCGCAAGCTTGACGCCGTCGGCCTCGCCGGCCTGGCGCGCGCGCACCCCCATGAGGCTGCGCACGGCCTCATCGGTGATGCGGTACAAGAGCCACAGGAGCACACCCGTCGCGAGCGTCACGATGAGGCGCGACACGACGAACCGCGAAAGCGCGTAGTAGCCCGCGAAAGCGGCAATGGGCGCAAGGAACAACAGGATCTGAACCGGCAGGCGCAAGGCGCGCACCCATTCCCGCTCGCCATCGAGCCCGCGCCGAACGATGAAAATCATCACCGCCGAGGCGGCCGCGATGACGGGCACATTGAGCAGCACCGTCGTCTCGAGCGACTGCAGGAACGCGGCCGAGAGCACCGTGATCGCCCGGTCGGTGACGAACAGCACGGCGAGCGCCGCGACGATTGGCGGCCAGGCGCGGGCGATGTCGTCCGACACATCGATCACCCGCCGGCGCGGCTCAAGGGGCGCAAGCACGGCATTGACGAGCGCGAAGGCGGCAAAGCCCCCGGTTGCCGCGATCGCAAGCGCATCGAGCAGCTCGCGCAGCACACCGGTCTCAGGCACCACCTGGCGCAGGCTCTCATAGACGATGGCCGTCGCGGCGAGGGGCAGGATGAGGCGGATCACCGCCACGAGGAGGGACGCAATTGTCTTGCGCGAGCGCGTCATCTCGATGCCCGCATAGGCCCGGCGCAACCGCCCCAGGAGGTCGCGCTGAACGACGACACCGAGCAGCAGCGCCACGACGCCGGCCATGAGGACGAATATGACGGGCGGGATTTGTTCCGACCCGTCCTCGGGCACAAGCGTGATGGTGCCGAGTGCCTCGCCGAGCCCCGTGGCAAGGCGCGAGAAATCCTCCCCCGCGGCCGGCCAGATGCCGGGGCTGGTCATGGTCGGCCCACGCGCGAAAAGCCGCAGGAACACGCGCGAGCGTAAGGCATCGACCGCCCGCTGCTCGAGCGCCTCGGCGCGCGCCGTGGCAAGCTTCAGCCGCTGCGCCTGCTGATCGAGGGTCACGAGCGATTTTTCAAGCCGCGCCCGTTCGGCCGCGACATCGCGCGGTTCGCCCGTCTCGGGCTTAGGCCCGAGCGCATCGAGCAGGCGTTGAATTTCCGCGCGCTGCGGGCCGAGGCTGTCGGCAAGCACCTGAGCATCGCCGCGCGACTTGTTCGCCAGATCCCGCTGCGTGGCCAGCGTTGCATCATCCTGGGACGCCGCGATTTCCTTTTCGATCGCGTTCAGCGACTTGCCAAGGGCATCCAATCGCTCGCTGAAACTGGGCTCGCCCGGCGGCGGACTTTGCGCAGCTGCATCCCATGCCCCGAACCAGCAAAGAAGGAGCATGGCCAGCAGGAAAAGGAATGCGCGTTCCCGCGCCAGGGGCGTGAAGCGGATCATGTCACTGTCCGGGGTAAAGGCCTTCGCGTCCGCGCGCAAGGGTGCGACAATTGATTTGGCGCAAGGCGCGAAGAGGCCCGGCTCGCGTTGATCCCACATGGCTTGAAGTGAAGCCGGCATCGCCCGCATAATTGTACCAAGAAAACAGAAATCTGTGAGGGACCGCCATGACCGAGACCGTCATTCCCGTGTCGTCTGCCTGGGCCGAGAAGGCCTTTGTGAACGAAAATCAGTACCGGGAGACTTATGCCGCTTCGGTCCGCGATCCGGACAGGTTTTGGGGCAATGTTGGACGGCGCATCGATTGGATCAAGCCCTTCACCAAGGTGAAGAACGTCTCATACGATCCGCATAATCTCTTCATCAAGTGGTTCGAGGACGGCACGCTGAACGTCGCGGCCAATTGCATCGACCGCCACCTGCCCCGCCGCGCCAGGCAGACGGCGATCATCTGGGAGGGCGACAACCCGGAAGAAAGCAGGCACATCACCTATGCCGAGCTGCACGATCAGGTTTGCCGCTTCGCCAATGTGCTGAAGGCGAATGGCGTCAAGAAGGGCGACCGCGTCACCATCTACCTGCCGATGATCCCGGAGGCTGCCTACGCGATGCTCGCCTGCGCCCGCATCGGCGCCGTGCACTCGGTCGTCTTTGGCGGCTTCTCGCCCGACAGCCTTGCCGGGCGGATCGAGGATTGCGGCTCGCAGCTCGTCATCACCGCCGATGAGGGCCTGCGTGGCGGCAGGCCGGTGCCCTTGAAGAAGAACACCGATGCGGCCCTGAAGAACTGCCCGGGCGTGACCCGCGTTCTGGTCGTGCGCCGCACCGGCGGGCCGGTCGAGATGAAGGGCGGCCGCGACCTTTGGATGCATGAGGAGACGGCGAAGGTCTCAGCCGATTGTCCGCCGATGGAAATGGGCGCGGAGGATCCCCTTTTCATCCTCTACACTTCCGGCTCGACCGGAAAGCCCAAGGGCGTGCTGCATACGAGCGGCGGCTATCTCACCTATGCCGCCTATACCCATGAGCTCGTCTTCGACTATCACGAGGGCGATGTCTATTGGTGCACAGCCGATGTCGGTTGGGTGACGGGCCACTCCTACATCGTCTATGGCCCGCTCGCGAATGGCGCCACGACGCTGATGTTCGAGGGTGTGCCCACTTATCCAACCATCTCCCGCTTCTGGGAGGTGATCGACAAGCACAAGGTCAATATTTTCTACACCGCACCCACCGCCATTCGCGCGCTGATGCGCGACGGGGAAGAGCCGGTGCGGAAGACGAGCCGCAAGAGCCTGCGCCTTCTGGGCTCGGTGGGCGAGCCCATCAACCCCGAAGCCTGGCTCTGGTATCACCGCGTCGTCGGCGATGGCCGCTGCCCCATCGTCGATACCTGGTGGCAAACCGAAACGGGCGGCATCCTGATTTCCCCACTGCCGGGCGCAACGGCTCTGAAGCCGGGCTCGGCGACGAAGCCGCTCTTTGGCATCATCCCTGAAGTCGTCGATGCGCAAGGTACCGTGCTTGAGGGCGAAACAACCGGCAATCTCGTGCTCGCCGATTCCTGGCCGGGCCAGATGCGCACCGTCTATGGCGATCATCAGCGCTTCATCGACACCTACTTCAAGACCTATCCGGGCAAGTACTTCACTGGCGATGGCTGCCGGCGCGACGCCGATGGCTACTACTGGATCACGGGCCGCGTCGATGATGTCATCAACGTCTCGGGCCACCGCCTTGGCACGGCCGAGGTTGAAAGCGCGCTCGTCGCCCACAAGGACGTGGCCGAGGCCGCCGTCGTCGGCTATCCGCACGACATCAAGGGTCAGGGCATCTATGCCTATGTGACGCTGAAGACAGGTATTCAGCCTACGGATGATTTGCGCAAGGAACTGGTGAACTGGGTGAGGAAGGAGATCGGCGCCATCGCCAGCCCGGATGTGATCCAGTGGGCGCCGGGCCTGCCCAAGACCCGCTCCGGCAAGATCATGCGCCGCATCCTGAGGAAGATCGCCGAGGGCGACACCGCCAATCTTGGCGACACGACGACCCTCGCCGACCCCGCCGTTGTCGATGACCTGAAGGAGAATGCGCGGAGGTGACGAGATGGAGCTCCCGAGAAATGACCGCGGAAAACACCCCAATAGGCTCCCTAGCAGAAGCCATGAGTCGGCTCAGTCAACTCAAAGGAGGCGGGTGGATATTTAGAGGACAAACAGAAGATTATAAATTAATTCCAAAAATAGGAAGAGAGCAGACAAGAGGGCATGAAAATCAAGACAATAGAATTCCATATAGTTTCGATTATTAGAAGTATATTTTTGATATTTTTAAAGCTAAAGCACGTATGCACTTCAATATCAGAGCTGAGAATGACCTCGAGGTGCTTGCCGTTGCTCAACATCACGGCATGCCAACCCGTCTTTTAGACTGGACAGAGAGCTTCCTCATCGCTTTGCACTTTGCTCTTAAATCTGCCGGAATAAAAGGCGGTGAGCCCAGGAACCCTGTCGTCTATGCATTTTGCAAGCCGTGCGAAGTTACAGGGGATGATGCAAAATCGCCATTTTGTATTACAAAGATAAAAAGCTATACCCCCCCAACTGTAACAGCGAGAATTGCGACACAACGGTCAATATTCACTATTCATCCAGAACCAACAAAGCCGATCATTAAGGGTTTGGTTAGTTTCGAATTAGACGCGAAAGAGTGCTTCAAAATGAAAAGAGAAATGTATCTATACGGCATTGACCATGCGATGCTATTTCCGGATATCGACGGCCTAGCAGCAAGCTTGAACTGGCGCTACAAATGGAATGAATTATCGCGGTAGTTGTTTATCATCGACACTGAAAGTGCTACATTAGCGGCGAAGTGGTACCTTTATGTTCCACTTTTTTTTGGCGTTGCCTCTAAACCCCTCTCTTTTGTCATGGCCCGGCTTGACCGGGCCATCCACGCTTAGACCGCAGGGAAGCAGGCAAATGCCATACTTCGTCTACCTCCTGGCCAGCAAACCCAATGGCACTCTTTACTGCGGCGTTACCAACGACCTCATCCGGCGCACGTTTGAGCATCGCGAAGGGCAGGCTAAGGGTTTCACCCGCCGCTATGATGTGAAGCATCTGGTTTGGTACGAGCCGCATGATGATGTGCGGGAGGCCATCCACCGCGAAACTCGGATCAAGAAATGGAACCGGGCATGGAAAATCGAGCTGATCGAGAGGATGAACCCGGGCTGGTGCGATCTGTATGAGACACTGCAACTCTAGGTGTGGAGCCTCAATAGGTTGTTCTCGGTGAGGCCGAGTCGGCTGATGGGTGTAGTTGCCTTCAAGCTACCATGTGGGCGGTGCCAGTTGTAGCGATGGAGCCAGCGCGGCA
>JACADY010000081.1 GCA_013389115.1 Alphaproteobacteria bacterium
CCCGCTTCCGCGGCCCATGACAGTTGGAGCCTCATCCTTGTGCCGCTTCAGGTTTCGTCGGGCAGTTCGATGAAGGCCTCGCGCTGGGCATAGGGCGTGAAACCGAGACGCTGATAAAGGGGTAGGGCACGTGGGTGGTCGAGCGTGCAGGTGTTGACCGTCACGCGCTCCGGGCCCTTCTCCCACGCGGCCTTGACCGCCGCATGGAGGAAGAACCCGCCGAAATGCCGGCCGATCGCCTCGGGCATGAGACCGAAATAGGAAAGGTTCACGAGCCCGGGTTCGCGCGCATCGAGTTCGGCAAAGCCCGCCGGCCAACCATCGGCATAAAGGACAAGGATCTCGACATTGGGATCATCGATGATGGCGCGCAGGGCGTCATCGCTCATCCGCTTGCGCTCGACCCATTTCCAGGGGCTGCCAACGGCATCGTAGAGATAACGATAGTAGGAGGTCGGCGGGGCGAGGGTGCGCAAGACCGCAAGCCGCCCCTGCGCCGCTTCGAGCGGCGGGGTCGGACGCATCCTCGGCTCTGAAAACATCTCAAGGAAGGTTACGACCGTCGAGACACGCCGTCCCATGACTCACGCCTCGATCGGAAGGCCCTGAACGGTGCCCCACTCGGACCAGGAACCATCGTAAATCGCAGCCTCGTAATTTCCGATCCGGGCAAGGCCAAGGGCGATGATCGCCGCGGTGACGCCGGAGCCGCAGGTGGCGGTGATAGGCCGGCCGGTATCGATGCCGCGCGTCGAGAACAGTTCTTTTAGGACCGCAGCCGGCTTCATCGTGCCGTTGGGCTGAAGCAGCTCTGTGTACGGAATATTGATGGAGCCTGGGATATGCCCACCTTTGAGGCCAGGACGCGGCTCGGGCTCGGTCGCCATGAAGCGGCCGCTTGAGCGCGCATCGATCACCTGCTCGGCCTTCGAAGCGAGGTTTGCCTTCATTTGTTGGAGATCGCGGATGATCGTCCGGTTGGGGCGCGGGGTGAAATGGCGCTCGCGCGGGATGGGGGGCAAGTCGTCGAGGGGACGGCCCTCCGCGATCCATTTGGGCAGGCCGCCATCGAGCACGACGACGTCGGCGTGGCCCATGGCGCGGAACATCCACCAGGCGCGCGGCGCCGAAAAGAGCCCGAGCTGATCATAAACGACGATGCGGTTGCCATCGCCAAGGCCCAGTTTGCGAACGCGGCTTGCGAACTTCACCGCATCAGGAAGCATGTGGGGGTAGGGTGATGCCGTATCGGCGATGTCGTCGATGTCGAAGAACAGCGCGCCTTCTATGTGCGCCACCCCATATTCATCCCTCGCATTGCGACCCGAAGCTGGGAAGTGCCAGGAAGCGTCGATGATACGGATGTCCGGTGCCGAGATATGCTCTGCCAGCCATTCGGTCGACACGAGGGGATCGGGGAGTTTCATGCGAGAAGCGGAGCCTTCAGGATTGTGGGTGCGTCAAGCCAGCGCGGCGTGGGCAGGTTCTTCGTGCGCAGGAACGCCGGGTTGAACAGCTTGGACTGATACCTTGTCCCGTAGTCACAAAGAACCGTCACAATTGTATGTCCAGGTCCCAGCTGCCGCGCAAGGCGGATGGCGCCGGCGACATTGATGCCGCTCGATCCGCCAAGGCACAGGCCCTCCGTTTCCAACAGGTCGAAGATGAGGGGTAGAGCCTCCTCATCCGGGATGCGGAAGGCGACATCGATGGGCGCGTTCTCGAGATTGCGGGTGATGCGGCCCTGGCCGATGCCTTCGGTGATCGAGCTGCCTTCCGATTTGAGCTCACCTGTCGTGTAGTAACTGTAAAGCGCCGCGCCCATGGGATCGGCAAGGCCGATCGTGATCTTGGGGTTAAGGCGTTTCAGCGCCATGCCGACGCCCGCAAGCGTGCCGCCAGTGCCAACGGCGCAGATGAAGCCGTCGACCTTGCCTTGAGTCTGGCGCCAGATTTCGGGGCCGGTCGTTTCGATATGGGCCGCACGATTGGCGACATTGTCGAACTGATTGGCCCAGAAGGCGCCGGCCGCATCGGATTGCTCCAGTTCCTCGGCAAGGCGGCCCGACACCTTCACGTAATTGTTGGGGTCCTTGTAGGGGACAGCGGGAACTTCGATCAGCGCGGCCCCCAAAAGGCGGAGTGCGTCTTTCTTCTCCTCGCTCTGCGTTTCTGGGATCACGATCGCCGTCTTGAAGCCGAGCGCATTGGCAACGAGGGCAAGGCCGATCCCTGTGTTTCCCGCCGTGCCCTCCACAACCGTCCCCCCGGGCCTCAATTGGCCCTTCGCAATGGCGTCGCGAATGAGGAAAAGGGCCGCGCGGTCCTTTACCGACTGACCGGGGTTCAAGAACTCCGCCTTGCCGAGGATCTCGCAGCCCGTCAGCTCTGACGCGCGGCGCAGGCGGATTAGGGGGGTGTTGCCAATGAGGCTGATGACGCTGTCATGCGTTTCTTGCGGCACGGATAGGGTTCCTGAGGCGATTTCGATTTTGCCGTGGACCCTAGAGCAAGACGCGTTCAAATTGAATTGGCATCTTGCGCCAGGTCTTTGATTACCGCGTGATTTTTGCGGAAAACCGGTCCCCATCCCCGCCTTCGCGGGGACATGCTTTTTCGCATCACGCTCTAACTGTGAGCTTTCAGTAGGTTGTCCATTCGGTCCCGACCGAGGAAGCTGAGGTTGCGAAGCTTCAGTGTCCAAG
>JACADY010000019.1 GCA_013389115.1 Alphaproteobacteria bacterium
GCATTCTTGTGGATGTCCATTCGGTCCTCCCTTGGACACTGAAGCTTCGCAACCTCAGCTTCCTCGGTCGGGACCGAATGGACAACCTACTGAAAGCTCACATCTAGAGCACATCCTCGCCGACGGGCTCGATCTCATCGACCGCCGCAACCTCCGGCAGCGGCACATCATCGAGCGCCTTGCCCGAGAGGTCGAACACCCGCACG
Organism: Alphaproteobacteria bacterium; assembly: GCA_013389115.1. GTDB lineage: Bacteria > Pseudomonadota > Alphaproteobacteria > Micropepsales > Micropepsaceae > JACADY01. Next base: position 207 of record JACADY010000019.1, read on the forward strand.
CGCGAGGGGCCGCCCGCGATCGTGCGCACATACATCTTATCGGCGGTGAAGTTGATCGCCTTCTCGCCCCAGAAATCGATGACGATCGCGTCCTCGCCCTCTTCGACGATCGTGCTCGCCTCGGCAAGGTCACTCACCCCCGGCGCGAGCTTGAGCACACGTCGGCGCGGCGCCCCTTTTTCCGATACGAGATAGAGCCCCGCGTCAGGCCCGAACGCGACGAAATCGATTCCATCCTCATAGTGTGTGAGCTGTTGGAACTGCCCGTCCTCGCCGCGCACGAAATGGACGAACTCGCCGCCGTCGCCATTTTGAACGGAGACGAGCAGCTTCTTGTCGGCAAGCGAATAGGAGAGCTTGATCTCGGCGACCTTGGGCAGCCCATCGCCGAAGACATGCGCGTCCTTGGCCGGATCATCGCCCAATCGGTGCACATAGACCTGCTGGAAGAAATGCCGGTCCTCCGCGCTCGCCCCTTGCGTGGGATAGCGCGTGTACCAGAAGCTCAGATTGTCAGGCGCCCAGGCGACATCGCCGCCTGCCGTCGGGTATTGCACATGCGCGATACGCTCGCCCGTCTCCCGGCCCGTATCCGTCTCGAACACATGGAGCGTGCCGTCTTCTGACCCGTCCTTCGACAGCGACAGCGCCACCAGCTTCCCGTCATGGGACGGCACGTACCAGTCGAGCGTCGTTGCGCCCGTTGTGTCATGGAGATTGGGGTCGAGCACCGTCTTCGCCGACACAGGATCGGCATCCGCGCCCATGACGACAAGGATCGGCTGCTGCTTCTTGGGGTCGAAATACATCGAGAAGACACGCCCGCCAGCATAGGTAAGGCCATAATAGCGGGGTGAGCTTTGGGTGATGGCGGCTTCGATCCGGGCGCGGATCGGCGTCCGCACCGAAAGCCCGTCGAGATAGGCGCGGGAGCGCTCAGACTGCGCGCTCGACCAGGCCTGCGTTTCGGCGCTCGCGCCGTCCTCGAGCCAGCGATAGGGATCGCTGACCGCAACGCCGTGAAGCATGTCGGTGACGCTCTCGACGCGCGCGGGCGGCGCGCCGCTATCGGCCGCAAAGCTGGTCAGCGCCGCACCAATGACGCCGATCGCGACGACGCCCGAAATCCATCCCCACCGGCGCATGATCCCTCCCGCAGCCAATTAAGGGGAAGAACCATGCGTGGCGTATGGGGCCAAGTCAAACGGCGACCCTCCAAAGGATCGCCGCGCCATGAACCTCACACGCCGGGACCGGCCTGGCAGATGGCCATCACGGGTTCGAACACGTCGGAGATGACGAGCAGCCCGTCGTCCGAAGCCGCGGTGCTCGATCCGGAGATTTCATCGCCGAGATTGCTATAGACCGTCCGCGCCTCAAATCCGCCGCCGCGCGGGCCGGGGGCCGAAATCGCGATCACCTGTGAGGGCGACTGCGTTTCGGCATTGCGCGCATGCTCGGCGAATTGCAGCATTTTGGGGTGAGCCGCCACCCACAGCGTGCCATCCGAGGCGACATCGATATTGTCGGGGCCGGCATCGAGCGAGACGCTGGTAAGATAGGAAAGCTCGCCCGTCGTCATGTTCCGCTCATAGGCGTTCACGCGCTTCGCCGTCGTCTCGGCGATATAGATCTGCCCGCCATCTGCCGAGGCCGCGATGCCATTGCCGAAGGTGAGGCCGGAAACCGCGACGCTCATCTCGCGGCCATTCCAATAGACGGCCTTGGCGAGGGGAAGGATGAGATAGATCTCAATCATCCCCCAGGGCTCGGCGCTGCCCCAGCCGCGATCATTCGCGGCATAGAAGCTGTCATGCCCGACCGCGACCACATCGTTGGGAGAGGTGAGCAGCGGATCGGTGACGCTCTTGCGATGATGGAGCTCGACCTGTCCGGTCAGCGTGTCCGGAACGACATCGAAGATTTCGATCGCATGCTCGCCCGTCGAGAGATGATTGACGACCATCAGTGTCTGCCGGCCGTCGGGACCCTCATAGAGGCTGATGCCGTGGGGGCGGAAATCGCTCGGCGCCTCGCCGATGCGAGAGGTCAGCGGCACGGCGCCTTCTTGCGGCGCATCGAGGCGCATCAGGAAGATGTCGCCGCGCGCGTTCTGGGCGCCCGCCATGATGGAGCGCCGGTCGGTCGAAGAGATGTAGATGAGCCCGCGCGCCCGGTCGATCGCGAAATCCTCAGGTCCCTTGGGCGCCGGCACAGTGCGGCACTGACCCTCATATCCGGGCGTGACGGTGGCGAAATAGCCCGTCGCGCTCAGCGTGCGCAGCGCCGCAACGCCGGCGACACCGATGACGATGACAAGCACGATGACGATGAAACGCAGCATGACGGCCTCCCCTAAAGCCTCGTGCAACAAGCGCGGGAACAGCGACCTTTCATCCCCGCGAGTTGCGTCAATCCAAAGAATGTGATCGGCCGCGCCAATCAAAGTGAGTTGACGCAGACGCTGACCGATGCGGCTGGCTCGCCGCGTCTTATCGTTAACAATGCCACGAAACCGTGTCCGCGATAAGGCGTGCCCGGCTTTTTTAAGCGACGCCCGTCAACTGCCCGTCGCCAGGAGCGCATCATTGCCGGCGAATTGGAGCCGGGCGAGCCGCCCATAGAGCGGATCCTTGGCGACGAGTTCGGCATGCGTTCCGCTCGCGATCGCCTCACCCCCCTGCATCACGACGATCCGGCTCGCCTTCTGCACCGTTGCCAGCCGGTGCGCGATGACGAGCGTCGTGCGCCCCTGCATGGCCCGCTCGAGCCCCTGCTGGACCAGCCGCTCGCTTTCCGCATCGAGCGCGCACGTCGCCTCATAGAGCAGCAGGATGGGCGCATTGCGCAGGATCGCGCGCGCGATCGCGATGCGCTGACGCTGCCCGCCCGAGAGCGTGATCCCCCGTTCGCCCAGAAGCGTGCGATAGCCAAGCGGCAGCCGCTCGACGAACTCCGCCGCCTGCGCCGCTTCGGCGGCGGCCTTGATCTCGGCCTCGCTCGCCTCGGGCCGCCCGAACCGGATATTGTCGAGCACGCTCCCCGCAAAGACGACCGAATCCTGTGGCACGACCGCGATCCGCTTGCGCACCTCTTGCGGGCTCGCCTGCCTGATATCGACGCCGTCGATCAGGATGCGGCCCGACTGAGGATCATAAAAGCGCAAGAGCAGCTGGAACGTCGTCGTCTTGCCTGCACCCGAAGGACCCACAAGCGCCACCGTCTCGCCTGGCTCGGCGGCGAGCGAGAAGGCTGAGAGCGCCGAGACATCGCTGCGTGTGGGATAGCGGAAGGTGACCGCCTCGAACGCCACCTGCCCCCGCGCGGGGCTGGGCATGGCGACGGGCTGGGCCGGCGCCGTGATTTCGGGACGGACATCGAGCAGTTCCATCAGCCGCTCTGCCGCCCCGGCCGCGGCCTGAAGCTCACCCCAGATTTCAGAGAGTATGCCGACCGACCCTGCCGTCAGTACGGCGTAAAGAATGAACTGCCCCAGTTCGCCTGCGCTCATCTCCCCTGAAAGCACGAGCCGCGCCCCCCACCACATGACGGCGACGATGCCGGCAAAGACAAGGAAGATAACGAGCGCCGTCATCGCCGCCCGAGCCCGCACGCGCTGGATCGCGGTTGTGAACGCTCCCTCGACCGCTCGCCCATAGGTATCCCGGTCGATCGCCTCATGCGTGAACGCCTGCACGGTCTGCACGGCGTTGATGGTCTCGCCCGCCGTCGCGCTTGTATCGGCGATGCGGTCTTGCGCGGCGCGCGATAGCTGCCTCACGGCCCGGCCAAAGAGCACGAGCGGCAGCACGATGGCCGGCACGCCCAAAAGCGCAAGCCCCGAGAGGCTGGGCGAGGTCACGATCAGCATGGCGATACCGCCCACCAGCGTCATGCCATTGCGCAGCGCCATCGAGACGGACGAGCCGATCACGGTCTGAATGAGGGTCGTGTCCGCTGTCAGGCGCGAAAGCACCTCGCCCGTGCGCGTAAGCTCGAAGAACGCCGGCGAGAGCGACAGAATGTGGGAATAGACAGCTTTTCGGATATCGGCGACGACCCGTTCGCCAAGCCAGGTGACAAAGTAAAAGCGCACCGCCGTGCCAAGGCCGAGCAGCCCCGCGACCGCAAGCAGGAAAAGGAAATAGCGATCGATCGCCGCCGCGTTCTCGTTGGAAAAGCCGTGATCGATCATCTCGCGCACGGCAACGGGAATGACGAGCGTTGCCCCCGCCGCGACGATGAGGGCAAGGAACGCCCCCACGATGTAAAGGCCATAGGGCTTGAGGAAGGGCAGCACCCGCCGCAGGGGTTTGAGCGTGCGTGCTTTGGGGCGCTGCGCCGCCTCGCGCGCGATTTCCGCTTCGAACTCGGCGCCCCGCTCCGACATTGTCACTGCTGCCTCCAGAAGAGAGGGGTCTAAACGCAGAGCGCCCGGCGCTCAAGCTTTTTGCCAGTGCGATCGCTGACAGCCCCCCTTGCCTAAAGCGCCCGCCATCGCTATAAGCGCGGGCTTCGCAAACGGGGCGGACCGCCCCATTGCGCGCTCACGCGATAGCGGATTAATTTTTCGGCCCCACGGAAAAAGGGGGCCGGCCGTGCCAAGGACAGGACCGATGAAGAAAGAAGGCCACCCCGACTACCACTTCATCAAGGTGGTTCTGAACGACGGCACGACCTATTGGACCCGCTCGACCTATGGCAGCGAGGGCGACACGCTCACCCTCGACATCGACACGACGACGCATGCCGCCTGGACGGGCGCACAGCAGCAGATTCTGGATCGCGGCGGCCGCGTCGGGCGCTTCAAGAAGCGCTTCGAGGGTCTTCTGGGTTAAGGGTTCTGCCCCGGCCTCCGGGCGCAGGACATGTCCCTTGAGGCAGCGTCATTCGCTCGCGCCGAACTCGGCCTGCAGCCTGCCCAAATGGGCAAGGGCGCCATTGCCGGAAGTATCGCTCTCGCCGCGATAGACCGCGCCATCGAGCCGGTCGACGCGCTCATAGAGGTGTTCCGAGCGCCGCAAAAGATCAACGAGACGAGCAGGAAGCATCTCTTCTGCCTCCGCCTTGCGCCCCTTGCAGATCTCCCGCGCGCCGAGCCGGTATTTTTCCTTCGCCGCTTCCGCGACGCTCATATCCCCTTCCCTGACCGCGCGCTGCACGAGGAGCCATGAGGCCACCTGCATCAGCCGGGTCGTCAGCCGCATGCTCTCCCCCGCATAGGTGAGCGCAGCCCGGCGCGGCAAAGTCTTGGATTCTTCCCGCCCCGGCCCATCGAGATAGGCCGCCGTCTCCTCCACCATCGCCATGCCGTCCTGGAACATGCGCGTGAATTGCTGCGAGGTGGCGAAGCCCTTGACGCGCAGGGTGAGCGCATCGTCGGGCGGCAAAGGACTGGCGTCGTGGGTCATCGGCTCCGGCCATAGTCAAAAAGAGAAACGTGCCGTCTAGATGCGCAAGTTCCGGACCACAAAGCAGGCCCGCTCTCCTTCACACCAACGATATCAGACTGTCACGATGTTGCACGATCCAAGCGCGAGCGGTGAGGGTTTCATGTCTCACCGTTGCAACCTTGCCGAGGTAATCACTTAACCATTACCGGCTTATGGATATCAGTCCTTCTTAAAGAAGGTCTCTGCGGATTGCCGCGACGCTTGTTTTTTGGCGATCATCGCGCGTGCGGCCTCGATCTCGGCGGTGAGCGTCGCGATGCGGGCTTCCAGCTCCGCAATCGACATCAGATCGAGATTGACCGGTTGCGCGATTGCACTGCGCGGCAGAAGATCCTGTGGGTCCATCCTTCCCTCCCAAGGCAACGTGCGGAAGAGTGACGCGCGGTTTTCCGCAAATGACGTTGCGACATACAACAGGTAAAGCGCTGGCGCCTTCTCGGGTTGCGTCTGCGCTCCATCAGTGATGAGGCATGTGCATAAAGGCGCTTTGCATTCATTTTTCCCCGCGCGCGCCGGAAAGCGCAATGGAGTTCAAATTGATGCCGCAAATGATGAAGGCCATCCGGATCGACAATCCAGGTCCCCTCCCCCGCCTCACCCTTGCCGAAGAGCAAAGGCCTAAGCCCACGGGCGCCGAAATCCTGGTGAAGGTGGAGGCGGCCGCGCTCAACCGCGCCGATCTGTTGCAGGCGCAAGGGCGCTACCCCGCGCCGCAGGGTGCATCGAGCATTCTGGGTCTTGAGGCGGCGGGCACCGTAGCGGAGCTTGGCCCCGATGCGCGCGAATGGCAGCGCGGCGACCGGGTTTGCGTCCTGCTCGCGGGCGGCGGCTATGCGCAATACTGCCTTGCGGATGAGGGCTCGGCCCTGCCGGTGCCGAAGGATTTTTCCATGCTAGAGGCGGCCGCGCTTCCCGAGGCCTATTTCACCGTCTGGACGAACATCATCGACCGTGCCCACCTTGCGCAAGGTGAGACATTGCTCGTCCATGGCGGATCGAGCGGCATTGGCACGACCGCGATCGCGCTTTTTGCGGCGCTGGGGCACAGCGTGCTGACAACGGCGGGTACGGACGAGAAATGCGCCCTGTGCGAGCGCCTCGGCGCCAGCCGCGCAATCAACTACAATGAAGAAGATTTTGTCCGCGCGGTGAAGGATGCGACCGCCGGCAAGGGCGTCGATGTCATCCTCGACATGGTAGGCGGCGCCTATATCGCAAAGAACCTGCAGGCGCTCGCCGTCAATGGCCGTCTCGTCAACATCGCCTATCAGAGCGGCTCGAAGGCGGAAATCGATTTCCTGAAGGTAATGCTCCGCAGGCTGACGATCACGGGCTCGACCTTGCGCATTCGCTCAACCGCTGAAAAGCGCCAGATCCGCGACAGCCTTAAGGAGAGGGTCTGGCCCCTGCTGGAGAGCGGACGCCTGAAGCCGGTGATCGACAAGGTTTTCCGCTTGCAAGACGCCGGCGCCGCCCATGCGCGCATGGCGGCCGGCGTCCATGCCGGCAAGATCATCCTGTCGCTGGAAGATCTTTAGAATAGCGTACAAAAAACCATCACCCTTAAGGAACGAGCCTTCGCGAGCCGCGAAGGGAGAGGCGCGAGCCTTCGCAGGCGCATGGGCGCCGCGACGGATCGCCTGCTTGCACGCGTTTATCTACAGTGATACTGAAGAACCCGAGTACCGGGCTTATCCCGGGACAACAAGAAGTTGGAGGGAGTCTCTCTCATGCAATGGCTTTTCCCGGCGGGCCGTATCCTCCTGGGTCTGACCTTTATCCTCGATGCGGGATGGAACATCGCGACCTACGATTTGCGCGCCGCTTATCTCGACCTAGTGGGCGCCCCACATTTCCTCACGATCCTGACCGCGGTCGTTTTCGCGATTTGCGGCGCGGCGCTGATCGCGAACTACAAGATCCGCATTACCCCCTACCCGCTGGCAGCGATTCTTATCCTGATGTCGCTTGTTCTCCTCACCGACGTGAACGGGAAGGGTATCGGCGAATATCCAGCCGAGTTCCAGATCGAGGTTCTCTTCAAGGAATGGCTGGTGCACCTCACCATCGTTGCAGCGCTGGTCTTCCTGGCGAACCAGTCCTTGCCCGAGGGCGGCGCGTCCCCAATGAGAGAGATGACGATGGCGGGGCGCGCGGGGCGCGCCATGATCGGCGGCTATTTCATCATCAACGCACTCTGGCAATGGTATTACATCGATATCCGCATTGAGCACATTGTCGCCTCGGGCGGCACCGGCACCAGCCTTCCCTACATCATCGGCTTCCAAATCATCTTCGGCCTTCTCGTTGCGGCCGGCATTGCCCTCAAATACTCAGCGCCGCCATTGATGCTCATCATCACGGTTTCCACCATCGTCGTGCACGGCAACATCTCGGAGACGTCGCCTTACCCTGCGAATTTGCAGATCCATCAATGGTTTGTGAAATCGGCGGTGCTTGCGGGCCTCGTCCTGGTGCTGGGGCAGGATCTTGCACGCGCCAGACCCGCGGCTGAAAAGGGAAATCGGCTCCATCCCGCATAACCCTGGGAGCTAGAAGCCAGGCAAGGCTCCTCCAACGGCGGCTTCACCCTTGACGGCGAGAGATCATGCGGGCTGTGCAGATGAGTGAGTATGGAGGCGTTGAGGTTCTTCGCCTCAACCCTTCCCTTCCTGATCCCGTTCCGGCGGACGATGAGATCCTCATCCGCATTCACGCAACCTCGGTCAATCCGATCGATGCCGTGCGGCGGATGGGCTATGGCCGGCGTGTGTTCAAGCTGCTGGGCGCCAAAATGCCGCTCATCCTCGGCCACGATGCCTCCGGCGTCGTCGTCAAGACAGGCAGGAACGTGACGCGCTTCAAGGCGGGCGACGCGGTCTGGATCGCGCCAGACGCCTTTCGCGACGGTACTTACGCGGAGTACGTAGCGGTGCGCGAACGCGAAGTGGCGATGAAACCCCAAAATCTCACCCATGAGGAGGCCGCCTCGATCCCTTACGTGGCGCTCACCACCTGGGCTGCGCTGGTCGGGACGGGTGCGATCGAGCCGGGCAAGGCGGCGGGCAAGACGGTGCTCGTGCACGCAGGCTCTGGCGGCATCGGCAGTTTCGCGATCCAGCTGCTCAAGGCCTGGGGCGCGAACGTCGCGACGACCTGCGGCCCCGGCAATGTGGAGTTCTGCCGCAGCCTCGGCGCCGACCGCGTCATCGACTATTCAAGAGAGGACTTTGCCAAGGAGCTGAAGGACATCGATGTCGTTTTCGACACCTTGGGTTACCTCGCCGGGGTCGAGAAGGGCTCGCTCCGCGTCCTGAGGCGCGGGGCGGGCGCGCATTACGTGTCGATTGTCAATCCGCTTCTGCCCTGGATTGACGAGGGCGGCTTCATCCTCGGCGGCGCACGCGTCGCATTGACCTTGTTGGGGATGAAAATCTGGATGCGTCTTTGGAAGGGCGCGCGCTATAGTTGGGCGCATTTCTCAACCAGCGGCGCCGTGCTGGAGGAAATTCGCACGCTCGTTGAAGCAGGAAAGGTCCGCCCCGTGGTGCAAACGGTCATGGATTTGAGCGACGTCGCAAAGGCGCATACCGCGATCGAGAGCCGCCGCACCCGGGGCAAGATCGTCCTGCACTGCCTTGCGGCCGATGCCGCGTAACCGGGCGGGAACCGCGCGCGAGGAAAAAATCGCGCAATTGCTCGATGCGGCCGACGCGCTCTTCGCTGAGCAGGGCTTTGCCGGAACGACGACGGCGCAGATCGCGAAGAAATGTGCGGTCAGCGAAAAGACCTTGTTCTGGTACTTCCCCAGCAAGGACCACATCCTGGTCGCGGTAACCGAAAGAGCGCTGCGCCTTGTCCTGCACAATCTCTATGTGGGCGGCTGGCCGACAGGCAAGCCCGAGAAGGACTTGATTGCCGCCATCAAGGCCTTGCGTGACATCCGCCACCTGCTCACCGCCGCCCAGCAGCGCGCCGAGGTGAGCCCCGTCGTCGCCAAGGCGCGCGATCAGTTCCGCGAACACAACGTAAGGACGCTTGGCAACAATCTGCGTGCGCTGGGTGCGCCGCCGCAGAAGCTGGGCGCGTGGGTGACGATCATGACCTGCTTCATCGACGGCGTCTTGCTGCGCAACATGGCAGACGGGGAGTTGGAGCGGGTCTGCCGCACCTTGTTCGCCAGCCTCGCGCCGGGCGCCGCCAAGCCGCAGCGGGTCGAGTAGGGCTTTTCCCTAAGGCCCACCCACCCAACGGGGCGAGGCCCGTCTCACTCACAGAATGGTTGGATTGGGCGCATCGCCATAGACGGCTTTGGGATCGAAGGTCTTCTCCGTTTCGACAAAGCGAAGCGTGACCGCACCGTCGGCCGCGGGCGTAGGCACCGCCCGATAGAAGCACGACTTGAAGCCCACATGGCACGACGCGCCCGAGCCACCAACCGCCACCTTCAGCCAGACCGCATCCTGATCGTCATCGATCCGCATTTCGACTATGCGCTGCGTCAGGCCGCTAGTCGCACCCTTGCGCCAGAGCACCCGGCGGCTGCGGCTGAAATAATGGGCCTCCCCCGTCGCGATCGACAGGCGCAGCGCCTCCGCGTTCATATAGCCAAGCATCAGCACATCGCCCGATGCGGCATCGGTCGTCACGCAGGGAATAAGCCCTTCCGCATCGAACTTGGGCGCAAGCTCATGTCCCTCTTCCACCTGCGCGACACTGATACGGGCGGAAAAGGCGATCGGTGGTGTTGAACTCTCGGCCATGGCAACCTGATTGGGTTGGAAAGGGAAGCGGCCGTCGCGGCCATTTCCCGCCGGCGCTTGCAAAGCCGGTCTGGAACGGCTCTAAGCCGGTTGAGGGCAAATTGCAAATGGCAGGGGACTGCCGGACCGCGCCTCAGGCATCACACTGCTCTGCGGGCGGCAGGGGCAGCACATCGATGCCCTCCTCGGTCAGCTCCTTCACCTCTTCCAGGGTCGCATCGCCATAGATGCCCCGCTCCTCAGCCTCGCCATAGTGGATCTTGCGGGCCTCCTCGGCAAAGGCGCGCCCCACATCCTCATGCGTTTCTTCGACCATTTTGCGCAGCGCCGCGAGGCGCTCGCGAACGGCCTTGGGGCTCATCGCAGCCATGCCCACCCGGCCGGGCTCACGCTGTGTCGCGACCGCAGGTGCCATCGGCGCCTTCTCGATCTTCTTGGTGTTGCAGACGGGACAAGCAAGGCGGCCGGCCTTGGCCTGCGTGTCGAACGCGGCGCTGTCGCGAAACCAGCCCTCGAATTCGTGGCTTTTGCTGCAGCGGAGTTGGTAACGGATCATGGACGCACAGTAGGGTTGAACTTCATAAAGTCTAGCACTCAAGATGGGCGGTTGCCAAAGCGCCGGCAAGCCCCGCTTCTTGGCAAGGGGCCAATCTCAGGCAAATGGCCAATCTCAGGTAAAGGGCCGATCGTGGCGCAAGGCCGGGATCCGGGCCCTGACGGCCGCGACCTTTCCAAGGTCGAGTTCGGCGAGAATGATACCGGGTTCCGTGCCGCCCTCGGCGAGGATCGCCCCCCAGGGATCGATGATGAGACTGTGGCCGAATGTCTCACGCCCGTTGGCGTGCCGCCCGCCTTGGGCCGGGGCGAGGATGAACGCCCCCGTCTCGATCGCCCGCGCGCGCAACAGCACATGCCAGTGCGCCTCGCCTGTCGTCTGGGTGAAGGCGGAAGGTACGCTGATGATCTCGGCGCCGGCCTTGGCGAGCGCGCGATAGAGCTGCGGGAAGCGCAAATCATAGCAGATCGTAAGGCCAAGCCGGCCGAAATCCGTCTCGGCAGTCACCAGATGGTCGCCCGGCTCGACCGTATTGGACTCCCGATAGGTCTCGCCCGAGGGCAGATCGACATCGAAGAGATGGATCTTGTCATAGCGTGCCGCGATCCGCCCGCTGGGGTCGATGAGATAGGACCGGTTGGCCGTCTTGCCGCCCGGCAGCCGGATCGCCAGCGATCCGATGAGCAGCCAGATCTTCAACTCATGCGCGAGGTCGCAGAACTTTGGCAGCGAGGGATCACGCTCCTCGGTCTCACTCATCGCCAGCTTTGCCCCGCCATCGGGCGCCATCAGGCAAGTATTTTCAGGCGTTGCGATCAGCCGTGCCCCGCGCGCCTGCGCCTGACGGATGAGATCGGACGCGATCAGCGTGTTCTGCTGGGCATCATCGCTCGAGCGCAGCTGGATGCAGGCGGCGGTGAGTTTGCTCATGCGGTGGACGACAGGAGCCGGTCGAGCTCGCCCCTCGCCTCAAGCGCGTGCAAGTCGTCGCACCCGCCCACATGCCGCTCGCCGATGAAGATCTGCGGCACGGTGTGGCGGCCCGAGCGGCTTTCCATCTCGGCCCGCAAGGCACGGTCGCAGCTCACATCGATTTCGGTGATCGTGGCACCCTTGCGTTTGAGCAGCGCCTTGGCGCGCACGCAATAGGGGCACAATATGGAAGTATAGATGGTGACGTCGCTCATGGACCCGGATCATCGCAAGACCATGATGAATATTAGGTGACGTCCTGCCCGCGGACAACGCGCGCCAGGGTGAGCGCGCGAATTTCCTTGGACCCTGTGTGCAAGAGCACCCGCGCACAGGCCTCGAGCGTCGCGCCTGTGGTTAAGACATCATCGATGAGCACGATGGGTGCGCCGCGAACCCGCGCCGCCGCCCGCGCATTGAGCCGAAAGGCCCCCGCAACGTTGCGCCGCCGCGCTCGCGCCGAGCGCATGTCGCCCTGGCTTGCCGTTGCCCGTACCCGCTCGAGCAGGTCGGGGATCACGCAAAGGCCCGCCTCCCGGGCGAGCGCGTGGGCAAGGCTCGCCGCCTGATTGTGCCGCCGCCGGAACAGCCGCCACCAGTGGAGCGGCACCGGCACGAGAAGGGGTGAACCTGCAAGGGCCTCGCGTCCCTGCCGCGCCATCCAGCGCGCGAAGGACGGGGCAAGGTCGAGCCGGTCGCCATGCTTGTAAGCGAGCACGAGATCCCGGCTTTCCTCGTCATAATGCAGCACCGACCGCGTGAGCGCGATCCGCCCCGGCCTTGCGCTGCAGGCGCCGCAAAGCGCGCCCTCCCCGGCTGAATAGCCAAAGGGAACCCCGCAGCGTGCGCAATAAGGCGCCTCGATGAAGCGCAGCCGCGGCCAGCACTGATCGCAAAGCGCGCCCGCATCGGCGATGATCGTGCCGCATTTGAGGCATTGGGGCGGGAACGCCGCATCGAGCAGCATGCGCCCCGATGCGGCAAGCCAGCGCCGCGCCCGCCCCTGCACCATGCTCAGCCCTTGAAATAGGCGCAGAGCTTGTTTCCCACCGGATCGCGCACATAGGCGCCATAGAAGGGCGGAGTTCCTTCCCCGCGCACGCCCGGCGCCCCTTCATCGCGTCCGCCATGCGCAAGCCCGGCCCGATGAAACGCCTCCACCGCCGCCCGGCTCGGTGCCTTGAAGGCCAGCATCGAACCATTGCCGAAGCTCGCCGCGTTCTTGTCGAAAGGGGTTGCCAGATAGACCATGAGCCCTTCCTCCTTGCCATCGAGGCCATAGCCCGCCCAGCCGCCATCCTTGAACGTGCGCTTATAGCCGATCTCCGCCATCGCGGCGTCGTAGAAAGCCACCGATTTGTCGAGATCGTTGATCCCGATCGTCACATACCCGATCATGTCCGCCTCCTTTTCTATGCGGTTAAGACTGCCTTGTTTCCGCATCCCTGAAAAGAACAAAAAGGGAACAAGTTTTTGTGACCGCATCGCCGCCCCGGATTTTTGACAGACGCCTGCGCCGCCTGCGATGGCAGAGGGCCGCCCCCCGCTTTGGGGGTCATGATGTGCTTTACCGCAGGGTTGTGACCGACATCGCGGACCGCCTCAAAGGGGTTCGCCGCCGCTTTGGCACCGCGATCGCCTTTGGCGAACGCGACGGCACGCTGGCCGAGGCGCTGGCACCGTCCTGCGACCGGGTGCTGACGGCCCTGCCGCGTGAGGGGGGCCGCCCTGCCGCCCATTCCATCCGCGCCGAGGAGGAGTGGCTCCCCTTTGCGCCTTCAGCGCTCGACCTCGTTGTCAGTGTTCTGGAGTTCCATGCGATCAACGACGTGCCCGGCGCGCTCAGTCAGATCGCGCGCGCACTCAAGCCAGACGGGCTCTTCATCGGCGCATTTTTTGGCGGCGAGACGTTGCATGAGCTGCGCCAGTCGCTGACCCGCGCCGAAGCGGCGCTGCGGGGAGGCGCAAGCCCCCGCGTCGCGCCCATGATCGATATCAGGGATGCGGGCAGCCTGCTCCAGCGCGCAGGCTTTGCCCTGCCCGTCGCCGATTCAGACCGTGTCACGCTCACCTATCCACATGCGCTCGCCCTGCTGCATGACCTGCGCGGCATGGGTGAGACGAACATTCTTGTGGAGCGCGACAGGTGTCCCTTGCGCAAGGCGGTCCTGGCGGCCGCGCTCACGGAGTATGAGCGTAGCTTTGCCGGAGCGAATGGCCGCGTGCCTGCGACCATCGAGATCATCACCATGACCGGCTGGGCGCCGCATGAGAGCCAACAGCGGCCTTTGGCCCCCGGCTCCGCCCGCATGCGCCTCGCGGACGCGCTGATGACGAAGGAGCGCCCGCTTGAGGATTGACGCCCCTCAGAAATTGCCCGCGATCGCAGTGTAGAGCGCCGCGACCTCGACGCCGACGGCCTGGAACGCCGACACGATCGCAAGAAAGATGAACGACGCGATCAGGCAATATTCGATTGCGGTCGTGCCCGCCTCATCACGCGCGAACTCGCCTATTCTTGAAGCGGCGCGCGGGAGAATGGGTACCAGCTTTCCGCAAGACAATGCGCTGAAACGACGAGAGGGAGCAGCGGCTTTATTCTGTTGCGATGCACGCCGCGCTAACCGCAAGATACGCATAGAGGCCTCCTCCTTCACAGGAAATCTCGAAGCATCGCGACGAGAGGCTTATCGGCCGGCGGCATGGGCAGGTGCTGAAGCGCGTGCGGTTGCACCCACTTGAGCGCCTGCCCTTCGCGCGCGGCGATCATCCCCTCCCACCGGCGGCAAACATAAAGCGGCATCAACAGATGAAAGTCTTCGTAAGCGTGCGAGGCAAAGGTGAAGGGCGCAAGGCACGCCTCCTTCACGATGATGGAGAGCTCTTCGGCAAGTTCACGGATGAGCGCGGCCTCCGGGCTCTCGCCCGCCTCGACCTTGCCACCTGGAAACTCCCACAAGCCCGCCATGCTCTTTCCCTCCGGCCGCTGTGCAACGAGCACACGCCCATCGCCATCGATCAGCGCCACGGCAACCACAAGAACCAACCGGCCGGGGCTGCGCGTCATCGGAGCTAACCTGGAGGTAAGAGATTAACGGGAAGTAATAGTTTGGATTTTAGCAACGTGGCGCATTTTGGAGCGGCCCCGTTTTAGCTGCGATAGGCCCCGTTGATCTGGATATAGCCCTCCGTGAGATCGCAGGTCCAAATCCGCGCCGCACCTTTGCCAATGCCGACATCGACGAGAATGTCGATCTCGGCTTTGTTCATATAGGCCGAGACCTTGGCCTCGTTATAGCCGGACGCGCGCTGACCGTCCTTGGCGAGGAGATGCGGGCCAAATGCAATGGAAAGCCTGTCCCGGTCGGCGGCCTCGCCCGATTTGCCCACCGCCATCACGACCCGACCCCAATTGGCGTCTTCGCCGGCGATCGCTGTTTTGACGAGCGGCGAATTGCCGATCGCAAGCGCAATCCTCTTGGCGGCGGCATCATCGGCCGCGCCTGTCACCTTCACGGTGATGAGCTTGCGCGCGCCCTCGCCATCTTTCACCACCTGCAGCGCCAGCGCCTGCGTCAATTGGTTGAGCTTCTGGCGGAAATCATCGAGCCGCCGGTCACCCGCCTTCAGGATGGGCTGGTGCCGCGCCCCCTTGCCCGTGGCAAAGGCAAGGAGCGTGTCGCTAGTCGAGGTATCGCTGTCGACGGTGATGCAGTTGAAGCTGTCGTCGGCGGCCTCCTTCAGCAGCGTCTGCAGCACCGGCGAGGGGATCGCCGCGTCGGTGAAGAGGAACGCGAGCATCGTCGCCATGTCGGGCGCGATCATGCCCGATCCCTTGGCGATGCCGTTGATCGTCACCTTTGCGCCATCGATCCGTGCCTGCACCGAGGCGAGCTTGGGATAGGTGTCGGTGGTCATGATTGCCTTGGCGGCATCGAGCCAGCCGGTCGCGGCGCTACGGTCATGAATTTCGGGCAGCACCTTGATGATCCGCTGGGAGGGCAAGGGCTCCCCGATCACCCCTGTTGAGGCGATGAACACCTGGGAGGGCAGCGCCTCGGCCACCGCCGCGCCCGCTTCGGCGACCGCGCGCACGGCCTCCAATCCGGCCGCGCCCGTGAAGGCATTGGCATTGCCCGAATTGACGACGAGCGCCCGGGCTGTGCCATGCAGAAGCTGCATCCGGCACCACGTGACGGGCGCGGAAGCTGTCTTGGAGCGCGTGAAGACGCCGGCGACCTGTGTTTCGGGGGCAAAGACGGCATAGAGCACATCCCGCCGCCCGGCATAGCGCACGCCCGCCTCGCCGGATGCGAAACGAACCCCCGCAAGCGGGGGCAGATCGGTCGGGATTTTGGGCGCAAGCGGCGATACCGCATGCGTCTTGGCTGGCGGCAGAGATGGCTTTGCAGGCTTCTTGGCGGCCCGTTTTGTCGATGGCGCCGCTGCGGCCTTCGCGCTCTTGAGGGATTTTGCCTCCGCCTTGCGGGTGGAGGGCTTGGGAGGAGCCGGAGTCCGGCGCAACGCCATGCTGGCCTTAGCTTTTTTCGCCATCGAATTCCTCAAGGAGTAGGAGGCACGCAAGGGTGTTCCGGGCGCGGATGATGCGCGCGGGGGAACGGGGAAACAAGGCCCGCACGCGCAAAAATTCGAGCCGGAATCGCAACTTAACGCGATCAGGCGGGTGCGTTGACTTCCCCCCTCCCGCTCCTTATCTGTGCTGGGCTTCCATGAGGGATGAGCGCTGGCGGGGGGCCGGGCGGTAAGCCTGCCTGATGGCGACACACTTGGCCTGCTTCCCCCTGCGCGGGGATTGAAGGGGCCGCAAGAAGGGATTGGGATATGTTTGGCCTTGGCACGCTGGCGAAGCGGATCTTCAAGCCATCCAATGAGAGGCGTTTGAAGCCCAAATTCGCCCGCGTCAAGGACATCAACGCGCTGGAGCCCAGTTTCGTCGCGCTCTCTGATGACGCCTTGCGAGCCAAGACGGCGGAATTCAAGGAGCGGTTTCAGAAGGGTGAGACCCTCGATCAGCTTCTCCCCGAGGCCTTCGCCGCGGTCCGCGAAGCGGCCAAACGCACGCTCGGCCAGCGTCATTTCGATGTTCAGCTCGTGGGCGGCATGGTCCTCCACGAGGGCATGATTTCAGAAATGAAGACGGGTGAAGGCAAGACGCTCGTCGCCACCCTCCCCGTCTATCTGAACGCGCTTACCGGCAAGGGCGTGCACGTCGTCACCGTCAACGACTATCTGGCCAAGCGCGACGCGGGCTGGATGGGAAGGGTTTACGGCTTCCTCGGCCTCACGACGGGCTGCATCGTCCATGGCCTGAACGACGACCAGCGCCGGCGCCAATATGCCTGCGACATCACCTACGGCACCAACAACGAGTATGGCTTCGACTATCTGCGCGACAACATGAAGTACGCGTTGAGCCAGATGGTGCAGCGCAGCCATCACTTCGCGATCGTCGATGAAGTCGACTCGATCCTCATCGATGAGGCGCGCACCCCCCTCATCATCTCCGGTCCGACCGAGGACCTCTCGGAGATGTACCGCACCATTGACAAGCTCATCCCCTCGCTCGCGCCCGAGCACTACGAACTCGATGAGAAGCAGCGCTCGGTGCTGCTGACCGAGGAGGGCAATGAGTTCATGGAGGAGCTGCTGCGTCAGCATGGCATCCTCACCGAGGGCACGCTCTACGACCTCGCAAACATCTCGACCGTCCACCACATCAACCAAGCCTTACGCGCCCACAAGCTGTTCCAGCGCGACCGCGACTACATCGTGAAGGACAACAAGGTCGTCATCATCGATGAGTTCACGGGCCGCATGATGGAGGGGCGGCGCTATTCGGAGGGCCTGCATCAGGCGCTTGAGGCCAAGGAAGACGCGGAAATCCAGCCCGAGAATGTCACCCTCGCCTCGATCACCTTCCAGAACTATTTCCGCCTCTACGAAAAGCTCGCCGGCATGACGGGCACGGCCGCGACCGAGGCGGATGAGTTTCTCGACATCTACAAGCTCGACCTCGCCGAGATCCCGACCAACGTCCCGGTGGCGCGCAAGGACCACGATGACGAGGTTTATCGCACCGCCGAGGAGAAATACGAGGCCATCGTCAAGCTGATCGAGGAGGCCCGCGCCCGCAAGCAGCCCGTGCTTGTCGGCACCGTCTCGATCGAGCGCTCCGAGCAGCTCTCCGCTGTGCTCAAGAAAAAGAAGATCGCGCATAACGTGCTCAACGCGCGCTATCACGAGCAGGAAGCCGAGATCATCGCTCAGGCAGGCGTGCCAGGCGCCGTAACCATCGCCACCAACATGGCGGGCCGCGGCACCGACATTCAGCTTGGTGGTAATGCCGACATGCGCATCGCGGCCGAGACCGCGGGGATGGAGGACGGCGCCGAGAAGGAGGCAAGGATTACGGCCATCAGGGCCGAGGTCGCGCGCGACAAGGAGGTCGTCCTTGCCGCTGGCGGGCTCTATGTGATCGGCACCGAGCGGCACGAGAGCCGCCGCATCGACAATCAGCTGCGCGGACGCTCCGGCCGCCAGGGCGACCCCGGCGCCTCCAAGTTCTTCCTCAGCCTCGAGGATGACCTGATGCGCATCTTCGGCGGCGGCCGGCTCGATGGCATCCTTCAGCGCCTCGGCCTCGAGAAGGGCGAGGCGATCACTCATCCCTGGGTGAACGCGGCACTCGAACGCGCGCAGAAAAAGGTTGAGGCGCGCAATTTCGACATCCGCAAGAACCTGCTGAAATTCGACAACGTCATGAACGACCAGCGCAAGGCGATCTTCGAGCAGCGGGTCGAGCTGATGAAGCTCTCCGATGTCGGCGAAGTGGTTGGCGACATGCGCCATAACATCGTCGCCGATCTCGTCGCCAAGCACATGCCCGAGCATCTTTATGCCGAGCAATGGGATGTCGATGGCCTGAGCGAACAGGTGAAGGAGATCTTCGACCTCGACCTTCCCATCAACGAATGGGCGAAGGAAGAAGGCATCGCCGATGAGGAAGTAAAGCATCGCATCGAGAAGGCGGTGGAGGAACGCGCCGCCCAGCGCACCGCGCAGGTGGGCACCGATCTGATGCGCCAGGTGGAACGCTCGCTGCTCATCCAGACGCTCGATCACAATTGGCGCGAGCACCTCGTCACGCTCGACCATTTGCGCCAGCACGTGGGCCTGCGCGGCTATGCTCAGCGCGATCCGTTGAACGAATACAAGACCGAGGCCTTCCAGCTTTTCGAGGCGATGCTCGACCGCCTGCGCATCGATGTTACGCGCCAGCTGATGACCATCCGCTTCCAGGTGGAGGAGGCCCCGCCCCCGCTCGAGGAGGCCGAACTGCCCCCGATGCGCGCCCATCACCTCGATCCCGCGACGGGCGAGGATGAACTGGCCGAGCCCCAAGGCCCGACGACGGTGCGCAACCGCCCGATGATATCGGGGCGCCCCGTTTCCGTTTCGCCCGACAATCCTGAGACCTGGGGCAAGGTTGGGCGGAATGAAACCTGTCCGTGCGGCTCCGGCAAGAAGTTCAAGCACTGCCACGGCGCGCTGACAGCCTGAACCGCGGGCACATCGCGGCCCGCGAGGGGTGAAGGGTTAATCAAGGCCCCCTCTTGGGAGGTCGAAGCGCCCTTTAAGCGCTTCGGGTGGGGTCTGTCCGCGAACATAAGTCCTCACCCTTAAGGCGCGAGCCTTCGCGAGCCGCGAAGGGTGAGGGAACACCCCTCCTCTGTCATCGCCCGTGAAAACGGGCCATCCACCTTAGGCCTCATGCATCGAGGGATAAGCCCCCATTCAAGCCCGCCATTGCTTTTGCAAGGCCCGCCCGTCACGCTTGCCGAAGAAGAACTTCACGGGAGCGAATAATGAAGGCCGAGCCGTTCAGGATCGAGATACCTCAGGCGAAACTGGAAGCCATCCTCGCGCGCGTGAGGGGCGCCTCCCTCCCCGATGCGCCCGAAGGCGGCCCGGGGCACGCCTGGGCCTATGGCACGCCGCTGCCCTATATGAAGGAAATCGCCGCCTATTGGACGGACGGCTTTGACTGGCGCAAGGCCGAGGCGGGTCTCAACCGCTTTCCCCAATTCAAGGCACGCATAGAGGATCAGGACCTTCACTTCATCCATGAGAAGGGCTCGAACACCCGCCCGCGCCCCTTGATCCTCAGCCACGGCTGGCCGGGCTCGTTCTTCGAGTTCATGCATGTGATCGAGCCCCTCGCCCACCCCGAGCGCTTTGGCGGCAAGGCCGAGGACGGTTTTGACGTCGTCGTGCCCTCGCTGCCAGGCTACGGGTTCTCGGGCAAGCCGAGAAAGCCGATGAGCCCGCGCTCGGTCGCGCGCTGTTTCGACGCGCTGATGACGCAGGTCTTGGGCTATGGCTCCTATCTGGCGCAGGGCGGCGACTGGGGCAGTTCCATATCCGGCTGGCTCGGCTATGAGGGCAAGGGCTGCGCGGCCGTGCATTTGAACATGATGGGCTGGTTCTCGCCCGGCGTCGCGCCGCAGACAAAGGAAGAGCAAGACTATCAGCTCCGCTTTCAACAGGCCTTTGACGCCGAGGGCGCCTATTTCCGCCTGCAGATGACAAAGCCCCTGTCGCTCTCTTACGCGATGGCGGATTCCCCCCTTGGGGTTGCCGCCTGGATCATCGAGAAGTTCAAGGGCTGGAGCCATATCGACGGCGACGACATCGAGACCGCCTATACGAAGGATCAGCTTCTCACCAACATCATGATCTATCTGGTGAGCGATACCTTCGCGACCTCGACCTGGATCTATCGTGGCCTCATGGAGGACCCGGGCGGCGCGCCGATCCCCTTGCAGTCGCGGGTTGAGAAACTCTGCGCGGTCGCCAATTTCCCCCGCGATTTCCTAATCTGGCCGCCCCGCTCGCTTGTCGAGCGCCATCTCAATGTCGTGCGCTGGACCGACATGGGCGAAGGCGGACACTTCGCGGCGCTGGAGCGTCCGCAAAAACTCATCGATGATGTCGTGGGCTTTGCCGGCCAGATCGGCTTTTGAAGGATGGCTTCACCAGGATCGATGACCAAGGCGCCGCTGCCCTTTCGTATCGCGATACCGGATGCCGAGATCACCGATCTGAAGCAGCGACTGGCTCGCACCCGCCTTCCCAATGAGCCGCTGGGCAATGAGCATTGGGAATGGGGCACGAATTTGCACTATATGGCACGGCTGCTCAGCCACTGGGCCGACCGCTTCGACTGGCGGCGGGCCGAGGCGGCGCTCAACCGCCTTCCTCAGTACACGGTGCAATTGTCCGGCCGCAACGGCGAGACCCACAACATCCATTTCATCCATGAGCGGGGAAGCGGCGAGAGGCCGATGCCGCTCATCCTCACCCATGGCTGGCCCTCGACCTTTCGCGAGTTCGCCGATGTTGTTGAGCCCCTCGCCCATCCCGAGCGCTTCGGCGGTAACATCGAGGATGCCTTCGATGTGGTCGTGCCCTCGCTCCCCGGCTATGGATTTTCATCAAAGCCCATGACCCCCATCGGCCCGGCCGCCATCGCCGAGCTCTGGCACAAGCTGATGGTCGAGGTCTTGGGCTATCCCCGTTTCGCCGCGCAGGCGGGCGATTGGGGAAGTTTTGTGACCTCGCGGCTCGCCCTTCAGCATCCCGATGATCTCATCGCCATTCATCTGACGATGCTGCCTTTGCGCCCCAGCCTCAAGCATCCGAGCCAGCCGCCCGTGACCGCGGAGGAAGCCGACTGGATCGCCAAGATGAAGGCGTGGTGGGCGCGCGAGGAAGGTTATCGCGCGATCCAGTCGACCAAGCCGATGGCGCTCGCCTTCGCGCTGATGGATTCGCCCGCCGGCCTTGCCGCCTGGCTTGCCGACAAATATTGGCGCCTTGGCGATACGAAGAAGACCCATCCCTATGCGGGCATGGAGGCGCTCTTTCCCCATGATCTCATGTGCACCATGCTCTCGCTCTATTGGCACACAGGCACGATCAACAGCGCGAACATGCTCTACAAGGCAGGGCCGATGGAGGGTTCATCCAGCCTGAAGCCCGGCGAGCGCGTGCTCGTGCCGACGGGCTATGCGGAGTATCCGATGGATACACTTCCCCTGACGCCGCGCGCTTGGGCCGAGCGCAGCTATGATATCAGGCATTGGCGTGTGATGCCGCGCGGCGGCCACTTCGCGGCGATGGAAGAGCCGGCGCTCTTCCGCGAGGATGTCGTCGCGTATTTCCGCGCCTTTCGCTGAGAAACGCGGATTATTTTAGGGCGGCACTTCCCCTCTTTTCCCCTCCTCCTCGCGGCAGAAGTGTCAGGCATCTCTCCGAACGCTGTCAGGTATCTCTCAAGGCCGTACACCTTATCGGGTCATCCTCGAGCGGCGAGAGCCGCGAAGAGGATCCAGCGCAAGAAATCTGGATTCTCTTCGCCCGCATTTGCGGGCGAGGGGAATGACGGCGTTGTGTCATGGCCCGTGAAAGCGGGCCATCCATCTTTCACATCAGCCTCATCTTTCGAGGGCCGCGAAGGGTACGGGAACCCTCATTTGTGCGGCCCTACCCCCCCGGCGGCACCATGCGGCCAATGGCGAGGAACTTCTCGCGTCGCTGCCGGCGGATCTCATCGGGCGTCATCGTGTCGAATTCGCCAAGCGCGTTCTCGATCACCGCCCCCGCGGCCCTGACGACGCTTTCCGGCTCGCGATGCGCGCCCCCCAGCGGCTCGGGAATGATCGCGTCGATGACCTTAAGGCCGAGCAGGTCCTGCGCCGTCATCTTCATGGCCGCCGCAGCGTCCTGCGCCTTCTCCGAGCTGTGCCACAGGATCGAGGCGCAGCCCTCCGGCGAGATGACCGAATAGGTCGAGTGCTCCAGCATGAAGACGCGGTTCGCCGTCGCCAGGGCGACCGCCCCGCCCGACCCGCCTTCGCCGATGATCAGCGAGATGAGCGGCACCGTGAGCGTGAGGCACTTCTCGGTCGAGCGCGCGATGGCTTCTGCGACCCCCCGCTCTTCCGAGGCGAGCCCCGGATAGGCGCCGGCCGTATCGACAAGCGTGATGACAGGAAGCCGGAAGCGTTCGGCCAGCGACATCAGCCGCACGGCCTTGCGATAGCCTTCAGGCTGCGCCATGCCGAAATTGTGCTTCAGCCGCGTCTTGGTATCGTTGCCCTTCTCATGCCCGATCACGAATACCGAGCGGCCGTGAAACCGCCCGAGCCCGCCGATGATCGCATGATCCTCGCCATAGGCGCGATCGCCCGCGAGCGGCGTGAAGTCCTCGATGAGGATGCGGACGTAATCTGTGAAATGCGGCCGATTGGGATGGCGCGCCACCAGCGTCTTCTGCCAGGGCGTCAGCTTGGCATAGGTCTCACGCAAGAGACCGGCCGCCTTGGTTTCAAGGCGCGTGACTTCCTCGGCGATGTCGACGCCGGAATCATCGCTCGCCAGCCGCTTCAGTTCGATCAGCTTGCCTTCGAGCTCAGCGATCGGTTTTTCGAAATCGAGATAGGGCTGCATCCTCTAAAGCCTTGATGCGGCTGGATAATTCCAAGAATGCCGTGAAGAGTCGGCCGACACTGGCAGCCTTGGGGTTATCCTGTCAACAACACTCTTTTTGCGCTGCGGCAAGGAAATTCTCTTTCATCGGGTCACAACCGGCCTGCCCTGAACGTCATAGCGGCGAAAACCTTCAAAGGTGTAGCCATGATCAGGTCCGGTCTGCTGTTTGTGATGGCGTTCATCTATGCCCTGAACGGCGCCCGCATGGCGATCGACCCGGAGGGCTGGTATGCGCACACGCCGGGCGTGAGTGGTACCGGCCCCTTCAACAATCATTTCATCACCGACATCGGATTCATCTATCTGACGGTCGCGTTCGCCTTCGCCTACGCAGCCATCCGCCCGGCGCAGACAAAGGCGCTCCTCATCTTCGCCGCCCTCTGGCCCCTTCTCCACGCGCTCTTCCATCTGAGCGAGTGGATGCATCATGGGCTGCCCGATGGGCTTGCGCTCTGGACGGAGAGCCTGGGCGTGATCCTTCCCTCCGCCCTCGGCGCCATCCTTGCCGCGACACCGCTCAAGCCCGCACCTCAGGAGTAATCGCCATGTTCAAATGGTTCGCCCACCGCCAGATCAGTGCCTTCGAGCGCCGCTTCGGCTATGATGCAAGCTACATGCACGAGATCGCGCAAGCGTCTGACAGGGCCATAAGCACGCTTTGGCGCGCAGCCCAGATGTCCGCCCACAGGGAAGGACTTCCAAAGGATGCCTGGCACGCCGCCAAGATCGTGGCGGCAAGGGCAGAGGATTGCGGTCCATGCACGCAGCTCACTGTCGACATGGCGCTTGCTGATGGCGTATCGCAGGAGATTATCCGGGCCATCATTGCCCGTGACTGGGCGAGTCTTCCAGAGGCCGTGATGCTCGCTGTTCGTTTCGCCGAAGCCGTTGTGGCAGGAGAGCCGGCGGATGCCCTGCGCGAGGACAGTCTCAGGCGCTGGGGTGAGAAGGGTCTCATTTCGATCGCCTTTGCCATCACCGGCACGCGCATGTATCCGCAATTGAAGCGGGTGCTCGGTCACGCACAGGCCTGCCAGCGCATCACGATCGGTGCCGACACCTTGGAGGTGAAGCGCGCGGCATGAACTCGCCATCGACCAGCATTTTCGAGGCGTCGCGGCCATCGCTGTTTCGGCTGGCCTATCGCATGCTGGGAGAGCGCGGTCTTGCCGAAGACGTGGTGCAGGATTGCTGGCTGCGCTGGCGAGAGGCGGATCACGCCCGCATCGAGAAGCCAGCGGCTTGGCTGACGACTGTTGCAACCCGGCTGGCGCTCGATGCGTTGCGCAAGGCAAAGGCACGGCGGGAGACCTATATCGGTCCCTGGCTGCCGGAGCCTCTCCTGGCGGGCAGTGAAGACACGGGCGCAACCCTCGAACTGGCGGATGAACTCTCGATCGCGCTACTTCACATGCTCGAGCGATTGTCGCCCGAGGAGCGCGCGGCGCTCGTCCTGCGTGAGGCCTTTGACTTTGACTACAAGGAGATCGCGGCGATCCTTGGCCGCAGCGAGGTCGCCTGTCGCAAACTCGTGTCTCGCGCGAAATTGCATGTGAGGTCGAGCACGAGGGCAAGGCCGGTCTCGCGCGCCGAACACGAGGCCCTGCTTGGAAAATTCATGTCCGCCGTCGCGCTCAAGGACGCCAAGGCACTGGCAGAACTGTTCCGGCCCGATGCCGTCGCCTACACCGATGGCGGCGGCGTCGTCCTTGCCGCGCGCAACCCGATTCGCGGGCGCGACAAGATCGTGCGCTTTCTCCTCGGTCTTGCCGCGAAGAAATCACGGACGGGAGCCACGCGCGCCGAAATTGGCACGGTCAATGCCGAGCCTGCGATCTTCCTTTATGAGCACGAAAGGCTCGACACCGTTTACGCCATCGCCATAGAGACGGGCACCATCTCCGCCCTGTTCGCCATCCGCAACCCGCACAAACTGCATCCCCCGGCCTTGCGCGAGGCGAATGCACGCTGCTAACTGAACGCCAAAGCGTCAGCATCAGGGCACGGCCATGAAACTCCCCCGCCAGTTCTTCAAACCCCTCGCCTCGGGCGCGCCGGAGCCTTATCGTGAGCTGCCTGTGCGGCTTGAGCGCATGATCCATTTCGTGCCGCCACACCTCGATAAGGTCCGCGCCAAGGTGCCCGAGATCGCGCGCGAGGTGGATGTGATCCTTGGCAATCTGGAAGACGCCATTCCGGCCGATGCCAAGGAGGCCGCGCGCAAGGGCTTCATCGAGATGGGCCGCGCGACCGATTTCGCCGCCATGGGCGTCGGCCTGTGGACGCGCGTCAACTGCCTCAATTCGCCGTGGCACTTAGATGATGTGACCGAGATCGTGGCCGGCCTCGGAGCGCGTCTTGACGTCATGATGATCCCCAAGGTCGAAGGCCCCTGGGACATCCACTATGTGGACCAGCTCCTCGCGCTGCTGGAGGCAAGGCACGGCGTGACGAAGCCGATCCTGCTGCACGCGATCCTTGAGACTGCCGAGGGCGTGAACAATGTGGAGGCCATCGCCGCCGCCTCGCCCCGCATGCAGGGCATCAGCCTCGGGCCGGCCGACCTTGCCGCAAGCCGCAAGATGAAGACGACGCGTGTCGGCGGCGGCCATCCCGGCTATCGCGTGATCGAGGATCCGCGCGGCGATGGCCAGCCCCGCGCATCGGTGCAGCAGGACCTCTGGCACTACACCTTCGCGCGCATGGTCGACGCCTGCGGCGCGGCGGGTATCAAGCCCTTCTATGGCCCCTTCGGCGCCATCGATGATCCCGACGCCTGCGAGCAGCAATTCCGCAATGCCTTCCTGATGGGTTGCGTTGGTGCCTGGTCGCTGCATCCAAGCCAGATCACGATCGCAAAGAAGGTGTTCAATCCGGATGTCGAGGAAGTGCGCTTCGCAAAGCGTATCCTGGAGGCCATGCCCGACGGCACCGGTGTCGCCATGCTCGATGGCAAGATGCAGGACGATGCCACCTGGAAACAGGCAAAGGTCATGGTCGACCTCGCGCGGCTCGTTGCGGCGAGGGACCCGGCGATGCGGGAGGCCTATGGCTTGTGACGCGCGCCCCGTCGCGCCAGCGGATGATGCCGCTCGACCGTTTCCGCAAGATGGGAATCGGCCACATGCGTATAGATCTGCGTCGTCGCAATATCGCTGTGCCCGAGGAGCATCTGCAGCGCCCTGAGATCGGCGCCACCGCCCAGCAGGTGCGTGGCGAAGGCGTGGCGCAGCACATGCGGTGACAGCCGGGCGGGCGGAATCCCCGCTTTCACGGCCACATCCTTGAGAAGCTGGCCAAAGCGCTGCCGCGTCAAATGTCCCGCTGTCGCGCGCGAGGGGAAGAGGAAAGGCGAAGCCTCGCGCTTGCCTCGCGCCCCTTCCTTGAGGAAGTGATCCCGCACCGCCAAATAGGATTTGAGCGCCTCCCGCGCGGCGTCGTTGAGCGGCACCAGTCGCTCCTTGCCGCCCTTGCCGCGCACGGCCATGAAACGCGCATCGGGCTTGGCGACCGCGAGCGGCAGACGCACGAGCTCGCTCACCCGCAGGCCGCTGGCATAGGCAAGCTCAAGCAGGCAGCGCAGCCGCGCCGCCTCTGCCGCATCCCCGCCGATCGCCGTCATGACGCGCGCGGCTTCCGCTTCGCTGAGCACCTTGGGCAGCGCACGCCCGCGCTTGGGCGCGTCGAGATGCAAGGTGGGATCGGCCGCGATCACGCCTTCTTCGAATAGAAACTTATAGAACTGCTTCAAGGCCGAGATGCGCCGCGCCTGGGTCGCGGGAGACAGCCCGCGCGCCGCCAATTGGGCCACATAGCGGCGCAGGTCATCGCCTCCCGCCTGCGCTAGTCCCTGTCCAGCACCGATGAGAAACCCCGCCGCATCCTCAAGATCCCGGCGATAGGCCTCAAGCGTGTTTTGCGCCGCGTTCCGCTCCGCGCTGATCGCTTCAAGGAAGCGCTCGATCAGGTGCCTTGCGGGAGGGGGCGCCGTCACGAAGCAAACGAGCGCGTGAGCAGCGCTTCAAGCGCGATCGCCCGCGCATCCGCATCGAGCCCCACCGATTTGAGCCCGGCGACGGCTTCGACAACGGCAGCCGGGTGCGCGGCAGCCGGCCCCTGATCGCCCATCGCCGAGAGCGAGTAGAGCACCGTCTCGCCGACAGAGCCGCGCTGGGAAGCGCTTTGCAGGCCGACCATGACGGTCTGCGCCGGCATCGCGCCCGTTCCTGCAAGCTGACCCTGCAGAAGGCGGAAGCGCACATCGGGCGGCACGGGGAAGCCGAGCGCATCGAGGAGTGCGGCTTCAAGGCTCACCTGCGCCTTCAAGGGATCGCCGACGCCCCGCCGCTCCGCCTCGTCGGTGAGCCATTGCAGCGCCCCTTGCGCCCGGTCCGAGAACACCTGCGAGGGCGAAGCGACCGCAAGCGCGATCTCGATATGCCGCAAGACCTGCGCCTCGCGCGCATTGGTAAACGAGAGCGACTGCAGCGTCGCATACCAATCCTGCGCGCGATCGACGCGCCCCGCGGCAAGCAGGGCGCGTACGATTTCCGGCGCAAGCGCGCTCAATTCCGGCGTGGGCACGATCTCGATCGCATAAGGCGCATAGAGCCGCGCGAACTGCGTGTAGTGGCCCTGGCTCCGCGCGAAATCAAGCGCCCGCAGCATGGCTTCGGCCTTCGCCCGGTTATCCTTCGCCTTGAGCGCGACCTGATAGAGAAGGGCGTTGGCGTCCGTCGCCGACAGGGAGGGTAAGGCCTTTTGCGGATCATCGAGGGCACGGGTCTTGAACTTCGGTCCCTGGTAGAGCGCGCCGAGATCGCCAAGGTCGAAGCGGCCGATTTCCGCCGCCTTCTCCGCCGCGGCAAGCCGCAAGGCCGGCACTTTCGTCTGCGTGAGCGCGATGGCGCGCAGGTCGCCCGGATCGGCATTGCCAAGCCCGTCGCCCGGCATCGCGACGCCCGAAAGGCGGAACAGCGCCAGCTCCAGCGGCTCAGGGTCGAGATAGGTCGTGATTTTTGCCGGCATCGCCTCGGCGATCTGCTGGGCAAGCGCGAAGAACACCGGCGCATCGATGTTCTGCTGCCGCATCAGATCAAGCGTCAGGCTGACGCCCGCGTAGTTTTCTTCAACCGCATAGCAATAGGCGCGGATCTTGAGCCAATAAGGCGCCCCGCTCTCCAGCCGCATGAGGGAGGCATCGCCGCACGCATCGCCATCCTTGCCCGCAAGCAGCAGCGCATCGACGGCAAGTTGCTGCATCCGCTCGTCCGGCGCGATCACCTTGGCGACGAGCGCGGGAATGTCCTCGATGAGGCCGCCCGCCATCATCCGCTCGAGCCGCATCTGGATGATGGTGCGCCCCGCGCCCTGCGGCGCCGGCGCGCCGGTGAGGAGCAGGCGGCGTGCGAGCGAATTGACGGCCGGTGAGCGCGTCGCGACGGGAAGCCGCGGCATCAGGGCCGCGATCGCCTCGCGCGACCCGCCTTCCCACATCTTGGCGCCAAGCCCGCCATTGCTGTCATCGAGAAGTCCGACCGCCGAGCTGTCGACTTGATCGAGCGTACCCATCTCAATCGCGGGGCCGCCGACCGTGCCGGCCTGGTCGGGCAAGCGCTGCAATTCGCGCCCCGGTGCCTGCGGCAAGGTCTGGGGCGAGGCTGGCCCCTGCGCCGGCTCCTCTGAGCCCGACGGCGTCTGCGCCGGCGGTAGCAGCTGTTTTGGGGCGCCCGAGGCTGGCGGCTGCCCACTTTGGGCCATCGCCGGGCAGGGAGCGGCCGCAAGCGCGCCCGCGATGAGCGCTATGTTGAAACTATTGAGGAAGCGCATCGTCGCGCACCGGTTTTTCGACCCGGGTCGTCTCAACAGTCCGTGTCTCGGTCACATAGACGAGCCAGGCAAGCCCGCCAAGGAGCAGAACACCGGCGCCAATGGCAAGTCGAAGGCCCATGCACGCGTCCATTCGTTAAGAGTGCCAGGAGGCACGAATTGCGAAGCGAGGATAAGAACCCCAGAAATACGGCCAAATTCCGGTGACGCAAGGGCCATGAACGGTGGACCTGCGTGCCGGGACGTTCTATCGGGTAATTGCGAAGATGACGTTGCCGGAAAAGAAAGACGTGAACCCAGACCCACAAGCCGCCCTGAACCTGGAAACGCCGCCCGCGCTTCCTTACGCCACGCGTTCGATAGTGCTTGTGGGCATGATGGGGGCGGGAAAGACGACCGTCGGCCGGCGGCTTGCCTCCGCCATGCGCCTGCCCTTTTGCGACACCGATGCCGAGATCGAGGCGGCGGCGGGCTGTTCGATCGCGGATTTCTTCGAGAAGTTCGGCGAGCCCGCCTTCCGCGATGGCGAGCGCAAGGTGATAACGCGCCTTTTGGAGGGCCCGCGTCAGGTGCTGGCGACGGGCGGCGGCGCCTTCATCGACCCCGATACCCGTGCGCGGATCAAGTCTATTGGGCTGTCGATCTGGTTGCGCGCCGATGTGGACGTGCTCTTGAAGCGTGTGATGAAGCGCCACACAAGGCCCCTCCTGAAAAAGGGCGACCCGCGCGAGACCATACTGCGCCTCATCGACCAGCGTTATCCCATCTATGCCGAGGCCGACATCGTGCTCGACACCATCGATGGCCCGCACGATGCCATGGTCGTGGGCATTCAGTCGGCCATCGCCGCCTTTCTGAAGGATCACCCATGAGCGAGACCGTCCGCGTCAGCCTGGGCGAGCGCGCCTACGACATCCTCATCGGCGAGGGGGTCTTGGGCGAAGCGGCCGCGCGGATCGCGCCCCTCGCCAGGCGCAAGGTGGTCGCGAT
This sequence comes from Alphaproteobacteria bacterium, assembly GCA_013389115.1. GTDB lineage: Bacteria > Pseudomonadota > Alphaproteobacteria > Micropepsales > Micropepsaceae > JACADY01. The sequence continues at coordinate 30,344 of JACADY010000019.1, forward strand.
CATCACTGATGAGAACGTCGCGCGCGCACACCTCCCCACCCTTGAGAAGGGCCTGCGCGCTGCCGGCTTCAAGGGGCCGGCGATCATGCTCCCGCCCGGCGAGGAGACGAAGAGTTTCAAGGGCCTCGAACATCTCTGCGGCGCACTCCTCACCGCCGAGATCGATCGTGGCGACATGGTGCTGGCCTTTGGCGGCGGCGTCATCGGCGACCTTGCCGGCCTTGCCGCCGGCCTCATCAAGCGCGGCATCGATTTCGTGCAGGTGCCAACGACGCTGCTGGCGCAGGTCGATTCATCCGTCGGGGGCAAGACTGCGATCAATACGAAGGAAGGCAAGAACCTTGTCGGCCTTTTCCATCAGCCGCGCCTCGTCCTTGCCGATGTGGGTGTGCTGGGCACCCTGCCCCTTCGGGAGCTGCAGGCCGGTTACGCAGAGATCGTGAAATACGGCCTCATTGGCGATGCGGCGTTCTTTGCCTGGCTGGAGAAGAACGGCGCGCGAGTGCTCGATGGCGACACCGCCGCCCGCATCCATGCCATCAAGCGCAGTTGCGAGATGAAGGCGGACATCGTCGCCACGGATGAGCGCGAGGGTGGCATCCGCGCGCTCCTCAATCTTGGCCACACGTTCGGCCACGCGCTCGAGGCCGCGACGGGCTATTCGAGCCGCCTGCTGCATGGCGAAGCCGTCGCCATCGGCTGTGTCATGGCCTATGAGCTCTCGCACGCCCTGGGGTATGCATCGCAGGCCGATGTGGCGCGCGTGCGCGCCCACTTCGATGCCCTCGGACTGAAGACACGGCCGGCCGAGATCGCGGGCTTTTCCGCAACGCCGCGCGAGCTCATCGCCCATATGATGCATGACAAGAAGGTGAGCGACGGCCGCCTCACCTTCGTGCTGCCCAAGGGCATCGGCGCGGCCTTCACGACGAGGGACGTTTCCGAGGGATCGCTCGAAAGGGTGCTGGCGAGCTAAGGCGCGTCTGGAGACACCTCTGAAGGCGTCAGCGTCTTGAGCGAAAGCGCATGCACCCGGTCCGCCAGTTCAAAGGCAAGCGCATCATAGACAAGCCGCTGCCGCGCGACGCGGGGCAGCCCCTCAAAGGCCTGGGACACGATCCGGATTGTGAAATGGGTTTCCCCTTGTGGGTTTGCGCCTGCGTGCCCGGCATGGCGCGCGCTGTCATCGACAATGTCGAGCAGCGTTGGCGCAAAGGCGGCTTTGAGCTTGCCCTCGATGCGTTCGCGAATGGTCATGGCAAATCGGCCCTCGAAACATCATGGTCGCCCATGCTCTGCCCTTAATGTCAAGCAAGGGCATTTCTTGTCTTGTTAAGCGCGGATCACCATACTTTGCAGCTATGCACAGGAGCGGCCGCAAAGATCCGAGCTTCGAATTCCGCATCAGCCGAGATGCGGAAAACCCCTGCGCGCGCGCCTGTGAGGTGCCGGGCTGCGCCGCCCCGGGCGACTACAAGGCGCCCAAGAGCCGCGACAATCTGCGGGAGTTCCGCTGGTTCTGCCTCGATCATGTGAGAGCCTATAATCAGTCCTGGAATTTTTTTGCTGGCATGAACGATGATCAAATCAGCGAGTTCCAGCGCAACGCCATTATCGGTCACCGTCCGACCTGGGGCTTTGGCGGCCGCCATGCCCCCGCCTTCGCCGCGCAGGTTCGCCCCGAGGCCTTCGCGCACAAGGCCTATGACGTCTTCACCATTCTCGATGATGGCCCCGCGGGCAGCCGCGCGGGCCGGCCGCAGGTTGAAGTTTCCAAGCGGAAATTGACCAAACTGCAAAGCGAGAGCCTTGCGGCATTGGGTCTGGAAGATGACGCATCCTTGAATGACGTGAAGGCGCGCTATAAGGAATTGGTCAAGCGCTATCACCCAGACGCGAACGGCGGCGACAGGGGAGCGGAAGACCGCCTGAAGCAGGTCATCCGGGCCTATGGTCTCCTGAAGTCCAGCGGCCTGCGCTGAGGGCTCCTTCGCGCGAAGGAGCCTAAAGCCAAGCAGGGCCGCCAGAACGCCCGTGTCCAGCGATCAGGAAATCGGCGCCAGAACAATGTCGGACGGGAACGGTTAGGCATGAGCATGATGACGAGTGACACCGCTGATTGGGGCACGCCGGACACGAAGGTGGACGCGCGCGAAACCTTCGGCATTGACGTGAACATGACCGTGCCGGCTTTTTCCCGGCCCAATGAGTATGTCCCCGACCGCGACACGGCCTATCGCTTCGACCGCGAGACGACGATGGCGATCCTGGCGGGCTTTGCCTATAACCGCCGCGTCATGGTGCAGGGCTACCACGGCACCGGAAAATCGACCCATATCGAGCAGGTTGCCGCGCGTCTCAACTGGCCCTGCATCCGCGTTAACCTCGACAGCCATATCAGCCGTATCGACCTCATCGGCAAGGACGCGATTGTCCTGAAGGACGGATCGCAGGTGACCGAGTTCAAGGAAGGTATCCTTCCCTGGGCTCTGCAGCGCCCTGTGGCGCTCGTCTTTGATGAGTATGACGCGGGCCGGCCCGACGTGATGTTCGTCATCCAGCGCGTGCTGGAGGCCTCTGGCAAGCTGACCCTGCTCGACCAGAACAAGGTCCTGCGCGCAAATCCCTATTTCCGCCTCTTTTCAACGACGAACACCATCGGCCTTGGCGATACGACCGGCCTTTACCATGGCACGCAGCAGATCAATCAGGGCCAGATGGACCGCTGGTCGATCGTGACGGCGCTGAACTACCTGCCGCACGACAAGGAAGTGGAGATCATTCTGGCCAAATCGCCCACCTACAACTCGCCTGAAGGCAAGAAGAAGATTTCCGCCATGGTGCGCGTTGCCGATCTCACCCGGTCGGCCTTCATCAACGGCGACATCTCGACCGTCATGAGCCCGCGCACGGTCATCACCTGGGCCGAGAACGCCGATATTTTTGGCAGCGTTGGCTTTGCCTTCCGCGTCACCTTCCTCAACAAATGCGATGAGCTGGAGCGCGCGACGGTGGCCGAGTTCTATCAGCGCTGCTTTGGCGAGGAGCTGCCCGAAAGCGCCGCCAAGGTGATGGTGGCCTGAAGGCTTCCAGGGGATTGTGGTTGTCGTGAAGGCAGAGACACCGGCCGAAAAATTCAAGCGCGCGCTCACCGCCGCCACCCGCTCGATCGCCGAGGAGCCTGAATTGCAGGTCAGCTTCGGCGCCGAGCCTCCGGCCCTGCGCGGTATCAGGGCGCGACTGCCATTGCCCAGCCGCGATCTGCCGGCAGGCGAGGTCGCGCAGATCAGGGGCCAGGCCGATGCCTATGGCCTCACCCTCGCTTTTCATGACGAGAAGACGCACGCGCAGTTCCTGCCCCAAGGTGCGGCGGCCCGCGCGGTATTCGATGCGGCCGAGCAGGCCCGTGTCGAAGCGATCGGTGCCAATGCCATGGTCGGCATGGGCGACAACCTTGCCGCCGCCCTTGAGGCGCGCTGTGCCGCCCGCGGCTATGCCCGCATCAAGGATCGCCCCGACGCGCCGCTATCCGAAGCGCTAGCCCTCATGGTGCGCGAGCGCCTGACGGGCCGCCCCGTGCCTGCCTCGGCGAAAAAACTGGTCGAAGCCTGGCGCCCCTGGATCGAGGAGAAGGCAGGCAAGGATCTCGAACGCCTCGATCCCGTGCTGCGCGATCAGCAGAGCTTCGCGCGCCTCACCCGCACGATCATCCGCGATCTCGAAATGGGCGATGAGCTGGGCGAGAACCCGGACGACGACACCGAAGCCTCCGACGAGGAACAGGAGAAGCAGCAGGAAAAGCAGGAGGCCGATTCGAGCGAAGCCTCCGATACGGACGCAAAATCCGCCGAGGAGGTCGAGTTCTCCGAAAGCGACGCCGCTGATGATGAGGGCGAGGCCGTTGAGGTCGACTCGCAGGACGAGATGCCGAGCGATGAGACAGAGGACATGTCCGACGGCAATGAGCCCTTCAGGCCCGAGCCCAAGGACGCCAACCGCTGGCAGGAACCCGCCTATCGCATCTTCACGACCCAGTACGACGAAACGATCCCATCCGAGGATCTCTGCGACCCCGATGAGCTGACGCGGCTGCGCGCCTATCTCGACCAGCAGCTTCAGGCGATGCAGGGCGTCGTCTCACGCCTCGCCAACCGGCTTCAGCGCCGGCTGATGGCCAAGCAGAACCGCACCTGGGAATTCGACCGCGAGGAAGGCATGCTCGACGCGGCGCGGCTCGCCCGTGTCGTCGTCGACCCGACGAACCCCCTCTCCTACAAATGGGAGAAGGATACGAATTTCCGCGATACCATTGTCACGCTTCTCCTCGACAATTCAGGCTCGATGCGCGGGCGACCCATCACGGTTGCGGCCATGTGTGCCGACATCCTCGCCCGCACGCTGGAGCGCTGCGCGGTGAAGGTGGAGATCCTCGGCTTTACGACGAAGGCCTGGAAAGGCGGCCAATCGCGTGAGCGCTGGCTCGCCGAGGGCAAGCCGTCTCAGCCTGGGCGCCTCAACGATCTGCGCCACATCGTCTACAAGGCCGCCGATCAGCCCTGGCGCCGCGCCCGGCGCAATCTGGGTCTCATGATGCGCGAGGGGCTGCTGAAGGAGAATATCGACGGGGAGGCGCTGATCTGGGCCCATAACCGCCTTCTTGCCCGGGCGGAGCAGCGGCGCATCCTCATGGTCATCTCGGACGGCGCGCCGGTCGATGATTCGACCCTCTCCGTCAACGCGGGCAACTATCTCGACAAGCACCTGCGCCACGTGATCGAGGAGATCGAGACCCGCTCGCCCGCCGAGCTGATCGCCATCGGCATCGGCCATGACGTGACGCGCTGGTATCGCCGGGCGGTTACCATCGTCGATGCGGAGCAGCTTGGCGGCGCGATGACCGACAAACTTGCCGAGCTCTTTGATGAGGATATGGCGCCAAACCCAGGCGGCAGGGGAGGCGCTGGCCGCTCCCGCGCGCCCTTCGCAAGACAAAAGACGCCCCAATCGACGCGGGCCGTTTAAACCCACACGCACCGGACCTGATGGGGGCGAGAAATGCGGCTTTTGATCCTCGGGACTGCGCTTGCCACGCTTTGCGGTTCCGCCGCCATGGCGCAAACCGCCGCCATCGGCGAGCCGATAGCGGTGAGCGCCGAATCCCTCCTCTTCCATCCCGCCGATCCGGAGGTGAAAGGCGTCGGGCGCATCGCCTTCAAGGGCGGCCTCGCCCTGAAGTCGGATGAACCGGAATTTGGCGGCATCTCGGGGATCACCGTGGCGCCCGATGGAGAAACCTTCACCGCGATCACCGATCAGGGCCGCTGGATCTCAGGAACACTCACCTATGGCGCCGATGGCCGCCTCAGCGGCATCGCCGGGGTAAGGATCGCGCGCATGCTGACGGATGCTGATCGCGGCGATTCGAAGGTCGACCAGGACGCAGAATCCTTGACCTCCCTCAAGACCGAGGAAGAAAGGGGCAGCCTGCTCGTCGGCTTTGAGCAGCGCCATCGCATCGGACTTTATCGTTTCGCCGCCGAAGGCATGGCGGCCAAGCCCCGGATCATGGACGTGCCCGCCCCTCTTGGCGATGCCCCGCTGAACAACGGCCTTGAAGCGCTCTGCGCTTTGCCCGACGGCCGCATCATCGCCGTGACAGAAGAGCTGCTCGACAAGGCCGGCAACACGCTTGGCGCGATCCTGCCCCCGCCCGGCGCCAGGGGCGCGGCGGCAACCTTCAGCCTGACGCGGGACGGGGACTATTCCCCGACCGACCTCGCCTTGCTGCCAGAAGGGGATTTGATGCTGCTCGAGCGCCGGTTCTCGCCGGCGACGGGCGTCGGCATGCGCCTGCGCCGGATCGCGACGAAGGATCTCGAAGGCTCAGGGCCGGCTAGGGGCGAGGTGGTCGCCGAGCTCAACATGACCTTCGCGATCGACAACATGGAGGGCCTGAGCGCCCGCGCGGACGAGGAAGGCCGCACCCTGCTCTATGTGGTCTCCGACGACAATTTCAACGCGCCCATCCAGCGCACGATCCTGCTGATGTTTGAGCTGACAGCAGCGCCGGAGTGAACGCTTCCCGCTGGGTTTCCTAATCTCAGTCCGTCGGCCCCGCGATGGGTGAGGACACGCCACCACTGTCATCGCCCGCGCAGGCGGGCCATCCACCTTGTCCATCAGCCTCATCCTTCGAGGCCCGGCTTCGCCGTGCACCTCAGGACGAGGCTCTAATACATAAGTCCTCATCCTGAGGTGCGAGCCTTCGCGAGCCGCGAAGGGTGAGGACGCCCCACCACTGTCATGGCCCGGCATCCCCGCGAAAGCGGGGACATGCTTTTCCGCACGTTGCGCTATCGCCCGCCAAATCCCGGCATCGGCACGATCAGCGGCCGGATGAGATAATAGGGGATGAGGAAAAGAATGGCGGCGATCATCATCGCCAAGCCATGGAGCACCATCTGGTCGAGCCAGTGCTCATGAAGGCCCGCATGCGCCGCAGGATAGAACACGCCCGCGGCAATAAGGGCAAAGGCGATGCCGCTATAGAACGGCGCCTGCCACCAGCGCACGCCACGCGTCATGTCGAAGACGACCGCCCCCAGCAGCAGCGAAAGCACCAGCGCCCCGAAGAACGAGGCCGAGAGCCGCCAGGCCGGCCAGGTGAAATCGGGAAGGATTTGCGGCTCGACGCGCTCGATCCCGACAACGGCTGCGATGCCAAGGCCGATCCCGAACAGGATCTGCAAGGTCGCATGCCCAAGACCATAGCGCCGGTTGCAAAGAATGACGGCAAAGGACAACAGCGGCAAAAGCAGATGTGCCTGCGTGAGCCAGGTGCTGGGCAGCGTGTCCGCGCTCCGCAAGCGAAAGAACCGGTCAATTTCGTGAATGGCGTGATCCGACCGCCAGACGATGAGAACGGCGATGCCCGCAAAGAAAAGAACAGGCAAAGTGAGTTGAGCCGCCGTGATAAGCGCGACCATCAGCTGGCTTTTCGCACCCTTTTGCGGCCCGAATGCGGCGGCCTGCACCATGACCATGGATCCCCCTCGCGATACGCCGTTAACCGACAGCGTTGCCATCCCCCGTGCCGGTCCTGCACGAGAAAGGCTCATCAACCCCATCGCTTGCATTATCAAGGCCAAGCCTTGTTGGCGTGCAAGGGGGTAGGTGAAGACAGGGGATAAAGAATTGCGAAAGAAGGTTACGCGCTGGCGACAGGGGCCTTCGCGCGCGAGATTTCGCGCTTGAGGCGGCGCGCGCGGGGAGAAAGCTCGGCATCGCGCGCTTTCATGAGAAAGGCATCGAGCCCGCCGCGGTGATCGACCGTGCGCAGGGCCTGGGTCGAAATGCGCAGGCGGAAGATCTGCTTCAGGGCATCGCTCGCCAGCGACACCTCGGTCAGATTGGGCGAGAAGCGGCGCTTCGTCTTGTTGTTGGCGTGGCTGACCCAGTGGCCGACCAGCACGTCTTTGCCCGTCAATTCACACCGGCGCGCCATTGTCTGAGACCTCCAAACCCAAAAAAAACGGTCGCGGAGACAAGCCCGCGGCAAGGTGGGGCGATATACGTGACGTGACAGATCAAAGTCAAGCCGAAAGAACGATTTTCACCCCTTCAGGAACCGCCGGACGAGATGTCGCGCCGCGGCCGCCGCGCTGATCTTCCCGGTGATCACCTCGGCCTCGAGCGCGCGCAGTTCATCGCCCGCCGCGCGCCGCAGCGCCTCCTCCAGATTACCCCTCACCTCGGACGCGAACCAGGCAGCGTTCTGCGCCCGGCGAAGCTGGGAAAGCTCCCCGCTCGCCGAAAGCGCCGCGCGATAGCGTTGCGCGCCCCCCCACACCGCCTCCAGCCCCTCACCCCGCAGGGCGGAGACAAGGACAACCTCGGGCGTCCAGTTCGGGCTCTTGGGCCGCAGGAAATGCAGCGCCCCTTGCGCATCCGCCGCCGCCCGCCGCGCCGCGGGCAGAAGATCGCCATCCGCCTTATTGACGATGACGAGGTCGGCAAGCTCCATGATGCCGCGCTTGATCCCTTGCAGTTCATCGCCCCCGCCCGGCGACAGGATGAGCATGAACATGTCGGCCATGTCGGCGACCGCCGTTTCCGATTGCCCGACGCCCACCGTTTCGATGATGACGACATCGAACCCCGCCGCCTCGACGAGCAGCATCGCCTCGCGCGTACGCCGCGCCACCCCGCCCAGCGACCCGCCCGAGGGCGAGGGCCGGATGAAGGCGGCCGGGTCGCGCGACAACAGCTCCATGCGCGTCTTGTCGCCAAGGATGGAGCCGCCGGTCCGGCGCGAGGAAGGATCGATGGCCAGCACGGCGACCTTGTGCCCGCGCCCTGTAAGGAAGCTCCCGAATGCTTCGATGAAGGTCGATTTTCCCGCCCCCGGCGGCCCGGAAAGCCCAAGCCTGATGGCCCCGCCCGTTCGCGGCAGGACAAGCCGAAACAGCGCCTCCGCCTCCGCCTGATGGTCTGCCCGCTCGGATTCGCACAAGGTGATCGCCTTGGCGAGCGCCCGCCTGTCCCCGCCGGTGAGCTGGGCGGCGAGTTTCTCGAGGGCGGGGGAAGGTGCCGGCGAAGTCTCGGGCGCGAAACGGCTCTTGGTCATGGGGAGAGTGAGAACACCATCTAAGTGGCCCGCCCGCAACCGTTTCGGCCATGAATTGTCCACATTGCCGGGCGATCTATGGCGCCCGAGCGGGGGCTCGCCGGCCATCTGATGGCCCTGTATGATGTTGAGGAGGCTTAAGAGTGATGAGGACAAAAAACCAGCTTCGCCGAATTGCAGCCCTTGCCCTGACAACCGCGCTCATCTTTGAGGGGGCCGGGGCGTGGGCGGCTGGCGGCTCGGCCGAGGACGCCGCTTCCGGCCTCAAGCCAACGAATGTCCAGATAGTCTGGGGGGTCTATGTCGGGGGCATCTCGCTCGGCAAGGTGACGTTCAGCGGCAATTTGCTGGGCGGCGAGTACAGCGCCTATTCCCAGCTCCAGACGGGCGGCATCGTCAACGCCTTCTGGGAGAGCCGCATCCAGGCGGATTCGCGCGGCAAGATCACCAACGTCATGATCCCGGAGATTTACGCCTCCGACACGGTATCGGAGCGCGCGAGCCAGAAGGTCGGCCTTAACTATGTGAACGGCTTTCCTGCAGAGCTGATTGCCAATCCTGCCTATGACCTGAAGCGTTTCCCCGTCACCGAGGAACAGAAAAAGGGCACCGTTGATCCATTGAGCGGCATGATGCTGGCGATCGCCGGGGTCACGGTCGATACCGGCAACCCATGCGGCACCAAGATCCCCGTCTTCGACGGCCGCCGCCGCTATGACATCAACCTGAGTTTCGCAAAGCCCGTGACGATCGATGAGGGCAAACACGGCTATCGCGGGCCTGCCCTTGAATGCGAAATGGAGTATGACCAGATCGCGGGCTTCAAGCCCAATCTTGATCCGGACAAGCCGGCTTTGCCAAAGATCCATGCTTGGCTCGCGCCGGTTGGGCGGCCCGACGCACCCGACAAGCCCATCTATCTGCCCTTGAAGATCTGGGCTGAGACCGATTTCGGCGTCGCGGTCGCCAACGCCCGCCACATAAAGATCAACGGGACCCTGCCGGACGCCCTTCCCTCCGGCGAGTTGCCGGTCCCCGCCTCGGAGTAACGCATGCGCGCACGCCTCAAACTGACAGGAGCGGCGGCGGCAGGGATGATGGCCCTGTCGCTCGCGGCCTTTTGTGGGGCGGGTGCGGCGCGCGGCGAGGTCTCGCTCCGCTATGATTTTTATGCGGGCGGCTTTCGCGTCGGCACCGTCGAAGCCGATGCCGAGCTGAGCGAGGCGAGCTATCGGGCGAACGCGGTCTTCAGGACCGAAGGCTGGCTTGAGGATCTCTTCGATATCGACTTTGCATTTGCCGCCTCTGGCGTCTCGACGGATGGCAATTGGACGCCCTCCTCCTTCCGCTCGGTCTATGGCGGCTTTGAGGGCAATCCCGTCGTCCTTGTCGATTTTGGTGAGGGCAAGGTTCCCGTGTCGGCAACGCCCGCCCCGCCCGAAGGCGTGATGCCTGATGACGTGGCGGAGCGGCAGCATTTCATCGACCCCATCACCGCCGTGCTTGGCGAGATGGCCCGCCGCGACGGCGCGCCATGCGGCCGCAGGCTGCACCTCTTCGATGGCATCAGGACCTATACGCTCGTCCTTGAGGACGCCGAGACCGACATTCTGGAGCCGACCAACGAGGGCAGTTACGCCGGCGCTTCCCTTCGCTGTGCCTGGCACTATGAGCTTGGCCGCACCGGGCAGGGCGACTGGGCGCGGGATCTGTTCGCCGAAACCCCGCCCACGGGCACGATCTGGTTCGCGCACGACCCCGAAAGCGGCATGACGGTACCCGTCAAATTCCTCGCCGAGACACCGGTCGTCAGCGTCGTTGTGCATTTGATGCAGGCCGACGCCAATGGCCGCGCGATGACGCTGGGCATGGCCCCCGCACCCGCAGACGAAGGTTCTTCGCTCGAATAACCCTGCTGCGGCGTCAGGCCGCCGCCTTGCGCCGCTTGCGCAAAAGCGCGAGCACCTCGCCCGCCGCCGTCGGGATGTGGGTGCCCGGCCCGAAGATCGCCGCCACACCCGCCGCCTTCAGCACCTCATAGTCCTGCGCCGGAATGACACCGCCCGCAACGACGAGGATATCCTCCGCACCCTGACGTTTCAGCGCTTCGATGAGCAGCGGCACCAGCGTCTTGTGCCCCGCCGCCTGGCTCGAAACGCCGATCACGTGCACGTCCGCCTCGATCGCATCCTTCGCCACCTCATCGGGTGTCTGGAACAATGGCCCGATATCGACATCGAAGCCGAGATCGGCAAAGGCGGTCGCGATCACCTTCGCGCCGCGATCGTGCCCATCCTGGCCCATCTTGGCGACAAGGATGCGCGGGCGGCGCCCTTCCTCGTTTCTGAAGGCATCGACATCGGCAAGGATTTTCATGAAAGCCTCATCGCCCTCATAGGCGGCGCCATAGACGCCCGAGATCGATCGGATTTCCGCCCGGTGCCGCCCGAACACGCTTTCCATCGCATCGGAAATCTCACCCACGCTCGCCCGCGCCCGCGCCGCATCGACGGCAAGTTCGAGCAGATTGCCATTGCCCGCCGCGCCCTCGCGCAGCGCCTGGAGCGCGGCCTCGGTGCGCGCCGCATCGCGCGAAGCCTTCATGGTGTTGAGGCGGGCGATCTGCTGCGCGCGCACCTTGTCGTTGTCGATGTCGAGGATCTCGACCGGCATCTCGTTCTCGAGCCGGAACTTGTTGACGCCGACGATCACTTCCTCGCCTTTGTCCACCCGCGCCTGGCGCCGCGCCGCCGCCTCTTCGATCTTGAGCTTGGGCCAGCCGCCGGCAACCGCCTTCGTCATGCCGCCCATCGCCTCCACCTCATCGATGAGCGCCTTGGCGTGCGCGGCGAGCGCATGGGTGAGGCTCTCGACATAGAATGAGCCGCCGAGCGGATCGATCACCTTCGTCACGCCCGTTTCGTGCTGGAGGATGAGCTGCGTGTTGCGGGCGATGCGCGCGGAAAACTCCGTCGGCAGAGCAATCGCTTCATCGAACGAGTTCGTATGCAGCGACTGCGTCCCGCCAAGCACGGCGGCGAGCGCCTCGAACGCGGTGCGCACCACGTTGTTGTAGGGGTCCTGCTCGGTCAGCGACACGCCCGAGGTCTGGCAATGCGTGCGCAGCATGAGCGATTCGGGATTCTTCGCGCCGAACCCTTGCATGATCTGGCACCATAAAAGCCGAGCGGCGCGCAGTTTGGCCACTTCCATGAAGAAGTTCATGCCGATGGCGAAGAAGAACGACAGCCTTGGCGCGAAGCTGTCGACCGGCAGCCCGCGCGAGAGCGCCGCGCGCACATACTCGATGCCGTCGGCCAGCGTGAAGGCCAGTTCCTGCACCTGCGTCGCGCCGGCCTCTTGCATGTGATAGCCGGAGATGGAGATCGAGTTGAACCTGGGCATCTTCGCCGCCGTATAGGCGATGATGTCCGCGATGATGCGCATCGAGGGTTCGGGCGGATAGATATAGGTGTTGCGCACCATGAACTCTTTGAGAATGTCGTTCTGGATCGTGCCGGAGAGCTTGTCGGGCGAAACGCCCTGCTCTTCTGCCGCGACGATATAGTTGGCCAGCACCGGAATGACGGCGCCGTTCATCGTCATCGACACCGACATCTTGTCGAGCGGAATGCCGCCGAAGAGGATCTTCATGTCCTCGACCGAATCGATCGCGACGCCGGCCTTGCCGACATCGCCCGCAACGCGCGGATGATCGCTGTCATAGCCGCGATGCGTTGCAAGATCGAACGCGACCGAGAGCCCCATCTGTCCCGCCGCGAGATTCTTGCGATAGAATGCATTTGACTCTTCAGCGGTTGAGAATCCAGCATATTGCCGCACGGTCCAGGGACGCCCCGCATACATGGTGGCACGCACGCCTCGCGTGTATGGCGCAAGTCCCGGATATGTGTTGGCCTCGGCGATGGCGGTCAGATCATCGAGCGTGTAAAGAGGTTTGACAGCGATGCCTTCGGGCGTCATCCAGACAAGATCATCGGCCGTGCGGTTCTTAAGCTCACGCGCCGCAAGAGATTGCCAATCGTTAAGGGTGGGACGGCCGGTCATGGTCTGGGGCGCGCTCCTTGGACGCGAGGCTCAGGAACAAGGGCAGATGATTGTTCAGGTGAATATGGCGAGCGTGCCGGCTTTCGGTCAAACGCTGAGTGCGGCGTCAGTCAATTGCTCCGCGTACGGACGGATTGCGGTCAGTCGCACTCCGGTGCAGGAACTTTGACGTCACGGTAACGGCCTTGCGCATGATGCCATTGACACCGCTAGATATGGGGCGTGAACGAAGCCCGAAAATTAACGAGTCACTGATTCGGGCACGCTCTGTTCCGTGCCCGTTCCTTGGCGTTAAACACGAAGCCCCGCTGCAGAGCAAGGGCATGTTAAGCTTGGTAAATTTGACGCACGACCCTGCCGTGAGACCGAATTGATGACCGTACCTGCTCACCTTCGCGACCAGACGAGAGAGCCCGCCACGGCGTCGCGCATCATGGCGGTTCTGGGTCCGACCAATACGGGCAAGACCCATTACGCGATCGAGCGCATGCTTGCCCATCGCTCGGGCATGATCGGCCTGCCACTGCGGCTTCTGGCGCGCGAGATCTATGACCGCGTCTGCGCCGAAAAGGGTCCGGAGGCGGTCGCGCTCGTGACGGGCGAGGAGAAGATCGTCCCGCGCGCGCCCGACTATTGGGTCTGCACGGTGGAATCGATGCCCCTCGACATCGAGACCGAATGCCTCGCTGTCGATGAGATTCAGCTTTGCGCCGATCTCGACCGCGGTCATGTCTTCACGGATCGCCTTTTGCGCGCGCGCGGCAAATTTGAAACGCTGTTCCTGGGCGCCGAGACGATGCGCCCCGTCATTCACCGCATCCTGCCGCATGCGAACTTCATCACGCGCACGCGCTACTCCGATCTTGCCTACACGGGTGAGAAAAAGCTCACACGACTGCCGCGTCGCACGGCCGTCGTCGCCTTCTCCGCAGAAGCCGTCTACGGCATCGCCGAGCTGATCCGCCGTCAGCGTGGCGGCGCGGCCGTCGTCATGGGCGCGCTGAGCCCGCGCACCCGCAATGCCCAGGTGGCTCTCTACCAGTCTGGCGATGTCGATTTTCTCGTAGCTACCGACGCGATCGGCCTTGGCCTCAATATGGATGTCGACCATGTCGCCTTTGCCGCGCTGGAAAAATTCGACGGCCACGCAACCCGCCCCTTGCGCGCGCAGGAGATCGCGCAGATCTCGGGTCGCGCCGGCCGCTATCGCAGCGACGGCACCTTCGGCGTCACCGCCGACGCCGAGCCACTTGAGCCTGCGATCGTTGAGCAGATCGAGAACCACCGTTTCGATCCGGTGAAAACGCTGCAATGGCGTAACAGCAATCTCGACTTCACCGCGCTTGGAAGCCTCATCCGCTCGCTCGAAGCAATGCCGAGCGCGAAGGGCCTCGTGCGTGTGCGAGAGGCCGACGACCTCGCGGCACTGAAGATCTTGAGTGAGGACGCCGATGTGAAGGCCTGCGCGGGCGGCACAGCAGGCGTCAAGCGCCTGTGGGAGGTCTGCCAGGTGCCGGATTTCCGCAAAGTCTCGCGCGATGAGCATGTGGGCCTTCTGGCAACGATCTACGGCCACTTGATGGGCCATCACGAGCGCATCCCGGCCGAATGGATCGAGGGCAACATAGCCCGCCTCGATAATACCGAAGGCGATATCGACGCCATTGCGCAGCGTATCGCCGGCATCCGCACCTGGACCTACATCTCCAACCGTTCCGACTGGACGGAGAACGCGGCCGAGTTCCAGGAGCGCGCCCGCGCCATCGAGGACAAGCTCTCCGATGCCCTGCATGAAAGGTTGAGCCAGCGCTTCATCGACCGGCGCACTTCGGTGCTGATGAAACGCTTGCGCGCCGAGGATGATTTCTCCGCCGTCATCGGCGAGAACGGCGAGTGCCTTGTCGAGAACGAGTATGTGGGCCGCCTTGAAGGCTTCCGCTTTGCCGCCGATCCGCGTGCGCTTGGCATTCACGGCAAGGCGCTGCGCGCGGCCGCCTTGCGTGGGCTTCAAGGAGAGATTGCCCAGCGCGCCTATCAGCTCGCGACGGCCGACGCCAAGGACGTGACATTGTCCGAGCACGGAAAGCTGTGGTGGAACGGCAGTGTCGTCGCGCGGTTGATGCGCGGCCCCCATGTCCTCACGCCGCGCGTTGAGCTGCTCGCCGATGAGCAATTGACCCCGACCGCCCGCGCCCGCGCCCAGGACCGTCTTGAGACCTGGGTGAGGGATCACATCAAGGCGCAACTGGCGCCGCTGCTCGCGCTGAAGACGGCGTCCGAGGCCGAAGGCCCCGACAGCCTCAAGGGGCCCGAGCGCGGCATGGCCTATCGCCTTGCCGAGACCCTGGGCTCCCTCCCCCGCGCTGCGATCAGCAACGAGGTGCGCGCGCTGCAGCCCGAGGCGCGGACGAAACTGCGCGCGCTCGGCATCCGCTTCGGCGAGTTCAGCATCTTCATGCCCGGATTGCTGAAGCCTCAGCCGGCGCAACTGAAGGCTTTGCTCTGGGCGATCCATGCCGGGCTTGCTGAAATCCCCGCAACACCTTCTGCCGGCCTCACCTCCGCACCCAGCGATGCAGGGATTCCGGATGACTTTTACGAAGCCGCGGGCTTCCGCAATCTGGGTCCGCGCGTCGTGCGGCTCGACATGCTGGAGCGGCTGGCCGATTTGATCCGCCCGCAAAAGCCGCCGCCGAAGGGGAAGCCCCCCCTGCCCATTTCCGCGCCCGCCCCCACTCCGGCGCCCGAACCGGCCGCCGGCGAAACGGCTCCGCCCCCCGCTCCCGAGGCACCAGAAACACCAGCCGAAGCCCCCGCCCCCGTTGAGATCGTGCAGAGCGATGCGCAAAGCCCGCCGCCTGCTGAAAAGACGCAGGAAACGCCGACAGAGCCCCCTGTGCCGCCCGCGGCGCCTAAAGGCTTTCCCATTTCGCCCGCCATGCTCTCCCTCCTCGGCTGTGGCGCCCCGGACATGGAAGGCGTGTTGAAGGCGCTGGGCTTCCGAGCCTTTGTCGAGAACGCGCCGGATGGCACGAGCACGCTTCTTTTCCGGCCGCGCAATCGCGCCGACGTGCCGAGGCGCTTTGAGAAGAAGGAGCCCCGCCGGCCCGATCAGCGCCCGCATCGGCCGCAGGAACCATCGAAAGAGGCGCAAGGCCGGCCCCAGGAGCCTCGCCCCCCGCGTGAGCCACGCGAGCATGACAAGGAGCGGCCCCGCCTGGACAAGCGTCCAGGGCCACGCCGTGAACGCTTTCAGCGCGCCGAGGAGTTCACGCGTCAGGAGGGCGCCGCGCCGCGTGAGAATAATCGCCGGCCCAACGCCGAAAACGCAAAGCCAAAACCGCAGGCCGCGCCGCCGCCACGTGAAAAGAAGCGCGAGCGCGAGGTGAAGATCGACCCCGATTCACCCTTTGCCGCCCTCGCCAACCTGAGAAAGCCGCAATAAAGCGGGAGCCAGGAGCATGGCCGCGCATGAAGCGGGCCATCCACCCGTATCTGTCCGCCTCATGCCTAGAGGGCCGCAAAGGGCGGCCGCCTCAGGATGAGGTCTTTGCAATATCGCCCCACCCTTGAGGTGCGAGCCCGTGGCGCGCCGCGAAGGGTGAGGCCCCCTTACCGGCCATGGCACCGCAACACGCCCCTTATCCCCGGGCCTTTGGCCCCGCCCTATCCTGATGCTGCCCGAGCCTGGGGGCAGAACCGCACGCGTATCGGAGGGAGGGGGGGGGGAGATGAAAATTTATGAAAACAATTAGCAACAGCTAGGGCAAGGC
>JACADY010000013.1 GCA_013389115.1 Alphaproteobacteria bacterium
TGTCCTTGGAGGATGGCCCGTGATCTTCGTCGGCAGTCAGCGCAGCGGTGCCAAAGACCTCGCGCTTCACCTGATGAAGGAGGAGAACGATCACGTCACCATCCATGAGGTGCGGGGCTTCGCCTCGGAAGACTTGCTCTCCGCCCTGCGGGAAGCCGAAGCGCTGTCCAAGGGCACGCGCTGCAAGCAATATCTCTTCTCTCTGTCCCTCAACCCGCCGCCGAATGAGACGGTCGATACCCAAACCTTCGAAGCGGCCATCGACCGCGCCGAAGAGAAGCTAGGGCTTACAGGCCAACCCCGCGCTATCGTCTTCCATGAGAAGGAAGGCCGCCGCCATGCTCATGCGGTCTGGAGCCGGATTGATGCGGATGAAATGCGCGCTGTTCCGCTCCCCTTCACGCACCGCAAGCTGCTCGACCTCTCGCGCGAGCTTTACCTCGAACACGGCTGGCGGATGCCGGACGGCCTCGCCAAATCCGGCGCGCGCGATCCGGTGAACTTCTCGCTCGCCGAATGGCAACAGGCCAAGCGCGCGGGTTCCGATCCCAAGAAGATCAAGCTCGCCTTCATGGAAGCGTGGGCCGTCTCGGATTCCAAAGCGAGCCTTATTCAGGCCCTGAAAGAGCGTGGCTTCATCCTTGCGCAAGGCGACCGGCGGGGCTTCGTCGTCATCGACCGGCAAGGCGAAATCTATGCGCTCGCCCGCTGGAGCGGGATCAAAACCAAGGATGTCAAAGCTCGGTTGAGCGATCCCAAGGACTTGCCGACGGTCGAAGAGGCGCAAGCCCAGAACGCGCGCGAAATGACCCCGGCGCTCGAACGGCTCCGCAATGAGCTGGATTCCAAGCGCGCGAAAGCCAGAGAGGCCGCCGAACAACAGCGCGCGGCGCTGGTCAAACGCCAGAGGTCCGAACGCCATGCGCTCGAAACCAAACAGGAAGCGCGACAGGTCAAGGAAACCCAAGAGAGGCAATCGCGCTTCCGGTCGGGCCTCTCCGGCCTATGGGACCGGCTGCGCGGCGAACACGCAAAGATCAGGGATCGCAACGCGCTCGAAGCCTATGACTCCCTGCTGCGCGACCGGCGGGAAAAAGATGCGCTGATTGCCACGCACCTTGATCAGCGCGGAAGCCTGAAACTCCAGCAATCCAAAGACGCCGAACGTTTTGAGTGGATAGAACGCGATCTCAAGCAGGAAGAAGAGCGGCTGCGTTCACCGGAACGCGCAGTGCATGGCGAGCCGCTTACCCCGCCCAAGCGTAAACGTGGTGATGATGAACAAGATCACGATCTGCACCGGACCTAACGCGGACTCTTTTGCTTTTTATGGAAAGGCGTAGAATCTACTCCATGTCGATGCTCGATGATCTTCTGAATGAAGCAAATGCGCGCGTTCGCCGTCTGCCGCGCGCCAAGCGGATTGCTGCGGCGATGCTGGATAATCCCGCGCTCTTGCACGAAGTCGTTTACCGCCAAAGCCGCAGCTTGTGGGCCGGGCATTTGTGGGCGCTCACCTTCTGGACGGATACGTTAAGCGCCTACGTTGATCTCTGGCATGAGCGGCATGACTATTTCGAGGCGCAAGGAACGCCCGCCTTCGATCAGGTGACGCTCGCCTATGCGCGCGCCACGATTACGCCAGAGCGCGAGATTCCCCGTTTCATGCGGCAAAGGCCGGGAACGTTCTATCTGCGACTGCCGCGCGAGAATGTGTTTCCGCGCCTCAAGGCTGCGCCCTCGGCGGACATTCCGCCGCATGAATGGCCATGGCTCTATTTCTATTTCGCCGAACAAAGCGCGCGAGGCTATTTCCCGCCGGAGAAGGCATGGCCCGTGGCGATTGCCGAAGCGGGTTACTGGACAGCCTTGATGCTCAAGACCCGCAACACGGATGAAACGGCGCGGCTGCTCGGTATGAGCGGAATGCACTTCCGTGCGGCTATCGCCAAGGCGCGGCGTCTGGCCGAATGGCCGGACGCAGAGAACGTCAAGCGGGTCAAGGATGAGTTTCTGCGGCGACATGAAAGCCGCCGGACGCGCAATCAGCCTGAGCGTATCTTTCCCGAAGGCGCGCCGTTCTGATGCAGCCTGATCTACCGACTCCTGACGAATCTGTCCTTGCCGATCTCGAATCTCTGCTGATCGCCTTGGACATGCATCCCATGTTCATGCGCCAGCCCTTCAAAATCCTGCGCCTAAACCTGCGGGAGATGAAAGCAGAACTCCCACCTGACCTCGCAGCGCTCAAAGCGCGGTTTACGGCGATGCCTGACGCGGAGTTGCTGGCCGCGTGGGGCGCGCTCCATAACCCGTTCCGCCTTCAAGACCGGGTGCTGAATTGAGTAAGGGGCCGCCGCACCGGATTGATGAAAAGCAGCGGGTCCAGATTCTTACCCTGCACGGCGCGGCTCGCCGCGTCGCTGCGCGGCAGTTCAATGACTACGATGCCGACATTGCCGCGATGTATTGGGTGGGATGGCACGTCTCGAACGTTTTGAGACTGCCATCGCCGCTGATCCGGCTGGCGATTGTGCTGGAACGCGATCCCTACAGGCTGGCCGATACTATCGGCGCGTATCACGCCCTCAAAGCCCGCGCATCGTTTCGCTGTGAACGCGCCTATCTGGAATTTCTGGGGCTGTATGATCAGATGACGCGAAGGCCGCTTCGCGCGGTCGATTGAGTAGCGGGAAAGCGCCTTGCGGCGCTTTCGCCATGCATTTCAGCCTTGCCAGAAAATATGGACTTCCTCGAAGCCCGTCTCGATGGTGAGAATGTCGGACATTTCAAGATCGCGGGCCATGCGCTCGTAGTCGATGTAATATTGCAGGTTGGCGGGAATCTGTGTGGTCTGCTCGGTAATCTCCTGCGCGTAGTCGGCAACGGATGAATAGACGCCGCAATAGCGGTCCTCCAACGCTTCACGGGCCTCATCCACACTGCTGAAATGCTCAATCAGCTTCCCGGCAACCGCGCCATGCTCGTCAATGAAAGCGGCAATCTCGGCGACCTGCGAAACGCTAGAATATTCGCCAAGCCTTGCGCCTTCAAAGCCTTCATAGTCATGGATCGCATGTTCCTCCGCTCCGGGGATCGGGGACGCTTTCAGCATTTCGCGGATGCCGTGCCATATGTGCTGCTCGCCTTGCGTTGCGTCGATCCAGCGTCCGTGCAGGATGCCGTTATTGTAAGCGGCCAGACAGGCTATGTAGATTTTGATGGATGCAGTTTCGTCCGTCATCGGAGGTTTTCCTTTCAGTAGGAAGGGGTTGCTGATGCAACCCTGCCTCGTGGCGAACAGGGGGTGTGCAAGCGGAAAGGAGAATCTGCGGCGGGCGCACAAGCCGAAGGCGCGGAGCCTCGGGAGACCGCTGATTGTCCTTGAAGCGCGCCGAGGGGCGAAGTCCCTAAGCTTCTTTCTTTTGAGGATTCGGGGCTATTTTCTTTTCCAAGGTTTGCCATCAAGCAGCGGGAAAAGTTTGTCCATGACAAGCGCCGCCGCTAATTGAGGGTCCCAGCTTTGGTCTGTGGAAAGTAACGGCGGAATATCCGATATGAAGCGTCGATCCTCCAATTTTAGAGCGAGGTTTTCCTCAAACGCGGCGCGCGTCACGCGATGCCCACCTTGGCTTATATATCGCGAGAAGGCTGCGACGATTCGAGCAGGATCAACTCCACCCTGCGCCAGCGCCGTTGACATATCGAATAAGTCGCGTCCCTTGCGGCGTTGGTAGAGCGCTCGGAGCTTCGTTCCTAGCAACTCGTCGAGATCGTATGTGGTAATATCGCAAGTGCCATTGAACCACCGGGACGTGACCGCGAACGGCATATGCTGGAAACCATGCTCCGCAAAGTGCTCGCGCGTATTTATCTCGACCTTTAGTCGGAGCGAAACCGGCGTGGGGTCTTCGGAAGGGAAACGATAGTTGAGTGTGACACGCCCTTCGGTTTGCTTGTACTGTGCCCTACCTAACCAAGGATCGAGCACTTCGCGCAGCGCGTCCATGACCGGCCCTGCGGGTTCGGCGTTGACCTGTACGAGGTCAATGTCCTCGGAATAGCGTGCGGCGGGCTTGAGGTAGAGCTTGTAGAGTGCCGTGCCGCCGCGAAACGCCAGCGACTTCTTTAATACCGGATGCGTGAAGATGTTCACGAGCGCGCGGCAGATCACCAAGTCCTGCTCGACCTGAAAGTCCTGCACCCATGGCGCGTTCGCGCGCCATTCCGTGATGTAGTCGCGCGGGATCATGTCTCGGCCTCCACTTGGGCATTGACGATGAGCCTCCAGTCGCGATCACGCGGGTGATCTTCGACGCGCGCGGACGGCAGAAGCGGCACGGTCTCTCTCGCGCGCTGCTTCACATGGTCTTTGAGCGCGCGCGCGCGTGGCGCTTCGCCGATGCGTTCCAGCAGATAGCCAAGGCGCTGCGTCCACGGCAACGGAACCGTGGGCACAAGCGCGGCGAGACTGTTGGCATCGAGCTTCTCGGCCAGTTCGGCGAGGATCGTGGCCACGGCGTCGAGCCCGCCGATCTTCGCTTCATAGCCGACGAGATCGAAGGCCGTCGCGGCGGGCGTTGAGACCGCGACCGTGCCGCGCGGCGTGTTGATATGCTGCACTGGCACGTCGGCAATCCTTTTGCGAACATGGAAGGCGACGCGCACCTTGCCGCATTCGATGGTCCTGCGCGGCTTGCCGAGCATGACCTGAAACTCCTGCGGACGGTGGTGGGCGGCCCCATGATACTGCGCGGCGGACAGCAGTCCGGCGTAGTACTGCGTGCCGGATTGCTGCATCAGGGCGGGGATGAATTGGTCGGCGGGCAAGCAGCCCAGCGCCCGATATTCCGGCGGCACGATCACATAGAAACCCCGCACGGGGCTCGCGATCTCGCCCTTGCGGCGCAGTCGGTTGAGGGCCAGCTTCACGGCATCCCTCGATCCGCCGAGCGCCTTGGCGGCGGCGTCGGACGCGAAAAAATACCGCCCGCTCTGCGTGAGTCGGTCGATGTAGTCCTTGATCTGGCTGCGGGACTCCGTTTTCATTCTCTGAAAGTATCACAAACAGATACTTTGGGCAATCAATTCCGTATCCTTCTCGCCAAATGTCGAATTGTAACGCCACTTTCTTGACATTGTTGTAAAATCACTTTTATTGTTCTGACATTGAGGTTTTGCCATGACCGATGGTCCTTACGCACCGCTTTCGATGAGCCGCCAGTGGAATGAGTTCGGGCGCGCCTTGGTGCGACCCGCATTCGAGAAGGAGGCCGCCCCCTGCCTCCGGCGGGCGGTTCTGGGCGACGCCCGCCGTGAGCATGTCGGCGAGTTGGCGGCCTTCCTGAAAGACGCCCTGCGCCACAGCGAGCCCGACCTGTTCGAAGACGGACGGCAAGCGGCGCTGGACGCTGCTCGCGAGCGCTTCACCGCACCGATGGCGCAATCGGCCCTCGACCACTGCGAGGGCGCTTTGCGCGAAGGCGATGACGCGGACGCCGCCGTCGATAAGGGCGTGGCCGCCTGCCTGCGCGAGCGAGCGCGCGACAGCTCCCACACGATTGAGGCCCACCTCCTTCGCGAGGAAGGCGTGGCCACCGCCAACGAAGCGCAGACGCGCTTCGAAGCCTTGCTCCCGCAGACGCATTGGGGCGCGCTGGCGCAAGAGGCTCAGAACGGCGTGCGACCCGAAGCGAACGACAACGCGCGTCCAACGGACAGGCTCGAAGACGGGCCGCCGATGAGGCGGCCATGAAACTGCCAGCGCCATACAGCCCCCGCGTGAACAGAGTCTGCGTCCTTGAACATATTTCGGACGGGCAGAACGGCTGGACGCCGTGCGTGATCGGCGAGCAGATTGTCTTCCGGCCCGAAGTTCTGCGATCCTATTGTTTCGCGGCATGGGATCCGATCATCTACGACCTGCTTCTGGTCGCCGCCGCCGTGAATTTCTGCGACTGGAGCTTCAAGCGATCAGCGCATTGCTGGGAACGCGCCTTCGAGCTGCGCATTCCGGTGCATGATCCGGCGCGGTGGAACGATAACGCCGTGCTCGTGCCCTTACATCGCGTGCTGCGGCTCCTGACCGGCGACCGATGGTCGATCACGTTCTTCAAGCGCAAGCAAGATTACGAGCCGCCGAAAGAGCAATCGCTACCGATCTCTCAGAACAGCCGCGCCGTCATCGCCTATAGCAACGGCCTCGACTCCTACAGCGTGGCCGGATGGTTCGCCGCCGAACACGGCGACGATATGCTCATCCGAGTGCGCGTCGGGCGAGGCGACAAGACGCGACCGAGAAAAGTGCCGTTCACCGCCCTGCCGTTCCGTGTGCGCCCTGCCGGAAGCAGTCACGAAACCAGCGGACGCGGGCGCTCCTTCAAGTTCGCGGCCGCGAGCGGCCTTGCGGCGACACTCTCCAACGTCTCGGAGATCATCGTGCCCGAAAGCGGCTCGGGCGCGCTCGGTCCCGTGCTCGTGCGCTATAACCGCATGTATTCCGACTTCCGTAGCCACCCGAAATTCTTCCGGCAGATGGAGGCGTTTTTGGCGGTGCTGCTGAACCGCCAGCTCACTTTCAAATTGCCGCGCCTCGAAAGCACCAAGGGGGAAAGCCTGCGCGCCTATCTGGAGCACGCGCGCGTCAATCGCGGCGCGGCTTCGGTGCAAGCCCTCGTTGAAACGCGCTCATGCTGGCAGAACCGCCACTATGTCGCCGTGGGCGAGCACAAACGCCAATGCGGCATCTGCGCGTCTTGCATGCTGCGCCGTTTCAGCATGCACGTGGCCGGTGTCGAAGAGCCGGACGGGACTTACAGTTGGGAAAACCTGAATGCGCCCGATCTGGCTTCGGCGGCCCCCGCCAAATACAAGGACAAGATCGGTCCTGCCCTACAGAACTACGCCATCGCGGGCACGCTGCACCTGACGCATCTGGCGCGGCTGCGCGCGTCGTATGACTACACCGATATCGCCGCGCGGCATTCGCGGGAAATCGCTGATGCCAGCGGTGGCGATCAGGCCGCCGTCAGGCGTTGGCTCGATGAATTCCTCCAGCGCCACGAAGCGCAGTGGCGCAGTTTTCTCGCAACGCTGGACGCTGGGTCGTTCGTCAAACAATGGGCAGGTTCGCCATGAACATCGCGCAAACCATCAACCAGAAGGAGCTTGGAGAAAGGCTCCGAAACGCGCGCGAGACGGCCAAGGTCACGCAAGCCGATGCCGCCGCCGCCGCCGGCATGGCGCGCACGACCCTTGTCTCAATCGAAAAGGGCGAGCGGCGCGTGCGTATCGAAGAGCTTCAGACGCTTGCCGGTCAATACAACGTCTCGGTCAACGCGCTTTTGCGCCGCGAGGCCGTGCATGTCGATCTCGTCCCGCGATTCCGGCGGCTGAACGAGGTTGCTGACCCCGACGTCGATGCCGCCGTGCGGCTGATGAACGATCTCGTCAGCGCCGAGGTCGAGCTTGAAAACCTTCTCGGCATCGAGCACCCGCGCAACTACCCGCCCGAGCGCCCGCTAATGCCGGGCGATGTGCGCGAACAGGCCGAGCGCGACGCCGCATGGCTGCGCGATCAACTCGGCCTTGGGCCTAGCCCGATAGGCGACATTTTCTTTCTGATGGAAGTCGGCCTTGGCATCCGCGTCTTCCAACGGAAACTGCCGACGAAGATTTCGGGGCTGTTTGCCTATCACCCTTCGGTCGGCGCGAGCGTGTTGCTCAACGCCGACCATCCGTGGGATCGGCGCGTGCAATCGGCTGCGCATGAGCTTGGCCATTTCACCGGCACGCGAAGTTCGCCTGAAGTCTTGGAAAAGGATGAGAAGTTCCTGTCACGGGAGGAGCGCTATGCGCACTCGTTCGGGCGCGCGTTTCTCACGCCTCCCGCCGCCGTTACGCAGAAGTTCAAAGAGCTGACCGCAGGCGCGAGCCATCTGACGCGCAGGCACGTCATACTGCTCGCGCATAATTTCGGCGTATCGCGCGAAGCGATGGTCCGCAGACTGGAAGAGCTGAAGCTGGCGCGCGAAGGCACGTGGGAATGGTTCGAGACCAAGGGACGGATCACCGATCAGGACGCGCGCAAGGTGCTCGGCGAGGAAGCCATTTCGCCTGACCCCGTGCGCGCCGATGCGCGCCGCCCCGTATCCTTGCGGCTTGCGCTCATGGCGTTGGAAGCATGGCGACGGGACCTTTTGAGCGAAGGACAGTTGACCAAGCTGCTCAAGGTGGACCGCGTTACGTTGCGCACGCTGCTCTATGATCTTCAACACGACGAAGGCGAGGATAATGAGCTTCTCAAGCTGCCTCGCTGAGTCTGACGGCGATCTCGTGCTCGATACGAGCGTCTTCATTAACCTCAGCGCCTCCGGCGCTGCGGCGCAGATTCTCGAAGCGCTACCTAACAATATTTTCATGGTGGATATTGCTGCGCGGGAGGTTCGGGAGGACAGCCGGAACGGACGTTCGGATGCCGATACCCTTCAAAAGTTGATCCATCCGTCCGCACTGGAGATAATCACGCTCGACGAACACGGACTCGCACTTTTTGAAAGTCTTGTTCTGGCGTTAGACGACGGTGAGGCCGCCACTATCGCGGCGGCTGTTGGCCGTGACGCAATTCCTGTCATAGACGAACGCCGCGCGCGCAAGATTTGTGGGGAGGAATTACCGGGCACACAACAGGCATCGACCATCGACATTTTCTCGCACCCTGCGGTGGTAAGGGCTTTAGGAAAAGACGGTCTCGCAGACATTGTGTACGCAGCGCTCAAAAACGCTCGAATGCACGTCCGCGTAGATCAGCGCGACTGGATCATAGAAATGATCGGTTGCGAACGTGCGACCGGATGCACGAGCATTCCACGCAGGCAAGCTAGTGGATAACGAACACGCGGGTCTCGAACAGCCTTGCATTGAAGCAAAGCTAACTTAAGGCTCTAGTATTCTGAGGCCAGCATGATCGTGAGAACGCGCGTCGTTTTACTCGGATTGGACGGGTCGTTGGAGCCATAGCGAAGGTCACGGTCGTAGCAGTCGATTTTCCAGAACATTCGCTGTCCTGCGAGGTCCAACGCTCCGAAGTCGCGCTCGCCGTAAGGATCGTTGTCTGGCGTGAAGTTCGAGAATGTCTGAACGGCACTGGTCGCCAGCAGCATAAACGTGGGGCCTTCGGCCATAACGCCCTGCGTCATCATCCAGTGCCCGCAGGAAGGACCAGCGCGGCGCATTTCATCGTTGAGTTCGCGGATGCGGTTTGCGGGGGAAATGGAAATCATTGCTGACCTCCATCAGCGCGTTCAGTGATGACGCGCATCATCAAGCGGCCCTGCAA
>JACADY010000009.1 GCA_013389115.1 Alphaproteobacteria bacterium
ATCGAGCGGGACCACATTTCTCCAAAATTCTGATGGGCGGTCGGCGCGCATCTCACGTTGGAAGGCAGTCCGACGTGGGCGCATGGAGCGTCATGGACGCTGTCGAGCAGCATTTCGGCCAAGACCGTCCCGTCTTGGCAGAGATCAATTGTCACACCCACGCCGATCACTGGGGCGGCCGATTTTTCGGCCGCTGGCTGCACAATGCTCATAGGGACGGTTCATGACCCTTTCCTCGGCGACCGCTGCCTTACCTCACCAACCACGCTTCGCTAGTCGATGATGTGGTATCCGCCGTCGATGTAGAGCGTATCTCCGGTGCTGGCTTTCGCTGCGTCATGGGCGAGGAACGCGACGGCAAGGCCGACATCTTCGATGGTCACAAGCTTGCACGTTGGTGCTTTCCCGCGCGCTTTCTCCAGCAAGGCGTCGAACTCGGGTATTCCCGACGCGGCGCGTGTGGCGAGCGGGCCTGGCGAGATTGCGTTAACGCGAATTCCTTTCGGCCCCAACTCGGCGGCGATGTAGCGCACTGCGCTTTCCAGCGCCGCCTTGGCCACGCCCATGATATTGTAATGCTCGACCGCTACTTGGCTGCCGTAATAGGTCATGGTGAAAATTGCGCCGCCGTCCTTCATCAGCGGCTCGGCGAGATGCGCCATCCGGATGAATGACCAACACGAGATGTCCATCGTCGTGATGAATCCATCGCGCTTGACATCGGTCACGCGTCCGCCCAGGGCCTCTTTCGGCGAGAACGCGATCGAATGCACAAGGAAATCGAGCTTCCCCCAGTCCTTTTCGATGCGTTCAAATACCGCTTCCATGTGACCGGGCGCTTCCACGTCGAGCGGCATGAAGATCGGCGTCTCAAGCTCGCGGGCGAGCGGCTCGACGTATTTCTTGGTCTTCTCGTCGCGGTACGTAACGGCGACTTCCGCGCCCAAGGCGCGGAACGCCGCCGCGCAGCCCCAGGCAATCGACTGGTCGTTCGCTATGCCGACGATCAGCCCCTTGCGGCCTTCGTGGAGTTTCGCCGCGAGAGGATATGCAGGAAGCATGGTCTTGTCCTTTGGTTTACGCGAAGGCAGCTGGGCCGATGACCGCCAGCGTGTGACGCGCGATCATGAGCTCCTCGTCGGTTGGCAGAACATAGATCGCGATCTGACTTTCCGGCGATGAGATGAGCGTCTCCCCGCGCGCGTTTGCGTCGGGTGCGAGTTTGGCGCCGAGCCAGGCGAGACGCGCCGTCACGCGCGCGCGGATCATCGCGGAATTCTCGCCAATGCCGGCGGTGAAGACGAAGCCGTCCACCCCGCCAAGCGCCGCCGCGAGCATCCCGGCATTGAGCGCGATCCGGTAGGCGAAGAACTCGATCGCGAAGGCGGCGCGTGGTTCGGTGCTCGCCTCCAGCTCACGCATGTCGTTGCTGAGGCCGGACAGGCCCTTCAGGCCGCACTCGTTGTAGAGAAAGCGCTGCACCGCGCCGGCGTCCATGCCCTTCTCGGTGAGCAGATACAGGACGACCCCTGGGTCGATCTGGCCCGGCCGCGTCCCCATGGGCAGGCCATCCAGAGCGGTGAAACCCAACGTACTCTCGACGCTGCGTCCGCCGGCCAGCGCGCACATGGAGGCGCCGCTCCCAAGATGCGCCACGATCACCCGTCCTTGCGCAAGCTCGGGCGCGACCTGAGGCAGGCGATCGGCGATGTATTCATAGGAGAGGCCGTGAAAGCCGTAGCGGCGCACGCCTTCGGCGTAGAGTTCCTCCGGGATGGCGAAGTGATCGGCCAGCGGGCCATGGCCGCGATGAAAAGCGGTATCGAAACACGCCACCTGCGGCAGCTCAGGCCGAAGTTCATGGATCGTGCGGATCGGCGCCAGATTGTTCGGCTGGTGCAATGGCGCGAGCGGGATGTAGCGCGCGAGGCGATCGAGTGCTTCCGGGCTTACCAGAATGGGCTCGGAATATTCGGGACCGCCATGCACGACCCGATGTCCGATTGCGGCCAAGTCCACATTCCCGGTCCCGCGCAACCAATCTGCCGTGACTTGGATCGCGGCCGGGAGGTCGCCGACCTCTTCGGGAGAATACATCCGATCCATTGCGATCGCGCCGTCCGCATTCGTTGCGCGCAGCCGTGGTCGCACGCCGATCCCATCAAGTTGGCCCTTGAGCAGACGTTTGACCCGAGATCCCGGCTCGGTTTCGAACAATTGGAACTTGAGGCTCGAGGATCTGGCGTTGACGACAAGAATGGCTTTCATGCGATCACCCACCGGTCACTGCGGCGATCCGGCGGCGGGTGTCTGCGTAGAGGACCGCGGCGGCGCACGAAGCCATCCGCGTGCGGACGGAGTCCGCTCGCGAGGTAAGAACGATCGGCACGCGCGCACCGAGCACCAAGCCGGCGGCGTCCGCCCTGGCGAGGAACGTCAAATTCTTCGCGAGCATGTTGCCAGCTTCGAGGTCCGGCACGACAAGGATCTGCGCGCGACCCGCCACCTCGGATCGAATGCCCTTGATGCGCGCGGCTTCGGGGTCGATCGCGTTATCGAATGCGAGCGGGCCGTCGAGGATTCCGCCAGTGATCTGCCCGCGATCAGCCATCTTGCACAACGCCGCGGCGTCGATCGTGGAGGGTATCTTGGTGGTGACCGTTTCGACCGCCGAAAGCAAGGCGACTCGCGGCGTGCCAAAGCCGGCCTGCGTGAACAGGTCGATCGCGTTCTGCACGATGTCGCGTTTCGCTTCGAGGTTGGGGAAGATGTTGATCGCGGCGTCGGTGATCAACAGCGTCTCTGGATAAGTCGGCACGTCCATGATGAAGACATGGCTGAGCCGCCGCTCCGTGCGCAGGCCGGTTGCGCTCGAGGTGACGCACTGCAGGAGCTCATCCGTATGCAGGCTGCCCTTCATCAGGAGCTCGCCTTTGCCTTCGCGAATGAGCTGCACCGCTTTCTCCGCTGCGGCATGGCTGTGCGGCACGTCGATGATTTCGAACCGGCTGATGTCGAGCCCGAAGCTCTGAGCGACGGACTTGATCTTCGCGGCGGGTCCGACCAAAATCGGGACGATGATGCCGGCCTCTGCCGACTCCGTCGCGCCGCGCAGCGAAGTCTCATCGCAGGGATGGGCGACGACCGTTACCACCTTTTGCACCTGTTTCGCCTTCGCGATCAGGCGTTCGTACTTCGCGTGCGGGGCATGCGCTTCGCCCGTTCTTGCGATGTCGCCGCTGACGTCTTCGTTTTCTGCCATCGAGACTCTCCACTCGTTTTATGAGGCGACAAACCCAACTATGACGCGTCGCGGAGCGCGTTCACGGGCGGCGGAACGATGCCGCGCTTTGGGGCTGGCGCCGCTTTTCCGTCAGGCGCGAAAATGAGGGAGATCCGTTGCATGCGCGCCTCCTGCTCCTCGGTCAGACCGCCGGGCGCAACCAGCACCTGCCGGATAAGAGCGAGCGCCTTGCGCCGCGTGTCCATGTCCTCTGGAAGCAGCTCAGGCAGCGCCCCTATCGCGGCGTCCGGATCGATCAGCAGCATGAAAAACTGATCGCGCACGAGCGCCTTGAATTCGGCAATCGGCAAGGGCGGAAGGTCTTTCTGCTCGCGGCGAATGCGCCGCACCGCCTCGAAGCCGCGCGCGTCTAACCCGGTACGCCCCATACCGACATAGACGAATGCGCGCACGGTCGCTTCATGAATCCCGCCCACCGGAATGCGGGCCTTGAGTTCGGCCACCCGCCGCTCGACGAGCTCACGATAAAGCGCACTCTTCGGCGCTCTCCGGAAAGGTTCGGTCGAGGACGGATCGATTCCGAGCCAGGCCTGCAGCGCGGGCGACCCATAGATTGCGAGAAAGATTTGTTCGACGAGGCCGTCGCGCGAGTCGCGATAGGCATCGAGCGCGTCGGCTATCTGACGCGAAATCTGCTCCTGCGCCGCCAGGAAAGGATTGTCCTGTCTGGCCGGCGCGCGATGTTCGCGCACCAAGCCGGCGAGAATGGGAAGCATCGCCGTGAACGGATTCGCGTCCGACATCAGCTCATATTGCAGGCGTGCCGGATGCAGGCGATGCATGAGGTCCGCCATCGGCTTGGTAACGCACGCGCGCACGAACGGCTGCGCAAAGGTCCGATACAGCGCAAGATTGGCCTCCGACATGCGGGCGACGGTTGCGAACCGGCGGTCGTCGGCAATATCGTTTCCGCCAAGCGCACGGATATCGTCGAGTGTGCGCACCTCACAGCGCATGACCCATTCGCGGGGCGCCAATTCCGGATTGGCGGTATCCGCGGATTTCTCCTCAAACACCGCTTCGTAGAGGCCAGGCGGCAACACGTCGATGAGATCGATGTTGTTCGCGAATTCGCCGTATTGTTTGCGCGCCACACTGCTGGAGACAAAGACACCGAGATGACCGACGCTTTCGTGCACGCTGTAAACTATCGTCTGGCCGTAGGAGCGGATCTCGTCGACATCGTCGTATAGCTGCAGTATCCAGCCTAGGGCCTGCTGCGGAGGCGTGATGTTGTCGCCCTTCGAACAGAACACTACGATTGGCGAGCGGATGTTGCGCAGGTCGATCGCGGTCCCGTCGGATGACTTGACCAAGCCGGCGGCGAGCTTGTTGCCCACGAATAGCTCGCCGGTGATGGATTGTATTTCCGTAGACGTCAGATTGACGTGCCCGCCCCACCAACGCTCGAAATCGAGATAATTTGGGGGCTCCGTGTCAACCTTCGAAAAAAGGTTGTAGTACTTCTTCCAATACGTGTTCGCCGGGTTGAGGTACTCGAAGTTCTGCACGAGCCACGCGCCGTCGTACTTTCCGTTCCCGATGTCGCCGGCGAAGGCGGCGAGCCAGGTTCCGCCGAGCAAGCCGCCGCTGTAACGCATCGGATTGAGGCCGCGCTGACCAGTCCAGTAGGAAAGCGGCGAGCCCGCTATGATAATCGGGCCGAACAGTTCGGGTCTCATCGACGCGAGCATCATGACCGCCCAGCCCGCTTGGCAGTTGCCGATTACGCATGGTTTGCCCTCGGCCTCGGGGTGCCGGTCGATAACGGTCTTGAGGAAGTGAGCCTCGGCCAGCGCAACGTCTTCGATTGTCTGCCCCGGCATGGGGTCCGGAGAAAAACCCACGAAGTAGCAGGGGTGTCCGGCCTTCAGCACGACGCCGATTTCGCTGTCCGCCTTGAAGCCGGCGATGCCGGGGCCGTGACCCGCACGCGGATCGACGATGACGAAGGGCCGCAGCTTCGGGTCGATCTCCACGTCCTCGGGAGGCACGATGCGCACCAGCCCATAGTTGACGGGGCGCTCCAGTGTGCGGCCGTCCATGACGAGCTCGAACTGATAGCGCAGCACGTGCGGGACCGTCTTGGCCTCATGCTCCAGGTAGCCGTTCCCGCGCTGACGCATCACATCCCAAAACAGGATGCCGCGCTGCGACAGGTCAATCAGGTAGTCACGCGCGGACGCTAAGGGGTCAAACGCTCTCAAAACGCCGGCTGCCCCGTCCATGTTTGACGAGTTGGATGCCATTGCTATCTTCCTTTCAGGTCGAGGTCGGCTCATCACAGCGAGGCGAACCGCTTCGGATTGATGGCGGATTGATCAAAGTGCTTGTTCTCGCGGAATTCCTTGATCGAGCCGATCGCGAGTAACCCTGTTACTCACGCCCAGCACAGAGTGATTCCGATGTCACCGGGAATCCCGCTCGGAAAATCCACGACCTGGGCCTTCACTTTGTAGCCTTGCGGGTGCAGGTGCTTGTGCCAGAAGTCGTACATCTCCTTGGGCAGGCCCGTGAGCGTCTGCTCCCAACCCGGCTCTCGGTTGTTGATGGCGCGCCCTTGGTCGGTGCACAGGCCGGTGGGAAAGCGGAGGACCTCAACCTCGGTCAACCCCTCTCCGATCGCCCGATTGATGATGACGGCCGCCCGCTTGAATGCTTCCTCTTCGGACACGCCGGAGGGCTTTGACAGGTGTTCAATCAACGCTTTCTTTTCGGCATCTGCCTTCGCCCTCTGGCGCAATGCCTCGCTTGCTTTCTCAGCCTCGGCCAAGGCGAGCCTTTCCCTCGCTTGCGTCGCGGTCGGCAGTAGATCGCTCATCATTCTCTCCATCTGTGTTTGGACGCCTCTTGTCAGCGCGCCTCGCTAAAAAGCTGGATGAACAGCGCCTGCGCGTGCGAATCGCGAAGCACACTTCGAACGCCCGCCGGCGTAACCGACGCGCTCGATACCGCGCCCGAGCAAGTTGTCCCGGCCGAAAATAGAAATGGCAAAAGCGACCATTGCGGTGCCTAAGCCTATTTGTTCGAAAATCGTCATTTGGAACCTATCTGCGATTTGTTACGACCTGCTCGCGCGGCCGCGGCATGTCGCCCCTGTGTCCTTGGCACACCGAGGGCTCGCAGCGCGGCCTGAAGCGCTTGGTGGGGGAGGTCTGGCGTGGCGCGACGCTCAAGTGTGCCGCGTGCAACCTGAGTCCAAATGCCGACGACAATGTCGGCCGCCAGTTCCACGTCTTCTGTGGCCAGTCGTCCCTCGGCAATCGCCTCGGCAAGGTCCGCCTTGAGATGCTCGCGGATTCCCGCCGGGGCTTGGGCGCTGCGGACCACAAGCCGCGCCCAGACGGGGTCGCTGATGGCTTTCTCCAGGAACCTCGTGAACGCGAAGGCCATCCGCTCGATGGAATCGGATTGTTCGAGCCGTGACCGCGCCACGAGTTCGTCAAAAGTATCGGCGAGCTTCGCGCCAACCGCGGCGACCAGCTCTTCGACGCTCTGGAAGTGATAGTAGAACGTCCCCTTGGCGACGCCTGCCGACTCTACGATGGCGTTCACTGTGAGGGCCTCGGGAGGCTGGTCTGCGAGGAGAAGCAGGCCGGCGTCCACGATCTGCACCCGCGTCCTTACGCGCTTTTCCCGCCCGATCTCCGCCCTACGGGCCAAATCGATCTTCGCCATCGCTTCCTCTCGAAACCGTCGTCGAATTGACTATATAGTCGAACTGACTAATAAGTTCAATACGAAAATGGCGCGTAGGCCTGCGCTGGCTACAATTCCATTGCACGTGCGCCCGCGCCCCTGTCCGCGCCGCGGCGCTCGCCTCAATCATCATCGAAAAGCTCTAGGTGTGGAGCCTCAATAGGTTGTTCTCGGTGAGGCCGAGTCGGCTGATGGGTGTAGTTGCCTTCAAGCTACCATGTGGGCGGTGCCAGTTGTAGCGATGGAGCCAGCGCGGCA
>JACADY010000044.1 GCA_013389115.1 Alphaproteobacteria bacterium
AGGCGGGCATTCTTGTGGATGTCCATTAGGTCCTCCCTTGGACACTGAAGCTTCGCAACCTCAGCTTCCTCGGTCGGGACCGAATGGACAACCTACTGAAAGCTCACATCTAGAGCGGCGTGCATTCAATCAGAATCGCTTGGCCGCTCTAGCCCTTTCAATTGTCGCTACGTTTAACGGAAAACCGGCACCCATCCCCGCCTTCGCGGGGACATGCTTATCCGCACGTTGCTCTAAGCCCAGCCGGGCACCTCAGCACGCGGGAATCCCGCCTCGGCGATGGGCCAGAGGCGCGCGCCATTAACCCTCTGGAAAGCCAAGGCCGAGACCCCGGCGCGTCAACATTCTTTGGTTACCTCGGTTTGACATCTTATTCGGGCGTTGGCGCAGTTTCGCGTTGCGCGGTTGTTTGCGTCAGGACTGCCCATGGAACTGCCCGCATGAAGAAGCCCTTGCCTCAGCCGACAATGCTGGAGCTCCTGCGCGTTACGCCGAACAAGCTTGATTTGTGCGTTCGGTTCCTTCGCCTCTATGCCATTCCCGCGCCGCTCGCGCTCTTTTCCGCTGCGGGCATCCTTTCTTATTCCGATCCGCTTTGGGCCAGTCTCACCTGGGCCTGCGCGACACAGCTCGTCCTTCTGGTATCAGTCGCGCTCACCTATGCCTATGACTGGGACTCAAAGAAACATGAGCGGCCCTATAGCTGGGCGATCATTCTTGGCCTCAGCCTTTTCGCCTTTGCCACGAGTTTCAGTTCGATCGCATTCCTGTGGATCGAGGGCGACCGGCTCAACAACATCATCATCTATGTCGCTCTCTCCGCGGTGCTTGCCACCGCGGGTGCGCAATCAGTGCCGTGCGTCATCATCGCACTTTCGAACCTCATCCCTTATGCCGTGACGATCATTGTCCTGCCCTTGCTCACCGAATCGCGCGACGGCAACATCAATTTCTTCTTTGGACTGCTTTCCTTTGCCTTCGTGCTTGTCGTTGCGAGTTATGCACGGACGCTTTGGATCTCGTCGTATGAGATGTTCGCGCTGCAGGACAAATACGCGGCCCTCATCGATCACCTGAAGGAATCGAACGCAATCGAGCACCGGATGCGCGAACGGGCGGAGGAGGCCAGCCGCGCAAAGTCGGAATTCCTTGCCAATATGAGCCACGAATTGCGCACGCCGCTCAATGCCATCCTCGGCTTTTCCGAGGTGATCAAGGACGATGTGTTCCGGCTTGCCGGCAACGACGCGCGCTTTGCCCAATACATGGCATACGCGGCAAACATTCATGAGAGCGGCGGCCATCTGCTCACACTCATCAACGACATTCTCGACCTCTCGAAGATCGAAGCGCGAAAGCTGATCTTGACGGAGAGCACGTTCGCCCTTTCGATTCCCATCAATGAGGTTGCACGCACACTCGAGCCCCAGCGCGCCGCGAAGGACATCACGCTCACGGTGGAAGCCGAGGAGACGCTTCGGCTCCATGCCGATGAGCGTGCGATCCGCCAGATATTGTTCAACCTCATCGGCAATGCGATCAAGTTCACCCATGCCGGCGGCGATGTCACCGTCCGCGCTCAGGTGGCGGATACCGGCGCGCTTCTCCTCCACGTCGCCGACACGGGCATCGGTATCGCGGAAGAAGATCTTGGGATCGTGCTTGAGAGCTTTGGGCAGGGCCGCTTCGATGTGCGCCTTTCGCCCGAGCGTGGAACAGGGCTCGGCCTTCCCATCACGAAGGGCCTCATCGAGGCGCATGGCGGCACCCTCGATCTTCAAAGCACGCCCGGGCAAGGCACGACCGTCACGATCAGCCTGCCCGCATCGCGGATCGTTCGGGACGG
The DNA here is from genome assembly GCA_013389115.1 of Alphaproteobacteria bacterium. Taxonomy (GTDB): domain Bacteria; phylum Pseudomonadota; class Alphaproteobacteria; order Micropepsales; family Micropepsaceae; genus JACADY01. Next base: position 1,847 of record JACADY010000044.1, read on the forward strand.
CGCGGCCCCTATCCCCAAGGATGAGATCGAGGCCGCCTGAAGCGCACGTCCTGCGTCAAAGGTCCTTGTCGCCAGGGAAGTATTTCTCGCAAAGCACCTCGCCATCCATGGTCAGGAGCGTCAACCGCGCTTTCCTGCGCGCACGGTCATCGAGGGCAAAGTCCGCCCGTCCCAGAACCGTCGTGCGCCCAGCTTCAAGCGCCGCCTCGCCGCTTTGTGTGATGTCGGCGGTGCCGCCAGGGCCGCTGCTCATGATGGTGAGCCGGTACTCGCCCCTGAACGGCACATTGGAGGCCGCGATCGCCTCAAAGTGGATGCTGCCATTGGCTTCATGCGCGAGGATGGTGCAGATGGGACCATCCCTCATCGCGGCGCTCTTGATCGCCGCCTTGCCCTCTTCGTGCGCAGCCGAGCCCTGCGCGCAGGCCGCACCTGCACCCATAAGCGCCGCAAGAGCTAGTGTCTTCCACATGGTTTTCACTCCTTAGAGAAGGCCGGCGGGAGGACTGCCCTCCCGCCCTCGCCGCGCCTTTGGGGGCGCCCTTAACGCCTTCCGCCGCCCTGGATGACGACCGTGATGTTGCCGGTGCCCGACTGATTGACAGTGGTGCCTTGGCCGTTGCCGAGCTGAATCACGCCCAGCGTGTTGTTCTTGCCGGACTGCGTCGTCACGACGGAGCTGTTCGAGCCGATCTGAGCGACACCTGTGATGTTGCCCTTGCCGGACTGATAGGTGTCGGCGTTGAGGTTGCGGCCGTCCTGGCCGATGACCGCCAGATTGTTCACGCCCTGCTGCTCGCTATAGGCGCCATTGCGCTTGCCACGCTGGTCGATGACGACGCGGTTGCGGTCGCCATCCTGCCAGCCGCGGCCCATGTTCTCATAGCCGCGCTGCCGGATCTCGGCGCGATTGCGATCGCCGTCTTGGACGGCGGCGGCGCCGTTATAGCGGCCGCGCTGATCAACAACGACGCGGTTGTCGGCCAATGCCGTGCTCGTGCCTGCAACGACGAGAAGCGCGAAGGCGGCGGTGGCGGTGAGGAAGCGGTTCATCGAGGGTTCTCCATCGGGTTGTCATTGCGGCGCTCTTCGCATTGCCTCGCGCCGTTTGTGTGCGATGGTGTAACGCGCTGAAACTGAGCGCGGCTTGAATGTGCCGTTCATCACAGATTGAGAAACGATCACGGCTTGGCGATGCGGGTCGTTCACTCGTGCAAGGCGAAGACCGTGCAGCCTCGAGGCCGAGGCGCTCGCAATGAAGGGCTGGCCGCAGCTGGACGCGGCATTCGTGTTTCCCGCTCGCCGCGCATCGCGTTAAGGCGCCGACATTGCTTAGTCTGACTCTCGCGCGGAGGTGATGGTACCGCCTTCCCGGATCGAACGGGAGACCTCTAGATCCACAATCTAGCGCTCTAACCATCTGAGCTAAGGCGGCACGCGAGAGGGGCGAAAACCTAGTCAAGATGCTTTTCAGGTGCAAGCCCTTCCGCATTTTCCCGCCCTGACTGTTCAGGGGTCCCTCAATGTGCCATAGGCAGGCCAAAGCGGCGCTGCTCCTGGGAGATGGCTTGTCATGGATGGGATCACCACCTCGTTCCTCTGGGCCAACGGCCTTCAGTTCGAGGTCATGGAGGGGGGCAGCGGCGACAGGCTGGCGCTGTTCCTGCACGGATTTCCTGAACTTAACTATTCCTTTCGCCATCAACTGCCGCTCTTCATCCAGCAGGGCTACCGGGTGCTCGCGCCGAATTTGCGCGGCTACGGACGCACGAGCCGGCCGCTTGGCGTTGGGGACTATCACATCGACCACCTCGTTGCGGATGTCGCGGCCCTCTATGACGCGTCGGGGGCAAAGTCCCTCACTCTCGTCGCGCATGACTGGGGCGCGATCATCGCCTGGCACTTCGCGATCAAGCGCGTGCGACCGCTCGAGCGGCTCATCATCATGAACGTGCCGCATCCCTCGTGCTTCGCGCGGGAGATCCGCACCTGGAAACAGCGGCGGAAATCCTGGTACGTCTTCTTCTTCCAGATCCCGGGCCTGCCTGAATGGGCGCTCTCGCGCAACGGCGCGGCGGCGATCGGGGAGGCCTTTCGCGGCATGGCGGTCGACAAGTCGCGCTTCCCCGAGGAGGTGCTTGCCGTCTATCGCGAGGCGGCGCTGCGCCCGGGCGCGCTCAACGCGATGATCAACTATTACCGCGCAGCGATGCGGGCCGGCGAAAAGGCGATGGTGCCCGATCCCGGCATGATCGAGACGCCGACGCTGATGCTGTGGGGGGAAGAGGATACGGCGCTGGGGAAGGAAACAAGTTTCGGCACCGAGGCCTATGTGCGCGATCTGACGTTACGCTATCTGCCGGGCGTGTCGCACTGGGTGCAACAAGAGGCACCCGAAACCGTGAACGCGATGATCAAAGCCTGGCTCACGGGCGAGAGCGTGCCCTACGCGCCCGGCGTTTCGCCCCCCGTCAAGGCCGCAAGCTCTGCCGCCTGATCGGCGTAGAGTTTCGCCGTCTCGCGCATGAAGGCGGCGTGACGCTCGCGCGCTTCTTCAAAGTTCGTCGCGCCGAGAAGCGCGCGCGCCATCTCCAGATTGCGGCGCAGATTGGCCTCGGCAAAATCGATCAGCAACAGGCTCAACTGCACCCAGTCGGGACATTCCTGCGCGGTTTGGAGCCATCGCTGGTGCTCGGGCTGGGGTGATGAACGCACCGCCGCCGATCGCTCCGGCAAGGAAGGCTCTGGCGGCAGGGTCAGGCGCGGGGCATCCGCTTGTGCCTTCGCCCGGGTCAGTTCTGCCATGCGCAAGGCCGCGGCGCGCCGCAGCGCGTTCAGGCGCTCGCGGTTCTCCCGCCAAGCGTCCATCTCCTTCGATGTCGCGTGATCATCGATCGTGCGTGGCAGGGGATCGCCCATGTCCCGAAAGCAATCGGGGTCAGGCTCATTGGGGCGCAGCGCCGGCGACGTCATCGGGTTCCCTCCAACGTGGGAGTGGCTGATCGCTCCGCCTCGGACACCCTTATCACTCGCTTTGGCACTTGATAGCACACCAGATCTGGTGAGAACAAGACCCTCGTGCAGCAGGGGTAGAGGTTTTCATCGTCGTCAAGGGCAGCTCTGGCGCGAGGGCCATGCAACGCTTTAAGAATGGGCGCACCACGTCTCCTTGGGGGCCGCTTTTTCGTGAAAGACAGTATCGCTGCGTTAATGGCCGGGCACGGCGAGAGCCTCTACCCCCTTTTCATTTGGGATGATGTGCGTGAGCGCTTTGTCTATGCCAACCCGGCGGCGGTGACCTTCTTTCAGGAGGGCAGCGCGCGCGATCTTCAGCGGCGGCTGCTGGCGCCAGAGGATCCGTTCCGCCTCGTCCTTTCGGCTGCCGCGAGCAAATTGCGGCCGCACGGGATCGTCACCGAGAGCTTCGTGCAGCCGGTCGAGGGCCAGCCGCAGCGGGTGACGGCAGAAATCGCGCGCCGCCCGCTGACGCTGGAGCGCAGCGTGCTCGTCGTGCGGGTCGTGGCGACCGAAGCGCTTGAGATCATGCCGTGGCGCATTCAGTCTGCGTTCGAGGCTGGTACGCGGCCCACCGCGCTGTTCACGCAGGAGGGCACCCCCGCGCAGGCGAACGCCGCCTTCCGGCGCGATTTCGGCGACGGTGCCGGCGCGGCGCTGAGTGCGCTCTTTTCGTCGCCCTATGAGGCAGCCGCGTTCATTTCCGAGGCGATGGCGCTGGGCCTTGCCTCGCGCCACATGCGCCTGCAAACGCTGCATGGGCCGCGACGACACAGGATCATCGCCAAGCGGCTGGCGGAGGCGGGTCGCGCGCTCCTGCTCGTTGAACTCGATGATGTCGAAGACGAAGCGGTTTTCGATTGTCCGCCATTCGCTGCCGAAAGCGCTGTTGCTCAAAAGGTGAGTCCTTCCAATGATCTGGCGGAAGGTCTTGAGAATTTGAATCCGATTGAGGCGGCCGCGCCCCTCACCCCTTATGCTCAGGAAGCGGATGCGCCCACCGCGTTGCCGCTCGAAGACCTGATCGAGGCGATGCCGGACGCGGTGCTCCTCATCGATGCGGGAGGGCTCATTTTTTCCGCCAACAGCGCCGCGCGGGAAATGCTCGGCGCGGATCCCGCGGGCGAGGCCATCGCATCGCGCATCGACCCTGCGCTTGGCAGCGACCTTGCCGATTTCCTGAGCGGCCTTTCGACCGGCGGGCTTGGGCGCGCGCTCTCGCTCGGCCGGGAGACGCATATCCAAGGCGCGGGCGAGCGCATCCCGGCCTATGTCACGTTCAGGGCCGTGCCGTCTTCCCCGGGCACTTTCTGCGCCTGTGTGCGCGATCTGAGGCCGCAGCTCGCCGCCCTGCACTCGATCCGCGCCGAGCGGGACGAAGCGCTTGGATCGCTGGCACGTAAAACCGGATTCCTGTCGAATATCACGCATGAATTGCGCACACCGCTCAATGCGATCATCGGGTTTGCTGAAGTGATGCGTGATGAGCGCTATGGGCCGCTCGGCGATGCGCGCTATCGCGCCTATGCCGGGGATATTCATGCAAGCGGCGCCTTGCTGCTGTCGCTTGTGAACGAGCTTCTCGATCTGGCGCGGGCAGAGGCCGGGCGGCTCGACCTCACCTTCGAAAGCGTCGATATCGCCGAGGCCGCCCATCAGGCGGCGCGGATGATCGCGCCACTCGCCACGCGGGAAAACGTGGCGCTGATCGTGACGGCGGGCGAGGATCTGCCGCGCGTCGTTGCCGACCGGCGCAGCATTACCCAGATCCTCCTCAACATCCTTGGCAACGCCGTCAAGTTCGCCGGCAACGGGGCAGAGATCACGCTTGCGGCCGGATTGCTGAGTGATGGTGGTCTCCGGGTGGCGGTCAGCGATACCGGCCCCGGCATGACGGAAGAGCAGATGGCGCTCGCGCTTGAACCCTTTGGCCGGGCAAAATCGGTTGCCAACCGGCAAAAGGAGGGGACCGGGCTCGGCCTGCCGCTTGCCAAGGCGCTTGCCGAAGCCAACCGGGCGTCGTTCACGATCCGCAGCGCGCCCGGCAGGGGGACATCGGTCGAGATCGTCTTCCCGAGCCCCCTCGTCCTGTCGGAGTAGGGGCGCGCGATCCCGGTTTAGTATCCGCTTGGTCGCGTTGCGGGCACAGGGCGATGCTTTTGGGGCGAGACACGGACGTGGGACGCGTGAGGCGTTGATCGCACCTCACCCTTCGCGGCTCTCGAAGGATGAGCGACCTGCGAAAGGTGGATGGCCCGTTTTCACGGGCCATGAGCCTTATTGCGCGCAACCGGTTTCCCCTTAGGCCAAAATCGCTCTATGAACCCGAGGATGGCGAGCGGCTCTGGGACTTTCACAAACAGACAAAGGCACTCACGGCAGGGGGGTCCCACAATCCTCACCGCGGTCGCCATCCTTTGTGCCCTCGTCGTCGCGCTCCCGATCCTCAGCGTGCTTGCCAATCTGTTCGCAAGCCCTTCGCCAGTGTGGACGCACCTGGCCTCCACGGTGCTTCCCTCCTACATCGTCAACACCGTGGTCCTTGGCGTTCTCGTTGGCATCGGGACCGTGTTCGGCGGCACGGTGACCGCCTGGCTCGTCACCATGTGCCGGTTTCCTGGCCGGCCATTGCTTGAGGTTGGGCTCGTCCTGCCGCTGGCGATGCCGACCTATGTGATCGCCTATGCCTATACCGATCTCCTGCAGTATGCGGGGCCCGTGGAAAGCCTGCTCAGGGCCGTGACGGGGTGGGAGCACGGGGATTACTGGTTCCCCGAGATCCGCTCGCTCGGCGGGGCGGCGATGCTCTTCACCTTCGTTCTTTACCCTTATGTCTATCTCCTTGCCCGGGCGAGCTTTCTTGAGCAGTCGGCCTGCGCGCTCGAGGTCAGCCGGTCGCTGGGACAGGGGCCACTCGGCACGTTCTTCCGGGTCGCGCTGCCGCTTGCCCGCCCGGCCATCGTCGCGGGTGCTTCGCTCGCGCTCATGGAGACGCTGGCCGATTATGGCGCCGTTGCCTACTTCGCCCTTCCCACCTTCACTGCCGGCATCTATCGCGCCTGGATCTCGATGGGCGATGTGGCTGCGGCCGGGCAGCTTGCCAGCGCGCTGTTCGCTCTCATCGCGCTCACGCTGCTGCTGGAGCGGCTCAATCGCGGGCGGCGGCGGTTCTTCCACACGACCCAGCGCCTGCGCGAACTTGGCGGGACCGAGTTGCGCGGAGCCGCCGCGCTGCTCGCGATCGGCGTCTGCGCGCTACCCATACTCATCGGGTTCGTGGTGCCGACGATCACACTCCTCCACCTCTGGCTTGACACGGGGCGCGCCCTGCTGACCCCCCGCTTTCTCGCCGCGCTTTCAAGCACGGTGCTGCTTGCGGGCGCGGCGGCCCTCATCGCGGTTGCCCTTGCCCTCTTCCTTGCCCTCGCGCGGCGCTATGACCGGCGGCCGCTGATCGCCGGCGCCGTCGATTTCGCGGCGCTCGGCTATGCCATTCCAGGTTCGGTAATCGCGATCGGGGTCCTTGTTCCCATCACCGCCTTCGACCGCTCGCTCAGCGCCTCGCTCACCGCACTGCTGGGGGTGGAGACGCGGGTCATCCTCACCGGCTCGATCCTCGTCCTCCTCTTTGCCTATGTCGTACGGTTCCTCGCCGTCGCGCTGCAAAGCGTGCAATCAGGGCTCACGCGCGTTACGCCGCATATGGAGGATGCGGCCCGTTCGCTCGCCCGGGGACCGCTCGATGCGTTCCGGCGCGGCGCCCTGCCCGTCATCGCGCCCAGCCTTTTCACGGCCGGGCTCATCGTCCTTGTCGATGTCATGAAGGAGCTGCCCGCCACGCTTCTATTGCGGCCCTTCAACCTTGAGACCCTGGCGGTCCAGGCCTATGCCTTCGCCGCCGATGAACGGCTGGCCGAGGCGGGGCTTCCTGCCCTTGCCATCGTCGCCATTGGCCTCCTTCCCGTCGCCTTCCTCATGCGGGAAATCGCGCAGTCCCGGGCAGGCACACAAAGGGGAGCCGGCGTCCGCGTCGTCAGAGAATAAAAAAAGGCCCGGCAATGGCCGGGCCTTCTGAGTCTAGCCGATGCGAGGAGGATCGAATTCCCGGACCGGCCCTAGAGCGGCGTGCCTTCAATCAGAACCGTCACGCCGCTCTATCTCTCAATTGTCGCAGCGTTCATGAGGAAAACCGGTACCCATCCCCGCCTTCGCGGGGACATGCTTTTCCGCACGTCGCTCTAGAAATCGTCACTCACTGCCAGCCGGCGCGATCCATGATCGCCTGCGCGAGGGGCTGGTTCTTGCCGTAAACGGACACATTGACGGGGTCGGCCTTGAAGGTGCCGAGCGCCTCCAGCGCCGGGTTCTTCTCAGCCGAGGCGACGGCTGGATATTCGTTATTGGTGTTGGCGAAATAGGCTTGCGCCGCATCGCCCGCCAGATACTCAAGAAACTTCACCGCGTTCTCACGATGGGGGGCATGGCGTGTGACGCCCGCGCCCGAGACGTTCACATGCGCGCCCTTGCCGCCCTGGCCCGGCCAGACAATCGCGAGCTTTTGCGCCACTTCCTGATCGGCGGGCTTGTCCGATTTCGCCAGACGGACGTAGTAATAGGTATTGGATACGGCGATGGCGCATTCGCCCGCGGCGGCTGCCTTCAACTGATCGGTATCGCCGCCTTGCGGCTTGCGCGCCATGTTGGCGACGACGCCCTTTGCCCATTCCTCGGCCTTGGCCTCGCCCTGCTCGTCGATGAGCGCGGCAAGCAGCGAGAGGTTGTAGACGTTCGTTCCCGAGCGAATGCAGACCTGACCCTTGAATTGCGGATCCGCGAGGCTGGCATAATCCGTGAGCGCCAAGACATCGATGCTGTCCTTGCGCACGAAGAAGACCCGCGCCCTCGTCGACAGTCCGTACCAGAGCCCGTCCGGATGGCGCAGCGAAGCGGGAATGCGCTCATTCAAGACCTGCGAATCGACCGGCTGGAAAAGGCCCTTCTGCTCAGCCCGCCAGAGATTGCCGGCGTCGACCGTGATGAAGACATCGGCCGGGCTCGTCTCGCCCTCAAGCTCCAATCGCTGCAGAATTTCGTCCGTGGAGCCCTCAAGGACATTGACCTTGATGCCCGTCGCGGCGGTAAAGCCATCGTACAGGATCTGGTCGCCCTCATAGTGGCGTCCCGTATAGATATTCACCTCTTCCGCCGCGCGCGCGGCGGGAGCCGCGAGCAACGTCGCGGCCGCCAGTGTTGCTCCCACTATCGCCGAGAGACGCATCCTCTATTCCCTTCACGGTGTTGAGACGGGCCCATCACGGTTGAGACGGGTTTGCTGTCACGATTTGCGACTGATTATCAAAGTCACTTGCCGGCCGCAAGTGCGTCATCTCTACTCGGGGGTGGACGGTGTCGAGAAGACGACACAAATTCCCGGCATAAGCGGTTAATCTTGTCCACACGCCGCTCAAAACATGGAGGCCGCAATGGGTCGCATCCTCAGGTTCGTGCTCATCGTACTCGCAGCCCTCGTCCTGTTGGCGGTCGCGGCCGTCTATCTCATCCCGGCCGATGTCTATCGCGGCCAGATCGAGGCGGCGGCCCATTCGGCAACAGGGCGCGAACTCTCGATCAAGGGGGCGCTCGGCTTCACGCTCTATCCGGCCATCGGCCTCAAGGCCGAGGATGTGAGCTTTGCCAATGCCGAGGGCGGGCGGGCGAAGGACATGGCGCAGATGGACAGCCTTGTTGTGGGGCTCGAACTCTTTCCGCTGCTCGCTGGGGAAGTGCGGGTTGCAGAACTGGTCCTCGATAATCCAACCATCAACCTTGAACTGAGCCGCAGCGGCAAACCCAATTGGGAATTCGAAGGCGGCGGCGATGGCGGCGCGGCCGCAGCGCCCGCTCCCAATGGCAGCACGGGTGGCGGGCCTAGCGACCTTACGCTCGGCGATGTACGGCTCATCAACGGCAAGGTCACCTATACGGACCTGAAGACGGGCACCACCGAGACGCTCGAGAACATCGATGCGACCGTTGCGCTTCCCAATCTCGACAGCCCGCTCTCGGTGGCGGGCAGCGCCGTCTACAAGGGCGAGACGCTGAACCTCGATGCGACGGTCAGCCGTCCGCGCGCGCTGATGGAGGCCGGCGCCACGCCGGTCGAACTCTCCCTCAGCTCGGCCCTCATGAACGCCGCCTTCAAGGGCGATGTGGACATGGGACCAGGCAAGGTGACGGGCGCGCTCGATTTCAAGACCGATTCAGTGCGCAAGCTCGCGGCCTGGACGGGCAGCGCCATGCCCGAGGGCGAAGGCTATGGTCCGATGAGCGCCAAGGGTCAGCTCGCGGCCGAAGGCAGCACCATCCGCCTGGCGCAGGCCACGCTCAGCCTCGATGGCATGACCGGCACGGGCGATGTGAGCGTCAATACGGGCGGCAAGGTGCCCGAGATCAAAGGAGTGCTCGCCCTCGACCGGCTGAACGCCAATCCCTATATCAGCGCCAGCGATGGCGGTGGCCGCACCCCTAAGGATAGCGGCGGGGGGAGCGGCTGGAGCGATGAGCCCATCGATACGCGCGCGCTCAAGGCCCTCAATGCAGACTTCACGTTCACAGCGGGCGAAGTGCTCTTCCAGAAGCTCAAATTCGGCAAGAGCGCGCTCGGCGTCGTGCTCAAAAACGGCGTGCTCTCGGCAAACTTGCGCGAGATCGCCCTTTATGGCGGCGGCGGCAAGGGCGAGTTCACCCTTGATGGCTCGCGGGGCACGCCTTCGCTGCGGTCCTCCGCGTCGCTCGATGCGATCCAGGCCCTCCCCCTCCTCACCGATGCGGCAAGCATGACCTGGCTTGAGGGGCTCGGCATTGTCAGCTTCGATGTCTCAGGTTCGGGGGCGAGCCAGCGGGCGATCATGCGCTCGCTCAACGGCAAGGGCCGGGTGAAGTTCACGGACGGCGCCATCATCGGGGTCAATCTCGCTCAGATCGCGCGCACCATCCAATCCCCGATGTCGGGGCTTCAGGATTCATCGCAGAAGACCGATTTCGCCGAACTCTCCGGCACGTTCGAGATCGTCAACGGGGTGCTCACAAATCTCGACATGCAGCTTCTCAACCCGTTCGTCCGCATCGCGGGCAAGGGCGTCGTCGATATCGGCAACCAGGCGATGAAGTACAGGATCGAGCCGCGCGCGGTCGGCTCCATCGAGGGTCAAGGCGGGAAAGGCGACCTTTCTGGCGTCGGCATTCCCTTCGTGATCCAGGGGCCCTGGTCAAATCTGACCTTCATGCCCGACCTTGAGGGCCTTATCGATGGCAGCCTGCAGGACGCGCTCTCGGGCGAGGGGATCAAGATCCCGGGCGTCGAGGGCCTGACGCTTCCCGGGCAGCAGCGCGATGAAAAGCCCGAAGAGCAGAAGCAAGAAGAGGAAAAGCCGCTCATACCGGGCCTGCCTTCGATCCCGGGCCTGCCTGGCGGACGCTGAGGGCCGAAGGACTGGCGATAGGGTGAGGCCGCGCTCCCTCCCCTTGCAAAGGGGAGGGCAAGGGCGGAGGACTTCTCTTCCCCCGTTCATTTTGCGTTTGCGTCCTTACCCATATCATGCGACCGATTCCGCATTGAGGGTTCCACTTCTCGCCCAATGACGATGACCATGGCCGTCACGAAACGGGCGGATGCGACAACGCGTGCCGCCGCCGTCCGCTTCGACAACGTGTCGAAGACCTATGACGGCCATCATCTCGTCATCGACGGGCTGTCGCTCGATATCGGCCAGGGCGAGTTCCTGACCTTTCTGGGGCCGTCGGGGTCGGGCAAGACCACGAGCCTGATGATGCTTGCGGGCTTCGAGACGCCGACCTCGGGCGAGATCTATCTGGACGGCGCCCCCTTCACCAATGTGCCGCCGCACAAGCGCGGGCTTGGCTTTGTCTTTCAGAACTATGCGCTCTTTCCGCATATGAGCGTGGCAGAGAACCTCGCCTTTCCCTTAGAGGTGCGCCAGGTGCCCCGCGCCAGCATCAAGGAAAAGGTCGAGCGGGCGCTGACGATGGTCTCGCTTGCCGGATTTGGGGAGCGCCGGCCGCAGCAATTGTCGGGCGGCCAGCAGCAGCGCGTCGCGGTCGCCCGCGCGCTCGTGTTCGAGCCCTCGCTGATCCTGATGGACGAGCCTTTGGGCGCACTCGACAAGAATTTGCGCGAACAGCTGCAATATGAAATCCGGCACCTGCACCGCAATCTCGGCGTCACCATCGTCTATGTGACGCACGATCAGAGCGAAGCGATGACACTCTCGGACCGGATCGCTGTCTTCAACAAAGGCTTCGTCGAACAGATCGATGCACCGCGCCGGCTCTACGATGAGCCGATGACGGCCTTTGTCGCGGGCTTCATCGGCGAGAATAATCGGCTCGATGGGGAGCTGACCACGCTTGCGGGCGAGCGGGGGCTTGTGACGCTTTCGGGGGATTGCACGGTCGATGCCGTCTGCGCCGCGGGCCTTGCGCCCGGCGCGCGCGTCGTTGTCAGCGTCAGACCCGAGCGCATGAGCCTTGGCGCGCGCGAGGGGGCAAACACGATCGCCGCGCGGCTCGAGGAACAGGTCTATCTGGGGGACCATTTGAGGATCGCCGCCCGCACACCGGGCGGACGGCTCGTCATTGCGAAAATCCCCAACCATGACGGGCTGCCCGCCTTGAGCCTCAACGATACGGTGAATTTGAGTTTCCGGCCGGAGGATGCGCGGGCGCTTCTTCTCGCTGAGGCCTGAACAACGCGAATGGGGACATTCATGAACAGAACCGTGCTGATCGCCGCTGGCGCCATCCTTGCCGTCATCGCGGCCGGCGTCGTCTATCTTCTGACCGCGACGCAGCCCAAACCCTCGATCACGGTCGTCTCCTGGGGCGGCGCCTATCTCACAAGCCAGATCGAGGCCTATCACAAGCCCTATATGGCTACGCATGAGGCGATCATCACCTCGGAGAGCTATTCGGGCGGTATCGCGCTCGTCAAGGCGCAGGTCGAGAGCGGCGCTGTCACCTGGGATGTGGTCGATTTCGAAGTCGCGGACGCGATCAGGGCGTGCGATGAGGGATTGCTGGAAACAATCGATCTGGAAAGCCTGCCGCCCGGCGCAGACGGCAAGCCGGCGACGGAGGATTTCCTCAAGGGCTCGCTTGACCCCTGCTATGTCGCAACGATCGTCTTCAGCCATATCATCGCCTATGACAAGTCGAAGTTCCCCACCGATCCGCCCACGACGGCTGCGGCCTTCTTCGACCTTGCAACCTATCCCGGCAAGCGCGGCCTGCGCCGCCAGAATCCCAAATCGACTCTGGAGCTTGCGCTTTATGCCGATGGCGTTCCCGCCAATCTCGTGCCGGAGGTGCTGAAGACGCCTGAGGGTCTCGATCGCGCCTTCGCCAAGCTCGACACCATCAAGCAGGATGTCGTGTGGTGGCAGGAAGGCGCCCAGCCCGTGCAGCTTCTGGCGAGCGGACAGGTCGTGATGACGACGGCCTATAATGGCCGCATTTTCGATGCCGTGGTCGGCGAGGGCAAACCCTTCGCCACAATCTGGGACGGGCAGCGCTTCGACCTCGATGTCTGGGGCATCGTCAAGGGCACGAAAAACAAGGCGCTCGCGCTCGACTTCCTCAAGTTCTCAACCGACACGCAGCGCCTTGCCGATCAGGCGCGCTATATCGCCTATGCTCCTGCCCGCGCCTCCTCGATCAAGATCATCGAGGAGCCCGGCTTCACCCATGCAATCAAGGGCGTCCGCATGCTCGAATACATGCCGACGGCGCCGCAGAATGCGTTCAACTCGATCACCACCGACCACCGCTGGTGGGCCGATCATCAGGAGGAAGTCGAAGCGCGCTGGAATGCCTGGCTGGCGCAGTGAGGGCGAGCGGGCCGGTGAGCACGAGCGGTCCCACACTTGCGCGACAACTCGGCCGGGCCGAAGCCAAGGCTCGGCTGAAGTCCTTTGGGCTCGTCGCGCCGCTGCTCGTCTTCATCCTTGCAAGCTTCGCGCTGCCGATCGCCACGCTCCTTGTGCGGTCGGTGCACAATCCAGAAGTCGCGGCCGCGCTTCCCGCAACGGCGGCGGCGCTGCAAATCTGGGACGGGGCGAGGCTTCCCGATGAAGCGGCGTTCGGTGCCCTCGCCCAGGATCTCCTCACCGCACCTGAGGACGCGCTTTCGCGCGCCGCATCGCGTTTCAACTCGGATCTGCCCGGGGGGCGGGCGCTCCTTCTTCTCACCGCGCGCGCGCTCAAAGCGTCGAAGGACGCGCCATCACGGGCGCGGTTCGTGCAGATCGATCCGCGCTGGGGCGAGCAACAGGTTTGGGTTCAGCTTGGTGTCGCGCTCGAGGTGTGGACGGCGAAGAACTTCGTGACAGCGATGGATTACCGCTATGACGAGAACCGGGCGGTCGTGGCGCAGCCGCGCGAGAAGCAGCTCTATGTCACGCTCTTCCTTCGCACGCTGTGGGTGGCGGGGGCGGTGACGCTGCTGTGCCTGGTGCTGGGCTATCCGCTCGCCTATGTGCTGGCGCAGGCGCCGCAGCGCTTGAGCAACATCTTGATGATCTTCGTGCTCCTGCCGTTCTGGACCTCGCTCATCGTGCGCACGACGTCGTGGATCGTGCTGTTGCAGGACCATGGCCCCATCAACGATATGCTCCTCGCCTTGGGGCTCATCGATGACAAGTCGCGGCTTGCGCTCATCTACAACGCGACGGGAACGCTCATTGCGATGACGCATATCCTGCTGCCGTTCATGGTGCTGCCGCTTTACAGCGTGATGCGCGGCATCCCGCCCACGCTCACGCGTGCGGCGCTGTCGCTCGGGGCGCCGCCCTTTCTTGCGTTCCTGCGCGTGTTCCTGCCCTTGAGCGTGCCGGGAATCGCGGCCGGCTCGCTTCTCGTCTTCATCCTCGCGCTAGGCTATTACATCACGCCGGCGCTGGTGGGCGGTCTTTCGGGCGAGCTTTACTCGAACCAGATCGCCTTCCATATGCAGAGTTCGCTCAACTGGGGGCTCGCCTCGGCGCTCAGCGTCATCCTCCTCAGCGCGGTCATTGGCTTTTACTTCGTCTATATGCGCATCATCGGCGCGGAGGGATTGAGGCTCACATGATGGCCCGTGCCCTCACCCTCTATGCCGGTCTCGTGCTCTTCTTCCTCGTGGCGCCGCTCCTCGTCATCGTGCCGCTGTCGTTCAGCGCTGAACCCTATTTCACCTTCACGCCGGCGATGCTCTCGCTCGACCCCGATGGCTATTCCTTGCGCTGGTATGAGGCGGTGCTTTCCAATCCCGCCTGGCTGAGGGCGCTATCGAACAGCCTGCTCATCGGTATCGCCTCGACGCTGCTCGCCACAAGCCTCGGCACGCTTGCGGCACTCGGGCTGCAGCGGCGGGATCTGCCCTTGCGCGGGCTCATCACCGGAATCCTCATCTCGCCGCTCGTCGTGCCCATCATCATCGCGGCGGCGGGGATGTATTTCTTTTACTCGCAGATCGGTCTCACCGGCTCGCTCCTGGGGCTCGTGCTCGCGCATACGGCGCTCGGCACGCCCTTTGTCGTCATCACCGTGTCGGCCACGCTTTCAGGGTTCGACTGGACGCTGCCGCGCGCGGCGGCGAGCCTCGGCGCCGACCCTGTCACGGCATTCTTTCGCGTCACCTTGCCGCTCATCCTGCCCGGCGTCATCTCGGGCGCACTCTTTGCCTTTGCGACCTCGTTCGATGAGGTGGTGATGGTGCTCTTCCTCGGCGGACCCGAACAGCGCACCATTCCGCGCCAGATCTGGACCGGCATTCGCGAAGAAATCAGCCCGGCCATCCTTGCCGTCGCCACTATACTCGTGCTCTTGTCTGGGCTGTTGCTCGTCGCGGTCGAACTCCTGCGGCGGCGTGCGGAGGCCTTGCGCACAATAGCCAACCTGAACGCAGCGTGAAAAGTCACGGCTGCAACAGCACGTTTTTTTGTATGGCCCGCGCTTTCAGGCGATCCTGTTCTGTGGTTAATTCAACTTGGTTGCGAGCCTTATCCTCACTGGCAGGCGGGATCCGTCTTAGGGGGGCGGATGTCGGTCGGGGGGCGGGAGCGCGCTGAGGCAACACATGAGGAGTTCTCACATGCTGACATTGAAAGAGGGTGCGCTCGCCGCCGCGATCGCCCTCGTTCCAGTGATGGCCCTGGCAGACGATACGGCCATGCAGGGTGCGTTCGGAAATACCGTCAAGATCGCCACGGCTTCGGGCGAGGTGACGCTGTTCTTCGAACCCGACGGTACCTATTCCAGCTCAAGCGGCGCTGGCGGATTGTGGCGGATCAGCGGGGAAAAGGTCTGCCTGCAGCCCACCGGCGGGGCGGAGGAATGCGAAATCAACGCGAAGGCCGCGGGCGCGGGCGATAGCTGGCAGCAGCCCTATAAAGGCGGCCAGGCGACCGTGACGATCGTCGGCGGTCGGTAAGAGCCTCGACCCACACCACGTGTTTGGAAACCGCCGCGGCCGATGCTGCGGCGGTTTTTTGTTGGATGGCTCGCCTTCTCGCGCCCTCACCCTTCGCGGGCCCTGAATTCCTTGCGGGCCGCCTCGTACTCCGCTTTCAGCCGGGCAACGATCTCGGCAACGGGCAAGACGGCGTCGATCTGGCCCACGCCCTGCCCTGCGCCCCAGATATCGCGCCAGACCTTCTTGTCGGTGTTACCGCCCGATCCGAAATTCATCGCCGACTTGTCGGATTGCGGCAGGTTGCCGGGATCAAGCCCGGCATTGGCAATCGATGGCCCCAAGTAGTTGCCATGCACGCCGGTGAACAGGTTCGAATAGACGATGTCCTTCGCGGCGCTCTCGACCAGCATCTTCTTGTAGGCCGGATCGGCGTTGCCTTCGAGCGACGCGATGAAGCGGGTGCCGATATAGGCAAGATCGGCGCCCAGCGCTTCGGCCGCAAAAATGGAGCGGCCATGCGCGATCGAACCCGATAGCGCGATCGTGCCCTTGTACCACTGGCGCACCTCGGGCAGCAGGGCAAAGGGCGAGAGCGTGCCTGCGTGTCCACCCGCGCCCGCGCAAACGAGGATGAGGCCATCAACGCCCTCCTCCACGGCCTTTTGCGCGTGCCTAATGTTGATGACGTCATGGAGCACGACGCCGCCGCTGCTGTGCACCGTATCGACAACGGCGCGCGGGGCACGAAGGCTCGTGATCGTGATGGGCACCTTGTACTTCGCCGTCATCTCCACGTCATGCATGAGGCGGTCGTTCGATTGATGGGCGATCTGATTGACGGCAAAGGGCGCGGCCTTGCCTCCCGTCTTTGCTTCCCACTCGCCCAACTCGCCGATTATGCGCTTCAGCCATTCCTCGAGCAGCTCCTTGGGGCGAGCGTTGAGGGCCGGAAACGAGCCGACGATGCCCGCCTTGCACTGCGCAATGACAAGGTCGGGCGTCGAGATGATGAAGAGAGGCGAGCCGATCACAGGGATCGACAACCGGCCTTGCATGGCGGCGGGGATAGGCATGGGCGCTGCTCCGTCTTTTATGTGAACTTACTCATAATGGGCACCGGCGCTCCGCGGAAGGGGTGACGTTTACGTCAACCGACGATTTTGGCCGCGCGCAAGGCTTTGATGGCGGCGGCGTCGCGCCCCAGCTCTCCCAAGATGGCGTCGGTGTGCTCGCCCAGCGCGGGCGCTGGAGACCCTACGCGGCTCGGCGTGGCCGTGAACTGGGCAGCCGGGCGCGCCTGGCGCATCGGTCCGGCGGCGGGGTGCGTGCTTTCCTCCAGGGCCCCGTTGTGGCGGACCTGAGGGTCCAAAGGCACGTCCTCACGGCGGTTGACGCGCGCATTCGGCACGTCGTTCGCGCGCAGGCGCTGCACAGCCTCCGCGGTTGAAAGGCGGGCGAGGATGCCTGCGACTTCCGCATCGAGGATTTCGACGTTCTTCAGCCGGTCGGCCACCGTGGCAAAGCGCGGATCTTTGAGGAGCGCCTCTTGCCCCAGTGCCGTGGCGAGGCTGCGGAACTCCTCATCCGAAATCGTGATCAGCGTGAGATAGCCGTCGTTGGTCGGGTTGACCTGATAGAACTTGGCGAATTCCGGCGCTGTTCCGATGCCGGGGGTGAGGAAGGTGTGATTGTAGAAGACGTCCGGCCAGAGAAAGGCAAGGGTCGCGTCCAGCATGTTGAGTGTGATGAGCTGGCCGCCTGCCCCCTTCGCCGCGGCGAGGAGAGCGGCGGTGATCGCCTGCGCGGCGGTGAGGGCCGTGACCTTGTCGCAGACGATCGACTGAATGATGCGCGGCTCGTTGGTCTTGGGGTCGGACTGGGAGTCGGCAAAGCCCGAGACGGCCTGGATGACAGGATCATAGACGCGCTGCGCAGCGTAAGGTCCCGTCTCGCCAAAGCCCGACATGTTCACATAGGTGATCTTCGGGTTGATGCCCGCCAAGACGTCATAGCCGAGCCCCAGGCGCTCGATCACGCCGGGACGGAAATTCTCGACGAACACATCGGCGGTGCGCACGAGGTCAAGGAGGATGGCCTTGCCCTTCTCATCCTTGAGATTGAGCGCAATCGACCGCTTGCCGCGATTGGTAACGGCAAACATCGCGCTGATGCCGCCGCTCATCGGACCCAGATAGCGGGCCAAATCGCCAAGGCCCAAAGGCTCCACCTTGATCACCTGCGCACCCTGGTCGGCCAGGATCTGCGTCGCCATGGGCCCTGCGATGATGGCTGAGAGGTCGATGATCTTCGTTCCGGCAAGAGGTCCCGTCATGGCGCTCCTTGGCCGCGTCACGCGGCGATGCTTTCGTTGCAAGCAAGAGATGGCACAAGTTCGGCGTTTGGCCTATTTTCCCCGGGTTCCATCACAGGTTTCATTCCTCATGCGTCCGACCGTGCCCCTGCCGAAATCGAAAGGGCCTCGCTTCGAGGTTGAGAATCTCTCCTATCCCGCGCAGCTTGCGCGTCTGGGGGGACTGATGCCCGAGCCGATCCTGCAGGTCGGCGCGCGGGCGCAGGTGCTCGATGACAAGGACCTCACCTGGCGCAAGCGGTTCCTCGGCAAGCGCTTCGTCGGCATCGATCTTGAGGCGGGACCCAATGTCGATGCGGTCGCCGATATCACGAAGCCGGGGGATGAATTCCGCCGTGCCCTGCCGTTGCCGGCATTCGGCGGCATCATCTGCGCGCATGTGCTTGAGCATGTGAGGAATCCCTTCGTCGCGGCGGCCAATCTTGCAGGCGTGCTGGCGCCTGGCGGGCTGATCTTCGTGCAGACGCCGTGGGTGCAGGCGTTCCACGCCTTTCCGGACGATCTTTGGCGGTTCTCGGTCTCGGGCCTCATGGAACTGTTTCCAGGGCTTGAAGTTGCCGATCTCTTCATCTCGGGCGGGTCGAGCGACAATGCCTATCGCTTGCGCTTCGAGGGCAAGCCCGATCTCTCGATGGATGCGCGCAAGGCTGAGGCCCAGCTTTTCCAGGTGATCCTTCCCCGCAGCGAGAGCGAGCAATTGCTGCGCGGCCTGAAGGAAAAGCGTCTCCACCTGTCGCGCGCCTATATGCCGGTGATGCTCTTCAATGTGCTCTTCCGCAAGCCGCGCGGCGGATAACGGTTGGAAGGGCGAGCACGGGGAGCCACACCCTTCGGGGGGACATGCTTTTCCGCTGGCGGATCTTGGGGCAACATGGGGTCCATGCCGACGCTCTCGTTCGCCACGCGCCTGCGCGCCGTTGCTCCGCCCGATGGAACACGGGTTCAGGGCGAGAGCGTGCGCGCCGCGCTCGAAGCGGTGTTCGCATCCCATCCGATGCTGCGCGGCTATGTGCTCGACGATCAGGGCGCATTGCGCAAACATGTCGCCATCTTTGTTGACGGCATACGCCTGCAAGGCACAGAAGCGCTTCGCGCACCCACGCGCGAGGCAAGCGAAATCCATGTTCTCCAAGCCCTCTCGGGAGGATGATCGATGAGCGACCGGATCCTCGTTTCCACACGCAAGGGCCTTTTCATCCTGGCGCGGCAGGCGGGCGAGTGGCGGGTGCTGCACGCGGCCCTTTCTGGCGCGCCCATGACGGCGGCGCTGAGCGATCCGCGGGCGGGCGTCCTTTATGCCGCCGCCAATCACGGCCATTTCGGCGCGAAGTTCTATCGCTCGGAAGATGGCGGGGCGAGCTTTCAGGAACTCGCCTGCCCCGCCTTTGCCAAATCGGAAGACGGGTCGGGGCCATCACTGTTCCAGATCTGGTGCCTGGAGGCCGGAGCCTCGCCCGGCACGGTCTGGGCCGGGTGCATTCCCGACGGGCTGTTCCGCTCGGACGACCGGGGCGAAAGCTGGCGGCTGATCCAGCCGCTCTGGGACCGGCCGGAGCGCGCACGGGCCTTCGGCGGCAGCTATGACCATCCCGGCATCCACTCATTCCTCATCGATCCGCGCAATCCACGGCACCTCATCGCGGCCATCTCCTGCGGCGGGGTGTGGGCCTCCGAGGATGAGGGCGAAAGTTGGGAAATGCGCACGGACGGGCTGAAGGCCGCCTATATGCCTCCCGAACAGGATGAGGACGGCGCCGTGCAGGACCCCCATCGCGTCAGCGCATGCGCCGCTGCGCCCGACCGGCTTTGGATGCAGCATCACAATGGCGTGTTCATGAGCAGGGACGCGGGGCGGCGCTGGCTGCGGATCGAGCCGCCCATCTCTGGCTTTGGCTTTGCGGTCGCCGCGCATCCGGCCGATCCGGAAACCGCGTGGTTCGCACCCTCCAAGAGCGACGAACACCGGTTTCCTGAAGAGGGCCGCTTCTGCATCACCCGCACGCGCGACGGCGGGCGCAGCTTTGCGGTGCTGGAGACGGGATTGCCGCGCCCCGCCTATGACCTCGTCTACCGGCACGGGCTCGATGTCGATGCGAGCGGCGATCAGCTTGCCCTTGCCTCGACGACTGGCGGCCTTTGGACGAGCCGCGATGGCGGCGAGCGCTGGCAGGCGCTTTCCGTGCGCCTGCCGCCCGTCTCGGCGATACGATTTGCGTAGTGCTCCTCAGGCCGCCTGGGAAACCCGGGCTTGGCCCGTCGCCACATTCAAGGGCGCCTTTCCTGCCGTCAAACGTCGGAAAACGGCGAGGAAGGCCGCGTTTGGATCATCGGTGAACTTCACATGCGCCACACCTTTTTCGGGGGTCGAAAGCACATGGAACCGCATCTCGGCGTTCTCGATAACGAGGATGCCGTTATGACCCGGACGGAAGCCGTCCGCCCTTTGCAAGAACGCGCCGCCTTCGGACAAGTTTGAAACCAGAACCTCCGTCGCGACCTGGCCGCGCGTGGTTGCCTTCAGGTCAATTCTGAAACGCGGCTTGCGCCTTCGATCGACATCCTTGGAAGACGTGCGGATGGTTCTCACGATCGTTCCGCTCAGGCTTGTGATGCTCTCTGCCACTTCGTTGACGCCATCATTCAACTGCCTGGCGCCTTCGCCGGTGCTTCGTGCCTCGTTAGAGACGGCCGCGATGGCTCCTGCGACATCGCGCGCGGCGGACGAGGTTTCCGAAACATTGCGCGCGATCTCAGACATCGCCGCCGACTGCTGCTCGATAGCGGCGGCGATCGTTGTTGAGATGTTGTCAACCTCGACGATTTTGTTGCCGATCTCGGAGACGACCTGTATCGCACGCTGGGTCGCGGACTGAATCTCTTCAATCTGCCTGCGGATATCCTCGGTTGATTGCGCCGTCTGGGTGGAAAGCGACTTCACCTCACCTGCGACGACAGCAAAGCCTTTGCCCGCTTCACCTGCTCTTGCCGCTTCGATGGTCGCATTGAGCGCCAACAGATTTGTCTGGCCAGCAATGCTTGCGATGATGTTCGCGACATCACCAATCTTGCCGACGGAAGCGGAAAGCGACTCGATCGTTTGATGCGTGCGCTTTCCCGTTTCAACCGTCTCTGCCGTTACCTGTTTGGCGCGAACCAATTGATTGGCGATATCGCGCACGCTTGCCGTGCACTCCTCGGTCGCGGCCGATACAGCATTTACATTGGCAAGCGCCTGCTCCGCCGCTGCGGCGACGGCCTGAGAGCTTTCGCTCACGCGCGATGCCGAGTGGGTCATCTCGGTTGCAAGGCGGGTCATTTTCTCCGTGCGCTCCGCGACGTCCGACACGGCGGTGCCCGTTTCGGATTCGATCTTCGCCGCCATGCCGCGCAACGCAGCGGACTGAGCCTCCTTCATGCGCGCATCGTCCTTCAGACGCTCCTCGCGCAGCTTTTGCGCCTCGATTTCATTCGTGCCCAGCACCTCCAGCGCGCGGGCCATTTCACCGATTTCATCACGCCGCTGCACGGCCGGGATGGTGACCGCCAAGTTTCCGGAAGTCAGCATTTCCATCGCCGCCCGCAAGTTCAGCAATGGTGTCACGAGCCAACGGGAAAGAAACAAGAGCCCCGCCAAGTTGATGGCAAATGCAATGCCAGAGCCTAACCAGACGAGCAGGGAATAGTCATTGCTTGCCTGCGCGGCTCGTTGCTCGATCATTCCATTTTCTGCGAGCGCCAAATCGACAACCCGGTGAATGGCTCTATGATGCTCGTCATAAGCGGCTTCGATTTCCAGCAGAGCGGCCGCAGAAGCTACCAAATCCGAACGCTCGCGTGCGGGCAGATAGCGATCCTCCACCAAGCTCCAGAAGCGTTGTCCAGGCTTGAGGGCTTCGTGAATCAGCGCCTGCCTGATCGCCTGGGGAATGGGCGCGCCATCCCAAAAGGACATCCGCGCTTCAAACTCGGACTTCAGGGCCGCCAACTCGGCACGGCCCTCCGCGAGCGAGCTCTTACCAGCGTCGATCTGCTCCACGGTCAAGAATGCTTCGATCAGATAGGCGGGCGGCGGCAGGATGTCCGCCACGAGGTCTTTCCCTCTTGCTATCTCGTCATAGATCGGCCCACCGACGCCGAGCTCCGATTTGGCCATCATCCCAACGGCAACCGCCGCGATAAAGCACGCGCTCACGACCAGACCGAACAGCATCCGGAGTGGCCGAATGCGGATATTCATCATACTGCACCTCAAGCTTGGATCGGCCGAATTTCGGACCAATATGCTTAAATTGCGTTACTTCCCTCAATTTTCTTCTGGTCGTTTCGTGCGACCTTTTGCAATGGTTCGAACATGTTACGGTTGCAGGTGAGGTGCGCCTCATGGCACCGGGTTGCGGGTGCGATTAACCTTTCGTCGTGAAAACGCAACATTGACTCTGCCCCGGCTGCTGTTATTGGGTTCGAGGCAGGCGGTCGCGGTCGGGGGACAGAAGCGCGGCAGCGGCGTTAACGGCGGGCAGGATGATCTCCTACATCATTCGACGACTTATCGGGGCCGTCCCGACACTCCTCATTATTACCGCGGTCGCATTCTTCATGATGCGTGCGGCCCCTGGCGGCCCCTTCGATGGGGAACGCCGCGTTCCGCCTGAAATCGAGGCGAATCTGCGGGCGGCCTATGACCTCGACAAGCCCTTGTGGCAGCAATTCATCGATGTGCGGCCAGGCCTCTGTGCGATGCGCTTTGGCGAGCTGACGGGAAGCCGTCCAGACGCGGACACGTTGGCCGCGCAAGGGCTGAAGGGAAGGGAGCTGCGCCTTCCCCCCTCGCGCCCCGGCGGACCGTCACAAACTTCAAGTTTTCTTGAACTGCGCGATGAGAAGAACCTGGTCGTGCGCTGCCTTGGCGGCTATCTTGGCAAGGTGCTGCAGGGCGATTTCGGCCCCTCGTTCAAGAACAAAGACTTCACCGTCAACGAACTGATCGCGGCAGGCGCGCCGGTGAGCCTCACCCTTGGCCTTTCGGCCATCACGGTCGCTCTCTTCATCGGCATGAGCCTTGGCATCGTGGCGGCGCTCAACCAGAACCGAAGCGGCGATTATTCCATCATGACGGCGGCCATGGTGGGGATCACCATTCCCACCTTCGTCACGGCACCGCTCCTCACCTTGTTCCTCGGCGTCTATGCGGGGCTGCTCCCCGTCGGGGGATGGGAAGGCGGCAGGCTTGAAAACATCATTCTGCCCATCACCGTTCTTGCCCTGCCGCAGATCGCGATCATCTCGCGGCTCACGCGGGGCAGCATGATCGAGGTGATGCGCTCCAACTATGTGCGCACGGCGCGCGCGAAGGGATTGTCCGAGTTCACGGTCGTCACCCGCCATGCGCTGCGCTCCGCGCTTCTGCCTCTCGTTTCCTATCTGGGGCCCGCGATCGCGGGGCTGGTGACGGGCTCGCTCGTCGTTGAGCAAATCTTCCAGCTGCCGGGGATCGGGCGCTATTTCATCAACGGCGCGCTCAACCGCGACTACACGCTCGTGATGGGCGTCGTCATTCTCTATGCAACGCTCGTGATCCTGCTCAACCTTCTTGCCGATGTCATCTACCGGCTGCTCGATCCAAAAGTGAGGTACGAGTAAATGGCCGCACCCGCCTCCCCCAATGCCGAACTGCTGATGCGGGCAAAGGAGATTCGCGGCCGGTCGCTCTGGCAGGATGCGCGCCGGCGCCTCTTTGCCAATCGCGCCGCGGTCGTCTCCATGATCATTCTTGCCATCATCGCGACGATGGCGATCTTCGCCGACTATCTCTCGCCCTACAGCTACAAAGACATCGACTATGACAAGATCGGCTGCTCGCCCAGCTGGTGGACGGTCGATGCGGAAGACTTCTCCATGTGCAATGCCGGAGGCGCGCACTGGTTCGGCACGGACGCCAATGGCCGCGACCTCTTCGTGCGCACGCTTTATGGCGCGCGCGTTTCGCTCGCGGTGGGTATCGTTGCCACCATGGTCAGCCTCGTCATCGGCGTCATCTATGGCGCGACGGCGGGATATTTCGGCGGGCGCATCGACAATGTGATGATGCGGTTCGTCGACATTCTCTATTCGCTGCCGTTCATCTTTTTCGTCATCATCCTGATGGTCGTCTTCAACCGCAATTTCATCTTGATGTTCGTGGCCATCGGCGCGGTCGAGTGGCTGACCATGGCGCGCATCGTGCGCGGCCAGACGCTGTCGATCCGCCGGCGCGAGTTCATCGAGGCGGCCCTCGCCGCGGGGGTCGGTACCTGGGGCATACTCAGGCGGCATGTCATTCCCAATGTCGTTGGACCCGTCATCGTCTATGTGACGCTGACAATCCCTGCGGTCATCCTTGCAGAGAGCTTCCTGTCGTTTCTCGGCCTTGGCATCCAGGAGCCGCTGACCTCGTGGGGCGTGCTCATCTCGGACGGCGCCAACGAGATGGAGACCAAGCCCTGGATGCTGATCTTCCCGGCCACCTTCATGGCGGTGACCTTGTTCTGCTTCAATTTCATCGGCGACGGATTGCGCGACGCCCTCGATCCGAAGGATCGCTGATCCCATGTCCGCCATGCCCGAAGCGATCAAGGACCCTGTCCTTTCCGTCCGCGACCTCACGGTCAGGTTTGCAACACCCGAAGGCGAGGTGAGCGCCGTCACCGGCCTCAATTTCGATATCGGCCACGGCGAATGCGTCGGGATCGTGGGCGAATCGGGCTCGGGGAAGTCTCAGACCTTCATGGCGATCATGGGCCTTCTTGCCGCCAACGGGCAGGCGAGCGGGCAGGCGCTGTTCCACGGCTCGGATCTGCTCAAGATGAAGCGGGCGCAGCTCAACAAGATCCGCGGCTCGCGCCTCGCCATGATCTTCCAGGACCCGATGACCTCGCTGACGCCGCATTTGCGCATCAGCCAGCAGCTCCCCGAAGTGCTTGTCATCCACAAGAAGATGTCGATGGCGGATGCACGCAAGCGGGCGCTCGAGGTGCTCGATCTCGTGCGCATTCCCGATGCAAAGCGCCGCTTCGACATGTATCCGCACGAATTCTCGGGCGGCATGCGCCAGCGGGTGATGATCGCGATGTCGATCCTGTGCGAGCCGGAGCTGCTCATCGCCGATGAACCGACGACCGCGCTCGATGTCACCGTGCAGGCGCAGGTGCTCGACGTCCTTGCCGAGCTCAAAGGACGGCTTGGCACCTCGATCGTGCTCATCACGCACGACCTTGGTATCGTCGCCGGCCTCTGCGACCGGGTGATGGTGATGTATGCGGGCGCGTTCTGCGAAACGGGTACGGTCAAGGAGATCTTCCACGACGCGCAGCACCCCTATACGCGCGGGCTGCTCGCCTCGGTGCCGCGCCTCGACCGGCCGGCGGATGAGCGGCTCTACGCTGTGCCCGGACAGCCGCCCAATCTGCAAAGGCTTCCCGCCGGCTGCACATTCCAGGAGCGCTGCGCCCATGTGTTTGAGCGCTGCATCGCGGAGCGGCCGCCCCTTGCCGCCTTTGCACCGGGGCGTTCCAAATCCTGCCACCTCAATGGCTTTGATGCCGAGGGCAAGGTGATCGCATGAACGGGACCGGCGAGACGATCCTTACCGTCGATGATGTGCGGGTCCATTTTCCCGTACCGCAGGGGCTTTTCGCGCCTCCTCTTCCGCTCAAGGCGGTCGATGGCGTCTCCTTCGACATCAAGGCGGGCGAGACGCTGGGGATCGTGGGCGAATCAGGCTGTGGCAAGTCGACACTCGGGCGCGCCATTCTGCAGCTCATCAAGCCGACCAGCGGGCGCATCATCTGGATGGGCGAGGATATTGCCGGCATCTCCGACCGGAAAATGCGGCCGAAGCGGCGCGATCTGCAGATCATCTTCCAGGACCCGCTCGCGAGCCTCAATCCACGCATGACCGTCGGGGACATCATCGCGGAACCGCTCGACAGTTTCTTCCCGCGCATGAAGCGGGAGGAGCGCAAGGCGAAGGTGAAGGACATCATGGCCAAGGTCGGCCTGCTGCCCGAAATGATCAATCGCTATCCGCACGAATTCTCTGGCGGTCAAGCGCAGCGCATCGGCATCGCGCGGGCGATGGTGTTGCGGCCGAAGCTGATCGTGTGCGACGAGCCCGTCTCATCGCTCGATGTGTCGATCCGGGCGCAGATCGTCAATCTCCTTAGCGATCTGCAAAAGGAGTTCGGGCTCTCGCTCGTTTTCATCAGCCATGACCTTTCGGTCATCCGGCATGTGAGCCACCGCATCCTCGTGCTCTATCTGGGCAAGATCATGGAGCTGGCGACCTCGGACCTGCTCAACAAGCGGCCGCGCCATCCCTATACCGAGGCGCTGCTTTCGGCCGCGCCCATTCCTGACCCTGAGATCGAGAAGGCGAAGAAGCGCATCGTGATCGGGGAGGACCTGCCCTCGCCGATCAACCCGCCGTCGGGCTGCGTGTTCCGTACGCGCTGTCCCAAGGCGCAGGAGCGATGCGCGATCGAGTTCCCTTTCCTTGAGGCGAGGGAGGCCGTGGATGGCAGTCTCACCGCCTGCCACTTCCCCAATCCGGCCTGAGACGTTCGACACCCGTTTGGACCAGACCCTCACCCTTCGAGGGCGCTGACGCGTCGCCTCAGGGGTGAGGACTCATAACAAAAAACCTCATCCTTGAGGTGGTGCTGATAGCGCCCTCGAACGATGGGGCACATGAGAAGGTACTCCCCCACCCCTGCCCCTCCCCACGAATGGGGGAGGGGTTTTTCATGGCAACCACCTCCCCTTAGGGGAGGTCGGACGCCGTCAGGCCTCCGGGTGGGGTCGCTGTTTGTGAAGCATGGGGCCTGGTCAGCTGGGCCATGACAGTCAAGGAAGGTCCCCTCACCCCGACCCTCTCCCGCAAGGGGAGAGCCCGCAAGGGGAGAGCCCGCAAGGGGAGTGGGAGACGTGATCGGGCCAGGGCCTGCCCCCAACCTACGCCTCCCCCTTGCGAGGGGGAGGGGAATTGAAGGTTGAACGACTCTTGGCTACTTCACGCGCCGGACGCGGTATGTGCGGTTGGCATCGCCGATCTTCATCAGGTAGCTGCCGAGCGAGGCCTCCTTGATCGTGACGATGCGTTCTTCCTCGTCGGATGGGACATGCGCCCTTTCAGAATCGATCTGGCGCCAGACATGGCCGTTCTCAAGGAACACGATCAGCTTGCCGTCGGGCGTCGTTGCATAGTCGATGATTTTGGAGGAGATGCGGTCAATGGGCGCAAAGCCCGTCGATGCCGGCGCCGCCGCATCTGGCGTTGAAGGCCCGATGATCTCAAGCCCGAGGATCGAGAAGCCATCATCCTTTTCGGCCGGCGGCGGGGCGGACTGTGGCTTTGGCTCGCGCCGCCCGAAATCCACCATCTGTTCTTCGGGGGTTGGGGGGGCCAAGGCCTCCTCAATCCGGCCGATGGCCTTATCGTAGCAGGTGAGGCGCGCAGCCGCGTCGGTGAGCTTGCTGCACTGGATCACCGCATCGAGCGCGCGGTCCTTTTCCTCCAGTACCGCATCCGCGAAGGCCGGGGCCGCACCGGCGATCAGAAGCAAAGCCCCTAGCAAAGTCCTGCGCATGATTTACCCTTCTCCATTCGATGATGGCGTCAACACCGCCCGTCATGACAAATTTCTAACTGAAATCTCCGCGCCGTGACAAATGAAAGGGCATAAAGGGCCTCACCCGTCATAAGCGGCAAGCATGCGCGCGGATAAGGCTTCAGCCTGGGTTCATCCACAGGCTATAACACTTCATCCTTGGGGGCACGGCTATGGAGCAATCCTATTCATGATGCGGACGCTGGCTTTGGCATTTGGCCGTTTCGTCCTTGGCGCAGTTCTCAGCCTTGCGCTCCTGAGCGCCGCCCTCTCCCAGAGCGTCCTTCACCGCGGCAATAATTCCGAGCCCGACACGCTCGATCCCCACAAGGCGTCCGGACAGTGGGAGAACAACATCATCTCGGACATGTTCGTCGGCTTGATGACCTTTGACCCCAAGGGACAGCCCATCCTTGGCGCAGCCGAGAGCTATGAGGTGTCGCCCGATGGCCTCACCTATATCTTCAAGATCCGCGAGGGGCATTTGTGGTCGGACGGCGTGCCCGTCACGGCGGATGATTTCGTGTTCAGCCTGAGGCGCATCAACGATCCCCAGACGGCGGCCCAGTACGCCTCCATCACCTTCGTGGTGAAGAACGCCGAAGCGGTGAATGCGGGCAGGCTTCCCCTCGACGCCATCGGCGCGCGCGCCATCGATGCGCAGACGCTCGAAATCACGCTGGAACACCCGGCCCCCTTCTTTCCGCAGCTGCTCACCCACTACACGATGTATCCCGTGCCGGAGCACGTCGTCGAAGCTGTGGGCGAGCGCTGGACGAAGCCGGGGGTGATGGTTTCAAACGGCGCCTATGTGCTCGCCCAATGGAACCCGAACGACGTCGTGCGGCTCGTTAAGAACCCGCACTTCTACGATGCGGCCGAGGTCTCGATCGATGAAGTCAATTTCTATCCGATCCAGGATGTGGAGGCCACGCTGAAGCGCTTCCGGGCGGGCGAGCTTGACACCGCCAATAATTTCCCGCGGACGCAGTTGCCGTGGCTGCTCGCCAATCTGCCGGCCGAGACGCATGTCGCGCCGTTCATCCTTTCCATGTATGTGGCGTTCAACACCACGCGTCCGCCCTTCGACGACATGCGGGTGCGTCAGGCGCTGGGCCTGGCGATCGACCGGGAATTCATCGTTTCACGCGTGCTGAACGCGGGCGAGACGGCCTCCTATGCGCTCGTGCCGACGGGGATCGTGAACTATCCCGCAACCGCGCAGCTGCGCTACAAGGACGTGCCGCTCGCGGAGCGGATGGAGCGCGCAAAGGCGCTGCTCGCGGAGGCAGGCTATGGCCCCAACAATCCTTTGCGTGCGCGGTTCTCGATCCAGAACAACGCCGATAACAAGAGGCTCGGCGTCGCCCTGCAGGACAGCTGGCGCCAGATCGGCGCCGCAATCGAGTTCGATTTCACCGAATCCAAGGTCCACTACAACAATCTGCGCCAGCAGAACTATGATTTTGCCTGGGCGGGCTGGATCGCTGATTACAACGACGCGAAGAACTATCTCTATCTGGGCGAAACGCGCTCGGCCGAGATGAACTACATGAAGTGGTCGAATGCGACCTATGATCAGCTCATCCAGGAGGCCGATGCGACGGCCGATCTGACCTTGCGGGCGCAGATCATGTCCAGGGCCGAGCAGATCCTGCTCGATGAGGCGCCCATGGTTCCTGTTTACTATGGTACCTCGCGCAATCTCGTGCAGTCCTATATCGCGGGCTGGGAAGACAACCCGGTCGATGTGCACCGCACGCGGTTCCTGTCTTTCTCCGGGCCGCGGCGCGTGCCCGTTCCCGTCGCCGAAGCCGCCAGGGAGGCCGAGGCCCAGGCCGAAGATGAACAAAGCTGGTCGGGTTGGTTCTGGGGCGGAGTGTGCGCCTGGACCGGGCTTGGCTGCTTTTAACGCGACTTATCCCACACCTGCAGGCTCAGGATAAAATGGCTGCGTAATGATGGAGACGCACGTTATGTGGAATTTCTGGACCAGAACGATCGCGGGCGGCGCCCTTGCCGCCATGCTTGTCCTCGGCGCGGCCTATGCGCCGTCGATCGTCAAAGCACAGGCGCAGACGGTCGTCCTTCATCGCGGCAACGGCGCCGAACCCGATTCGCTCGATCCGCACAAGTCGTCAGGCACATGGGAGAACCACATCATCGGCGACATGCTGATCGGCATTTTTACCGAGGACATCGACGGCAAGCCCATCCATGGCGCGGCCGAGAGCCACAGTGTCAGCGAAGACGGCCTGACCTGGACCTTCAAGATTAGGCCCCATAACTGGTCGGATGGCGTGCCCGTCACCGCGGATGATTTCGTCTTTTCCTGGCGCCGCATCCTCGACCCGGCAACGGCCTCGCAATATGCAACGCTGCTCTACCCCTTCAAGAACGCGCAGGCCGTCAACGAAGGCAAGCTGCCGCCCGATCATCTGGGCGTGCGGGCGATCGATGCCTCAACCCTAGAGCTCCAGCTTGAGAACCCGGCGCCCTATCTGCCGCAGCTGCTGGCGCATCAGACCGCCTTCCCCGTGCCGAAGCATCTCGTCGAGCACTATGGCGCCGACTGGTTCAAGCCCGGCATCTATGTCAGCAACGGGCCTTACGTGCTCGCCGCGTGGGAGCCCAACAACTTCATCAAGCTGATCAAGAACCCCGGCTTCTGGGACGCGGCCAACGTGCAGATCGATGAAGTCATCTTCTATCCGACGGACAACACCTCCGCCGCGCTCAAGCGCCTGCGCGCGGGCGAACTCGACATGCAGAACGGGGTCTCCTCGCAGGATATCGACTGGCTGAAGGCGAACATGCCCGAAGCGCTCAAACTCCAGCCCTATTTGGCGGTGAGCTATATCGCCATCAACTCCACCCGCGCCCCCCTCAACGACAAGCGGGTGCGGGAGGCCTTGAGCCTCGCCTTTGATCGCGACACGGTCGCGGACAAGGTTCTCAAGTTCAACGAGGCGGCCGCCTATACTTTCGTTCCGCCGGGCACGGCCGGCATCGCGCCGGGGGCCGCGCTTTCGTTCGCCTCGATGCCCTATGCCGAGCGCTTGGCCAAGGCGCAGGCGCTGATGCAGGAAGCGGGCTTCGGCCCCGGCAAACCGCTCAAGATCGCGCTTGAAATCGGCCCTGCCCCCGACAACAAGCGGGTCGGCGCGGTTGTCCAGCAGCAATGGGCGGCGATCTATGTCGATCTCGAACTGCGCGCGTCGGAATCAAAGGTGCTCTATGCCTTGCTGAAGGAGAACAACTTCGATGTCAGCCAGGCCGCGTGGGTGGCCGATTATAACGATGCAAAGAACTTCCTCTATCTCTTCCGCACCGAAAGCAAGGACATGAACTATGGCCGCTGGTCGAATGCCGAGTTCGACCGGCTGATGGCCGAGGCGGACAAGGCCCGCGACGAAGCGGCGCGCGGTGCTTTACTGCGACAGGCCGAACAGGTCCTGCTCGATGACTATGCCGTGATCACCAATCGCTATCTCAATACGCGGCATATCGTGCAGCCCTACGTGAAGGGCTTTCATCCCAATCTGCGCGACGTCAATCGCACACGCTGGCTCTCGATCGAGCGGGCGAGCTGACGCAATCTCACCCATTCGATGGAGGATCATTTCATGTTCCGAACCTTCAGCATCGCGGCCATGCTCGCCGTTCTCGCCGCCGCTTCCTTTTTCGGCGGCGCCGTCACGTTCAGCCATGCGCAATCGCCGATGATCCTCCATCGCGGCAATGGCGCGGAGCCTGAGAGCCTTGATCCCTTGCGCGCGGAGGGGCAGTGGGAGAACCACATCATCGGCGACATGATGCTGGCGCTCTATACGGAAGATGCGGAGGCCAATCCCATTCCCGGCGCGGCCTCCTCCTATGAGGTCTCGCCCGATGGGCTTACCTGGACGTTCCGCCTGCGCGATCACAGCTGGTCGGACGGCGTGCCCGTCACGGCGGATGATTTCGTCTTTGCCTATCGGCGCATCCTCGACCCGGCGAATGCGGGCAAGTACGCCTCCATCCTCTTCGACATCAAGAACGCGCGGCTCGTCAATGAAGGCAAGCTGCCGGTCGATGCGTTGGGCGTGAGCGCGATCGACGCCAAGACGCTTTCCATCTCGCTCGAGCATCCCGCCCCCTATCTGTTGCAGATGGTCATGCACCAGACCTGGTTTCCCGTTCCCAAGCACAAGGTCGAAGAGCTGGGCGATGACTGGGTGAAGGCCGGGAACTATGTCTCGAACGGACCCTATGTGCTGGCCGAATGGCGCCCCAATGACCGCGTGAAGCTGGTCAAGAGCCCGACCTTCTACGACGCCGCGAACGTCAAGATCGATGAGATCTATTTCTATCCGACCGAGGATACGACGGCGGCGGTCAAGCGCTTCCGGGCGGGCGAGCTCGACACGCAGGATCAGGTTTCCTCCCAGGACGTCGATTGGATCAAGGCCAATCTGCCCGGGCAGTTGAAGCTCGAACCCTATCTTGCGCTTTCCTATATCGCCATCAACATGACGTATGCGCCGCTGTCCGACATCCGCGTGCGCGAGGCGATCAATCTTGCCTTCGATCGCGAGACGATCGCGACCAAGCTGCTCAACTTCGAAGAGGCGCCCGCCTATGCCGTCGTGCCGGCAAAGGTGGCGGATTGGCCCGGCGGCAATGCCCTTTCGTTCAAGGACCTGCCCTATCCTGACCGCGTGGCGCGGGCAAAGCAGTTGATGGAGGAGGCGGGCTATGGCCCCGGCAATCGACTCGCCTTGCGCTATGAGCATGGGCCGCAGCCCGACAACAAACGCATCGCGGCCGCGTTTCAAGCCATGATGCGGGAGATCTATGTCGATCTCGAATTGCGGCAGTCGGAAACGAAGACACTCTATGTCTATCTGCAGGAAGGCGACTTCCAACTTGGACAGGCGGCGTGGGTGGGCGACTTCAACGACGCCTACAACTTCCTGTTCCTGTTCGAATCTGACAATCACGGCCTCAATTACGGCCGCTGGAAAAATCCCGACTATGACGCCTTGATCGACAAGGCGCAGAACACGGTCGATGGCAAAGAGCGCCAAGCCATCATGGCGCAGGCCGAAAAGATCATCCTTGATCAATTCGCGTTCATCCCCAACCGCTTCCTCAACACGCGAAATCTCGTCTCGCCGCGCGTGAAGGGGTGGATCACTAATATCCGCGATATCAACCGGACGCGCTGGCTCAGCGTCGAACAGCCCTCCTAAGGGATAGCGCGCCCATGCTCCGGTTCGTCCAGATCATCGCCGCCAGCGTCTTGGCGCTGACGGCGGCGTTTGCCCATCCCGCCACGGCGCACGCCGATAGCGTCTTGCATCGCGGCAATCAGAATGAGCCCGATACGCTCGATCCCAACAAGGCGACGGGATCGTGGGAGAACAACATTCTGGGCGACCTGTTCTTGGGGCTCATGACCGAAGATGCGGCCGGAGACCCGATCGCGGGGGCGGCGGAAAGCTGGAGCATCTCGCCAGACGGCCTCACCTGGACCTTCACGCTGCGCGATCATCAGTGGTCGGACGGTGTTCCGGTGACGGCAGAGGATTTCGTCTTCGGCATGCGGCGTGCCCTGTCGCCGGCGCTGGCATCAGAATACGCGTCCATCCTCTATCCCATCAAAGGCGCGTTCGAGGTCAATAGCGGTAAGGCCGCGCCCGAGACGCTGGACGTGCGGGCGATCGATGCCCGGACGCTTTCGATCACGCTCACCAATCCGGCGCCGTACCTGCCCCAGCTGTTGATGCATCAAACCGCGTTTCCCATTCCCAAACATCTCGTCGAGGCCTATGGCGCCAACTGGACCCAGCCTGGGATCCTGGCAAGCAATGGTCCTTACATGCTCTCAGAATGGGTGCCGAACGGGCATGTGAAACTGGTGAAGAACCCGCATTTCTATGACGCCGGCTCGGTCGCCATCGACACGGTCATCTTCTATCCGACGGATGATTCAGAGGCCGCGCTGCGCCGGTTCCGTGCCGGCGAGCTTGATACCAATACCGGCATTCCCTCGCAGAAGCTCGATTTCGTGCGCAGCGAGATGGCCGCTTCGGCGCGGATCGCGCTCGTCCTCAACGTGCGCTATATCGCGTTCAATACCTCTCGCAAGCCCTTTGACGATGTGCGGGTGCGCGCCGCACTGTCGATGGCAATCGACCGGGAGGCGATCGTCGAGAAAATTCTCAAGGCGGGGGAAAAGCCCGCCTATGCCTTGGTGCCGCCCGGAACGGCGGGCTATAGCTCATCGCCTTCCCTCTCCTTCAGGGGCGAGACAATGGCGGCACGCCAGGCGGAAGCGCGGCGGCTTCTGAGCGAAGCCGGCTATGGCGCCGATCATCCGCTCAGTTTTCCCTACAACTATATCGGAGATCCCGATTCGCGGCGCATGGCGGTGGCGCTGACCGATTTCTGGTCACAGGTGGGGGTCAGGGCCGAGGCGGTGGTGAGCGAGAAGAAGGTCCATTATGACCTCCTGCGCAACGGCAATTACGAGGTGGGGGAGGCCAACTGGTTCGCCGACTATAACGATGCAAAGAACTTCCTTTTTCTCGTCCAGCCCTCTTCGGGGCCGATGAACATCTCCAAATATGCGAGCATGGATTTCGAGGCGTTGATGGGGAAATCCGATGCCGAGGCCGACGGGGCGCGGCGGCAGTCCATCATGGCTGAGGCCGAGCAGTTGATGCTGAACGAGCATCCGATCGCGCCGCTCTTCTTCGGCGTTTCGCGCACGCTCGTCTCCCCGCGCATCGAGGGATGGGTGGACAATCTGACGAATGTTCACCGCACGCGCTTCATGCGGATCAAGCCGGCCGGATAGGGCGTTTCCTACTGCGTCAGCGGGGCGGCAGGCGCGGCCGGCTTTGGCGTGATCGTCTCGATCATGCAAAAGCCGCCTTCCGCCATCTTGATCGTGTCGCCGGGCTTAGCACAGCCCGCGTTCACGCGTGAATCGAAGATGGGGTGGTTGGCAATCGCGTCCGCCCGACAACCCTTATGCATCACCGCGTCGAACTCCCTGCCCTTCTCATCCACCAGCGTCACATGGGTGTCGTCCACCGCGCGCCAGCGATCAAGGCGCTCATAGCGGAGACATTCCTTCGGCGTTGCATCAGCCGCCGCCACGGCCGTTACCGCCAACCAAACGCCAATCGTCAAAAACCCTGCCACAATGCGCATGAGCCTTCTCCTTCGTGCGTCGCTTCGATCAGATCGTCACGCTGCTCACTCTCTTTGTCTTGCGCAGCGTTTCGCGGAGAACCGATACTCTTTCCCGTCTTCGCGGGGTCACGCCTTTTCCGCATGCCGCACCGGCCATGATGGCCTTCGCAAAGAATAAGAGCAAACTGGGTCGCGCCAACATTAATTCCCGACAGGGACTCAGCAAGAAAAGGCCCCGGGGCGTTGGCGCCGGGGCCTTTCTCGTTCAGTCAGAGCCGGCCTCAAGCCGGTCCGGCGTCAACGGGTCAGCGCAGCTTCTGGCGCGGCGCGCGCGCCTGAACGCCCGCCTCATCGGCATCGTCCGCCGCTTCCATCAGCGTCTGCGCCATGTCGGTGTCGAGCACCGCATCGAACGACTGCAGCGTCGTAACCGCCGCGGCAGCGCCGCCGAAGAGCTCGGCAAATTGCTCGATCGGCGTCTTGGGCGCCGGGAACAGGCGCAGGTGGATCTTCGCATCCGGCGACAGCCCCGCCATCGCTATCGTCGCACCCAGCGCATCGCGGAAGCCGCCCAGTTCATCGACAAGGCCACGGGCCTTGGCGTCGGTGCCCGACCACACCCGGCCCTTGGCCACGGCGCGGATCTCCTCGGGCGTCTTGCCGCGCGCCTCGGCGACCTTGGTCACAAAGTCCTTGTAGATGGAATCGATCAACCGGTTCACGGCCGCGACCTGTTCGGGCGTGAATTTCTCGATCGTGTTGAACATGGTCGTTGTGGGTCCGCCAAAGGTGATGCCCTTGAAGCCGACGCCCAGCCAGTCATAGGTGCCGCCGAACACGACCTTGCCGAAGAGCACGCCGATCGAGCCCGTGATCGTCGTGGGTTCGGCAAAGATCTTGTCGCCCGTCATCGACACCCAATAGCCTCCGGAAGCCGCCACGGGACCCATGCTGATGATCACCGGCTTGCCAGCCGCCTGCGCCTTGCGGATCGCATCGAGGATCTGGTCGGAGGCAATGGCAGAGCCACCTGGCGAATTGACCCGGAAGAGGATCGCCTTGACTTCCTTGTCCTCGGTCGCGTCGCGGAACGCCTTTGCCAGCGTGTCGCCACCGATCGAGGTCTCATCGCTGCCCAACGGATCGGGCTGACCAGACTCGCCTTCCTGGATCGCCCCCTCGCCCATGATGAGCGCGATGACGCCATCATTGCCGTAGGGGTTCTCGTAGGGGCTGCCCTCGGCCTTGTAGTAGGCGGCCAATTCGGTCAACTCGGCGCCCTCGCCGGCGCGGTCCTTGGCCGCCTTTTCGGCCTGGTCGTCAAAGCCAAGCTCGTCAACGAGCTTGAGAGCCTTTGCCTCATCCGAAATGTAAGGCGCGCCATTGAGAACGGCGAGGAACTTCTCGACCGTCATGCCGCGATCCGCAGCGATTTCGGCCGTCGCGGTGCCGAAGATCGAGCCGAGCAGCGCCGTCATCGCCTCGCGATGCGCCGGCGTGAAATCGCGCTCCATGAACTGGTTGGCCGCGTTCTTATATTCCTCGCGCTGGAAGAACTCGGGCTCGGCCTTCAGATTCTCCAATGCGCCGCGCAGGAACATCGCATAGCTGGCGATGCCCGAGGTGCCCATGCCGGAGCCCGGCTGGAGCCAGATCTGATCCGCGGCCGAGGCAAGGTAGTAGGCGTTGAGCCCGCCGCCCAACTGGCCCTGGGTGTGCACCAGAACGAACTTGCCCGCCGCCCGCAACGCCTTCAGCGAGGCGCGCAGCTCCTGAACATGCGCGTAGGAGAGGCCGCCCTCGCCAACACGGATGTAGATCCCCTTCACACGCGGATCGGACTCCGCCTTTTGCAGCGCAAAGATCGTCTCGATTACGCTTGGCGGCGCCGTCCCGAACACCGATGGCGAAGGCTGATCGGTGAAGTCCTGCCGCATGTCGAGCGTCAGCACCATCGTGGCCGGCAGGCCCTTTGAACCGAACGATCCAAAAATCGACGACAGCACTGCAATCAGAATGACGAGCGCCACCAGTGTGAAAATGATGTTGATCGCGCTGACAAAGCGCGCCAGGACCCATTTAAAGGGCGCTAATACCCATGACATGCAAGAGTTCTCCTTCCTTGCCCCCAATCAGGGAACCGGGCCTCGCCCGTCCCCAGCTCATATTTCACCATAGGCCAGGGGCTTTAAGGACGTCTATCAACGGCTTCGTGAACGCTTCGCCGCTGTCGCATTTTGGCACCGCCGGTGACGCCCAACACAAAAAAGCCGGGGCGCGCTTGTCGCCCCGGCCCTTGCCAGACTTGTCCTGACGCCCTGTGCCAGGTGCGACCTAGGCCGCCGGCGACATCTTCTTCACCTGCGCCGTCAGAGGCTCAGCAGCCTCCTTCGCGGCTTCAACCGCCATCTCATTGATGGCGCGCATCTGCTTCACCTGGTAATCGATCTGGGTCTTCAGGTAATCCGATTGAATTTCAAGGACTTCCTTGATCGACTTGGCCTGCAGAAGCGATTTCTGCAAATCGAAGAAGCGGTTGAGATCCTTCTGGGCGAACTCCACCAGCTGAAGGTTCACCTCGCGCACACCTTGACCGGCGAGCGAGATCGATTCGCGCACCGCCTCGGCAGTTTCGCCGGCCGATTCACGCATAAAACCAAACTGACCGCCGAAGTTCTTAAAGGCGTCGCGCATCGTCGTCGCTCCGGCCACGACGCGCTCACGCAAATCCTCACCAAGCTTGAGGAAGGCGGTCGGGCCGAAGGGAGCCTCCGACGCCGGCGTCTCAACCCGCTCCGGCTCGGGCTGCGGCTTGAATTTCACCTCGGGCTCAGCCGCCGCTGCCATCACAGTCTTGGGCGCCTTCGGCGTCGCCGACTTGCCGCCACGAGACTTGGGGGATGCTGATGTTTTCTCGGTCATAGTGTTTTTCCTTTGCGCCATCGCTCGCGCCTGCCTGGCCATCGCATGCGCTCCTTTTGCCCTGCTGTTCATCCGGCAACCTTGCGCTTCATCAAAACCGCGCGCAGCCAATTGGGGCGGCATGCGCCGGAGGAACGTGCTTTCTTTACCTTTATGAGGCGGGAAACTGGCTGGCGCAATCAAAAATGCTGCACTGCATCCAAAATTCTGGGTTGAATGTGACTCTAACAGTTTCGCGACACCTGGCACGCGCCGGCTACCATCGCGCGGTCAGGTGAGCGGCCAGCGCGCCCGCAAGGCCAAGGCCCGCAATGGCGGTGCAGTACCAGAGTGTCACGAACAGGGGCGAATCATCCGTGCAGTGGGAGGCATAGAAGGCCGCCGCGAGCCCACCGGCCGCCAGACCCGCAACCGCGCCTCCAAGGGCGGGGTGATCGGGCGCACCATGGCGCAGCGTGAGCAGAAAAGCCGCCAATGGGGCAAGGGCGATGAGCGGGATGAAGGTGAGGCATTGAAGGCCGTTCTTGCCTGCCATGCGCTCCATCCATTGCGATGAAGGCAGAAGCAGCAATTCCGACGCGCTCCCCGCGAGCAGCAGAACCGCGGGCAGCAGAAGCAAGGTCAAGGCCGCGCCCGTGTCGGCGCCAGGCCGCGACAAAGCCCGCACGGCCAGAAGCGCGCAGAGCGCGAGCGCCAGCGTCACCACGAACTTGAACTCAAAGCGCCAGGTGCCAAGCACAGCGGCGAAGTCCGCGCGCGGTCCCAAGGCGATCATGAAAACGATTGCAGCGCCCGCGATCGCCGCCAGAACCGCAAAGGTCCAAGCCGTGCTGAGAGAAGGCTGCGCGGGTTTCGTATCGCTTGCGAGCGCCTTGATCAGATCGTCCGTGTCCATCTCAACTCCGTCCAAAACGCTGCGCGATCGCCTTCAGGCCCCGATGCAGCGCTACGCGAACCGCCGTTTCACTCATCATCAAAATGCCGGCCGTTTCGCCGATCGAGCGGCCTTCGACCGAGACCGCCGAGACGAAGGCCCGCTGACCTGGCGGAAGACAGGAGAGCGCCCGCTCAATCTCGCGGTCGGTGACACTCTCGGCCTGCGGCGCGCCTTCCAACGTCTCGGCCACCTCGTCAATGGCGATTTCAATCCGCCTTCCCTTCCTTCGGAAAGCGTCAATGAGCTTGTGCCGCGCGATGGCAAAGAGCCATGGCCTGACAGGCGCCCCATCCGCCCAGGTATGCCGCTTCACATGGAGCGCAAGCAGCGTCTCCTGCACGATGTCCTCCGGGTCAATGCCGCCATGCGATATCTTCCGCCGCGCAAAGGCGCGCACAGAGGCCGCCGCAAAGCGGAGCAATTCCGCATACGCCCTTTCATCGCCCGCTATCGCGGCCCGCATCAGATTGACCAGATCGCGTTCGTCCAAAGGGCTCTTCCCTCTCTTACGCTCCCGAGGCCGCCTTCATTACATTGAAGGCGATTCCCCCTTATGCGCCGCGGAAATCACAAATTCGTGTGAGGGGGATTGGTAACACAACCCTCGCCCATGCCGAACTCCCGTTTGCGTCCGTGCAGTGGGCGCACCAACCGATCAAAGAGAGCACCCATGTCAACAAAGACCATTTTGAGCTCGGCCATCCTCGCCGGCGCCCTTGCCACCGCCCTCGTCTCGCTGGCGCAGGCCGACGAGATGAAGGGCGCGTCCGCGGCCGAAAAAGAGAAGTGCTATGGCATCGCCCTCAAGGGGCAGAACGACTGTGCCGCAGGCCCCGGCACAACCTGCCAGGGCACGTCCACGATCGACTACCAGGGCAATGCCTGGAAGCTCGTCGACAAAGGCACCTGCGTGACGATGGAACTGCCCGAGGGCCGCAAAGGCTCGCTTGAAGCGCTGACGCGCGACCTGCCCGCGTAACGGCAGTGCGCGAAAACCGGAAAGCGAAGGACCTGACATGTCCCATCCCCTCGACGTCCGTTCTCCCCGTCCGCTGAGGGAAGGTCTTCGCTTTCCGGCCCCGCGCGTGCATGGCCGCGCCGGCGTCAGCTTCAAGCCCGAACATTTCGCCGCCATTATGGAGGGCCGCCCGTTCGGCGGCTTTTTCGAAGTCCATGCCGAGAACTATATGGGCGCGGGCGGACCGCCACACCGCATGCTCACGCGGTTGCGCGAGACCTACCCGCTCTCTGTGCATGGCGTCTGTCTGTCGATCGGGGGCGAGGGACCACTTGATCCCTTGCATCTGGCACGTTTTGCCGTACTCGTTGAGCGGTATGAGCCCGCCCTCGTCTCGGAACATCTGGCCTGGTCGAGCCATGGCGATGTCTTCTATAATGACCTTCTGCCGCTGCCCTACACGCACAAGACGCTCGCCCGGGTCTGCGATCACATCGATGCGGTGCAGAATGCCATCGGGCGCACCTTGCTTCTTGAGAACCCCTCAACCTATGTGAGGTTCGGGGCCTCGCAATTCAGCGAAACCGAATTCCTGCGCGCGATCGTTGCCCGCACCGGCTGCGGGCTTCTGCTCGATGTGAATAACGCCTTCGTCTCGGCAGCAAATCATGGCTATGACGTCTCGACCTATTTGAGCGATTTTCCGCTTTCAGCGGTCGGAGAAATCCATCTTGCAGGGCATCGCGCGCAAGTGGACGCGCTTGGCGCAAGCGTGCTCATCGACAGCCATGACTGCGCCGTGCTCGACGCGGTTTGGACGCTCTATGCGGGCATCATCGCCAAGGCGGGACCCATCCCAACCCTCATCGAATGGGACAGCGCGTTACCGGCGTTCGAGGGGCTTGCGCGCGAGGCGGCGGCGGCGCAGCGCCTCCTCGACAGCGTTGCGGAGGATATCGCGGGGGTGCCTCACGATGCGGCGTGACACTCATCCGCTCACGGACGATCATTCCTTCGCGGGGGCGTTCGCGGCCGGGCTCCTTGCGCCCGACATGGCCGTGCCGGACGTCATCCTCGCAGCTTCGGCAGCGCGCTACGCTGTTTATCGCAACAATATCACGGTCAGCCTCATCGAGGCGCTTGCCGCGACGTTTCCCGCAACGAAGCGGATCGTGGGCGATGATTTCTTCCGCGCCATGGCACGCACCCATATCCGTGCCTGTCCGCCACGATCACCCCTGCTCTTTCATTATGGCAGCGCGTTTGCGGCCTTCATCGATACCTATCCGCCCGCATCCGGCATGCCCTGGCTTGCCGATGTGGCGCGGATCGAGCGGGCCTGGCTTTATGCCTATCACGCCGCGGAGGCGGGCACGCTTTCGGCGCAAGACTTCGCGCGCGTCGATCCG
Source organism: Alphaproteobacteria bacterium (assembly GCA_013389115.1). GTDB lineage: Bacteria > Pseudomonadota > Alphaproteobacteria > Micropepsales > Micropepsaceae > JACADY01. The sequence continues at coordinate 42,757 of JACADY010000044.1, forward strand.
GCGCGGCTTGGCGACATCGTGCTTACCCCCCATCCGGCGGCGCGGGTCTTAAGCTCTGCCTATCCCGCCGTCAGCATCTTCTCAGCCAACCGCAAGGATGAGCCCGTCGGCAGGATCGCCGCGCGGGAGGGGGAAGATGCTCTCATCACAAGGCCAGGCGCCGATGTCATCGTGCGCCTCCTGCCACCGGGCGGCGCCATTTTCCTCCGCACACTGATGGATGGAGAGGATCTCGCGACAGCCGCCGGCGCGGCGCTGGCCAGCCAGAATTCCTTCGACCTTGCGCTCAATCTAGCCGGACTGATCGAGACCGGCGCCTTTTCAACCCTTGCCTTCGGGAGCCCCTCAGATGATGCACGACAACATGATGATGCATGACAGACCGATCGCGAACCTCCTTGCGCGGCTGCAGGGCCTTGTTGCGCGCATCGCCGCGCCCAGCCTCACGCAAGCGGCGTTGCGCGTTGCCCTCGCGGTCCCGTTCTGGCGCTCTGGCACCGCAAAGTGGGACGGGTTTCTCGAGCTCAGCGATGTTGCCGTCTATCTCTTCCGCGACGAGTTCAGGTTGCACCTGCCGGGCGGCCCTTACGCCTATCCGGCGCCCGAGACCTTCGCCTTTGGCGCCGCGATGGCGGAGGTGATGCTGCCCTTCCTGCTGGTGCTGGGGCTGTTCACGCGGTTCGCCGCGCTCGGCCTTCTTGGTATGACGCTCGTCATCCAGTTGACGGTGCCCGATGGCTGGCCCGTGCATGCGACCTGGGCGGCGATGGCGCTTGCGATCATAGCGTATGGGCCAGGCCGCATGTCCATCGATGCGCTGATCGGGATCGAGC
>JACADY010000040.1 GCA_013389115.1 Alphaproteobacteria bacterium
GACCGAATGGACAACCTACTGAAAGCTCACAGCTAGAGCAAGATGCCGTTTCAAGTTGAACGCATCTTGCTCTAAAATCCATAGGAACTTGACCGGCGTTGCAAAACGATCCCACTGAGTACCACAAGCAGCCCTAAAAGTTGCAGCCCACCGCCGATTCGCAAGGTCAAATCCCGCCAGCCAAGAAGCCCCTCGATCGCTGCTTCCTCGTTGCGGATGTCGCGCACGAGCCCCTGGCGCATGCTCACGGCCTTTTGCACGACCTCGAGTTCCCGTTTGGCGATTCTGTCTGACGCGACGTCATCGCCCGCCGCATAGGCGTCGAATTCGGCCTGATAGGCAGCAAGCACGCCCTCCCCTTCCGCCTTCTCGAAGGCATAGGCGATCATCCGCGTGATGGGAAGCGAGCGCGTATAGAAGAACTCCAGCCGCTGATTCCGCGCCTGGACCTTGTCGCTCATCAATTGGAAGGCGACTTCGAGCACCTGCCCCTGGGCCTGCAATGTGTTGTATTGAATATCGATCTGCTCGGCCGTGCGGTAGACGCCATCGAGCCGGGAGACGTTGCTCCGCGCCGTGGCGATGCTGGCGTCATAGGAAGTCGCAATGAACAGCGAGAGAACGAGACCGGCAAGCGCCATCGCGACGCCGCCCGCCGCCGCCACGAAATCCACCGTCCATAGACCCTGCCCAAAGCCGCGACGGGCCATGAGGCATCCCCCCAAAAGGCCTGATTTGCCCCCCCCTTTTCGCATGAACGGGGGACTTCACCCAAGCGCAACCCTGTGCTTGAGGTTAATGAAAGTACCGGCCGAGGGATTTTGGCCGCGCCGGTCGAGGCAACAGGCAAGGTGATAGGTCATGGAAGATGCGATTTGGCTCGGCCGGGGTGAGCGGGACCAGAGCCTGCTGTTGCGCTATGCGAACCGCCACGGCCTCATCGCTGGCGCAACCGGCACGGGCAAGACCGTCACCTTGCAGATCCTGGCCGAGGGTTTCTCGCAAGCCGGCATCCCCGTCTTTGCCGCCGACATCAAGGGTGATCTGGCCGGCCTCAGCCAGGCGGGAGAGCCAAAGCCCTTCCTCGCCGAGCGGGCGGGGAAGATCGGGCTTGCCCCGCTCACCTTTGCGCCCGCGCCGGTCGTCTTTTGGGACGTCCTTGGCGAGCGCGGTCACCCTGTCCGCGCCACGATTTCAGAGATGGGACCGCTGCTGCTCTCCCGCCTCCTCGATCTCAACGCCGTACAGGAAGGTGTGCTCAATATCGCCTTCCGCCTCGCTGATGAGGAGGGCCTTCTGCTCCTTGACCTGAAGGACCTGCGCGCCCTTCTCACCCTCGTCTCTGAAAACGCCAAAGCCTTGAGCGCCCGCTATGGCAATGTTTCCACCGCTTCTGTTGGCGCGATCCAGCGCGCGCTTCTCGTCCTTGAAGAACAGGGCGCCGAGCACTTTTTCGGCGAACCGGCCCTTGCCCTTTCCGATTTTCTGCGCACAGCCCCGGATGGAAGAGGCATTCTCAACATTCTCGATGCCACCCGCCTCATCGAAAGCCCGCGCCTTTACGCGACCTTCCTGCTTTGGCTCTTATCCGAACTCTTCGAGGAACTGCCCGAGATCGGCGATAGTGAAAAGCCCAAGCTCGTTTTCTTCTTCGATGAGGCGCACCTCCTCTTCGATGAGGCGCCAAAGGCGCTCCTTGAGCGCATTACACAGGTCGTGCGCCTGATCCGCTCAAAAGGGGTCGGTGTCTATTTCATCACCCAGAATCCCCAGGATATTCCCGATCCCGTGGGCAGCCAGCTTGGCAACCGAATTCAGCATGCGCTGCGCGCCTTCACGCCCAAGGAGACAAAGGCGGTGCGCATCGCCGCAGAGAGTTTTCGCAAGAATCCCGCCTTCGACACCGCAGAGGCCATCTCCCACCTCTCGGTGGGTGAAGCCTTGACCTCGCTCCTTGAGGACAAGGGCGTGCCCGGCATTGTCGAGCGCACGCTGATCCGTCCGCCTCGCTCGCGCATCGGTGCGATCGGGCAAAGCGAGCGCGAGGCGATCCTGAAGGCAAGCCCCTTGGGCGCGCTTTACAACACGCCCATCGACCGCTTGTCAGCCTACGAACAATTGCGCGCAAGAGAGGCGAAAGGGGCAATGGAGCCAGATCCCGAACCACGGCCGCGCACCCCCAGGAAAACCTCATCCGCGCCGGATGTTGGCATCCTGGATACGATCCTCAAGGGCGACGGACGCCGGGAAAGTACGGGTGAAGCCTTTGTGAAATCGGTGGCGCGTTCGGTCGGCTCCTCTCTTGGCCGCTCGATCATGCGCGGCCTTTTCGGCACGATGCGCCGCCGCTGAACCTATCGCCGCGGCATCGCGACCCAATAGTCGAGATCGAGGATCACGTTCTCGGGATATTTGCCATCCGCGCCTTTGTCGGGGAAAGCCGCGCAAGGCAGATCCTTCGTCGCCACCGTCCGCACCCGCAGCGCCCCGCAATCCCGCCGTCCCGGCAGGTCGCACCGATCAAGGATTTCCGACCAGGCGAATACCGTGCTGCCCGCGAACAGCGGGTTCACATGCCGCCCGCCATTGATGGCAAGCACGAGCGCGGCATTGCCGAGCCCGTTGAAGGAAAGCGCGCGCGAAAGGCTGATCACATGGCCGCCATAGATGAGCCGCCGCCCGAACCGTCCCTTTCCTTCCGTATACTGATTGAAATGCACCTTCGCGGTGTTCTGGAAAAGTCGCGTGGCCAGCATGTGATCGGATTCCTCGACCGTCATGCCATCGACGTGGTCGATCCGCTCGCCCTGGGCATAATCGTCCCACAGATGCGCCGAACCCGCCAACCCTGCGTCATAGCCATCGAAATGCAGGCGGTCGGGAAGGCGCAAATCCGCCCCTGCGACGGCGGCGGGCAATTCCGGCACTGTTGGTGGTGGCGCGGGCGCATCCTCGCGTGCCTTGCGCACCATCACCCACCGCACATAGGAGAGAACCTCCGCGCCCGTCTGGTTGAAGCCGCGGGTGCGCACATAGACAACGCCCGTCTTGCGATCGGAGTTCTCCTTAAGGCCGATGACCTCGGACACGGCGGTGAGAGTATCGCGCGGCTGAACGGGCGCAAGGAACTGGCAATTCGCATAGCCAAGATTGGCGACGGCATTGAGCGAGATGTCGGGCACGCTCTTGCCGAAGACGACGTGAAAGGCAAGAAGCTCATCGACCGGCGCGCGGTTATAGCCGAGGCGCCGCGCGAATTCATCGCTGGAGGGAATGGCGAAGCGCGACCCATAAAGCGCAAGGTAAAGCGCCGCATCCCCCGCCGTCAGCGTGCGCGGGGTCGCATGTCGGATCACCTGACCGAGCTTGAAATCCTCGAAGAAATTACCGCTGTTCGTCTTGGTCATGGTTCACCCGCCCTACAACGCCGTTCCCTATCAGGTTTACAGTGTTGCGCAAGCGGACGGATTGACCGGGGCAAGGGACGACGCGGCGCCGCTAACCTTTCCCGCACTTGGGGTCGGTCTTGGATGCGCGCAGTTCCTTGATATAGGCAAGGCCTTCCTTCGCCGCCTTGTTGCCAGGATCAAGCTCCGCCAGCTTTTTATAGGCGGCCTCCGCGGCATTGCACTGGCGCAGATCTTCGTGCGCCCGGCCCTTGATCGAATAGGCGAGCGTGAGCGACGGCTTCATGTCGATCGCCTTGCCGCAATCGGCGATGACGCCGTCATTGTCGTTCTTCCACGACCGCGACGAGCAACGCGCGAGATAATAGTCCGCGTCATCGGGCTTCAGCTTGATCGCCTCGTCAAAGGCCTTGATCGCGGCGTCGTATTGTTTCTGCCCGTGATAGGCGAGACCCTTCTCGAACCACGTCCCGGGGAAATTGGGTGCAAGCGCGCCCGCCTGGTCGAGATCGGCAAGCGCCTTGTCCCACACCTGTTCGCGGCGCTGGGCCTGACCGCGATAATAGAAGGCATAGGCGAGCCATTCCCCGGTGAGCTTTTTCGAATCGATCACCTGCGTGAAGATCTGGATGGCTTCCCCGTTCTTCTTCGCATCGGCCGCCTGCTGGCCGAGCTTGAACTGGTCGTAAACGGCCTGCGCCATCGCAGACGTTGAAATCAGCAGCGCGGCGGCAGTGAGGAGCAAAATTCGACGCATGCGACATTCCTCTAGAGGTTCGAAAAAGAAAACGGCGATCGCGACGGAGCCTTACCAAAGCGCCCCTGCAAGATTGCATCGTCCTCTTGATTTAGGGTTTCTGGCTCAGTCGGGCGATCCCCTCTTTCGCCATCGCGTTTGCAGGATCAACCGCTGCCAGGCGTTTCCAGTAGGCCAGTGCCTCTTCCTTGCGCCCCAGTGTTTCTGAGGACGCCGCCGCCCCGATGAGAGCCGTTTTATCCTCAGGCACGGTCTTGAGGGCAGCCTCGCAGTCGGCAAGGGCAGCTTCGTTGTTCTTGATATTGAAATAGGAAATGCAGCGCGAGGAAAGATAGCCGGAATTCTTCGGATCCAGCGAAATCGCCGTCGTCATATCGGCGATGCCGTGATCGCCTTGTTTCAATGTGTCGAGACAATAGCCGCGACGGAAATAATATTCCGGACTGTTGTTCACCAGCTCAATGGCGGCGGTGAAATCCGGGATGGCCTTCGCGCAATCGTTCTTCGCATTCGCAAGCACATTGGCACGCATGAAATAGATCTGGGCGCGTTGTTCGCCCTCGATCGCATCTCCCTCCAGCGCCTTGCCCGCAAGCGTGATGACCTCGTCCCACTTCTTCTCGTTGTAGGCGCTGTCGAGGTTTTTCAGCAGTTCGCGCAGCTCCTTTGCCTCGTCTGCGCGCCGGCTATCGGTCCGCCCCATTTGCGCGTTGGCCGCAGAGGTCAGCGCCATCGCCAAGCAAAGCCCAAAGATCACTCGAAACATGGACGCCTCATCGTTTTGCGAATGGTTCTTCTAGAGACAGGCATGCGTGTAAATCAAGCCCTGCCTCGATGAATGGTTGCTGAAGGAAATTAGGCCGACTGAGCTGCCTCGATGGCCTCGGCCAAGGCGACCACACGGCGCGCGATATCGGCGTGGAGAAGCTCAACCATCCGCCCGTCGAGCGAAATCGCGCCTTTCCCCTTGTTTTCCGGCAGGTCAAAGGCCGCAAGGATCTTCCGCGCTGAATTGACCTCAGCCTCCGAAGGGGCAAAGGCGGCATTACAGGTCTCAAGCTGGCTGGGATGGATGACCGTCTTCCCGTCGAATCCGATGGCGGGCCCTTGCGCCCACGAAGCCGCAAATCCTTGCGTGTCCTGGATATCGTTGTAGACGCCGTCGAGCACGCAAAGCCCATAGGCGCGGCCCGCCAGCACGCTCAGCGACAACGCCGCCAGCAACCCCTCGCGCCCCGGCGTATGCAGCCCGTTCATTTCCTTGACGAGATCGTTGGTGCCCATGACGAGGCATTGCAGCCGCCCGCCCGCGCCCGCGATGTTGCGCACGTTGAAAATGGCAAGCGGCGTCTCGATCATCACCCACACGCCCACATGCGCCGCCGCGCCGTTCTGGGCAAGAAGCGCGGAGGCAAGCTGCACTTCATCCGGGTCATCGATCTTGGGCACGAGAATCGCGTTGGGATTCGCGCTTGCCGCCGCCGCCAGGTCATCTTGCCCCCAGGGTGTATTGAGCCCATTGATGCGGATGACGACCTCGCGCTTGCCGAAGTGGCGCGCGGCAACCGCTTCGCAAACCTGCCGGCGCGCGAGATCCTTCGATTCGGGCGCGACCGCGTCCTCCAGGTCGAGCAGCAGCGTGTCGGTGGGAAGGCTCCGCGCCTTTTCGAGCGCGCGGGCGTTCGATCCGGGCATGTAGAGGGCGGTACGACGGGGGCGAATGGTCAAGGACATGGGACAGCGCGGCGTGCGTGGAAAGGGTCCGCGGACACTAGCAACCCGCTCCCCGCCGTGCAAAGTTTTCACGTCCATTCCTCTCCCGCGCTCAGGGTCCAGATTCCGCTGATGCGAGCTACGCCTGCCATCCTTTCCATCCAGTCCGAGGTTGCCTCCGGCCATGTCGGCAATGGCGCGGCGCGCTTTGTTCTTCAGCGTCTTGGCTTTGATGTGTTCGCGGTCCCAACCGTGCTTTTGGCGCATCATCCCGGCCATGGCGGCTTTCACGGCACCATCATCGCGCCGAAGCTGATGGAGACGCTGATCGACGGCCTCGACCGCCACGGCGTCCTTGGTGACTGCGCGGGCGTTCTGACCGGCTATCTGGGCGATCCATATCATGCGGAAATCGCTGCCCGGGCGGTCGCGAGGGTCAAGGCGCTGAACCCTGCCGCCGTCTATCTCTGCGACCCTGTCTTCGGCGATGAGGGCGGCGCCTATGCAAGGCCGGGCGTGGCGGCGGCCATGGAGAAGTCCCTGTTGCCGCTGGCCGATATCGCGACGCCCAACCGCTTTGAGCTGGAAGCGCTGACGGGAATGCCGGTCCGCGCGAGCGATGAGGCGAAAGGCGCCGCGCGCGCCCTCGGCCCCGAATTGGTCGTCGCGACATCCATCCCGCTGGCGACGGATTTGGCAACGCTCGCGGTGACGAGGGCAGAGGCCCTCATGACCCACGCCCCGCGCCTTGCGGGGGTCCCCAACGGCACCGGCGATGTGCTGGCGGCGCTGTTCCTCGCGCATCGCCTCAAAGGAGAGACCATCGCCGAGGCGCTTCAGAAATCGACGGCGAGCCTTCATGCTATCATTGCGGACGCGGTCGAAAACGGACGCCGGGAATTACCGCTCATTGCCTGCCAGGAGAGTCTTCTGGGCACGGCGCCGCCCCTGCCGCGAGTGATTCTCTAGGCGGCTTCCGTGGCCATCCCCGACCCGGGCATGACCACGCGCTTTTCAGGAAAGCGCAACGTCACTGTCGTTCCCCTCCCATAGACGCTGTCGATGACGAGCGTGCCACCATGCAGATCGATCAGCGCCTGCGTAATGGGCAGGCCAAGGCCCGTGCCGTCCGCCGTATAAACGGTCTTGTCGTTGCGGATTTGTCCGAACGCCGATAGCGCCTTGGGGATGTCGCGCTTGTGCATGCCGATCCCCGTATCGCTGACGGTGACGGCGAGCCGCCCATCCGGTTCGATGAGGGCGCTCAGTTTCACCTCGCCGTCCTTGTCCGTGAACTTTACCGCGTTGCTGAGGAGATTGAGCGCCATCTGCTTCACCGCACGCTCATCGGCATGGAGCCTGACGCCCTCGAGCGGCACCGCGATGACGAGGACGACGCCCTCGGCCTTCGCCCGCGCCTCCACCATGCGCGCGGCGGCGGCAAGAACCTGCTGGATGTCGAGCGGCTGTTCGTAGAGTTCGTACTTGTCCGCCTCGATCTTGGAAAGGTCGAGCAGATCGTTGATGAGATTGAGCAGATACTGGCCCGACTTCATGATGTCGGCGGTGTATTCGCGATAGCGGTCATTGCCCAGCGGCCCGAACAGCTCGGCATTCATGAGTTCGGAAAAGCCGATGATGGCATTGAGCGGCGTGCGCAGCTCATGGCTCATCTGCGCCAGGAACTGCGATTTCGAGGCATTGGCCACCTCTGCCTGCTGGCGCGCGCTCGAGCGCCTGGGCCGTGCGTTCGCGCCGCTGCACCTCATCGTTGAAGCGCTCCAGCACGCGATTATATTGCGCCGCGATCTCGCCGGCCTCGGTATGCGGCTCGACCGGCACGGGGTCTGAGAAATCGCCGCGCATGCGTTGGCTTTCCATCACGGCAAGGAGATCGAGCAGTGCCGAGCTCGCGCCGTGCTCGGCGACATTGAGGCCGACCCTCTCCGCCCGGACGGGAACGCGCAAAGGGTGGAATCGGTTGGCAAGCCACAAGACGGGGAACGACACGCCAAAGCCAATCGCCGCGGCCGCGCCGATTCCGATCGCCTGAACGCCAAGCTGGGTGAGCGCATCATGGCCCGTCCCGAACGCACCGGGATCCCCGACAAGCGCAACGCAGAGCGTGCCCCAGATCCCCGCCGCCAGATGCGCAGGCGCGGCGCCGACCGTATCATCGATATGCAGCCGGTCGAGCAGGCGCTGCGCGAGGAGCGCCGCCGCCGAGGAGGTCGCGCCCACGAGGATGGCGCCCCCCATATCGACGACATGGCAGCAAGCGGTGATGCCGACGAGCCCCGCGATGACGCCATTGAGGATGGCCGGCACATCCGAGCGCCGATAGAAGCTCCAGGAGAGCACAAGCCCGCCAACGCCGCCCGCCGCGCCGGCGAGCGTCGTGTGGACGATGATCATCGCCACCTTGTCGTTGAAGGCGAGGGTCGAGCCACCATTGAAGCCGAACCATCCGAACCACAGGAGCATCACGCCAAGACCGGCGTAAGGGATGTTGTGCCCCTCGATCCGGTGCTCCTTCTCGCCATACCGGCCGATCCGTGGCCCCAGGATGATGATGGCGGCAAGTGAAACCCAGGCGCCCATCGAATGGACGACCGTTGAGCCGGCAAAATCGATGAAGCCCAGTTTGGCAAGCCAGCCCGACGGCGAGGCGACCTCCGCCCCGCCCCAGGCCCAGTGCCCGAACACAGGATAGATGAGGCCCGACAACAGGGCCGAGACGAGGACATAGCCCCGAAAGCTCATGCGTTCCGCAACAGCACCCAAGACGATCGTGGTCGCGGTGCCGCAAAACGCCATCTGGAAGAAGAAGAAGGCGATGAGCACATCGCCCCGCAAGACGCTTGTGCCCGCGCCGGGATCGAAGAAGAACGCCGAGACGCCCACAAACCCGCCCCAGCTATCCCCGAACATGAGCCCGAAGCCGATCGCCCAGAAAAGAAGGGCCGCGATACAGAAATCGAGCACGTTCTTGACGGCGACATTGATGCCGTTCTTCGCCCGCACGAAGCCGGTCTCAAGGCACAGGAAGCCGCCTTGCATGAGAAAGACGAGCGCGGTGGCAATGAGAAGCCAAAGCGTGTCGATGGAGGTGGCGTTTTGCAATGTCGTCTGGCCCCAACGGCGAACCCTTGGCGCCACACCCTGGCGCTAAGGATCCATCATCGGGGCAAACCGTTGATAAATCGCGGACAGGGGCGCAGGTCCCGCCGCCTATTCGCGAGTCAAACGTTGCGGACTACGCCACGTTTTTGAGCAGTTTCTCCGCGATCAACGCTTCGGCGATCTGCACGGCGTTGGTCGCGGCGCCCTTGCGCAGATTGTCAGAGACGATCCACAGCGACAAACCATGCTCAACCGTCGGATCCTTGCGTATGCGCGAAACGAAGGTTGCATCCTCGCCCGCGCATTCAAGGGGCGTCGCATAGCCACCATCCTCGCGCTTGTCGATGACAAGCACGCCGGGCGCCTCGCGCAGGATGTTGCGCGCCCGCTCGGCCGTGATCGGCTGCTCGAATTCGAGATTGACGGCTTCGGAATGGCCGATGAACACGGGCACACGCACGCAGGTCGCCGTCACTTGAATATCGGGGTCGAGGATCTTCTGCGTCTCGACCATCATCTTCCACTCTTCCTTCGTGTAGCCGCTATCGAGGAACGTATCGATATGCGGGATCACGTTGAAGGCGATCTGCTTGGTGAATTTGTGCCGTTCGACGGGGTCGGAGACCATGATCGCGCGGGTCTGCGCGAAGAGTTCGTCCATGCCCTCTTTGCCTGCGCCCGACACCGATTGATAGGTCGAGATGGTGACGCGCTTGATCCGCGCTGCATCGTGCAGGGGCTTGAGCGCCACGACCATCTGCGCCGTCGAGCAATTGGGATTGGCGATGATGTTCTTGCGCGAAAAGCCTGACAGCGCGGCCGCGTTCACTTCCGGCACGATGAGCGGCACGTCGCGGTCCATCCGCCATTTGGACGAATTGTCGATGACGACCGGCCCTTGCGCGGCGATGCGCGGCGCCCACTCGCCCGCGATCGCGCTGCCCGCGCTCATCAGCACGATATCCGTGCCCGCAAAGTCGAAATAGTCGAGCGCCTGGCATTTCAGCCGCCTCTCGCCGAAGGAAACCTCCGTGCCGATCGAGCGCGTGGAGGCGAGCGCGACGACCTGCGAGACCGGGAACTGGCGCTCGGCCAGCACCTTCAGCATTTCCCGCCCGACATTGCCGGTGGCACCAACGACAGCGACTTTGTACGCCATGGGGATCGTTCCCTCTTAATCCCGGCCCCCATCCAGCGATTGGCATGAAGTGCCACACCGCCCTGGCCGCCGCACGTGCCAGGGAGCCAAGGGCGCGCGCGACAGCGAAGTGTTCAGCTCGTCGTCTTTTTCGTGATCGTCGTGTGAGAGATCGTCATGGTCGCGATCGCCATGGCGAAAGCGGCGAGCGCCCCGGCCATCAGGGGCCGGGCGGTCATGCCGGAAGGACGGATCTTGCGAGCCATGGCACCAAGCGCTCCAAACACAAGCGCGTTCTATGCCGCAAGACCGCAGATGCCGTCAAGGCCAATGAAGGATGAGGGCCTCCCCCTCAAGCGTCATGGCCCGCGAAAGCGGGCCAACCACCTTGGCGACCCCCTTTCGCCCCACCC
>JACADY010000010.1 GCA_013389115.1 Alphaproteobacteria bacterium
ATGGTAGCTTGAAGGCAACTACACCCATCAGCCGACTCGGCCTCACCGAGAACAACCTATTGAGGCTCCACATCTAGAGGTGGCGCTGAAGGCGGCCGCGAAGGATGAGGGCCTGTGAAAGATGGATGGCCCGCCTTCGCGGGCCATGACAGGCGAGGGGGAGCGAGCACGGAAGTTCCTTCCCCTCTCGTCATGGCCCGGTTCCCCACTTTCGCTGGGACATGCTTTCCTGTGCGTGGCTTTAAGCCTTCACCGCTCGGTGAGCTTGAACTCGATGCGGCGGTTCTTGCGATAGGCCTCTTCGGTGTCTGCCGGATCGAGCGGGTGAAGATCGGCAAAGCCGGCGGCCGCAAGACGCTCGGCCGGCACGCCTTCGGCAATGAGATAGGTCACAACCGCGATCGCGCGGGCGGCCGACAAATGCAGGTTCGAGGGGAAAAACGCCGTCGCGATGGGGCGCTTGTCGGAATGCCCATCGACGCGCAGGATCCATTCGATGTCGTTTGGGATCTTCGCTGAAATCTCGATGAGCGCGGTGGCGAGCTTAGCGAGTTCCACCTTGCCGGCCTCGCTGATCTCGGCCGAGCCCGTATCTAAGAGCACCTCCGACTGAAACACAAAACGGTCGCCGACGATCTGGATATCCTGCCGGTCGCCCAGGATCTCGCGCAGGCGGCCGAAGAACTCCGAGCGGAAGCGCTGAAGCTCCTGGACCTTCTGCGCCAGCGCGGCATTGAGGCGCTTGCCAAGGTCGGCGATGACGGCCTGCTGCTCCTTGTCCCTCGCCTCGGCAGCCTCGAGCGCCTCCTGCAGCGCCTGGAGCTGAAGCTGAAGCGCGTTCAATTGCTGGTTCACAAGTGCAAGCTGATCGTTGGCGGAGGCGGCCGCCTCATCGCTTTGGGAAAGCGCGCCGCCCAAGCGCGCGACCTCGGCCTCGGCCGCGCTTGCGCGCGCGGCCGCCGCTTCGAGCGTCGCCGACAAGGCCGCAATCTGCTCGTTCAGCGTCTTGTTGTCGGTGCGGGCAAGGTCAAGGTCGCGGGCGAGGGCGGCGATCTGCGCATTGAGGCCATTGATCGTGTCGTCACGGCTGGAGAGGGCCTGGCTCAGGAAATGCTGCGAGAGCATGAAGAGCGAGAGCAGAAAGGTAATGACAAGCAGCAACGTCGAGAGCATGTCGACGAAGCCGGGCCAATAGTCAAAGGCGGCACCACGGCTGCGCGCGCGGGAGCGGGCCATGGCCTAGCGGCGCCCTTCGCTGACGGCCGCGACGGTCTTGGAGAGCAGTTTCAGCTCATTGCGGATTTCGGAAACAAGCTGCAGGCGGCCTTCGGTTGTTTCCTCCACGAGGCGGCGCAGCGAGACATCGATGTTGCGCAGATGCGTCGTCGCGGTGTCGCTGTCCTGGCCGGCCTCAAGCACGCGCGCAAGGCGCTCGAGCAGCGGCTTGATTTCCAATTGTCCCTCGGCGAGGCGCAGCATCAGCTTGGTCTCGGTCTGCATCTGGTCTGACAGCGTCGTCAAGCGCTGAGAGAGCTGAAGCACGGCCTGTTCGACCGCGCTGCGGCGATCCTCGGAGCGGATGAGGGTGCGCTGCAATTCATCGAGGCTCTCGGCCGTTTGTTCGAGGAGCGCGCCCACATATTGGGGCACGCCGCCACCCTCGCCCTCGGCGGGCGTTGCGGCGCCAAGCCGGGTAACGGTCGAGAGCCATTCCTCGAGCTTGTTGTAGAAGCGGTTCTGGGCCTGCGTCGCCTGAAGGTCGAGGAAGCCCAGGATCAGCGATCCGGACAGGCCGAAGAGCGAGGATGAAAAGGCTGTCCCCATGCCGGCCAGCGGTGCCTGGATGCCGTGGCGCAGATCATTGAACGCGGCATTGGGATCCGCGCCCGTATCTAGGCTCTTCACCACATCGCCAACCGAGCCCACGGTGATCATGAGGCCCCAGAATGTGCCCAGCAGCCCCAAGAATACCATGAGACCGACGAGATAACGCGAGATGTCGCGCGATTCCTCAAGGCGCGAGTCGACGGAATCAAGGATCGAACGCGTCGCGGCGGTTGAAAGCGTGATGGGGCCGATGCGCTCGGCCAATAGCATCGCCATCGGCGCAAGCAGGTTCGGCATACCCAAATTGGCCGGGTTCGAGCCGGGATCGGCGCGTCGGAAGGCATTCACCCAGCGCACCTCGGGCCACAGGCGCATTGCCTGACCCAGATTGTGCAGGATGCCGATGAAGAGCACGCCGAGGATCACCCCGTTCAAGAACGGGTTCGACATGAAGGCCTGCATCAGCGGCTTTTGCAGCACGGCAGCGACACAGCCGACGATGCCAACGAAGACCAGCATGCGCGTCAGGTAACGCACAGGTTGGGCCATCATCAAACCGGCATTCGATTTCTTGGCCATGATTGTCCTGTCGCGGGACGAGGTACCGCCTTAACGGAGGATGACTCTGCAAGGATCGAGCCTGGAGAGGGGAAGCTTCAATGCAAATCGTGGCAAGGATAGGTCGAAACGCAAGGATTTCGCTGCCGGCGTTAACCGTTGGGTCTCACGATGTCGACCCGGTCGGGCGCCCCGGTCTTCGCGGCGCCGATCGCGCGGACATCGATGCGGGTTTGCGCGATCCCCTGCTCAACGAGATATTTGCGCACTGCCACGGCCCGGCGGAGGGCCAGGCGCTTGGCGGTCGTGAGGCTTTCGGCCGATGGCGTCGCGTAGCCCAAAAGCTGGATGCGCTCACCCGTCAGGTTGAGTTCCGCAGCGAGGCGGTCCAGCGTTCCGCGCATCGCGGCATCAAGGCTTTCGCCCGCAGATGAGAAGGCCAGCGTCAGGGCGGGCAGGGTATCTTCCCCAATTTGCGCGAGCGAAACCGCGCTCATCGCAGCGAAATCCTGATCGGGCGGCGCGGCCGGCTCCATGGCTGGTGTCGGCTGCCACAGTCCCGCAGCCGGATCAGGCGCAATGGCGTCGTCGCGCTCAATCGCTGGCTTGGACGGAAACGGGTCTAGGCGAACTACGACGCGTGTGCCGGAATTGGTCGCGTCGTCCTTTTCCTTGGCCGACGCAGTTCCGTCCCAGGCTCGCGCGCCCATGCCTTCAGGCAGGACAAGCCCACCTGAGATCACCAACGCCAATATCGCCGTGGCGACGGAGACGGCAAAGAATTTCGACTGACCCATGATACACGGCCCCGGCGGACGCTTGGCCCTGAGAACAGGTTAAACTGAGATTAATGGCTGCACAACGCATGCCGCCATCGCAACCTGCAGACGTTTGCGTGTCAGTTTGGTTAACGCGGCGTGACCAACGCCTGCACCGGCCGGTGGATGTGGCTGTTCGAGGCGATGATGTCGCCCGTCTCGAGCAGGTCTGCGTCATTCAGCCCCGATACCTCGCCCCCTGCCTCGCGCACCAGCACGATGCCGGCCGCGATGTCCCATGGCTTCAGGCCGCGCTCCCAGAAGGCATCGAAGCGTCCGGCGGCCACGAAGGCCAGGTCGAGCGCGGCGGCGCCAAAGCGGCGGATGCCCGAGACGGCACCCATGACGCGGGCCATTTCCTGCTGGAAGCGCGCGTGGCCGTCCATGCCGTGAAAGGGGATGCCAGTCGCGACCAGGCATTGCGTCAGGTCGGCGCGCGCGGAAACGCGGATGCGGCGGTCGTTGAGATGCGCGCCTTGACCCTTCTCGGCGCGGTAAAGCTCATCGCGCACGGGGTTATAGACAAGGCCCGCGGTCAACTGACCCTCGCGCTCCAGGGCGATTGAGATGGCAAAATGGGGAATGCCATGCAGGAAATTCGTCGTGCCATCGAGCGGGTCGATGATCCAGCGATGGGACTTGTCAGGCCCCTCCACGACCCCCTTTTCCTCCAGCACGAAGCCATAGCCGGGGCGGGCCCTCGACAATTCATCGAGCAGCACCGTCTCGGCCTTCAAATCGGCCTGGCTGACAAAGTCGGCAGGACCCTTGCGCGATACCTGAAGCTGCTCGACCTCGCCAAAATCTCGGATGAGGCCGCGCGCGGCCTTGCGGGCGGCCGCGATCATCACATTCATGACTGGTGAGGTATTGGTGGCCATCGGTCCTACTCCGCGCGGCGGACGTAAGCACCGTCCTCGGTTGCAACAACAATTCTCTCGCCCACGCTGACAAAAGGCGGCACGGTCGTGCGCACGCCATTATCAAGGACTGCCTGCTTATAGACGGCGGTCGCCGTCGCGCCACGCACCGTCGGCTCACACTCGACGACAGTCTGCACGACATGGACGGGCAGGGTGATGGAAAGCGCACGCCCATTGTGGCTGTTCACCATCACCTTCATTCCATCCTGAAGGAATGCGGCGCCATCGCCGATGAAGTCGCGCTCAAGCTCGATCTGCTCAAAGCTTTCCTGGTCCATGAAGGTGAAGGTGTCGCCGGTCGCGTAAAGGAACTGATAGTCCTTGCGCTCAAGCTGAGCAGCCTCGACCGTCTCGGCGGAGCGGAAGCGGGTGTTGAGCTTTGTCCCGTCGATGAGGTTCTTCAACTCCACCTGATTATAGGCGCCACCCTTGCCGGGCTTCACGGCCTGAGACTTTACCGCCAGCCAAAGGGAACCCTCGTGCTCGATCACGGTGCCGGGTTTGATGTCGCTGCCGGAAATCTTCATGGAAAGGGGGTCCTTGGGGCCGCTCAAGGGCGCAGGTCCTATCAGGTTCACCCCGGCGGTTCAACGGAAGGCAGCGACGGCAGAGCGCTTTGCGCGTGCCTTGGAGCGTGCAAGAATACAATTTTACCGGGTGCCCCATGAGCCGGCATGGCGACAAGATCCGCAAGGCCGCCCTTTCCCTGGACGCCGCCGCGTCCTCGGCGCTCGCTGCGTCCTGGAGCCGGTCGCTGGTGATGCATGGGCTTGACCCCGACGCCACGCCCAAGGCCGAGCGCCTGGACGCGACTGCGTGGCGGGAAGCGCGGGAACGCTTGGGCCGGCTTTCCGCTGTCGCCAGGCCCGCCATGGACCGGCTGTTCGCCGCGGTCTGCGAAAGCGGATGCAGCGTCGTTCTCACCAACGCCTCCGGCGTCATCATCGAGCGGCGCGGCAAACCGGCCGACGATGCCACGTTCAAGCAATGGGGGCTCTGGACGGGCGTCGATTGGAGCGAGGCGCGCGAGGGCACGAACGGGATCGGCACCTGCATCGTCGAGCGGCGCCCGGTCACCATCCACCGCGATCAGCATTTTTATGCCAGCAACGCGGCGATGATCTGCATGGGCGCGCCCGTGTTCGACCATGAAGGCGAACTTGCCGGCGTGCTCGACATCTCCTCGTGCCGGGCCGACCTTGCCGACGCCTTTGTCGGCCTGCTCGCCGATGCAGTCGCGGATGCCGCGCGCCGCATCGAGGCGGAGAATTTTCAACTGGCGTTCGCCAAGAGCCGCATCGTCGTTGCCGGCGATTCCGCCGGTGGTCCGACGCTGCTTGCGCTCGACCCGGATGACCTCGTGATCGGTGCGACGCGGCGCGCGCGCAAGGCCTTTGGCCTCTCGCCCCAGTCCTTCGTTCACCCGCTTCCCGCGCGTGACATTCTGGGGGCCAGCGAAACGACTGGTGAGCTTGACGGCGCCGAGCGCTCTGCCATCCGGCGCGCGCTTGCCCATGCGGGCGGGCGGGCCGCACAGGCCGCGCGCGATCTGGGCATTTCTCGGGCAACGCTCTATCGGCGCATGGCGCGGCTTGGCCTTCGCCGCCGATGAGACCGACGCAAATGTCTCATCCGTGAGACATATGCGCAATTTCGCATCAGCCTGCCGATTGACCGGGCAAGGCGTTCGCGCCCACGCTTCCTCCCAGACGCCGATTGACGGCGCGACAGGGAAGAAGCGAGGAGCCAACCGGCACTTAAAGCGCCGCACTCCCACTTCTTCCTCCATCTGAGGCGCTTGGCCTCGACCTCACCGGGAGGCGTTCATGGATACCACGACACTACCCCGCTCCGCACTGCAATCGCCCTTCAAGCCACGCTATGACAATTTCATCGGTGGCAAATGGGCGCCGCCGAAATCGGGCCGCTATTTCACCAATCTCTCGCCGATCAACGGCAAGCCAATCTGCGAGGTCGCCCGCTCAGATGCCAGCGACATCGAGGCGGCGCTCGATGCCGCGCATCAAGCAAAAGACGCATGGGGCCGCACCTCAGCGGGCGAGCGGGCGCGCATCTTGAACCTCATCGCCGACCGGATGGAGCAGAATCTCGCGATGCTCGCGGCCTGCGAGACCTGGGACAACGGCAAACCGATCCGCGAAACCATGGCCGCCGACCTGCCGCTCGCAGTCGATCACTTCCGCTATTTCGCGGCATGCATCCGCGCGCAGGAAAGCTCGCTTGCCGAAATCGATCACGACACCGTCGCCTATCATTTCCACGAGCCACTTGGCGTTGTCGGGCAGATCATCCCCTGGAACTTTCCGCTTCTGATGGCGGCCTGGAAGGTCGCGCCCGCTCTTGCGGCCGGCAATTGCGTCGTGCTGAAGCCCGCGGAACAGACGCCCAGCGGCATCATGGCCTTTGCCGACGTCGTGGGCGATCTCTTGCCGCCCGGCGTCTTGAACATCGTCAACGGCTTTGGCCTCGAAGCGGGAAAGCCGCTTGCCTCCAGTCCGCGCATCGCCAAGATCGCGTTCACAGGAGAGACGACGACCGGGCGGCTCATCATGCAGTACGCCTCGGAAAACCTCATTCCGGTGACGCTCGAACTCGGCGGCAAGTCGCCCAACATCTTCTTTGAAGACGTGGCGGAGGCGGATGATGATTTCTTCGACAAGGCGCTCGAAGGCTTCACGATGTTCGCGCTCAATCAGGGCGAAGTGTGCACCTGCCCCTCGCGCGCGCTCATCCATGAAAAAATCTATGACCGCTTCATGGAGCGCGCGCTCAAGCGTGTCGGCGCCATCGTGCAGGGCGATCCGCGCAATCCGGCAACCATGATCGGCGCGCAGGCCTCCTCCGAGCAGAAGGAGAAGATCCTCGCCTATTTCGATATCGGCCGGCAGGAAGGCGCCAAGGTCCTCATCGGCGGCGAGGCGGCGCATTTGGGCGGCGAACTTGAGGGCGGCTACTATGTTCGGCCGACGGTGCTCAAGGGCCACAACAAGATGCGCGTGTTCCAGGAGGAGATCTTCGGACCCGTCGTCTCGGTGACGACCTTCAAGGATGCCGATGAAGCGCTCGCCATCGCCAACGACACGCTCTATGGCCTCGGCGCGGGCGTGTGGAGCCGCGATGCCAATACCTGCTACCGCTTCGGGCGCGGGATCAAGGCAGGCCGGGTGTGGACCAATTGCTATCACGCCTATCCCGCTCATGCGGCGTTCGGTGGTTACAAGCAGTCGGGGATCGGGCGCGAAACGCACAAGATGATGCTCGACCACTATCAGCAGACGAAGAACATGCTTGTGAGCTACAGCCCGAAGAAGCTCGGCTTCTTCTGAGCGTGGCGGCCCCGGCGCGCTTCCCCCCCTGCGCCGGGGCTTGACCTTTCTCAAATGGCGATGTGCCAGGCAGCATTAGGCTGTGAAACGAGCAATGGGCGAATGCATTCAGGGAAACGCAAAGATGGCAAAGAAAATGAAGGCCGCCGTGGTGCGTGAATTCGGCAAGCCGCTCGTGATCGAAGATGCACCGATACCCGAGGCCGGACCTGGACAGATCCAGGTGCGGATCGAAGCCTGCGGCGTGTGCCATACGGACTTGCATGCCGCGCATGGGGACTGGCCTGTAAAGCCCAAGCCGCCCTTCATCCCTGGTCATGAGGGTGTCGGTTTCGTGTCGGCGGTCGGCGCCGGGGTGCGGCACGTCAAGGAGGGCGACCGGGTCGGCGTGCCGTGGCTCTATACTGCGTGCGGGCATTGCGAACATTGCCTTGGCGGGTGGGAAACGCTGTGCCATGAGCAGCAGAACACGGGATACTCCGTAAACGGAGGATTTGCCGAATACGCGATCGCCGATCCCGACTTTGTCGGCCATCTGCCGGCCAATACCGGCTTTGTCGAGATCGCACCGGTGCTGTGTGCCGGGGTGACCGTCTATAAGGGGCTGAAGGTCACGGACACGAAGCCCGGCGACTGGGTCGTCATTTCCGGCATTGGCGGGCTTGGCCACATGGCCGTGCAATATGCGCGGGCGATGGGCATGCATGTCGCTGCGGTCGATGTCGATGACGAGAAGCTGGCGCTCGCCAGCCGCCTCGGCGCGCAATTTACGGTCAATGCCAAGAAAGGCGATCCGGCACAGGCCATTAAGAAGGAAATCGGCGGCGCGCATGGAGTGCTGGTGACGGCGGTGTCGCCCAAGGCGTTCGAGCAGGCGCTCGGCATGGTGAGGCGGGGCGGGGTCGTCTCGTTGAACGGATTGCCGCCCGGCGACTTCCCGCTGCCCATCTTCGATATGGTACTGAACGGGATCACGGTGCGCGGCTCCATCGTCGGGACAAGGCTCGACCTTGCGGAGGCGCTCGCCTTTGCGGGCGAGGGACTTGTGCGCGCCACCGTTTCGAGCGCTAAACTCGATGACATCAACGGCGTCTTCAGCCGGATGGAGAAAGGCGCCATCGAGGGCCGCGTCGTGCTCGACATGCATGCTTGAGGAAAGGGCGCTCATCATGGCCATGGCATCTCCGCCGCGCGTGACAGCCACGCCCGCGGCGCGCGATCTCCTCGCCGAGATCCGCGCCGATCATCCTCAAGTCCTCATCCACCAGTCCGGCGGATGCTGCGACGGGTCATCGCCCATGTGCTATCCGGCGGCCGAGTTCCGTATCGGCGCGGGCGATGTGAAGCTGGGCGAAATCGACGGCGTCGGCGTCTATATCAGCGGGCCGCAGTTCGAAGCGTGGAAGCACACGCAGCTCATCCTCGATGTGGTGCCGGGCAGGGGCGGCATGTTCTCGCTCGATAATGGGCGCGAGCGGCGGTTCCTTGCCCGATCGCACACCTTCACGCCCGACGAGCTTGCGGCCCTCGATATCGGGTGAGTGCCGCCCCTTGCTCTGCGTTCAGGGTGTGCCCGAAGGGGGGGCAAGGGCTGCGAGACGTGCATTCACCAGCTTTTCCACCTCGGGCATCTGGTCGGGTGTCAGTGTGCCTTTGAGGAACTGGCGCAGCTCGCCGTCCTTTCTGCCCTTCTGTTCGGCGAGGGTGAGCCAGGCCAGCGCCTCAACCGGGTCGCGCTCGATCCCTTCGCCGGTGGCGTAGATGCGCGCAAGCAGCAGGCAGGCCTCGGGCTCTCCCTGCAGAGCCGCCGCCTCAAACCATTGGACCGCCTTTTTCGCGTTCTGCGCCACGCCGACCCCGTCGTGGTACATGACGCCCAGGTTGAACTGCGCATCGATGTGGCCGCCCTCGGCGGCCTGGGTGAACCATTTTGCGGCTTCGGCGTCATTCTTGGGAGGGCCTTTGCCGTCCTCGCCGGGGCCTGCTTCATAGAGGACACCGAGATTATAGGCGGCGGTGGCGCTGCCCAGTTTCGCCGCCTCTTCAAACCAGCGCGCGGCCTCGGTGGGATTGCGGTCGGTGCCATCGCCCAAGAGATAGGCAAGGCCAAGGGCGAGCGCCGCGTCCGGGTTTCCAGCCCGCGCGCCAACCGCGTACCAGTCCGTTGCGATGACGGAATCGGGCGGCACGCCGGCACCTTGGGCATACATCAGCCCCAGCGTATAGGCGGCGGCGCCATGACCTTGCATAGCCGCGCGCTCGAACCAGCGCTGGGCCTCGGAGAAATTCGGCTCGATGCTTCGCCCTGAGACATACATCTTGCCCAGCAGATACTGGGCCTCGATGTTGCCAGCGCGGGCGAGTTCGAGGAACACAGGATAGGCGCGTGCATCATCGCCCTTCGAGTAGGCCTCGAAGGCTTCGGCGAATTTGTCGCCGGCCCAGGCAGGGCTTGCGAACGACAAGAACAGCACCAGCCAAACAATACGCACCACTACCCCAGGCTTTCGAACAACTTCATAAAGGCCCGCACCGCCCCGGCCGGGCCTTGCGCATGATTCCATACCGATGCGGACACCGCCAGGAAGTCTGCACCCGCCTTGACCAAGGGCGCCGCGTTGTCAGGGGTTATCCCGCCTATGGCCACGCAGGGGACCGTCATCATCTGGCTCCACCATTCCAGGATCTCAGGTTCCGCGTGGGTTTTGGGGATTTTCGTTCCGGTATCGTAAAAAGCACCGAAAGCCACATAGTCGGCGCCTGCCTCGGCCGCCTCGATGGCGAGGTGGCGCGAATCGTGACAGGTGACGCCGATGATGGCGTCCGGGCCCAAGGCCTTGCGCGCCTCGGCGTAGGGCGTGTCCTCCTGACCGATATGGGCGCCATCGGCGCCCAGCCTGCGGGCAAGGTCGGGCCTGTCGTTGAGGATGAAGGCGGCGCCCGCGCCCTGCACGATGGGCATCAGGATCTCGCCCGCGCGCAGGATCGCCTCGTCTGGCAGGTCCTTCAGGCGAAGCTGCACGCAGGCGATGTCGCCCGCCTCCAGTGCGGATTTCAGATCATCGGCAAAGCCCCGCGGCTCCAGTCGCGGCGGGGTGATGAGGTAGAGGCGGCAAGACGAATTTGCGCTCACGCCACCTTCTTTTCGAGCTCGGGCGACCATTTACCGAGGCTGGCAAGGCCGTTCATGCGCGCGCGGTGCGTGAACGCGGCCTGGCCGGCATGGAGGTTCTCCTTCTTGCCGCTCCAGGCTTTTTGCGGCGCGGCCTGCAACGCGCGGCCATAGGAGAAGGTCATCTTCCAGGGGAAGCCGCCCAACTTGTTCATGGCGTCCAGATGCGCCGTCGCCTCCTCGTCTGACTGGCCGCCCGATAGAAAAGCGATGCCGGGAACCGCGCTCGGCACGCAGCTCTTCAGGCAGCGGATCGTCTGTTCGGCCACCTCTTCGATGCCGGCCTTCTTCGCCGCCTTCTTGCCGGGCACGATCATGTTGGGTTTCAGGACAATGCCTTCGAGCTCCACATTCAGATAATAGAGCTGCTGGAAGGTTTCCTTCAGCACCCATTGGGTGATCGCATAGGTCTGCTCGATGTCGTTGTCGCCATCCATGAGCACTTCGGGCTCAACGATGGGGACGATGTTCGCCGCCTGGCAGAGATTGGCATAACGGGCAAGGGCATGGACGTTCGAGAGGAGGCCGGCATAGGAGGGGCGGCCGCCCGTCGGATCGATCACCGCACGCCATTTGGCAAAGCGCGCGCCCTGCTCGTAATACTTGGGCAGGCGCTTGGAGAGGCCATCGAGGCCCTTCGTGATGACATCGCCGCGCGCACCCGCCAGATCCTCGGTCCCTTCATCCACCTTGATGCCGGGGATAGAGCCCGCCGCCTCGATGAGCTTGACGAGCGGGGTGCCGTCCTCGGCCTTTTGCCAGATCGTCTCGTCATAGAGGATGACGCCGGAGATATAGGACATGCCTTCCTTGGCGCGGAACAGCATCTCGCGATAGTCGCGGCGGTTGGCCTCGGTCGATTCGACGCCGATCGCATCGAAGCGCTTCTTGATGGTGCCCGAGCTTTCGTCCGCCGCCAGGATGCCGCGTCCCGGCGCCACCATCGCCATCGCCACCTTGTTCAAATCAGCAAGAGACATGTTTCCCTCCAAACCCCAAACCCAATGCGAACGATTTTAGCGCTTCTCCAGCGCCTTCACGCCCGGCAACTCCTTGCCTTCGAGCCATTCGAGGAAGGCGCCGCCGGCTGTGGAGACATAGGTGAAATCATCCGTGACACCGGCGATGTTCAGCGCCGCGAGCGTATCGCCGCCGCCGGCAACAGAAATGAGCTTGCCCATCCGCGTCAGCATCGCGACCTGGCGCGCGGCCGTGACGGTGCCGGTGTCGAAGGGTGTCAACTCGAACGCGCCCAAGGGTCCGTTCCACACCACGGTCTTGGCATCCGACAGGGCGGTTGCGATATCGGACAGCGTCTCTGATCCGACATCGAGGATCATGCCATCAGCAGGAACCTCGTTCACGGACACGGTTTGCGAGGCGGCATTCGCCTTGAACTCGCGGGCCACCACGGCATCGCGAGGCAGCACGATCTCGCAGCGCGCGCCTTGCGCCTTTTTCAGGATCTCGCGGGCGGTCTCGAGGAGGTCGCGCTCGCATAGCGACTTGCCGATCGCAACGCCCTTCGCGGCGAGGAAGGTGTTCGCCATGCCGCCGCCAATGACGAGGCGGTCGACGCGGCCGACGAGATTGCCAAGCAGCTCGAGCTTCGTTGATACCTTGGCTCCGCCGACAATCGCGACGACGGGACGTGTCGGCATCAGGAGCACCTTGGCGAGGGCGTCAAGCTCGGCCTCCATCGCGCGGCCCGCGGCGGCAGGGATCAGATGGGTGATCGCCTCGGTCGTTGCGTGGGCGCGGTGGGCGATCGAGAAGGCGTCGAGCACGAAGACATCGCCGAGTCTGGCGACGCCGCCAGCAAAGACGATGTCGTTGTCTTCCTCGCCTTTGTGGAAGCGAGTGTTCTCAAGCAGGAGCACATCGCCCGCCCGCATCTGCGCCACCGCATCCTCGACCGCCTTGCCGATGCATTCATCGACAAAACCGACCTTGCAGCCGAGCGCCTGTTCGAGCGCGGGCACGACCTGTTCGAGCGACATCTCGGGTACACGCTTGCCCTTGGGCCGGTCGAAATGAGAGAGCATGATCACGCGGGCGCCGTTGTAGCGCAGCTCGTTCAGCGTGGGCACGATGCGGTCAATGCGGCTCGTGTCGGTGACCTTTCCCTCTTGAATGGGGACGTTGAGGTCCACGCGCAAAAGCACGCGCTTGCCGCGCGTATCGACATCATCGAGCGTGTGATAAAGGCCCATCGCTGATGCTCCCCCGTTTCGGACCCTCGCTCAGATCAGCTTTGCCATCGCGGCGGCGGTATCGCACATGCGGTTCGAGAAGCCCCATTCATTGTCGTACCAGGAGAGCACGCGACAGAACGTGCCCGACAGCACCTTCGTCTGGTCGAGCGCGAGGGTGGAAGAGGCCGGGTCATGGTTGAAGTCGACCGAAACGAGAGGCTCGGCCGTTACGGCGAGTATGCCCTTCAGCGGACCCGCAGCCGCGGCCTTCACCGCTTCGTTGATCTCCTCGACCGTTGTTGCGCGCTTGGCGAGGAACTTGAGATCGATGACCGAGACATTCGGCGTCGGCACGCGGATCGAGACGCCGTCAAGCCTGCCCTTCAGTTCGGGAAGGACGAGGCCCACGGCCTTTGCAGCACCCGTCGAGGTCGGGATCATCGACAGCGCCGCGGCGCGCGCGCGGTAGAGATCCTTGTGGAACTGGTCGAGCGAGGGCTGATCGTTCGTGTAGGCATGAACGGTCGTCATGAAGCCCGTCTCGATGCCGATGGCGTTGTTGAGCACCATTGCCACCGGCGCGAGGCAATTCGTCGTGCAAGAGGCGTTGGAGACGATGAGGTGATCCTTGGTGAGCTTGTCGTGATTGACGCCGTAGACGACCGTGATGTCTGCGCCATCGGCCGGGGCGGAGACGAGCACACGCCGCGCGCCAGCGGCGAGGTGGGCGCTTGCCTTCTCCTTGGTGGTGAAGAGGCCCGTGCACTCCATCGCGATATCGACGCCAAGATCCTTGTGGGGAAGCTGGGCGGGGTCCTTCACCGCCGTCACCTTGACCTTGTGGCCGTTGATGATCATGAGGTCGCCGTCGATCTTCACCTCGGCGGGGAAGCGCCCATGCACGCTGTCATGGCGAAGGAGATGCGCGTTCGTCTCGGCCGGTCCCAGATCGTTCACTGATACGATCTCGATGTCCTTGCGGCCCGATTCGACGACCGCGCGCAGGACATTGCGGCCGATGCGGCCAAAACCATTGATGGCGATACGGACTGACATGATCGCAGCTCCCTCTTTCGCTTACGCGGACAATGACAGCCTCTGCTTGGCAGCCATGGCCACGGCTTCGGCGGTAATGCCGAACTGGTGGTACAAATCCTGATAGGGGGCGCTGGCGCCAAAGCCCTTCATGCCGACGAAGGCGCCGCGCCGCCCGATGATCCGGTCCCAGCCGAGCGCAATCGCCGCCTCGACCGCGACGCAGACGGTCGCGGGGTCGATGATCGCATCCTGCTCAGCCTCGCTGAGGGCCAAGAATAGCTCCATACAGGGCATCGAGACCACATTCGCCGGAATCCCTTCCGCCTCCAGCAGGGACCGGGCGGCGACGGCGATCGCAACCTCAGAGCCTGTGCCAATGAGGGTCACCTTCGCCTTCCCCGCACCCGCCGCTCGCAAAATATAGGCCCCCTTAGCCGAGCGGTTCGCGGGTGCGCGATCGGTGCGGAGCAGCGGCAGATTCTGCCGGGTGAGGGCAAGTACGCTGGGGCCGTTCTTGCGGTTCAGCGCCAGCTCCCAGCACTCCGCCGTCTCCACCACATCGCAGGGCCGCAAGACATGAAGGTTGGGAATGGCGCGCAAGGCCGCCAGGTGCTCCACCGGCTGATGGGTCGGTCCGTCCTCGCCAAGGCCGATCGAATCGTGGGTCAAGACATGAATGACCCTGATACCCATCAAGGCGGCGAGGCGGATCGAGGGCCGGCAGTAGTCAGAGAAAACAAGGAACGTGCCGGAATAGGGAATGACGCCGCCATGCAGGGCCATGCCATTCATCGCCGCGGCCATGCCGTGCTCGCGCACACCATAGTGAATGAAGCGGCCGGAGAAATCGCCCGCCTCGAGCGCCGCCATGCCCTTGGTGCGGGTGTTGTTGGAGCCGGTGAGGTCGGCCGAGCCGCCCACCATCTCCTCGATATTGGCGTTGATGATCTCCAGCACCATTTCGGAGGCCTTGCGGGTTGCGACCGCAGGCTGGTTGTCGCCTTGCGCCATGCGGAAGGCGGCGAGGGCGGGGATCAGGGTCGGCCGCAGATCGCCGTTGATGGCATGGTCGAAGGTCTTGCGCACCGTTTCGGGGGCTTCGCCTCGCCGCTGCGTCCATGCGTCATATTCCGCCTTGCCCTTGGCGCCGATGGCGGCCCAGGCGCCGCGGATGGGGGCGGGAACCTCAAAGGCTGCGTGCGGCCAGTTGAGCGCGACGCGGGCCGCCGCCACTTCCTCTGCCCCCAGCGGCGAGCCGTGCGTCTTTTCCGTTCCCTGCTTCGTCGGGGCGCCATAGCCGATGACCGTGCGGCAGGCGATGAGGGAGGGGCGCACGGCATCAAGCGCATCGCTCAAGGCCGCCTTGATCGCCTCTTGATCATGGCCATCGACGCGCGAAACGCTCCAGCCCGCCGCCTCGAAGCGCGCAAGCTGATCGCCCGTTTCACTGAGGCTTACGGGACCGTCGATGGAAATGCCGTTGTCATCGAAGAGCACGATCAGCTTGCTGAGGCCCAAATGGCCCGCAAGGCTGATCGCCTCGTGGCTGATGCCCTCCATCAGGTCGCCGTCGCTTGCGATCACATAGGTGCGGTGGTTGACGAGCGCATCGCCAAAGCGCGCGGCAAGGATACGCTCGGCGATGGCCATGCCGACCGCCGTCGCGATGCCCTGGCCCAAGGGACCGGTCGTCGTCTCCACGCCCGCGCCATGGCCGAATTCAGGATGGCCCGCGCATTTGGAGCCCCACTGGCGAAAGCGCTTCAATTCCTCAAGCGGGAAGTCGGCATAGCCGGTCAGATGCAGCAGCGCATAAAGCAGCATCGAGCCGTGCCCTGCGGAGAGCACGAAGCGGTCGCGGTCGGGCCATTCGGGATGGCTTGGATCGAACTTCAGGAAATCGCGGAAAAGCACGGTCGCCACGTCCGCCATACCCATCGGCATGCCGGGGTGACCCGATTTTGCGCGCTCAACCGCGTCCATGCTGAGCGCACGCAAGGCGTTGGCGAGGTCACGCGCGGCAACCGCTTCGATCGCGGCGGCGTCGGCAGAGGATGGCAGGGTCTCGTCCATGCGCGCTAATGGCTTTCTCAAAGTGGGACGGCGGGAGCCGGGGTGAGGGCTAAAGGGTCCCCTTTCGCGCGTCAAGGCCAGTACTTGCGCGTTGACCGACTCAAGGCGCGCCGCCTAAATGGATCGATGGTTAAGAATCGATTACGGAGTGACCGTCATGAGCCGTCTTGCACAGGCCGTTGAACTTCTGGACCAGGCGCTCGCCGATCTCGATGCGAAGGTCGAGCGGATCGCGGCGGGTGCCGGCGTGCCGGGCGCGAGCCAGCAGGAGGTCGAAGATCTGCGCGAGGAGCGCGATGCCCTCTCGGCCGAAGTGGAGCGACTGCGCACCGAAAATGAGCAGTTGGAGGACTTCACCTCCGATGTCGCGGGGCGTCTTGATGGCGCGATCCGCGAAATCCGCACTGTGCTGCAGCACTAGGCTTTGGCGCCCATCCCTTACGAAGACCGCAAAGGAATTGCCATGGGACAAGTGAATGTGAACGTCAACGGGCGCGACTATGTGATCGGCTGCGAGGATGGCGAGGAGGCTCATCTGATCGAGCTTGGCCGGTTCATCGACCGCCGGGTCTCGGACATCATCCGCGCCGTCGGCCACACGGGCGATGCCAAACTCATGCTGATGGCCTCACTCATGGTTTCGGACGAATTGTCCAGCGCCCTGCAGCGGATCGAGCGGCTGGAGGCCGAGGTCGCGCAGCTCGCCGAACAGCACGCGCATGCGCAAGAGAGGATCGCCCAGGCGGAAGCCGCGGCGGCGAGCGCCATCGAAGCGGCGGCGCGCCGGGTCGCCAGGGTTGCGGATCGGCTCAAGGCTGCCTAAGTTGGTGACGGGCGGGTACTGGCCCGTGCGACAGAAGTGCGATTCCCAGGGGCCGTATTGGACTTCACCGGGAGCTGTCCCTGGCCTGGACCGTGGTCTCGGCCAAACGGCGCCCACCTGCACCTGCAGGCCCGCGAGGATTCCTATTCTTCATCGGCGGGATCGGTCCTGCCCACATTGTCAGCCGTGCCGGATCGCCTGTGACATCCCAGAGCCATAAGGCCGCCTTGCGCCAAAAGATGCGACGCGTGCGGCGGGAGGCGAAGGCGTCGGCCAGGGGCGGCGGACGGGCCCTGGCGCGGCGGTTCCTCGCCGGCGTCCGGTTTGCCGGTATCCCTCTGGCCAAGGGCCTCGTCGCGGCGGCCTATTATCCCATCGGCTCCGAGGCCGATTGCCGTCCCTTGATGCTGGCGCTTCATGCGCGGGGGGTGCGGCTTGCGCTTCCGGTGGCCATGGGACCTGCGCGGCCGCTCGCCTTTCGCCGGTGGCGGCCGGGGCAAGGTCTGCGAGCGGGCGTGCTTGGCGTGCCAGAACCCCTCGGCGGCGGGCCTGTGCTTCCCGATCTCCTCATCGTGCCGCTGCTCGCCTTCGATGCCCGCGGCTTTCGCCTGGGACAGGGTGGAGGCTATTATGATCGCACGCTCGCCCAGTTGCGGCGGCGCAAGCGGATCGTGGCGGTGGGCCTTGCCTTCGCCGCGCAGGAATTGGATGAAGTTCCAGCGGACATGCATGACGCACCGCTCGATGTCATCGTCACGGAGAGACGGGTGTTCCGGATAAGGCAGGTGCGGGCGTGAGGCTGTTGTTCCTTGGCGACATTGTCGGGCGGTCGGGGCGCGATGCGGTGGTTGAGCAATTGCCACGCCTGCGCGCGGGCCTCGGCATCGATTTTGCCGTCGTCAATGCCGAGAACGCCGCCGGGGGCTTTGGCATCACGCGCGATATCTGCCGGGATCTCTTCGATGCCGGCGCGGATGTGATCTCAACCGGCAATCACGTCTTTGATCAGCGCGAGACCTTGACCCATATCGAGCGCGAGCCGCGACTGCTGCGGCCCGTCAACTATCCGCCCGGCACGCCGGGAAAGGGCGTCGGGCTCTTCCCTGCGGCAGGGGGGCGGCAGGTGCTTGTCATCAATGCCATGGGCCGCGTCTTCATGCAGGCGCTCGATGATCCCTTCGCGGCGGTCGAGCGGGAGCTGTCTCAGGCGCGCCTGCGCGAAGTGGCCGACGCGATCATCGTCGACATGCATGCCGAGGCGACGTCGGAGAAGATGTCGATGGGGCATTTCTGCGACGGGCGGGCGAGCCTCGTTGTGGGCACGCATAGCCATGTGCCGACCGCGGATGCGCAGATCCTGCCCCTTGGCACGGCCTATCAAACGGATGCAGGGGCGTGCGCGGACTATAACTCCGTCATCGGCATGGAGAAGGAGGAGCCGCTGCGGCGCTTCACCACCAGCATCCCGCAAGGGCGGATGCAGCCGGCGCTGGGGGCGGCGACGCTTTGCGGGGTGTTTGTCGAGACGGACAATGGAACGGGGCTGGCGCTGCGGATCGAGCCGCTGCGCCTCGGCGGCCGGCTGAAAACGGCGATGCCCGAATAGGGGCGCGCCAAGGGTGGGGAGGGGCTCGTCAGGGAAAAGCCCTCACCCTTCGAGGGCCGCGAAGGGCGGCCGCCTCAGGGTGAGGCCTGTTCCTTTCTCCTCATGCCTAGAGGTGCGAGGCGAAGCTGAGCCTCGAAGGATGAGGGACCAGCGAACGGTGGATGGCCCGCACTCGCTGAGCCATGACAGTTGAGGAGCGCTACCTCACGCCATTTCCAGGCGGGGCAGCGCTTCCTCGCCTTCCAGCGTCGCGGCGACGGCATGCACGACACTGGCGATGCGTATCGCGGCCTGGATCTGCTCGGCCGTCATGCCGTGGTCGCGCAGGATCTTCTCGTGGCTGTCGATGCACATGCCGCAGCCATTGATGGCCGAAACGGCGAGCGACCAAAGCTCGAAATCCGCCTTCTCGACGCCGGGCTTGCCGATCACGCTCATGCGCAGCCGCGCGGGTAAGGTGCGGTAGTCGGGGGAAGCCGCAAGGTGCGTGAAGCGATAATAGATGTTGTTCATGGCCATGATCGAAGCGGCGGCGCGTGCGGCGTTCAGCGCTTCGGGAGAGAGCCGGGGCGCGAACTCGGCCATGATCGCGGCAATGGTGCGGGCGTGGCGGGTGGCAAGCGCCGTTGCAATGAAGGTGCCGGCCTTTTGCTGCTCGCTGAGGAGCGTCTCGCTGGCCAGGCTCGACAGATTGAGCTTCTGGTCCTTCGCATAGTCGGGAAGGGCTTCTTTCAGGGCTTCAAGGGACATCACGGTCTCCGTTCTTCAAGGGGCCTGTCACCCCAACCCTCTCCCGCAACGGGGAGAGGGAGCACAGGTGCGAAGGCCATGCCTGTTGTGCTGCGGGTCTGATCAGGCGGCGGGCTTCAAGACCTCTTCGCCCTTCTGCCAATTGCAGGGGCAGAGCTCATCGGTCTGGAGCGCGTCGAGCACGCGCAGGACTTCCTGCGGATTGCGGCCGACCGAGAGGTCCGTCACATAGGCAAAGCGGATGATCCCTTCGGGATCCACGATGAACGTCGCGCGCTTGGCAACGCCTTCCTGCACGTCGAGGACGCCCAAATCCACGGTGAGCTCACGCTTGATGTCGGCGAGCATGGGGAAGGGCAGGTCCTTCAGATCGGCGTGATTCTGGCGCCAGGCGAGGTGGACGAACTCGCTGTCGGTCGAGACGCCATAGACGACGGCATCGCGGTCCTTGAACTCGCCGTAGAGCTTGCCAAAGGCGGCGATTTCGGTCGGGCAGACAAAGGTGAAATCCTTCGGCCAGAAAAACACGACCTTCCACTTGCCGGCATCGTCCTTTGAGGACAAATCCCTGAAAGCGGTCTTCATATCAGGGGACACTACGGCCTTTACGGCAAATTCCGGGAACTTGTCGCCAACAGTCAACATCTTGTTACTCCAGGATAAAAGAAGCGCAGGGAGAAGCGCGCGGCTCTGAGATTTAGAATTGTTCTATAAAATATCAAGCGGGTTTTTTGCGCTGCGGCAAAATGGCAGTGCACAGTGTTGAGGCCGCTCCCATGCCGGCTGGAGTGCGCGCCGCATCCTTCGCGGACGCAAGTGCGCGCCATCATCCATCGAGGGCCGCCAGGAGCGGCCACCTCTAGGCAAGAGGACGTAAGTAAGACCTCATGCCTAGAGGTGCGGGGCGATGCCGAGCCGCGAAGGGTGAGGACACCCTACGCCCGCTTGAAGGGAGCGCCGCTGGCGGAGTAGGAAGTGAGCTTCATCCGCCCCAGCATTTCCCTAGAGGCATTCGATGGCTGGCCATAGTCAGTTCAAAAACATCATGTTCCGCAAGGGTGCGCAGGACAAAAAGCGCTCCAAGCTGTTCGCGCGCCTCGCCCGTGAAATCACCGTCGCGGCCAAGCAGGGGCTGCCCGATCCTGCGATGAACCCCAAGCTGCGCGCGGCCATCGCCGCGGCGCGCAAGGAGAACATGCCCAAGGACAATATCGACCGCGCGATCAAGAAGTCGCAAGGCGCGGACGCGGAGAACTATGACGAGGTGCGCTATGAGGGGCGGGGGCCGGGGGGCGTTGCGCTCATCGTCGAGGCCTTGACCGACAACCGCAACCGCACGGCGGGCGAGGTGCGCTCGATCTTCTCCAAGCATGGCGGGGCGATGGCCGAGAACGGCTCGGTGTCCTTCATGTTTCAGCGCGTGGGCGCGATCCAGTATCCGCTCGAGAAGGGCTCGAATGATGCAATGCTCGAAGTCGCGCTCGAGGCGGGGGCCGATGACTGCGTGACGAGCGCGGAGGGGCATGAGTTCGTCTGTGCGCCGGATGATTTCGCGGCGGTGCGCGATGCGCTTGAAAAGGCGCTGGGGCCGGCCTCCGGCTCTCGCATCGTGTGGAAACCACAAACGATGACGGCCGTCGACGATGACGACACCGCGCGCGGCCTCATGAAGCTCATCGACGCGCTCGATGAGAACGATGATGTCAGCGATGTCTATGCCAATTTCGACATGAGCGAGGAGCAGATGGCCCGGCTCAGCGAGGGCTAGGCGCCGGCGTCAGCGTCTGTAAGTAGGCGATGAAATCCGCCGCTTCCTCGGGCGACAATTTCATCTCATGAACGGTCTCATCCTGCGGCGGATGAGAGGCGATGATCCCCGTCGTCAAGGCCGTTTTCAGGTCTTCTGACGTCCAGCGCTCCAGCACCTTGCGGAAAGGGTAGGCGCCCGGATAGGGGCTCGCCGTTGCCTCATCGAGGGCATGGCACCGTGCGCAGCGCGTTTTTGCAATCTCGCCCCCGCGTGCGGACGAGGCGTCCTCGGCCCGTGCAGGAAGGCCAATCATGACTATCGTGCTCGCGCAGGCGATCAGAGCAATCTTGAAGCGCATGGAAGGTCCCAGAATTCGCGTTGATTCTCTATGATACAATGCGCTGGCCTTGCCAAACCGCAAATGGACTTGCCGTCACAGGGGGTGTCACGCACACTCGCGTCATGATTCTCTTTTTGTTCCTGTCATGATCGGCGCCGTTCGCATTTTGGGTCTTGATCCGGGCCTGCAGCGGACCGGCTATGGCGTCATCGATGTCAAGGGCTCGCATCTCGTTCATGTGGCCCATGGCGTCGTCACGTCGGACAGGGCGTTGCCGCTCGCCCAGCGTCTCTTGCAATTGCACGTGGCGATCACACAGATCATCCTCGACTTGCGGCCCGAGGAAGCGGCGGTCGAGCAGACCTTTGTGTCCAAGGATGCCGTCGCCACGCTGAAGCTGGGGCAGGCGCGGGCGATCGCGCTGCTGGTGCCGGCGCAGCACGGACTTGCGGTTGCCGAGTATGCGCCCAACATGGTCAAGAAGTCGGTCGTCGGGGTTGGCCATGCGGAAAAGGAACAGGTGCAGGCGATGATCCGCATCCTCTTGCCCAAATGCGTGCTCAAGAGCGCTGATGCGGCCGATGCGCTCGCGGTTGCGATCACGCATGCCCATCACGCGCCGCAACGGCTTCATCCCGGCATGAGCGTGTCATGATCGGCAAATTGACCGGCCGGGTCGACGACAAGGGCAGCGACCATGTGCTCATCGATGTGCATGGGGTGGGCTATCTTGTCGCGTGCGCGACGACGACATTGGAGCGGCTTGCGCAAGATGCGGTTGCGACCCTTCTCATCGAAACCCAGGTGCGCGAGGATGCGATCCGGCTCTTCGGCTTTGCAAGCGCGGAGGAGCGCGACTGGTTTCGCCTGTTGCAGAACGTGCAGGGCGTCGGGGCAAAGGTCGCGCTCAACGTGCTCAGCGTATGCCCGCCGGCGGCACTGCAGCGCGCGATCGTGATGCAGGACAAGGCAAGCGTCGGCCGGGCGCCGGGGGTGGGGCCAAAACTTGCCCAGCGCATCGTTGCTGAACTCAAGGACAAGGTGCCCGCGCTTTCCCAGCCTTTGCCCGTTGCCGCGGTGGCGGGAGCAAAGGCTGCGGCGACGCGCCCCAGCCTGAGCGCGGCGGGCGAGGCCGTCTCGGCGCTCATCAATCTTGGCTATGCGCAAAGCGAGGCGGCCGAGGCGGTGTCGGCGGCGCTTGCGGCGGCGGGCGATGGCGCCGGTGTCGAAGCGCTCATCCGCTCGGGGCTGAAGGAACTCTCGCGATGATGATCCGTAGGCAGACTATTTATGGGAGGCCCGGCTGATGGCCTCGCCCCGTCTCATCGAAGCGGAGAGCCAGCCCGGCGATGGCAGCGAGGCTTCGTTGCGGCCGCAGAGCCTCGATGCCTTTATCGGGCAGGCACAGGCGCGGGCAAATCTCAAAGTGTTCATCGAAGCGGCGCGGGCGCGGGGCGATGCGCTCGACCATGTGCTCTTTTATGGACCGCCAGGGCTTGGCAAGACGACGCTCGCGCAGATCGTCGCCCGGGAGATGGGCGCCAATTTCCGCGCGACCTCAGGGCCTGTCATTGCGAGGGCCGGCGATCTCGCCGCGCTGCTCACCAATCTTCAGGCGCGGGACGTGCTCTTCATCGATGAGATCCACCGGCTCTCGCCGGCGGTCGAGGAAATCCTCTATCCGGCCATGGAGGACTATCAGCTCGACCTCATCATCGGCGAGGGGCCGGCGGCGCGCTCGGTCAAGATCGACCTGCAACCCTTCACGCTTGTGGGTGCAACGACGCGCTCAGGCCTCATCACGAAGCCCTTGCGTGACCGGTTCGGCATTCAGGTGCGGCTCGAATTCTATTCGCCGGAAGAGCTCGGCGAGGTCGTGATGCGCGGCGGGCGGGTGCTTGGCGCGGCGATCACGCCGGATGGCGCGGCCGAAATCGCGCGGCGATCGCGGGGCACGCCGCGCGTCGCGGGGCGCCTTTTGAGGCGCGTGCGCGACTTCATGGCGGTTGAGGGTGCGCCCGCAATCGATCAGCGACTCGCCGCCATGGCGCTCCTGCGGCTCGAGGTTGATCCGCGCGGGCTCGATGCGTTCGACCATCGCTATCTCACGCTCATCGCCGAGAATTATGGCGGCGGGCCTGTCGGCATCGAGACGATCTCTGCGGCGCTTGGCGAGCCGCGTGACACGATCGAGGATATCGTCGAGCCCTATCTCATCCAGCAAGGCCTCCTTCAGCGCACGCCGCGCGGGCGGATGCTGACAGGGCCTGCCTTTGCACATTTGGGGCTTGCCGACCCTCGCGGCGTTTCGCAAACAGGTCTTTTCGATCAGCCTGGGGCGGAGGCGTGCGATGTCTGAGCGGGAGCTGCGCATCAGCGGCCGGTTCGAGGGCAGGGTTCATCTCCTGCCGATCCGCGTCTATTACGAAGACACCGATGTGTCCGGGATCGTCTATCACGCCAATTATTTGCGCTATTTCGAGCGCGGGCGGTCGGAGTTCCTGCGGCTCGCCGGCATCCACCACATGGTGATGCTGACGGGCGATGAGCCGCTCGCCTGGACGATCCGGAACGTGACGCTCGATTATCGCCGGCCCGCGCGGCTCGATGATGTGCTCGAGGTGCACACGCGCTTCGTTGAACTCTCCGGCGCACGCATGACGGCCTCGCAGGCGATCAGGAAAGGCGGCCATGATCTCGTGCGGGCG
Organism: Alphaproteobacteria bacterium; assembly: GCA_013389115.1. GTDB lineage: Bacteria > Pseudomonadota > Alphaproteobacteria > Micropepsales > Micropepsaceae > JACADY01. The sequence goes on from JACADY010000010.1 coordinate 23,929, forward strand.
CGCGTCGAGGCGGCCGTCATCACCATGGACGGGAAGCCGCGCCGCATTCCCGCCGATGTGCGCGCAAAGATGCTTCCCTATCTCGATGAAGCGCTGGCGGACTAAGACCGCGGGCAAATTTCCGTATGTGGTCTGCTTGGCGAGACGCGAAGGGCTTGCGCCTCATCCTTCGAGGGCCGCGAAGGCGGCCACCTCAGGATGAGGAATTAAGTCCTCACCCAGAGGTGCAAGCCCTTGCGAGCCGCGAAGGGTGAGGACGCAGGACACGGTGCTCGCCATCCTCTGGGCGCGGTTAATGTCAGTTTGTTTCAGGCTTCGTTAAGATGCTGGGCCAATCCTAGGTCGTACTGTTCCTCAATGCACGCGTGGGCCGCGTGTGGGGGCGAGCAAACGACACGATGACCCTACCGATCGAAATCAGTTCTGGGCTCAAGGATCTACTCCGCGGCGTCATTCAGGAGCGGGGCAATATCGACCTTGCACGCGTGCAAGTCGTCAATCTGAGCGAATTGGACGGCCAGCCCGGGCGTTCTGTCGAGCGCTACAAAGAAGTCGCAAAGAGTCATATCCAGCAGCATCTGACGAAGGACGATCTCCTCATTCCCTATGCCGGGGGATATCTCGTCCTTTATGGCCGGGTCAGCGGCCATGCGGCGGATGTCGCCTCGGCTGCCCTGACCCGTTCGCTGACCGAACGGTTTTATGGCGAAAAGGGGCTGCAGGGCCTTAGCGCGCAGGCGAGCCATCTCGTCATGACCGCCGAGGAGGTCATGCGCGAGATCAGCCTGCAGCTGCCCGAGCCGGTCAACGAGCCTGCTCCGGCGCCGCGTGGCGGGGCGAGGGGCAGTCTGCCCAAGATCACGCCGCCCAAACTCAGCGCACGGGACAGCGAGGCGCCAGCCGCCTTTTTCCCCACAAGCCCGCGCGCGGCCCAGGCGATGAGACCGATCGAAGTCGTCACGGCCGAGGATTTTTCTTCCTTCTCCATTCGCTTTCAGCCCGTCTGGGACCTGAAGAAAGGTCTTCTGCACACCTATTGGGCGGTGCCGGAGGGCGATGTGCCGCTGATCGGCGCCGACTATATGAACCTGCCCAAATCGAAGCGGCAGACCCTGCACCGCTATGAGCTCATGACGATCGATGACGCACTCGATGCCTTTTCGGATGCGATCTCGGAGGGGCGAAAATGGGTGCTGGGGGTGACCTTCAGTTTCCAGTCACTCGCCGATGTGACGACCAGGATCGAGCTCTATCAGCGGCTCAACAAGATTTCGGTGCCGTACCGGCGCTATGTGGCGGTGCGCATCGATGGCGTCGTTGCGGGCGCGCCCATGAATTATTTGACCGAGTGGGTGCTTTCGATCAAAGGCATCGGGTTTCAGGTGGTCGTGAGCTTTTCGTGGGATAACCCTGCGTGGCGCGAAATCGCGGCGTGCGGGCCGGACACGCTTTCCATCCCCTGGCCGCGAAGAGGCCTGCAAGCGCGCAAGGAAGACGTGATTGCCCGCCTTAAGAGCCTTGTCGAAGCGGGGGCCATGATGCGCGCGCGGGTCTGTGTCGAAGATGTGAGGGCGAGGGAAGAAGTCGCGGTGTGTTTCGCGGCCAAGGTCGACTATCTCGCCGGCGAGGTTCTGCCGCTTGAAACACTGCCCCGGGGCGTCGTGACGCTCACCCCCTCCGACATGGCGGCGCGGCTGCGCTGAATTTGCGCTTGTCCCGCGCCCCCTTCCGCGAGATTTCCATGTATTGAAGGACATTCATTCACAGTTGCCGCGTTCAGCCTTGGAGACTTCGTCTTCCTCGTCTTTTTCGTGCTGTTCCTGGCGCTCGCGCAGAAGAAATGACACCGGTGACCTGGCGATCGAAAGAGGCCGCGCAAGTCCGTCATTCCTCACCATAGGATACTGCCGGCGTCCGGCGGCCCACGATCTGGGCGTGCATCGTCGCGCAGTCGAAAGTCTCGGCCATCGTGTCCGCCGCCTTGCGCGCCAGAGCGTTCGCGTCGGGGTTCGCCCGTGCATCGATATAGGCCATGTGGCAGGTCGCGCCCGGCGCCAGCTTCGTCACGACGAGGACCTGCACGTCTTGGTCCTCGAATGCAGAGGCATCGAGACGATAGCGCAGGATCGTCGCCACCGGCGTCATGCTGGCGTCATCGTTCTTGCGCAGACGCCATTCGAGCTTTTCGCCAATCACGTTGAAGGGTGGAAGCGTCTGCGTCGCGGCCATTTCGTTCGCGGCATTCTCGCCGAAGGAAACATAATAGCGCAGGTCGCCTTCCGATACCCAGACGGGCATGCCCTCATAGCCCTTGCATTGCCAGATCGCCCAGGCCTCCTCCTCGTTGCTGTCCAGCAGAGGGCATTGATCAACGTTCAAATCGGTATAGGCGCTCGTCATCTCGCCGGCATGGGCCGCGGTTAACGGCATCAGCAACGAAAGTGCCATGAAAATCGGCATGCGCATTGGCGTTCCCCCCTCAACATGACAAGCAGTTTAGCAGAACAAAGCAAAAAGCATTGTGACGCGTGACAAATGCTTACGCTTTGATGATAAGGCTCGTCCTCAGATTTGGGCCGCGGCGCGTTCGGCGGGGTGCGCCGGTTCCTTCGTCAGGGGGGCGCCCAAATTTCGACAAGTTTGGCTTTAATGTGGCTCGCGCCGGTCATGAGCCCTCCGGCGGAATTGCGGTCGGATTCGCGCGAGCGTCAAGAGTTGAAGGACGACGATGGAACTTCATGACATCGCGCAGTGGTTGATGAGCCATGACCTTAGCGCACTCCACTTCCTTACCCATTTTCTCGCCCAGGACCCTGGGATCGAGCCTGCGCCGCTGCAACCGGTTGACACCAACACGGTGGGGCAGCAGGGGCCGGGGTTCCATGCGAACGACTTTTCGTTCTGGTCGCTCTTCATGCGCGCCGATCTCGTCGGCAAGTCGGTCATCGTGATCCTCATCGTCGCCTCGTTCTGGTCATGGGCGATCATTTTCGACAAATGGTGGCGCTATTCCTCGCTCGGCTCAAAGGCCGACCGCTTCGAGGCCGTGTTCTGGTCGGGCAAGTCGCTCGATGATCTCTATCAGAATCTCGGCGCGAAACCCGATCACCCGATGGCGACCGTGTTCGTCGCCGCCATGCGGGAATGGCGGCGCTCATTCGAGGCTGGCACGGTCACGCAATCGCTTGCCCCTTCGATCCGCCAACGACTCGACAAGGTAATGTCGGTGACGATCTCGCGTGAGCTGACCTCGGCCGAGCGCTATCTCTCCTTTCTTGCAACGGTGGGCTCAACAGCGCCGTTCGTCGGCCTGTTCGGCACGGTGTGGGGCATCATGAACTCGTTCCGCGCCATCGCAGGGACACATAATACGAGCCTCGATGTGGTCGCGCCGGGGATCGCCGAAGCGCTGTTCGCCACCGCCCTCGGCCTGCTTGCGGCCATCCCGGCCGTCATCTTCTACAACAGTCTTTCAACCAAGCTGTCGCGCTATTCCTCTCGGCTCGAGGGTTTTGCCGACGAGTTCTCGGCGATCCTGTCGCGGCAGCTCGATGAGAGGGCGCGCTGATGGGTGCCAGTCTCAATGGCGGGGGACAGTCGGGGCGCGGGCGTCATGCGCGCAAGCACGGACCCGTCGCCGAGATCAACGTCACGCCCATGGTCGATGTCATGCTCGTGCTCCTCATCATCTTCATGGTGACGGCGCCGCTTTTGACGGCGGGCGTGCCCGTCGATCTGCCCAAGACACAGGCGGGGCGGCTTGGCGAGGACAAGGAACCGCTTGCCGTCACCATCGATGCGCAAGGCAAGATCTTCGTGCAGGAAACGGAAGTGACGAAGGAAGAGATCGTGCCGCGGCTCATCGCGATCGCCGATGCTGGCTATGAGGAGCGCATCTTCGTGCGCGGGGACAAGGGCGTGCCTTACGGCGATGTGATGGAGGTGATGGGGCTCATCGCGGGCGCCGGCTTCACCCGCATCGGCCTTGTAACGGAACAGCAGCGCGGACCTCAGCCCCAGGCGGGTGCCAAGGGTCAGCGGTAAGGGATCGAACGCATGCAGCGTGGTTTGCTGGCATCAGGCGTTCTGCACGTCGTGCTCATCGCATTGACGCTCGTCACGCTGCCGCGCTTTACCGACCTGCCGCCGCCTGCGGAATTTATTCCTGTCGACCTCGTCGCGCCGGTGACGGGCGAGACCAATATCGCACCCACCGTGAAGGCCGAGGAGCCGGTGCCCGAGCCGGAGACAAAGCCCGAGGCGCCGGCCGAACCCCAGCCTCAGGAAATGGCCGCGCTGCCGCTTTCGCCCGCGCCCGAACCCGAAGCCATTCCTGAGCCCGCGCCACAGCAGCCGCGCGCGGAGCCCACGCCCGAACCTCCCCCGGCGGAAGAGCCCAAGCCACAGGCGGAAAAGCCGCCCGAGCCGCAGGTGAAGCCGCGGCAAAAGCCGACGCCGCCCAAGCCCGAAAAGCCAAAGCCGCCCAAACCGGAATTCGATCTGGATCAGATCATCGGGGTCATCGACCGCGAGCAGAAGCCAGTGCCGCGCGCGCCCGGCGAGCAGCGCCAGGCGACGGCATCCGACCGCACGCGTCCCCGCGCCGGCGCAGGGACCGGGCTCTCGTTGAGCGAGATCGATGCCTTCCGCTCGCAGGTGAGCAAATGCTGGAACGCGCCCATCGGCGCGCCAAACCCCGAGCAGCTCATCGTTGAGGTTCGCATCCGTCTCAACGAGGATGGCAGCCTGCAGGCGCAGCCGGAGTTCACCGATCCGTCGCGCTATTCGGCGGGCGATACCTATTACCGGGCCGCCGCGGAAGCCGCGCGGCGCGCGATCATTCAATGCGCGCCCTACAAGCTTCCGGTCGACCGCTACAGCATGTGGAGCGAGATCGATGTCAATTTCGATCCGCGCAAGATGGCGGGCTATTGATGAGGGAAACTGTTCGCAAATGATGGCCGAGAGGGACACGAAATCATGCTGAGGAAACTCCTTGCCGCCGTGGCGATGTGCGTCGGGCTTATTGGCCTTTCGGGTGTTACGCCCGCGTTCGCGCAATTGAAGGTCAATATCGATGATGCCAATGTGAGGCCGCTGCCGATCGCGATTCCCGATTTCGTGGGCGATCCGGCGACAACGACCACGGCCGCGGACATCGCGACCGTGATCCGGGGAAATCTCGAGCGCTCGGGCCTTTTCCAGCCGCTCGACCCGCGCTCTTTCATCGAGAAGATCCAGGACATCAACGTACCGCCGCGCTTTGGCGATTGGCGTATCATCCAGTCGGAGGCGCTCGTCACGGGCCAGGTGATGCAGCAGGCAGATGGGCGGCTGCGGGTCGAGTTCCGGCTGTGGGACGTGCTTGCCGAGCAGCAGATGGTGGGCCTGCAATTCTTCACCACGACCGAGAACTGGCGGCGCATCGGCCATCTCATCTCGGATGCGATCTATGAGAAGCTGACGGGCGAGAAGGGCTATTTCGATACGCGCGTCGTCTTCGTCGCCGAATCAGGGCCGAAGCAGCGCCGCGTGCGCCGGCTTGCGATCATGGACCAGGATGGCGCCAATCCTGCCTTCCTCACCAACGGGCAATACATGGTGCTGACGCCGCGCTTCAACCCGACGGCGCAGTCGATCAGCTTCATGTCCTATCTCAACAACAAGCCGCGGGTTTACATCTTCGATCTGGAGACGGGCCGGGAAGAGGTGCTCGAAGGCTTTCCGGGCATGACCTTCGCGCCGCGCTTTTCGCCGGATGGCACACGCGTCGTGATGAGCATGGAGCGCGAGGGCAATACCGATATCTTCGTGATGGATTTGCGCACGCGGCGCAGCACGCGGCTCACCAACGATCCGGGCATCGATACTGCGCCCTCGTTCTCGCCCGATGGCAGCCAGATCACGTTCGAATCGGATCGCGGCGGCTCGCAGCAGATCTATGTCATGAATGCTGACGGCTCAGGCGCCCAGCGCATCAGCTTTGGCGATGGGCGCTATGCAACGCCCGTGTGGAGCCCGCGCGGCGATCTCATCGCGTTTACCAAGATGAAGGGCGGCAGCTTCTCCATCGGCGTCATTCGCCCCGACGGCTCGGGCGAGCGGATCCTCACCACCAGCTTCCTCGATGAGGGGCCGACCTGGGCGCCCAATGGCCGCGTCATCATGTTCTCGCGATCGGCGCCCGGCGCGTCGGGCCGTAGCCAAATCTACTCAATAGATTTAACCGGTCGTAATGAAAGACTTGTTATGACACCCGGTGAAGCTTCGGATCCGGCCTGGTCGCCCTTGATCCGTTAAGGGGGGACAGCTAAGTTTCGGCCGCTTCGCGGCAGTGCAGCATGGTGATTCGTCTGCGGCACGCGAAGGGGCAGGGTCTGGTGCCAGGGGTTCAATGCTGATTTTCGGGGCAACAGCCTTGCCCCTTCACTCACTCAAGTCTTGGGAGCGTTCTTTCATGATTCGCACGTCTTTCGCCGCCAAGCTCGCGACGATGACCGTCGCGGCCTTTCTCTTGGCCGCTTGTTCTACCGCCAAAACCGAAACGCCGGTCGTCGACGGCGGTTCGACCGTACCTATGACCGAGCAGCAGATCTTCACGCAGCAGGTCGGTGACCGCGTGTTCTTCGATCTGGACAGCTATTCGATCCGTCCGGACGGGATGGCGACGCTGCATCGTCAGGCCGAGTTCCTGCAGCAGCATCCGCAATACACGCTGCGCATCGAGGGTCACTGCGATGAGCGCGGCACGCGCGAATACAACCTCGCCCTTGGCGATCGCCGCGCGAATGCGGTGCGCGAGGCGCTGGTCAGCCTCGGCATCGACCGGGCGCGCCTGACGACGATCTCCTACGGCAAGGAGCGTCCTGAGTGCACGCAGTCCGATGAAGGCTGCTGGCAGCTCAACCGCAAGGGCCTCAGCGTCTTGACGGGCGCCGGGTCGTAAGCGGCGAGGGCCATTGCTTCACGATAGGGCGCGGTCTGCGACAAGGCAGGCCGCGCCTTTTCCGTTTGCGGCGGCGACGCATCGCTTCGGCCACCCGCATCGCAAGCGCCCTTGCCTCACCCTTCGAGGCTCGCAAGGGCTCGCTCCTCAGGGCGAGGTCCTACTTGCTTCCTCATCCTGAGGCGGCCGCACTTCGCCGCCCTCGAAGGATGAGGCGGACGTGCACATCGCCGCGAAAGCGATTGGCCCCGATGCCCGGCGCCTCTATGCTTAAGCCGGCTTTAACGCGGATGCCTCATTTTCGGCCCATTCATCCGCTTCCTTCTGCCCCTCTTTGAGTTCCGTTGAACCTGAGCCGGAGCGGTCCGGCGCGTAGACCATGAGCAACGCCATGCGCCCATTCCTCGCATCCTCGCTTTTCGCTCTCACGCTTGCGATTTCTTCCGCTGTGCCGGTGGCGGCGCAGGATTATCGCTCGCTCGAAGACCGGCTATCGCGCGCCGAACTGGCGCTGCAGGATCTGCAGGCCGAAATCTATCGCGGCAGCGGCGCGCCGGGAGACTACCCTTCCGCGCCCGCCGGCGCTGGCATTCCCGTCGACCAGGCCAAGCTCAACGACATCGAGCAGTCGCTGCGCCAGCTCACCGGGCAGATCGAGCAGATGCAATTCGACATCCGCCAGCTCAAGGACTGGCAGCAGCGCTTCGAGCGGGATGTCCAGTACCGCCTGCTGACACTTGAAAATGGCGGCACGCCGCCCGAGGGCGCGGCCGCACCTTTTGGCGGGACGGGCGCTCCGCCCTTGACCGAAAATCCGCCCGCGAGCCTTCCTGCCGATCCCAATGCGCCGCAGCCGATCGGGCCGCAGGCCTCGGCGCCCGCACCCAGCGGCGCGCCGCCCGTCAGCGATGGCACGCCCTTGCCGCAGGGCACCCTTGGCACCATCACGGCACCGATGCCCGCGGGGCCGTCTGAAGCGCTCTATAATCAGGGGATCGATCTTCTCTCCCGCGCGCAATACGCGCAGGCGCTCTCCAATTTCGAGCAGGTGCTGGCGCAGGACCCGCAAGGTCCTTTCGCCCCGCAAGCGAAGTTCTATGTCGCCGACATCCAGTTCGTGCAGAAGAGTTACTCGGACGCCGCGCGCGGCTATGCTGAGATGCTCAAGGCCTATCCGGACTCGCCACGCGCGCCCGATGCGATGCTGAAGCTCGGCCTGTCGCTGATCCAGATGGGGCAGAAGGAACAGGGATGCACGACCCTTGGCGCGATCAAGGTCAAATACCCCAATGCCGGCGACACGATCTCCTCGCGCGCGAGCCGGGAAGCCAAGCGCGCCGGCTGCGGCTGAGGCCTTCGCGGCGGCGCTCGATGCGCTCTTGCCCTCCTTCCCGTTCGGGATGGCGGTTTCGGGCGGGCCTGATTCCGTCCTGCTGATGCATCTTGGCGCGGCCTATGCCAAGGCGCGAGGGCAGAGGGCGCCTCTCGTCTTTACGGTCGATCACCGCCTGAGACCCGCGTCATCCGGCGAGGCGGCCATGGTTGACATCGCGGCGCAGGCACTTTCCTTGCGGCACGAAACGCTTGTCTGGAAGGGTGCCAAGCCCGCGCATGGGCTTCAGGAGGCGGCGCGGGCGGCGCGCTATCGCCTCTTGAACGCGGCGGCGCGGCGGCATGGCCTCGTGGACATGCTCCTTGGACATACGGCGGATGATCAGGCCGAGACCTTCCTGATGCGGCTTGCGCGCGGCGCGGGCGTCGATGGCCTTGCGGCCATGCAGGCCAGCGTGAGGCTTGACGGGCTTGCGCCCGACATCCGGCTGTTGCGGCCGCTCCTTGGCGTCAGCCGCGCGCGGGTCTTGGCCGATCTTGAGGCGATGGGCGTTTCCTTCGTGCAGGATCCCAGCAACGCTGATCCGCGCTTCGAGCGGGTGCGGATGCGCGCGCTCCTTGAAGCGATGGCGGAAGCGGGGATCAGCGCCACGGCGATCGCGCGCAGCGCTGGGCGGCTTTCCCGGGCGCGGGCCGCGCTTGAGGCCGCGACGCAGGTGCTTGGCGCGGCGGCGGCGCAGGTTTCGCCCCTGGGCAGCGTTGCACTCGACATCGCGCCCTTTGCGGCGGCGAGGGAAGAATTGCGCGTGCGCCTCTTGCAATGGATCCTTAAGACCGTTTCGGGGGGCGGCGATGCCTGCGATGACGCGGACCTCGCCCACCTTGCGGAGCGGCTCTGCGCGCCGGGGTTCAAGGGTGCGACACTTGGCGGCACGCGCCTTCTTCCCAAGCGTCAGGGCGGCCTCATGCTCTTCCTGCGGGAAGGGGCGGCGATCGCGCCCGCGGCCGCGCCGCTCAGGCCTGGCACGCCCTTGCTGTGGGATGGGCGATTTCTCCTCACACTTTCCGCTTCCGCACGCGGCCGCCTGCCGCCGGGTGGTCTCTTCGTGCGCGCGCTGCGGCGGGATGGTTCGCGGGCGGCCTTAACCATGCTGAAGGATCAGGGAATTCGTATCCCGGCGATGCCCGCATCGTTGCGCGAGACCTTGCCGGGATTGTGGCTCGCCGATGGGACGCTGGCGGGGGCACCGCATCTGGGGTTCTGGCACCCTTTGCATCTTTCCCTCGCGCGGCGGTTCGGGTGCGATTTTCAGCCGCGGAGCCTTGCGAAAAACCCAAGCTGAGCCCTGGTAATCGGGCCTTTCGATCCTTATTTCTTTTTGGAGTGGAACGGTTCTAAGGATTGGCGATTGGCTTTTTTCGTACAGTGTTCTTGCCAAATTAAGCGCACCGGTCCCAGATTATATATCGCGCCGCATCCCCCTTTGGCGCGCGCGATCGAGAAAAGGGTCCTCAGGTGAACAATTTCCGTAATCTTGCGCTGTGGGTGATCATTGGCCTTCTTGCGCTGGCGCTGTTTCAGCTGTTTCAGGGTGCGGGCGCGCGCACGACGATGGTGCCGCTCAAGTACTCCGATTTCGTCGCCGATGTCGAAGCGGGCAATGTGCGCAGCGTGAAGATCGAGGGCGACCGCGTCACCGGCATCAAGGCCGATGGCAGCCAGTTCCAGACCCAGACCCCGTTTGATCCCCAGCTTGTCGAGCGCCTGTTGAACAAGGGCGTGCAGGTCGAGGCCGCATCGGCCGACGACGGCGCTCCCTCGATCATCGGCCTGCTCCTGTCCTGGTTCCCGATGCTGCTGCTCATCGGCGTGTGGGTGTTTTTCATGCGCCAGATGCAATCAGGCGGCGGCAAGGCCATGGGCTTTGGCAAGAGCCGCGCGAAGCTTCTGACGGAGAGGCATGGCCGCGTGACGTTCGAAGACGTCGCGGGGATCGATGAGGCCAAGGAAGAGCTGCAGGAGATCGTCGACTTCCTCAAGGACCCGCAAAAGTTTCAGCGGCTGGGCGGCAAGATCCCCAAGGGCGCGCTGCTCGTTGGTCCGCCCGGCACGGGCAAGACGCTGCTCGCACGCGCGATCGCGGGCGAGGCCAACGTGCCCTTCTTCACAATCTCGGGCTCCGACTTTGTCGAGATGTTCGTCGGCGTCGGCGCCAGCCGCGTGCGCGACATGTTCGAGCAGGCCAAGAAGAACGCGCCCTGCATCATCTTCATCGATGAAATCGACGCGGTCGGCCGCCATCGCGGCGCCGGCCTTGGCGGCGGTAATGACGAGCGCGAACAGACGCTCAACCAGCTCCTCGTCGAGATGGACGGGTTCGAGGCGAATGAGGGCGTGATCCTGATCGCGGCGACGAACCGTCCCGACGTGCTTGATCCCGCTTTGCTCAGGCCCGGCCGTTTCGATCGCCAGATCGTCGTGCCCAACCCCGACATCACGGGGCGCGAGAAGATCCTCAAGGTGCATATGCGCAAGGTGCCGCTCGGCAACGATGTCGATGCAAAGACGATCGCGCGCGGCACGCCGGGCTTCTCGGGCGCCGATCTTGCCAACCTCATCAACGAGGCGGCCCTCCTCGCCGCGCGGCGGGGCAAGCGCGTCGTCACGATGGCCGAGCTCGAAGATGCCAAAGACAAGGTGATGATGGGGGCCGAACGGCGCTCCATGGTCATCACCGAGGACGAAAAGCGCAAGACCGCCTATCACGAGGCCGGGCACGCGCTCGTGGCGCTGCATTGCGAAGCGTCGGACCCGGTGCACAAGGCGACCATCATTCCGCGCGGGCGGGCACTCGGCATGGTGATGCGCCTGCCGGAGCGCGACAGCTATTCCTATGCGCGGGACAAGATGTACGCGAACCTCGCCGTTTCGATGGGCGGGCGCGTGGCGGAAGAGATCATCCTTGGCTATGACAAGGTGACCTCGGGCGCATCGGGCGACATTCAGATGGCGACCAACCTTGCGCGCAGCATGGTCACCAAATGGGGCATGAGCGACAAGCTCGGCCCACTGCTCTATGCCTCCAACGAAGAGGAGGTGTTCCTGGGGCACTCGGTTGCGCGCACGCAGAACATCTCGGAGGAAACGGCGCGGCTGATCGATTCGGAAATCAAGCGGCTAGTCGAGGAGGCCTATCAGAGAGCCCGGCAGATCCTTACCGACCATATCGGGGATCTGCACGTGATCGCCAAGGCGCTCCTTGAATACGAGACCTTATCGGGCGAGGAAATCCAGGCGCTGCTTCGCGGTGAGGCACCGGTCCGGCCCGATGCCACGCCGAGCGAGACGCCAAGGGGGCCGGCATCCTCGGTACCGCCGGCCGGGCGTCCGCGCGAGCAGGGCGGCTTTGGCGGGCTTGCTCCCCAGCCCGGCGATTGAGGGAACTTCCCCTCAATCAAAGCCCGGCTGTAACTTCGCCGCGACAGAGTAAACGGCCAAGGCCGTGTCAAGCTTGCAGGGCGCCGCCATAGAGACGGCGCCTTTGTCTTGCGGGGCGGCATGCCTAAGCGTCTGAGCGGACCTGCAGAAGCAAGGCGGCCAAGGTTCGTCCACTGGCTTCTGGCCGCCTATAACATCGCGGTTCTGATCGCGGCCTCGCTCGCCATCAATCTGGGGTGGCAGCACCCGCCGATGCCGCTGTTCCCGCTCATGCTTTCTCTCCTTGGGCTGTGGTTCCTGGCGGTTTTCGCCATGGTCCTCGTGCACGAGTTCGGGCACGCGTTTTTCGCCGTCGCGGGGGGATGGCATATCCATCTCATCGGCATCGGTCCGATCCAGATCAGACCCGATCCCTTTCGCGTGCGGCTCGGCTATCTGCCGGTCAGCGGGGATGTGGGCGGGTATGTGCTTGCCTGGCCCCTATCGGCGCGGCGCAGACGAGAGGGCGCCGTTCCCTATTATGCGGGCGGCGCGATCGCCAGCGCGTTCGGCGCGGGGCTTTCCATTCTGCTTGCCCTCACCCTGCCCGCAGGATCGGCAGAACGCGCCTGGCTTACAGGTTTTTCCATCCTCTCATTCTTCCAAGGCGCGATCTTCAACCTCATTCCGATGCGGTTGGGGACGATGCGCTCGGACGGGCAGGCGATCGTTGATCATGTCTTTGGCAGTGCCGATGACCTTGAAGAGGCGATTCAGGATCTCTCGGTGAAGGTGCTGTCCGGCGTTCGCCCGCGGGACTGGGATGGCGGGCTTGTCGCGCGGCTCGCTCAGATCCCGCCCGAGCACGCGCTGCGGCCGGCCGTGCTCGAAATGCTGTTCGCCTGGCATTTCGATCGCGGCGATATCGATGGCGCGCGCCGCGTGCTCGCCACGATGGATGAGGCGATCGCGCAGGACGGTGACGCGGCCAAGCCTTTCCTTGTGAGCTTCCAATTCACCAAAGCGTTCTTCATCGCCCATGTGGATGGCGATGGCGAGGGCGCGCTCGCCATTCTCAAGACATTGCCCAACGCGCCGCCCTGGCGGTCCTTGCATTGGCGGGTGCGGGCGGCGATCGCCATCGCGCTCAAGAACAAGGCCGAGGCCTTGCTGGCCGTGCGGCGCTTCCAGCAATCGCTAAGGGGAAGCTTTTACGTTGTCCCCTCCGAAGACGACTGGGAACTCGCACGGGAACTCGCGCGGCGGGCGCAAGCCCTGTAAAGAGGGGGTATGGCGCGACCCCTCATCCTCGGCATCGTCAATATCACGGCCGATTCCTTCTCCGATGGCGGACACTATCTTGACCCCGCCGCCGCGATCGCTCGGGCGCTTCTCCTCGTTCAAGAGGGGGCGGATATCATCGATCTTGGCCCGGCGGCCAGCAATCCCGATGCCGAGCCTGTCTCGCCAGCGCAGGAAATCGCGCGGCTCACGCCCGTCGTCGCGGCGCTGAGGCCTAAGGGCATTCCACTTTCCATCGACAGTTTCCAGCCCGAGACGCAGGCCTTTGCGCTCAGCCAGGGTGTCCATTATCTGAACGACATCCAGGGTTTCCCCGAGCCTGCGCACTACCCGCGCCTAGCGGAAAGCACGGCCAAGCTCATCGTCATGCATTCGGTGCAGGGCCGTGGGCAGGCAGACAAGCGGGAGGTTGCGCCCGAAGAAATCATGGGGCGGATCTTTTCGTTCTTCGATGCGCGGCTATCCGCATTGGAAGGCGCCGGTATCGCGCGGGAGCGGCTTATCATCGATCCGGGGATGGGATTTTTTCTCGGCACCAATCCGCAAACCTCGCTGAGCGTCCTGCGCGGCCTTCAGGCGCTTGGTCAGCGCTATCGCCTGCCGGTGCTCGTTTCCGTGACGCGAAAATCCTTTCTGCGTCAGCTTGTGGGCGCGAGCATCGCCAGTTCGGGGCCCGTCAGCCTCGCCGCTGAACTCTTCGCCGCCACGCAGGGCGTCGCCATGATCCGCACGCACGACCCGCGCGCATTGCGCGACGGGCTTACTCTGTGGGCGGCGGCGGGGGCACGCATTGGTCCTTAGGCAGGCGCGTAAGGCGGAAGGCCTTGTCGTCCTCGCCAGGCGTCAGCATGCCGGCAAAGGCGTCGGCGTTGGCGGTCAGATCCTCTTCACCGGCCTCGCCGCAGGAGAAGATGGCAAAGCCCTGTTCCATTGGCTTTAAAAGGATCGAATCCTCCCCGCCGTCGACCAGCTCAAAGCCGCCGCCATCGCAATCGACATAGCAGTTGAGCCGACCCTCGCCCGGCTGGCAGGTGCCGCCCGTTTCATAGAGCTTTTGGCCCGATTGGCGCAGGCGCAAGGTCAGCCGATAGGCGATCGACCAATTCTTGCGGTCGAATTCGACCTCGCCCTTCTCGTTCAAGTATCCCCAGACCTTTGGAAAATGCTCAAACCGCAATTCGCTCACCCTCTGTTTGGGGTGCGCGGCCAGATGCTCCGGTGTGTAGATTCGCCCGAAACAGGCGTCGTGCTCGCCATCGAAATGGCGCTCGAGCGGGACGCCCTCGGCCGATGCCGGGCCGATCGCGGCCATGAACACCGCAGCGCCGGCCAGGAGCGCCGTTCCGGGGCGGACTTTGCCTAACCGGGGGTAAAAATCCGCACCGTCGGAGAGGATCGATCGCATCATGGCGGCAAGCCGCGCGACACCTTCCGGCAAGCGGTTCAAGCGTGACAAATGCCCATAAACGACCGTTCGCGATTGCAATATCATGTTAATAAGACGCTTATTCCGTCCGGCTAGACTTGGCAGGTTCTTCGAGTTTAAGGGTCTTTCATGACGCGCGCGTATTTTGGCACAGACGGCATTCGCGGCACAGCCAATTCCCCGCCCATGACGGCGGAAATGGCCCTGAAAGTCGGCATGGCGGCGGGCCGGGAATTCCGGCGCGGCGATCACCGCCACCGGGTCCTTATCGGCAAGGATACGCGCCTGTCGGGCTATATGATCGAGCAGGCGCTGACGGCGGGTTTCCTTTCGGTCGGGATGGATGTGCTGCTCGTCGGGCCGATGCCGACACCGGGCGTCGCGATGCTGACGCGGTCGATGCGCGCGGATCTCGGCGTGATGATCTCCGCCTCGCACAACGCCTATCAGGATAACGGCATCAAACTCTTCGGGCCGGACGGCTATAAGCTGTCGGACGAGGTTGAGCGGCGCATCGAATACTATATGAACAACGGGCTCAACGAGGCGTTGGCGGCCCCCGCGAAACTCGGCCGGGCCAAGCGCATCGATGATGCCCAGGCGCGCTACATCGAATTCGCAAAGCGCACATTCCCCCGCCACATGCAGCTCGATGGCCTGCGCATCGTCGTTGATTGCGCGCATGGCGCCGCCTACAAGGTCGCGCCCCTGGTGCTGTGGGAGCTGGGTGCGGAGGTCGTCTCGCTCGGCGTTGATCCCAACGGCTTCAATATCAATGCTGAATGCGGTTCGACATCGCCGGCCGCGCTCATCGAAAAGGTGCGCGAGGTGCGCGCGGATCTGGGCATTGCGCTAGACGGTGATGCCGACCGGGTGGTGCTTGTCGATGAGCGCGGGCGCGTCATCGATGGCGATCAGGTGATGGCGCTCGTCACTCAACGCTGGCACGAGGCGGGGCTTCTCAAGGGCGGCGGCATCGTCGCGACCGTGATGTCCAATCTGGGGCTCGAGCGCTTTGTCGAGGGCCTCGGTTTGCGCCTCGAACGCGCGGCGGTCGGGGATCGCTATGTCATGGAGCGCATGCGCGATGGCGGCCACAATATCGGCGGCGAGCAATCGGGGCATATCGTCCTTTCGGACTTCTCCACGACGGGCGATGGCCTGATCGCGGCGCTGCAGGTCCTTGCCGCGATCATCGACTATGGCAAGCCAGCAAGCCTTGTGTGCCATCTCTTCGACACGGTGCCGCAACTCCTGCGCAATGTGCGCTTTAAGAGCGGCTCGCCGCTGCTGCAAGGCGATGTCCAGGCGGCGATCAAGTCGGCCGAGGAAAAGCTTGGCCAGAACGGCCGTCTGCTCATCCGCAAATCGGGGACGGAGCCTGTCATTCGCGTGATGGCGGAAGGCGATGACGAGACGCTCGTGCGCGCGGTCGTCGGCGATATCGTGCAAGTCCTGGAAAGGGTCAGCGCTTGAGGCACTGGCAGGGAAGACCGAGACATTCTTAAAGGTTCTACAAGAGAAGGAAATTCCATGAGCCAACTCGCCCGCGTCCTCATCGTGGCGGGATCGGATTGCAGCGGCGGGGCGGGCATTCAGGCCGATATCAAGGCTGTCACCGCACTCGGCGGCTATGCGATGACCGCCATCACCGCCATCACCGTGCAGAACACGGTCGGCATCGCGGGCATTCACGAAATCCCTTGCGAGACCGTTGCCGATCAGATGCGGGTCTGTCTTGGGGATATCGGCGCCGATGTCATCAAGACGGGCATGCTTGCGACCGCGCCTGCGATCGAGGCGGTTTGTGCCGTCATCGATGCGCATGCGCGCGATGTTCCGCTCGTCGTTGATCCCGTCATGGTCTCGAAGGGCGGCACGCGGCTCTTGGATAGCTCCGCAATGACCGCGCTGAAAGCCGCGCTCATCCTGCGGGCCAGCGTCATCACGCCCAATATTCCCGAAGCGGAGGTTTTGTCGGGCATTGCGATCCACAGCCTCAGCGATGTCGAGAAGGCGGGCGAACTGCTGCTGTCGCTCGGGCCTAAGGCCGTGCTCATCAAGGGTGGCCATCTGCCGCTGCCACAGGTGCACGACACACTCATCACGCCGCAGGGGCATGAGGTCTACACTTCCACGCGCATCGAAACGCGCGCGACGCATGGCACCGGGTGCACGCTTGCAAGCGCCCTTGCGACGAGGCTTGGACAGGGACTGTCGCTGCATGCGGCGGTGGGATCGGCGATTTCCTATGTGCATCAGGCGATCCAAAAGGCGCCCGGGTTCGGCAAGGGACACGGGCCGCTCAATCATGCATGGGCGATCCGCCCTTAGGCCTCTGGTGTTCGTCATCCTTCGAGGGCGCTGACGCGCCATCTCTAGGCATGAGGATTTTTTACATAAGTCCTCACCCTGGGGAGCGAGCCTTCGCGAGGCCTGCGAAGGGTCGATGCCTCAGATGAAGCGCAAGGCGAGGAATCCGCCGACAACGATGGCAAGAAGCCCCGTCGTCACCAGGGTCAGATAGCGCTCGATGAACTCGCGGATCTGCTCACCGAAAAGGCGCAGGAGCAGCGCCTCCAGAAAGAAGCGCCCGCCGCGCGTGACGATGGAGGCGAGGGTGAAGACAAAGAGATCGAACTGCGCGGCGCCGGCGGCGATGGTGACGATCTTGTAGGGGATTGGCGTCATGCCCTTGATGAGAATGATCCAGAGGCCCCAGATCGCGAACTGTTCCTGGAACTGATGAAGGCCGGAACCATAGCCATAGAATTCAAGAAGCGGGCGCCCGATCGATTCGAGCAGCAGATAGCCAATCGCATAACCAAAGAGGCCACCCACCACGGAGGCAATGGTGCACACAGTGGCATAGATCCAAGCCTTGGCGGGCTCGGCCAGCGTCATTGGCACCAGCAGCGCGTCTGGCGGGATGGGGAAAAAGGAGCTCTCGGTAAACGAGACCGCCGCCAAATAGAAAAGCGCGTGCGGGTGGGCCGACAGTCGCACAACGCGGTCATAGGTCTGACGCAGCATACAGTTCCCCTTCCAAGCCGGCGCGCACCATAGCGCGTTTGCGATTTTGGTCGATGGGTTTGAAATCTTCATTGCTAATAAACCGGGTGTGGCGTAAACAAGCGGCGGGCTACCTCTCCCCACCGAGAGGCGACTATTCTGGAAGGGATAGATCATGACCGGTACAAAGCCGGCCGTGCGCCCCGCACGGCCTTTTTTTTCGTCTGGACCCTGCGCCAAGCGCCCGGGTTGGACCGTTGAAGCCTTGAGCGGCGCCGTCGTTGGACGGTCGCATCGCTCCAAGGCGGGCAAAGCCAAGCTCCAGGAAGCGATCGATCGCACGCGCGCGCTCTTGCATGTGCCATCCGACTATCGGATCGGCATCGTGCCCGCCTCGGATACGGGCGCGGTCGAGATGGCGCTGTGGTCGATGCTGGGACCGCTGCCCGTCGATGTGCTCGTCTGGGAGAGTTTCTCCAAGGATTGGGCGACCGACATCACCAAACAGCTCAAGCTGAAGGATGTGCGCACGCTGAAGGCGGATTACGGGCAATTGCCCGATCTCGCCCAGGTGAACCCCAAGCACGACGTCGTCTTTGCCTGGAACGGCACAACCTCCGGCGTGCGCGTGCACAATGCCGAGTGGATTGCCGCCGACAGGCTTGGGATCACGATCTGCGATGCGACCTCGGCGGCGTTCGCGCAGCCGCTCGACTGGGCGAAGCTCGATGTCGTCACCTTCTCCTGGCAGAAGGTGCTGGGCGGGGAGGCGGCGCATGGCATGCTGATCCTCAGTCCCAACGCGGTCGCGCGGCTTGAGAGCTATTCGCCGCACTGGCCGCTGCCCAAGATCTTCCGCATGACCAAGGACGGGAAGATCAACGAGGGCATCTTCAAGGGCGAGACGATCAACACGCCCTCGATGCTGTGCGTCGAGGACTATATCGATGCGCTCAAATGGGCCGAAGGTGTCGGCGGACTTTACAAGCTCTATGAGCGGGCAGATGCCAATCTCGCCGCCATCGAGCGCTGGGAGCGCGAGACGCAGGCCTTCGGCTTCCTCGCCGATGATCCAATGTTCCGCTCGAACACGTCGGTGTGCCTCACCTTCAAGGATGCGTGGTTCAAGGCGCAAGCGCCGGAGCGCCAGGCGGAGATCGCCAAGAAGGTCGCCGATCTGCTCGAGAAGGAAGGCGTCGCGTTCGACGCCGGCGGCTATCGCGATGCGCCGCCGGGCCTGCGCATCTGGTGCGGCGCAACGGTCGAGCGCAGCGATGTCGAGGCGCTGCTGCCGTGGCTCGATTGGGCCTATGCGGTTGTAAAGGCCGCATAGCGCTTTTCTTCCCGCTCTCAACGCATGACCCCTTTTGATCTCCCCCCGCCGGGGGAGGAAACGCAGCACAAAGGCACGACCCCCATGCCCAAGGTTCTCATTTCGGATCAGCTTTCTCCCGCCGCCGTGCAGATTTTCAAGGACCGCGGCGTCGAGGTCGACGTCAAGACCGGCCTTTCGAAGGACGAGCTTCTCAAGATCATCGATGGCTATGACGGGCTTGCCATCCGCTCGGCCACCAAGGTGACGGGAGAGGTCATCAAGGCCGCGACGAAATTGAAGGCCGTCGGGCGCGCCGGCATCGGCGTCGACAATGTCGATATTCCGGCTGCGACGGCGAAGGGCATCGTCGTCATGAACACGCCCTTTGGCAATTCGATCACGACGGCCGAGCACGCGATCGCGCTCATGTTCGCGCTCGCACGCGAGATTCCGGCGGCGAATGCCTCGACCCATGCGGGGAAGTGGGAGAAGAACCGTTTCATGGGCGTCGAGCTGACCGGCAAGGTGCTTGGCATTGTTGGTTGCGGTAATATCGGCTCGATCGTCGCCGACCGCGCGCGGGGCCTGCGCATGAAGGTGATCGCGTTTGATCCGTTCCTCTCGCCTGAACGGGCGGACGAGCTGGGGGTCGAGAAGGTCGAACTCGATGATCTGCTCGCGCGGGCGGATTTCCTCACGCTGCATACGCCGCTCACCGACAAGACGCGCAACATCATCAGCGCGGAGGCGATCGCCAAAATGAAAAAAGGCGCGCGTCTCATCAATTGCGCGCGCGGCGGGCTCGTCGATGAAAAGGCGCTGAAGGCGGCTCTCGACAGCGGACATCTGGCGGGCGCGGCGCTTGACGTGTTCGAGGAAGAACCGGCAAAGCAGCATCCGCTCTTCGGCCATGAAAAGGTGGTGGCGACGCCGCATCTGGGCGCCTCGACGACCGAAGCCCAGGAGAATGTCGCGCTGCAGGTGGCCGAACAGATCTCTGATTTCCTGCTGACAGGCGCGATCACGAACGCACTCAACTCGCCCTCGATCACCGCGGAAGACGCCAAGCGCATGGGACCGTGGATCAAGCTTGCCGAGTATCTGGGCGCGTTCGCCGGACAGCTCACCGAGACGAGCATCAAATCCGTCGAGCTCGTGTTCGAGGGTGCCGTCGCCGAGATGAACACGCGCGCCCTGTCGCAGGCGGTGATCGCCGGGCTGTTGAAGCCCATGCTGCCTGAGATCAACATGGTCAACGCCCCGATCGTCGCCAAGGAGCGCGGCATTCAGGTGTCGGAGGTTCGCCGCGACCAGCAAGGCGTCTATGACAGCTATGTGCTCATCAAGGTAGTGACGGAGCGCCAGGAGCGCTCGGTCGCGGGCACGGTGTTCTCGAATGGTCAGCCGCGCATCATCCAGGTGAAGGGCATCGACATGGAGGCGGAGTTCACGCCGCACATGCTCTACATCACGAACGAGGACAAGCCGGGCTTCATCGGCAAGCTGGGGACGCTGCTGGGCGATGCGAAGGTCAATATCGCGTCGTTCAATCTGGGCCGCACGGGGCCTGGCGGCGATGCGATCGCACTCGTCGAGTTCGATGGGCCGGTGCCCGACAGCGTCGTCGCCGCGATCCGCAATGTGCCCGTCGTCAAGCAGGCAAAGGCGCTGTCGTTCTGAGCGCGGGGAGCCGCCTCATCCTTCGAGGGCGCTGACGCGCCGCCTCAGGATGAGGCTTTTTGTATGGTCCTCACCCAGAGGTGCGAGCCCTTCGCGAGCCTCGAAGGGTGAGGGGCCCTGGAAGGTGGATGGCCCGCTTCCGCGGGCCATGACAGGTGGGGGGCGCGAGCACGTGGGTTCCTCCCCCGGGTCGTCATGGCCCGGCTTAACCGGGTCATCCACACGCCTCTTCCTTCGCGGGTCGCGACGGCGATGGCGCCCTACTTTGCCTCGCGCGTGCGGTCGAGGATAAGGCCGAGCAGCGGCAGGATCAGAAACGAGGCGAGTGCCGTTGCCGCAAACTCCTGCGCGCTCTTGGGCAGCGGCTGAACGAGCGCATAAGCGTGGATGGCCGCCAGAAAGGCAAGCACGGCCCAGGGCGCAATCCTGCCGGCCAGGTTCTTCGGCTTTGTCCAGGCCACATAAAGCAGCATGCCGCCCACGAGCACTGCGGCTTCGAGGGGGAGGGCGATCTGGGGAAAGTTCCACAAGCCGAGACCCACCTTCATGCGGTTATCGATGAGCGGCAGGTCGCGGGTGTGGACGAGGAAATCGAGCACCCAATGCGAGAAGACGGCGAGGGTGACGATCAGGAACGCCGTGATGCGTCCGCGCCCCCAGACCGCCGCCATGTAGAGCGCGGCGAAGGCGATCGACCAGACAAGCGCCGTAATGAGGCCGTGGGTGTAGGGCATGTAGTAAAGGTCGAGCGGTGAGAGCGCCATGAAGCCGGGAATGAGACGGACATGCTCGATCCCCGTCAGGATGAAAATCGACCAGGCGACGTCGAAGAGCTGCACGGCCAGAAAAAGCAGCCAGAGCGGCACGGTCGCTGCGATGGCCTTGCCCGCAAGCGCGGGGCCGTAATGTCCCACGAACATGGTTTCCCCTCAGGTCTTGTCTTGTTCTTATCGTTCAACGGCGCAGGCGCAGGAGCCCCGCCAACTCGCCGAACATGCCGCCAAAGAGCATGAAAACGGCGGAAAGCCCGACATCCTGCCAGAACTGATCGCGCTGGGCGGCGGCCGTCTCGGCCCGCAGCTCGGCGCGGATGACGGCGGTCAGGTCGGCAAGCTGCTCGGCCGAAAGACTGGGGCCGGGGCGGAAGCCGCGCGCTTCGGGGGCCATGCCGGGGGCCGCCGGTTCCGTGGCGGCCGCCTGCTGGGTGGGTGTCAGGCCAAGGGCGTTTTCGGCGACGGCCCGCATGCGCATCGTCAGCGGCTCATCGCCGTCGGGGGTGTTGAGCCAGACGACGGCGGTGAAGGCAAGGGCGGCGCCTACACCTGCGAAAAGCAGCCAACCGAACAAGACGCGTATCATTTGCTATCCCCCGTTCGCGCGTTTGCGCTTATTTTTCAGTGTAGCGCAAGGCGCGCAACTCTGCTACGCGGCGCGGCTGGGGCGCGGACCCCCGGCAATTTCGTCAAGGAAAACAACGTGAAAACATCATGGCCAATGTCGCGGTGATCGGCGCCCAATGGGGCGATGAGGGCAAGGGAAAGATCGTCGACTGGCTCTCGGAGCGGGCGGACGTGGTCGTGCGCTTTCAAGGTGGGCACAATGCCGGGCACACGCTCGTCATCAACGGCGTCACCTACAAGCTTTCGCTGCTGCCCTCCGGCATCGTCCGGCCGGGCAAGCTGTCGGTCATCGGCAATGGTGTCGTCGTTGATCCCTGGGCTCTTGCCGAGGAGATCGAGAAACTCGGCCAACAGGGCGTCAGCATCACGCCCGAGACCTTGAAAGTGGCTGAGAACGCGCCGCTGATCCTGCCCTTGCACCGGGAGCTCGATGCGTTCCGCGAGACCTCGAACGCGGGCACGCGGATCGGCACGACGAAGCGCGGCATCGGCCCTGCCTATGAGGACAAGGTCGGGCGGCGGGCGGTCAGGCTCATCGATCTTGCCGATCCGGCGGCGCTGCGCGTGCGGCTCGAGGCGGCGCTGTCGCATCACAACGCGATCAGACGCGGTTTTGGCCAGGCGGAAGCCGATCTCGATGCGTTGCAGAACGCTCTTTTGGCGATCGCGCCCAAGGTGCTGCCCTACGCCGCGCCCGTGTGGCGCATCCTCAACGAGGCGCGCGAGAATGGCGACCGCATCCTCTTTGAGGGAGCGCAAGGCGCGCTGCTCGATATCGACCACGGCACCTATCCCTTTGTGACGTCATCCAATTGTGTTGCCGGCGCGGCGGCGGCCGGGTCGGGGATCGGCCCGCGCGCGATCGGCTATGCGCTTGGCATCTGCAAGGCCTATAC
>JACADY010000020.1 GCA_013389115.1 Alphaproteobacteria bacterium
AGCGAATCCGGGTCGCCGAAGCGCTCGCACACCGCCGCAAAGTGGGCCTCGCTGTAGACCTGGTCGTCCCGCAGCGCCGGATTGGGGCCGCCGATGAAGACCGCGAAATCGCGGCACTCGGCCCATGTGCGCGGCCGGACGCTGTCGCCGGACCATCCCTCGATGGCGAGGTCACCCGCCTCCAAATCGATGAACAGCGTGGTGGCGGGGTCGAGCGTCCAGAGAAGCGAGGTCTTGCCGATCCCGGACTTGCCGAAGATCGTGCCCTTGATGCCGCGCGGCTCGGCGAGCCGCTGATCGGCCGAGATGATTGGCAAGAGGCGAGGAAGGCCGGAGGCCTGACAGGGAGAGGCAGGAATCGCCATCACTTGCCTCCCTTCGCCGCGATCAGGGCGTCTATCGCGACATCGGCTCCGAGCGCGCCGGCCTTGCGGGCCTCGTCGTGGAGGGTGCGCACCGCGTCGATCTCGCGGTAGAGGGCCGATGCCCGCTCGTTCAGCCCGATGAGGGCGAAGGCCAGGTCGTCGATCGAGGCCGCCCCGACCGGCTTGACGGTCTCGTCGCGACGCTCGCCAAGGGCCGGCACCCGGATGGTCTCGGGCAGCTTGTCCAGCCCGTAATGGTGCTCGCGGAGCACCGCGAGCTTCTTCGTGATGCTCATGACGTCACCTCGGTGTTCAGGGAAAGACGGAAGCTGGGCTTGCCGGTGCGGACGGTGCGCGCGTCCTCGAAGGCGGAGCGGATGTGGCTCGGCCAGGCCGCGAACTTGCGCTCGGGCACCTTGATCGCGACATCGACGTATTCGGTGGGATCGTCGCCCTCGGCCCGGATGCGTTCGACGAGAGCGGCGAGCTTGTCCTGGTCCCAGTCGACGCGCTTCGGCAGGTCGGCGATCACGGTGACCGCGCCGTCATCGAAGCGGACCGTGCCGGTGTCTTTGCCGGCCGCTTGGCGCGTTGCGTGGGCACGATCGCCGTACTTGAGCGCGACGGCCCCATCGAGCCAGTCGCAGACGGTCTTGGCGCGACGCAGCGCCTCCGCGGCCTCGTCCTGCAGAAGGGCGAGCTGTTCGGCAGGCAGAGCGGCGATGTCGCCGACGGCCATGCGCCGGAGCTCATCGAGGGAAATGCGGTTGGAGTTCGTCATCACCACCCCCTCATGCCGCAGGCTTGCTGGGGTGGTCGGCGGTGCTCGCGCGGATCTGCTCGCGCTCGTACTCCTCGACGTCTTCGAGGCGATACACGACGCGACCGCCGAGCTTGACGAAGCGCGGGCCTTCGCCCGTCCAGCGCCAGCGCTCAAGCGTGCGGTGGCTGATGTTCCAGCGCGCAGCCAAGTCGATCTGGTTGAGGTGTTTCGTAGCCATCTGTGTCTCCTTGGGTTCCTGTCGAAAACCTGCGGAGAGGATGGCTGCCGGGCGGGTAGGAGCCGGGAAGGAGCCAGGTAGGGCTCAAGGTAGGAATCGGGGAAAGCGGCTCAGAAATGAAAAAAGCCGCCCACCGGGCGGCCTTTCAGATGAGAGAATTCAGGACATCAGAGGAACATCCAACAGCGGCCATGCTCCTCGCTGATGAATTCACGCCATTCAGGTCTTCCGGAGAAAGCCTTCGCCAGCGTGTTGACGCTGGTGCTGTATCCGGCGCTCTCCAGAACCTCGGCGGTCAGAAGTTCCGGGTTGCCCGATTTCCAAGCGTCATAAAGTTGCCGGATGATCGCGCGCTGTTTCGATCCAGAGAATGCATAACGTGTTCCGCGAACGGTGAGGGATGCGCCGTCGGCCGCCATGGTGATCAAGTCGTCGTTCAGCTGTGAGCCCGTCGCGACACGTGCAGCCAATAGCTCGGGAACGATGGCAAGACCGTTGTGATCGGCGACATCTCGAACGGCGATCAGCGTATGACCGAGGTGCACGTCAGTCGGCAGGCGATTTCCAGGTGTGAAGCTCAGGACAACTCGCAAGCCGCGTGCCGGACGCTTGCGGGCAGCATCCATGAAACTTCTCCATATCGTCGGATCGCCGAGCCGACGGCCAATCCAGACAGATGTACGTTTGCTGCGTCCTGGCAGGCGCGCGTCGCCGATCTCCCACAGAAGGTCGGGTACGAGCTCGACAGGGCCGGTTCGCGGGGAGAAATCCAGCCGCTCGAACAGCTGTTCGAGCAACATGCTGAAGTTGACGCGGTACGTTGCCAACTGATTTCCGGGGACGTTCACCCAACCCGCCGACGGGCTGAAATACCCATATGCCCGATGTTCAGGTGACCAGATCAGATTGACGGGCTCGTCCTCGTGGTCGACGAGTGAAACGGCTGCCCGCGAGTGATCTTTCGGCTGAAGGATTCCAGCCCCCTTCAGCACCGGCGAAATCTGGCCATAGTAGCAGTCGAGGACCGAGCCGCTGATAACCGCATCCGGCGTCTCGATCACCGACAGCAATAGGTCCGCCGCCCTCCGATCAATCGACGACGACACCGCCGTCTCCGGAAAGGATGCCCCAGCGCCGGAGGTACTTCTCGCCGATCAGCTGCTCCTCTTCGGTCTGGTCCTTGAGATTGCAGCCATGCGGCATCGTGATCGCCAACGGCAGCGTCCGACCGCGTTTGGCATCGCCCTTGGGATGGAATTTGATGGAGAGTTTGGCCTGTGTCGCCACCCAACCGCCAGCCAGCGGATCGTTGGCGCCGAACCGCTCCGCCGACATGCTCCAGATAGTGCGGTCGGCCTTCCGAAGACATTCCAGCGTGACGCGCTCGCCCACATTGTCGATGGGCATCAGACGCAGCTGCTTGACCTCGACGGACTCGATCCCATCCTCCGGGTCGGTCGGAAAATCGAAAGGATGAAGCAGAACTGCGAGGTCGTAGGTGCGGAAGGGCACCTTCTCGCTCTGGAACTCGATCCCCAGCAGGTCGCGCGCCATGAAGCGGACCATCACCTCGCGGCTCTCGCGGTCGTTGGCGACGACTTCGATGACGCCGGTCGCCGGTTCATACGTCATGGCCGCCTCGAACACGGGACGGCGGGCGCGGCGGACGAGCGTTCCCGCGTCATCGAACGCCAGGAAATCGTCGAGGAGGCCTTCGCGGTAAATCGCGATCTGGACAAGCTCGCAATCCTCGCTGTCGAAGGTCGGCCGGTAGCGCCCGAAGATATCGATGTGGATGTTGTTGGAAGCGAACCGCTCGCGCAGCGCCGCCTTGAAGGCATCGATGGATGCCTCGTCCCGGCGCAGATCGAGATTCGGCTCGCCGATGAACCCGTCCCAGCTCCGACCACGGCGCCGCTCATCGGTGTAGCGGACCTCTTCGGCATGGCGGAACCGAATCGGTTCGTTCAGGAACATCCAGAGCGAACGCGCATGGCCATTTGCCAGATCATCGAGCACCGTGCGGTCGTCGATCACGCTGTAGAGTGCGGTCTGCCCCGCATCATCGGCCAAGGCGCTCACACGCTCGGCGTCGTTCACGATGCAGGCGCGGGCTTCGTCGTCCAATTCGTCGACGGCCCGCAAGGTGACGCGTGCAACTTCCGGCTCGGGCGCCTCCCAATCGACCTCGGTCGGAAGCTCGATGCCGGTGTGGTGGAAATAGGCCTGCAGCGACGAGGCAGGCACGTTGCGGATGAAACTCGTCACTGAGGCCATGATCGATCTCCTTAGCCCTTGATGTTGCGGGGGTCGTTCCCGTGGGAATCGGACTGGCCGATCCGGCCATCCTGGTTGTGGATCTTGAACTCCGTCCCGGCGTTGCGGCTGATCTCCCGCCCACGGTCGATCGCCTCCCGCTTCGTGTCGAAGTGCCCGCTGGCGCGCTCGGCGCCGCCGCGGCGGACATCCCATCCGCCATTGGGATTGGGGACCACGTGATGGGTGCCCGAACCGTTACGTGCTTTAGCCATGACGGCCTCCTGTCTCGTGAAAGCGCGAAAGTGGGTTCGTTACTACGAACTTGTGCGCAAGATAGGTATTGCAGGTACGGCGTGTCAAGGACTAGATGTATCGCGATAACGAACCCGGCGGACAAACAGGAGTACACCCGGTGCCAACACCCTTGGGAGAGCGCGTTCGCGAGCTCAGACTGAAGCGAGGACTGACCCTGGAGGCGCTGGCCGAACGGGTCGGATCCAGCAAGAGCTACATGTGGGAGATCGAGAACAAGGACGTCGCGCGCCCTTCGGCTGAGAAGCTTCACCAGATCGCGGCCGCCCTCGAGACGACGACTGACTATCTGATTTCCGCCGACGAAGTCACCGAAGCGGACGCGACAGACACTGCCTTCTTTCGCAAGTATCAGAAGATGAAGCCGAAGAGCAAAGAGAAGCTTCGCGAGATGCTTAAGATCCTGGACGATGAGGATGAATGAGCAATAGCGGCAGAAAATCGCCCAGAAGGGCCGCGAACGATCTGACTGTGCTTCTCCGCACCGTGCAGGGAGAAGACCGGTTCCCCGTGGACGTGGAGGCGCTGGCGCTCGAAGTCTCCCGAAACCACGAAGACCCGATTACGGCAGTGAAGGGCGTCGACATCGACGGCTTCGAGGGCATGCTCCGGGCACGGCGCAAGAAGCCCGGTTGGCAGATCCTCTACAACACTCAGCCCCGCTACCGTGGACGCGAGCGCTTCACGCTCGCTCATGAGTTCGGGCACTACTTGCTGCACCGGCGCCCGCTGACCGCAGCGCTCTACCGTAACGGCGAGCTCTCGGACGAGTTCGACTTCGAGTGCCTTCCGCTGCAAGCCAACGGCTGGAAGGATGCGGAGAAGCAGCGTGAAGAAGAGGCCGATACCTTCGCCTCCTTCCTGTTGATGCCGATCGACGACTATCGGAAGCAGGTCGGCAGTCAGGAGGTGACTCGCGACCTCCTTGGCCATGTGACTGACCGACACGGAGTTTCGCTTCTTGCGGCCGCGCGCAAGTGGATCGAATTCACCGACACCCGAGCGGCCATGGTGGTTGCGCGAGACGGATTCGCGTTGTGGGGCAGAGCGAGCACGCGCGCCTACAGAAGCGGTGTGTTCATTCAATCGGGCATGCCGATTCCCGACGGCTCCATCATGGCCATGGGGTCGGCGTCGCAGCACACCAGTTCTCAGCGCCCGGTGGCTTTGCCCGCCGGCATCTGGACATTTAGTCGGGGCTCCGAACCCGTCCGAGAACTGACCTTCTTCTCTGACCGGCTCGGTTTGGCGGTGTCTCTTCTGCAGTTCGATCGCGCCGTCGATGGAGCTGAGGTCGAGGACGAAGAACCTTGGGATAGCTACGACCAGTTCACCCGCGATGATTCGAGGTAACGACCCGACAATGCTGCGGGCAGCGCCGCTCCGGGCGACTTGCACAGATGTTCACGCTGGAAAGGCCTGACGAACGGCTTCGATCTACTTCTAATAATTCCGCTGTGGCGCGATAAGTCGTTGAATCTTATTGCGTATCTTCGTTTTGCGACTACCGTTTCGCCAGTCATCTTCTATTGCGAACGGTCTCATGCAAGACGCCCGATCCGGTCCGAACCCTCTGTTGCCCGTCCGTCTGTCGGCGGGCGAACGCCTCGATGAACTCGCGCAGATTCTTGCCGCGGGGCTGAGGCGTATCCTGCCGGAACAGTCCAGTTCTTTATCTGCACCTGGCGAAGACAGTTCATTCGACATTCTCGCCCTCAAACGCCGTGTTGGTCGTCGCAAACCGAGCAACCGAGTTGGAGGGCAATGATGCCAGGAACAAAGAGAAAGACTGACGCCGCGCCATGGCGGGTGGGCGAACGCGACGCGGCGGACGCGAGCGTGGTCACGCAGCTTGCAGCGCTGAAACGAATGACGGTGGTCGAGCTGAAGGCGAAGTGGGAAAGCCTCTTCGGCACGCCCGCTCCGAACAACAGCCGCAGTTACCTCGAGCTGAGGCTCAGCTACCGGATCCAGGAACTGACCCTCGGCGGCCTGTCCCGCGAGACGCGGCGGACGCTGGATCTGCTGGCCGATGAAATCGAGGGCCGGTCGAGGCGCTCGGGCGTCATCGCGGATTCCCGCAATCCGGTGGTCGGCACCCGCCTCGTGCGCGAATGGGACGGGGTGGAGCACACCGTCACGGTGATGAAGGACGGCTTCGACTGGCAGGGGCGCAAGTTCAAGTCGCTCTCGGCGGTGGCGCGGGCGATCACCGGCACGCAGTGGAACGGCTATCGCTTCTTCGGCCTCCGCGAGGCGCGGAGGGGTGAGGAGCGGTGGCCAAGGGCCAGACAACGATCCGGGGGATCGTTGGCAGCGACGAACGCCCGTAGCGATAGCGGAAGGGCAAGATGAACCGCAAGGAAGCCGTCGCGGTCGTTCCGCGCCGCCAGCGCTGCGCCATCTATACACGCAAGTCGAGCGAGGAAGGACTCGACATGGAGTTCAACAGCCTCGACGCCCAGCGCGAGGCTTGCGAGGCCTTCGTGACGAGCCAGAAGGCGCAAGGCTGGGCCACCATCCGCGAACGCTACGACGACGGCGGCTTCTCCGGTGGCACGCTTGAGCGCCCCGGCTTGAAGCGTCTCATTCAGGACGTCGAGGCGGGGCTCATCGATGTGATCGTGGTCTACAAGATCGACCGGTTGTCGCGCTCGCTGATGGACTTCGCCAAGCTGGTCGAGATCTTCGACCGCAATCAGGTGACCTTCGTTTCGGTCACGCAGTCGTTCAACACCACGACCTCGATGGGCCGCCTGACCCTGAACATCCTCCTCAGCTTCGCACAGTTCGAGCGGGAGGTGATCGGCGAGCGCATCCGCGACAAGGTTGCGGCATCCCGCAAGCGCGGCATGTGGATGGGCGGCCACGTCCCACTGGGCTACGACGTGCACGACCGCAAGCTGGTGGTCAACGAGGCCGAGGCCGCGACGGTCCGGATGATCTTCGAGCGATTCGTCGCCATCGGCTCCGCCACGACGCTGGCGAAAGCGCTCGCGGCCGAAGGCGTGCTGAACAAGCGCGGCAAGCCGATCGACAAGGGATTCCTCTACAAACTGATCAACAACCGGGTCTACCTCGGTGAAGCCGTGCACAAGGGCACGGCCTATCCGGGCGAGCACGATGCCATCATCGATCAGACCCTTTGGGACAAGGTGCATAGCATCCTGCAGGAGAGCCCGCGCCTGCGGGCGAAGAATAATCGCCGCCAGACGCCGGCCCTGCTGAAAGGGATCATCTTCACCGAAACGGGCACGGCGATGACGCCGACGGCGACGAAGAAGGGCACGCGCCTCTACCGCTACTACGCGTCGATGGACCTGATACGAAACCGCCCGACCGGAGACGCCTCGGGTCCGCTGCGCCTGCCTGCAGGCATGGTCGAGGATGCCGTTGTCGGCGAAATCCGCCGCATGATCCGCGCACCCGAAGTCGCGGCGCGGACCATAAAGGCCCTGCGCGACGAGAACTCGACCGTCGATGAGAAGGCGGTCGTCCAGGCGCTCGGCGAGTTCGATCAGCTCTGGGCGGCGCTTTATCCGGCGGAGCAGACCCGCATCGTCCAGCTACTGGTCGAGCGGGTGACCGTCGGCGAAGACGGCATTGCCGTCGATCTGCGCCACGACGGGCTGGGCTCGGTCCTGCGGGACATGATGGCCCCCCGCCAGACGGAGGCCCGCGCATGACTGACTCGACGAACACCATCCGCGTCGTCATCCCCCTGACGATCCGCAAACGTAATGGGCGGCCGAAGATCCTCCCGCCCGACGAGGTGGTCATGCGAGATGGGCGTGCGCAGGATCCGCATGTGCTGCGCGCCATAGCCCGTGCCTGGAGCTGGCGGCGGCAGCTGGAATCCGGTGCCGCTTCCACCATTCAGGATATCGCCGCGGCCGAGAAGGTCTCCGACCGGTTCGTGAGCCGCATGATGCGGCTCGCCTATCTGTCGCCGGAGGTGCTCGAACACCTCGTCATCAGGCGCGTACCACCGGCGCTCTCGCTAAACGATCTAGCCGCTGTCGCCGACCAGCCGTGGGCGGAGCAGTTTGAGACAATATTCTATTAGCCTGTCACGACCTATGAATCAGCGAGCAAACCAAAAAGGGTTCGCCGATTGACCCGCAGCTGCGTTCGCTAAGCCTCTGCGTCGCCCAGGATGACGCCTGCAATGATGGGCATCATTCATTTGGCGCGGATAGGATTCCTCAAACAGTTTTGATGTTTGACATATCATAATCGAATTTCTATATATCGATTATCGTGTTTCAGGATATACCGATGATCACTGGTCCCCAAATGCGCGCCGCGCGTGCTCTTCTCGGTATCGACCAGAAGACCCTCGCAGAACTAGCCGGGCTTTCCGTGCCGACGATCCAGCGGATGGAGGCCAGCACCGGAAATGTGCGCGGCGTCGTCGACAGCCTGACCAAGGTCGTGGCGGCACTCGAATTCGCCGGTGTCGAACTGATCGGAGAAGGCGCGGCCAGCCCGGCTGGCGGACGAGGCGTACGACTGAAGGCGCCTCCGCCAAAACACTGATTCCTCTCAATCCGCGACGGCGACCGCCGACATCAGGCCGACGATCCCGCCGCTTCCTTCCCAAAGGTGCGGCCACAGATGAAAGACCAGACCACCAGACAGAGCGATACTCCGAGCTTCGCCGAGCTCTTCACTCCGAAACTCGTCACCGTCCTGCGGGAAGGCTACGGGCTGCCGCAGTTGCGCACGGACGCCATCGCCGGGTTGACCGTTGCCATCGTGGCGTTGCCACTCTCGATGGCGATCGCCATCGCGTCCGGCGCGACGCCGGCGCAAGGGCTCTACACGGCCATCGTCGGCGGTTTCCTTGTCTCGCTTCTTGGCGGATCGCGGTTCCAGATCGGCGGTCCGGCCGGGGCCTTCATCGTGTTGGTCGCCGCCACCGTGGCCCAACACGGGATGGAGGGGCTGATCCTTGCCACGTTCCTGTCAGGACTGATGCTTGCGCTCGTCGGCTTTCTGCGCCTCGGCACCTTCATCAAGTTCATCCCCTTTCCGGTCACGGTCGGTTTCACGGCGGGGATCGCGGTCATCATCTTCGGCAGCCAGCTCAAGGAGCTGTTTGGTCTGACGCTGGCGAATGAACCGGGCGAGTTGCTGGAAAAGATCCCGGCGCTCTGGGAGGCGCGGGCGAGCCTGACTCCAGCCGCCCTTGGCGTTTCCGTTGCCACTGTCGCGGTCATCCTAGGACTGCGGCGCTGGCGCCCGCACTGGCCAGGCATGCTAATCGCTGTAGGTCTTGCCGCGGCCGCAACCGGGTTGCTGGAATTGCCGGTGCAGACCATCGGCACTAAGTTCGGCGGGATCCCGTCGTCGCTCCCGGCACCGCGGCTTCCGTCCTTCTCGATGGAAGCTGTCCTCGCGGCCCTCCCGGCCGCCATCTCCT
>JACADY010000025.1 GCA_013389115.1 Alphaproteobacteria bacterium
CGCCGCATCAGGCATCGAGGATCGAGGCGCGATCTTTACGCGGCGCGAAGTCGTGGATTTCATCCTTGATCTTGTCGGCTATACGTCGGACAAGCCCCTTTTCGAGGAGCGCCTGCTTGAGCCGTCGTTCGGCCACGGCGACTTCCTTCTCGCGGCTGTCCAAAGGCTGCTTTCGTCATGGCGCTCACACGCTCCGGAGCTTGCTGCCCCAATGCTCGCGGACTGCATCCGCGCCGTGGAGCTGCACCGCTCCTCGTTCGAGGAGACGACGGGCAAGCTCCTTGCGCTACTCCACTCCGAAGGCATTGCGCCGGGCGACGCCAGCGCGCTCGTTCGCGCGTGGTTGAATCAGGGCGATTTCCTGCTCGTGCCGCTGCCGGGCAATTTCGATTACGTTGTCGGGAATCCGCCATATGTCCGGCAGGAGCTCATTCCCGACGCGCTCATTGCCGAGTACCGCTCCCGCTATCACACGATTTTCGACCGTGCGGACATCTACATTCCCTTTATCGAACGTTCTCTGAGCGCCCTCAGCGCTGAAGGCGCACTCGGCTTCATCTGCGCCGACCGCTGGATGAAAAACCGTTATGGCGGTCCCCTGCGGGAAATGGTGGCCAAGGGCTATCACCTGAAAATCTACGTCGATATGGTCGATACGCCCGCCTTCCACAGCGAGGTGATCGCCTATCCGGCCATCACTGTCATTTCGCGGGAGAAGCCGGGGCGCACGCGTGTTGCGCGGCGTCCGGATATCAATGCAGCAACGCTGACTGAACTCGCGGCAACGCTGCTCGCGCCCGAAACGCCCGACCCGAAGGGGCCGGTGAAGGAAATGGCGGATATCGCCGCCAGTGCCGAACCTTGGATTTTAGACTCCTCGGACCAGCTCGCGCTGGTGCGACGCCTTGAGCGCGACTTTCCAGCCATCGAAGATGCGGGCGGCAAAGTCGGTATCGGCGTGGCAACGGGCGCGGACAAGGCGTTTATCGGGGCGTTTGATGAACTCGATGTGGAGGATGATCGCAAGCTCCCCCTCGTGATGACGCGCGACATTCTCTCCGGCGAGGTTGAGTGGCGCGGCCTTGGAATCGTCAATCCTTTTGCCGACAAGGGCGGGCTTGTCGATCTCCGGGCCTACCCCCGCCTGCGGCGCTACCTGGAGGAGCGCAAGGAGCAGATCGCGAAGCGTCATGTCGCTGCAAAGCAACCGGCCAACTGGTACCGTACAATCGACCGGATTTATCCCGAGCTGACGTGGCGGCCGAAACTGCTCATCCCGGACATCAAGGGTGAGGCTCACATTGTCTATGAGGAGGGCAAGCTTTACCCTCATCACAATCTCTATTTCATCACGTCTGACGAGTGGGACCTTCGGGCGCTGCAGGCGGTGCTCCTTTCGGGCATAGCGCGGCTGTTCGTGGCGACTTACTCGACTCGTATGCGTGGCGGTTATCTGCGGTTTCAGGCGCAGTACCTGCGGCGCATCCGCTTGCCGCGCTGGGCCGACGTTCCGGCAGGGCTGCAGAAGGAGCTCAAAGCCGCAGCCCTGAAGAGCGACACCGACGCGTGCAATCGCGCGGTTTTCCGGCTCTATGGCCTTTCGGCGGAGGAGCGCGCGGCCCTTGGCGGCAATGATGAATGAAGGAGGGGAGCAGGGGGCGACGTGGCAATTGATCTAGTCAACTTCGAACAGAAGGCCCGTGAAGCGGTTCAGGCCTTCTGGGGCAACCGGGAGAAGGCGCGGCAGAAACAGATCGAGTCCGGAAACGTGGATCAGGGCGAGCGCGCCGGAGTCACAGCGGGCAAGAACATGGACGGCTTCGTCGCGCTCGTGATCGACCTCGTGCGCGCCAACGGTCTCGATCATGCCGCCATCCACCGCGAGCGAAGCGTCGTCACCCTGCCGGGCTATTTCCGGCCCACGAAGCTCTGGGACCTTCTGGTCATCAACGAAGGCCGCCTGATCGCCGCGCTCGAGTTCAAGAGCCAGGTCGGGCCGTCCTTCGGCAATAATTTCAACAACCGGACCGAGGAGGCCATCGGCACCGCTCACGATCTATGGGTGGCCTACCGGGAGGGAGCCTTCGGAAAGCAGCCGCGCCCTTTTGTCGGCTGGCTAATGATGGTGGAAGACGCGCCGGAATCGCGACGGCCGGTCACTGACCGCTCGCCACATTTCAAGGTGTTCCCGGATTTTCAGGGGTCCTCGTACTTGAACCGCTACAACCTGCTTTGCCAGCGCCTCATGCAGGAGCAGCTTTATTCCGCAGCATCGATTTTAGCCTCGCCGCGCACCGCCGCAGCGGACGGCGCTTATGCAGAACTTGATAGTATGACGGGTCTCAAGACGTTTGTTACCGAGCTCGCCGGACACATTGCGGCGGAGGCCGCGAGAGGGTCATGACTGCCCACTTCAAGGACATCAGCGCCCCACTGACCGCTGGCGCGCCGCTCAGCGCGGATCAGGCCGTCGCCGGTCCGCGCATCCCACCCCAGCAGCAGATTCTGGTCTACTCACCCGAGCAGTGGGAGATCTTCATTCAGGAGTGGGCGCACTACTGCCTCAAGCAGAAATACATCAAAGTACAGCGTGCGAGCGGCGCTGGCGACAAGGGCGTCGATGTCGCCGGGTTCGCTGACGCCGCCATGCTGCAGGGCGTTTGGGATAATTACCAGTGCAAGCACTATGACCATGCGCTGTACCCGAGCGACGCCTGGCCCGAGATCGGCAAAATCCTCTGGTACTCGTTCAAGGGCGATTACAAGCCGCCCCGCCGCTACTACTTCGTGGCTCCGCGAGGCGCGGGCACGACGCTCGCGGGCTATCTCGGCGATGCGGCGAAGCTCAGGAAGCTGCTGATCGAAAATTGGGACAAGAACTGCCGTAAGTGCATAACCGACACGCAGGAGATCGCCCTTGAGGGCCAATTCCTCGATTATGTGAAGGATTTCGATTTCTCGATCTTCGAGGCAAAGACCGCGCTCGAGATCATCGAAGATCACAGGGCGAGCCCGGTTCATGTCGCGCGCTTTGGCGGCGGGTTGCCGAACCGCCCGAGTCCCAGCGCGCCGCCAGAGGACATCGCGCCGCCCGAAAGCAGGTATGTGGCGCAGTTGCTCGGTGCCTATGCCGAGCATACGAAAGCACCGGTTCCTGACGTTGCCTCCCTGAAATCATGGTCCAACCTTAACGACCATTTCGGCCGCCAGCGCATAGCGTTCTACCACGCCGAGTCCCTGCGCGTCTTTGCCCGCGACACCGTGCCGGAAGGGACGTTCGAATCTCTGCAAGACGAGATACATGCGGGCGTTGTGGATGTCTGCGAAGCCAATCACTGTGACGGCTATGAGCGCGTCTGCGCCGTCACCAAGGAGGCGCGCAACCTGCCGATCACGTCAAACCCGCTCATCGCGCGGGCAAAGTTGCAAGATCGCGAAGGCATCTGCCATCAACTGGCCAACGAGGATCGGTTGAAATGGTCGAAGCCGTAGCCCGGCGCAAAGCGCCCGCCACTTTCAACGGCGCCCTCGAAGCGGGCGTGCGCGCCGTCGCGTTGCTCGCCGCCGCACATCCCTATTCATTCGACCTGCAACGACTGATCGCATTCGATTATCTGCTCGTGCATACGGGCGACGTTGGCGGCCCCGAGAGCCTTCACCCGCCCGCTCCCCTTCATTCCGCAGAGCTGCTCGTGCGCCGCAAGCTTGTAGAGCAAGCATTGCTGCTCATGATGACCCGCGACCTTGTACGGCGCGAGGTCTCGGCCGAGGGCATCCGTTACCGCGCCGGAGAGAATGCCACGCCTTTCCTGCAGGCGCTTCAGTCGAGTTATCTCGGCGCGCTCAAGGACCGGGCCGAGTGGCTGGTCGGTGAATTCGGCGCCTTGTCCGATACAGAGTTCCGCGTCCTGATGCGGCGCTTCTTCGACCGGTGGGTTGAGGAGTTTCAGGTGGCAGAGCGCAGCCTGGGGGTGGAGTCGTGACCACGCCTGGCTTGCGTATTCGCCATCTTGCGTTTCACGGTTCCAACCGCGAAGCGGCTACCGTTGAATTCGGCGCAGGGCTCAATCTGCTTTATGGGGCTTCCGATACCGGCAAGTCGTTCGTCGTCGAAGCCATCGACTTCATGCTCGGCGGGAAAACCGCCCTGCGGGACATTCCCGAGCGCGTGGGATACGACCGCGTGCTGCTCGGCATTGAAACCATGGACGGCGAGCGGTTCACGCTTTCCCGGAGCGCCGACGGCGGAAATTTCCGCCTGTTCACGGGTCTGTATCTTGATCCGCCACCGGCAGATACCGACGCGCGCGAACTCGCCGATCAGCACAGCGAGCGAAGTGCCGATAACCTCTCGAGCTTCCTGCTAGAAAAATGCGGGTTGAATGGGAAGCGGGTGCGCCGGAACAAGCGCAGCGACACGAACAGCCTCAGCTTCCGCAATCTGGCGCGGCTGATGATCGTGACGGAAACCGAAATTACCTCGCAGCGCTCACCACTGACGGACGGCAACCCCACTGCTGACACGCCCAACTTCGCCACCTTCAAGCTTCTGCTGACCGGCGTGGACGATTCGGCGCTCGTCGCACAGAAGGCCGCGACGCCAGAGGACCAAACACGCGAAGCGCAAATTGAATTGCTCGACCAGCTTATCAGCGAGTACCGGGACCGGATTAAGGAGCTCGCGAAACAGCCGAAGGAGCTGAAGGACCAGCTAGGACGGCTTGAAAGCTCGCTTGACGCATACACACAGCAGCTCACGGCCAGCGAAGCGGATTTCCGCCGTCTTTCGGAGCGGCGACGCGAACTGCGCGAACGGCTGGAGGCGGGAATGGATCGCCGCTCCGAGATCAGTTCGTTGCTGGAGCGGTTCGACCTGCTGGGGCAGCATTATGGCTCGGATATCGAGCGGCTACGCGGCATCGAAGAAGCCGGAACTTTGTTCAGCGTGCTCGGCCATACGCCATGCCCGCTTTGCGGCGCGGCCCCCGAGCATCATCAGCGTGACGCCGAGTGCGACGGAAACGTGGAGGCTGTGGTTGCCGCCGCCCGCAGTGAGATCGCGAAAATTGCACTGCTGCAGACGGAGCTTGGCGACACTGTTGCGGCGCTGCGCAGGGAAGGAGCGGGATTCGAACGGCGTCTGCCGAAAATTGAGGAGGAGCTTTCCTCGGTCTCATCCGAGCTAGAAGGGTTGACCGCGCCCAAGCTACGGCAGCTCCGCGCGAGCTATGGCGAGCTTGCCGACAAAAGGGGCGAGGTGCGCGAAGCGCTCGCGATCTACCGCACGCTCCAGGATATGGAGAAGCGGCGCGAAGACCTGGAGCGAGGCAGCGAGCAGCGCGCCGCTGCTGTGTCGGATGGCGACCTACCGACCACCGTAGCAGCGAGCTTTGCAGAATTCGTGGAAGCCATCCTCAAGGAATGGCATTTTCCCGGCGCTGGTCGCGTCTATTTCGACGCGAAGGCGCGGGATCTCGTAATCGGCGGAAAGCTGCGCACAGCGCGCGGCAAGGGACTACGCGCCATTACTCACGCGGCCTTCACCATTGGCCTTCTCGAATACTGCCGCGAGAACAAAACGCCGCATCCAGGGTTCGTGGTGCTGGACTCGCCCTTGCTTGCCTACCGCGAGCCGGAGGGTGACGATCTTGATCTGGTGGGTACGGACCTGAACGCGCAGTTCTATTCCTATCTCAGCAAGCTGAACCCCGACCGACAGGTCATCATCATTGAGAACAGGGACCCCCCATCCGAGATTGCAGCCCGCCCGAACGTGCTGATGTTCAGCAAGAACCCGCACAGCGGCCGCTACGGATTTTTCCCCGAGGCTGCCGGGTCATAGAGGGCCGTGTCATGGAGCGCTTTTCAAATCGCCAAGGTTATCGCGGAACGGAACAGGAGATCGCCATCCGCGAGGACGCACCCGAAGGGCTGGTGGCCGGACTGGCCAGCATCGTTGCGCTCGCAGTATGGGCGATAGCCTGATGCCGACGCTCGCAGGATTGGTTCTGCCGCCGCCCCGCTCCTGGGATGAGTTCGAAGAGATCGCGCTCTCGGCCGCGAAGCTGCGATGGAACTCGACTGACCTGTACCGCCACGGCCGACAGGGCCAGCGCCAGGATGGCGTTGACATCTTCGGGCATGC
The DNA here is from genome assembly GCA_013389115.1 of Alphaproteobacteria bacterium. Classification (GTDB taxonomy): domain Bacteria; phylum Pseudomonadota; class Alphaproteobacteria; order Micropepsales; family Micropepsaceae; genus JACADY01. The sequence goes on from JACADY010000025.1 coordinate 6,146, forward strand.
CGCTGATGGGCGGCATATCGGTATCCAGGGCAAGAACACCGTGGATGGCATCACTGTCACCACGGTAAATTCCGAGGTCGCGCAGGCTGAGACCTTCCAGCCTCCTCTCGATGCGCTTTACATTGCCACTACGGCGAAGCGCGACGTTGCCATACAAAAACAAGTTCGTCTCATTTCCCAGCGCAGAAAGAAGGCGGGCAAGTTTCCGGTCGCTGTCCTGTTCTGGGAAGACATCTGTCAGGACTTGGCGGCTGACGACGCGGTGTTCTTCAAGCACTTTCCGCAGTTCAGGCCGTCCGCCGACCCGGCGCGGGAGCACGACCAAAAGCTGTTCGATGAACTGTCTCAGCTTCTCTCGTCGAACGGACTCATCAGCTTCATCGATCAACACAACATGGCCGGGTTCTCGTTCGCCGATGCTAAGCTCGATCCCCTGCGTGAGTTCTACTACGAGTGGAACAAACCGGAGCGGGCATTTCTCACGCCAGAGATCGAAGCGGCGAAGATTAAGCTGTGGGAAAAGGCGGACGAGTACCTTGAGGTTATCGCCACGGAGACGTTCTCGACGGAAAGGAACGTGGATCGCCGTTGGGTGCCTGAAGATTGGGAAATCACACAGCCGGAACGCTTCTGGCGTGTTGTGAAACGATTGCATGCACTCGCAGGCGAGATCGTCGCGCTACATGCGGAACTAATCTGGATCGGCAAGTTACACCTCATCGGCAGGTCCGGGGGAAGGTAAAGCACCATGTCGGGTGCTTGCCGACCGGGTATGATCAGCGCGTTCCTGCGCTTTGTGAAGAGCATCGAGACTCCCCTGTTAGGGGCCTGACTGGCTGCCTTACCCCAGAGCATCCTCAACGTGACCGAGGCGCGCACTTATTCGATCACTTCGACAAAGGCCACCCACTCACTATTGCCAAGCCTCCAGTGCAGCCGCAGCACCGGCTTGTCCGGGTCGAAAATTTCGGTGCCATCCGCGTGGATGATCTTCCAGGCTTCGCGGAATTCGAGCGGGATTTTCTTGTCCTTGTCTGCTTCCAGATTCGCGGTAGCCTTGAGTGATTGGTGTATCATCGCTCATGAACAGATTTGTAGCCTTCTGCAGCGCGTCCGGGAGGGCCGCACCGGGCTCTACTCGCTGCGCTCCCGGAGCTGCCTTCGCCGTCTCCGCCATCCGGTAACGATCCCTCGCGCAAGACAGCAGCGACAGCGCCGCCTCGGCGCTGACGTTCCTCTTCTTTAGGTCTGGGGCCTGCGGCCCCGTCCTCCGTCAAGACCAAGCCCTTCGCTGCGCTCCGGGCGCATGCCAGCGGTGTCCCCGCCCTTCCGCGCGTTGCTTGTGCAGGCCGGGTGATCCCCCTCCGCAGGCAGCGGTCTTGACGGCCGTCCCCCCCGCTCATTGGCGCGGGCCTAGTCCGGTTGCATGCGCAACCAGCTAGCCCAAGGAGGGGCAGAGCCAATGACACAAGACGTTTATCAGAAGGTCACAGATAAAATCATCGCCGACCTGGAGCAGGGCGAGCTGACCTGGCTCAAGCCATGGTCCGCCGGAAATGCCGAGGGGCGGATCGTCAAGCCGCTGCGCCATAACGGCGTTGCCTATAGCGGCATCAATGTCCTGATGCTGTGGGGCGCGGCGCTGGAGGCGGGTTGTCTGTCGCCAACCTGGATGACGTTCAAACAGGCGCTGGAGCTTGGCGCGCATGTCCGCAAGGGCGAACGCGGCAACCTTGTCGTCTATGCCGACACCCTCACCCGGACTGAGGCGCAGGACGATGGCACCGAGGCCGAGCGCGTGATCCCCTTCATGAAGTCCTACACCGTGTTCAACGTCGAACAGATCGAGGGACTACCGGCGCACTACTACGCCAAGCCCGAGCCCGTGATCGATCCGGCGCAGCGCATCGACCATGCGGAAGCGTTCTTCGCTGCAACCGGCGCGAATATCCGCCACGGCGGCGGTCAAGCGTATTACAGCGGCGGGACCGATCATGTGCAGATGCCCGCCTTTGAGAGCTTCCGCAGCCCGGATGCGTACTACGCCACCTTGGCGCATGAGCTGACCCACTGGACGAAGCACAAGACGCGCCTTGACCGTGAATTCGGGCGCAAGCGCTGGGGCGATGAAGGCTATGCCCGCGAGGAGCTTGTCGCCGAGCTGGGCGCGGCGTTCCTGTGCGCCGATCTGGCGTTAACGCCGGAGACGCGCACCGATCATGCCGCCTATATCCAAAGCTGGATGAAGGTCTTGAAAGAAGACAAGCGGGCGATCTTTTCCGCTGCAGCTCATGCCCAGAAGGCCGCCGACTTCCTGCATGGGCTGCAAACCAAGACACAGGTAGCCGCCGCATAGGCGGCTACCATTTCCAAGGACGCAAGCCCATGAAGATCATCGTCTGCGGCGGCAGCCGGTTTCAGGATAAGCAGCAGGTCTTCGACCAGCTCGACGCCCTGCACGCACAAACGCCCCTGACCCTAATCGTCAACGGCGGGGCGCGCGGGGCTGACTTGTTTTCCTCGCAGTGGGCACGCGAGCGAGGCGTCGCGCTGGCGCGTTATCAGGCGTTCCCCAGCGCTAGCGGACGCAAGCAAGCGTTCTGCGATCTCAACCGCCAGATGCTCGCAGAGCATACGCCGGACCTCGTTCTTGCCTTTCCTGGCGGCGCAGTGACCGCCGATCTCGTCGCCCGCGCAGAAGAGGCCGGAATCCCGGTCGCACATGCCGGACGCTGATCTGACTGCACAACAGGGAAGAAAAATCGCGGCTGGCCGGAGGCCAGACGCGAGGGCGTTAGAAGCGGGGCGAGCGTTTCGCCAGCTCGTTTTCGATATTGCGGATCGACTCTTGCGCCGTGCGGCGCTCTTGCGAGCCGCGTGCGGCATTGGCGAAGGCGATCAGAGCCGCGCCGAGCAGAACGTGCAATTCGATGGTGCTGCGTTTCGCCGCGTCGAAGCGTGAGACGAGTTTCATCGCATCCTCCTTTCGGTCATGGAGGCCCCGAACCACTCAGGGCCTTTCGGCCCCGGCACACACATCATCGGCCCAGCAAAGGCGCTGATGGTGCGGGTACGGATTGAACGAAAAAGGGGAAGGAGGCGCAGGGAACGCGGCGGCGGTTCGCAGCGGCGATCTTCGTGCAGCTTACGTTCGATTGCAGGGATTGATCGGCACGAGGTTCGGCTAGCTTAGTCGCCCGCCGTGTCAGCGCTCGCGTGTCGCGCAGGCAATAGGGTATGGCTTGAATACCGGGAGTGGCATGGCGCAGCCGGAGCCTAGAGTGCATGTCCGCTGCATGGATTTTGTTGCAGCCATCGCTGATGTTGCGTTAACATTCTGAAATGGAAATAAAGAAGAGTAATATCGTTGGGCCTTATGAAGATGAAGGTGACATCTTTGCACTCCTGATTGAGGAGGTGGTCACAAGAACAATAACTTCGATAAGCTCGGTTCGATGGAACGGTAATGCTTGGGTTCCAGAGCCCGAAGTGCCGCTCTCAAACATTTTTAAAGGCGTTAGGCACTCCTTGTCTTCGGAAGAAGCGGCTAAGCTCGGTGCCATCACATCGGAAGAAGACTCAGCAAGGATAGTCTTCGACTAACTTGCGCTCATGCTGCCCGGCGCGCGCTTCGCCGCGTTGCGGTTCAAACTGGATCCAACTCCAGAGCTGGCGCACCGCGCAGAGAGTGCCGCTCGCGGATGGCTTTCACGGGACAGCCGCGAATTTTCGGGAAAGCATGCCGCTAATCCCTTTGGTGCGGCGGACTTGCAGCAGGACGCCAAGACCAATGGCCGGAGGCGGCCCGTCTTCAATGGCCTGCCCGCTCCACCTGGCTCCGCCAGCCGTGTTGGCCATGACGACTGCGCCTGTTGCCTCCGGCCCTTTGGGGGGCGTTAGCAAGCCACCCCAACCAAGGAGATGAGATCATGGCACGCGAAAACACGAACAGCCCCGAAGCCCTCAAAGCGCCGGACTACCTCGCCTGGCACGTCACCAACAAAGGCGAGAAATCCTTCTGGAACCGCGTCGGCGCAGTCTGGGCGCACAAGGACGGCAAGGGCTACACGCTTCAGCTTGAAACCTGCCCGATCAATGGCCGCATCGTTCTGCGCGCGCCGCTGGAAGATGCGCCGAAGCCCTAACGACGAAAGGGCGCTCCCAGGAGCGCCCCTTCATCCTACGGATCGTAGCTTTGCCGCCGCCGTTGGCGCGGCGCAGGCGGGGCGTTGTCCGGACCGTCGTCATCGTCGCGTTCGCGCTTGCGCTCGCGGACCGGCTCCTCACGGTCGAGTGACTGATATCGCGCTACGTCTTCGCGCAGGCGCAGCAGCTCTTCCTGCGCGGCGGCGCGCTGGGCTTGGATGTCCCGCTGTAGCGCTTGCCGTTCTTCAAGCTGGCGGAAGACGAGCGTGTCCTTCTCCGCCCGGTCGCGGCGCAGGGCTTCGAGCGCTTCGCGCTCGTTCTGCGCCCGGATTTTCTGATACTGCCCGGTCAGGCGATGCCAGATGCCGGAGAATCCGCGCGGCAGACGTGCCGCACGGGCTTTGGTTTCAGCCTGCCAACGCCGCTCCAGCCCCTCGGCAAGCCGTTTGCGCTCTTCCTGGTGGCGGCCCACCAGCTCCGCCTTGCGGAAGGCGATGAAGGCCGCCCGGCGCGCCGCGTCGCGCTCAACCTCTTTGATGAAGGCTTGCAGCTTTGACGTGATGCCGCTGGCAATCTCGATCTTGACCTCATCGACCGGACGCAGTTTGTCCGGATCGCCGAGCTTGGCTTCGACCTCCTTGGTCTTGAGCCCGGCATAGCGGGCGACGGCATAGACCTCGCCCCGGTAATCGACGGCGACGAAGCCGCGCCGGTCGCCGCGCGCGAGGGTGAAGCCGCGCTGTTTAAGCGCCTGCTCGAAGGCGGCGCGGTTATCGGACGCCCGCCAGGCTTGCTGAAAGACGGCCTTGACCTCCTTCGGGTTCAACCCGGCGCGGCTGGCTTGCTGCCATTCCTGCCGCGTGAAAGTCAGGGGATCGCGCAGGGCGCGGTCCTGGAGGCCGCGCGGCATCTCCCAGCCGTGCTTCAGATACAGCTCGCGCGACACATCGCGCAGCTTGATCTTGTAGTGGGACAGATTGATCGCGCGCATGCGCTGCGAATCGATCCGCGACCAGACGACATGGGCATGCCGCCGTCCGTCCTTCTCATGGAAGATGACGGCGCGCGGTTGATCAGTCAGCCCCAGCTTCTCCTCGATTCTGGAAATCGCAGCCTCGAATGCCTCGGTCGCGACATTCGCCCCGACCGGCGGGTTGAGGCTGATCGAGAACAGATGTTTCTCGCAGCGCGTACCGCTGGCGATGGCGTCCGCTTCCCGGAACGCCGCCAGCAGGTCATCGCCGATGAACCCGCGCAGGTCGTGCAGCTCTACATGCTCGTTGTCCCGCATCGCCATCAGGTAGCGGGCAAGCTGCGGCCCATCCCCGCGCTCTTTGGCTTTGAGGATCATGGCCCGTCCCCCGGCGATTTGCCGAGCGCGCGCAGCAGCTCCTCGCGCATCACCGTGACGGCCTGACAGGCTTGCTTGATCTCCGCTTCGGTTTCCGGGGTGACCGGCAGGGAGCCTGTGTTCACCGCCTTGGCGAGCTGGTTGAGGTTCGCGGACAGGCGCGACTGACCCAGCGCCCCGACTAACCGGCCCAGGGCTTCCCCATCCTTGACCGGGCTGTTGCCGCGCCGCTTGCGCGGCGACGCCGCCTCGCCGAACAGGCGCTTGCGGATATACCCGCCCAATGGCGCGCCCGCAGCGTCGGCTTCCAGCCGCGCGCGTTCCTCAGCCGTCAGGCGCAAGGAGAAGGGCGGCGGGGTCTTGGCCTTCGCCGTCTTCTCGTTTGCTATGCCATTGAATTTACTGCGAAGCGTGCTCATGACCGCACCGCAGGCGCTCAGCGCCCATTGGTGCGAGATGGCGTTCCCACTCCTCTAGCGTCTCAAAAAGAATGTTCGAACATTCTCCATCGAGGCGCGCCATTTCCAGGTTATCACGACCGAAACGGGACGGTCCTGGCCACGAACTGGTCAGGCGTAGCGTGGCCGCCGATCAGCCTGTCGTGCCGTTTGGTTCTACGCCTCCATCCGCGCTCGCACCAAGTGTCCGGGTCGCCAAGAAGGGGCTCGGCTCCGCGGACATTGAGGGAAGGAAACGCTGACAACGTTCAGTCGGCGTCGCCGAGAACGATCGGCGACATGCACCGCAATAGGCTCCCGTTCGGGTCGACGAGTGCAAACATGCGGAAGCCCCAGTCTTCATTGCGAAGGGGTGTGAGGCGTGGAATGCCAGTTTCTGGAAGACCCACTGCGGACCAGGCCTGATGCAAGCCGTCGACATCAGCTACACGCACACAGGCGCTGAACCATGAATCCCTGGGGTTGATATCCGGGTGCGGAAAGAACTCGATTTCGAGCGGACCACGCGAAAGGATCATCCAGCCCTCGTCTCGAAACTCAACCAGAAACCCGAGCCGCTCATAGAAGTTGGCGGTCTCGCCGAAGTCTTTGGCCGGAAGGTTTGCGGTGATGACGTCTCTCATGGAATGCATTCGACGCGGCTGAAGGCGATCGTGAAAGAGCTTTTCAGCTCGACGAATTCGCCGCCGAGCGCGTTGGCGTAGCCGTCGACGCTCAGCACCATCGACAGGACAAGTTTGCGCGTCATGGCCCGCGCCGCACGAGGAGGATGACGCCCGCCGGATCCGATGTCCAATGCCCGTGGACGCCGTCCAACGGTTCCAACTCGTCGCGCTTTGGGCTACCCAGTCGCGCGAGTTCTAGATCAGGATCGTCCGCGAACAACTCTAGCCACACGTCAACCTGGCTCTGCCGCTCCACCCGGTCGATCCATAATGTCATTGGCCCGAACTCGAAAGCTACAGTGTCGGGCGATTGCTTCGCCAATCGCAGACCAACGCGGTCCCGATAAAAGGCGACGGTCTCCTCCCAGCGATGCAGCGGAACCTTGATCGCGATGTTCTTGCCCGGTTCGATCAATCCCATACCCTCCAGATGCTGATTGATCGTGCCACAAACCGGTTGCATATTGCAAGCATGAAGCAGGACCCCGCCGATGTCGCGCGCCGCTCCGAGTGCCCGATCAATCTGACGATTGAGCTTTTGGGCGACCGCTGGTCGTTCATCGTCCTGCGCGACATCATGTTTGGCGGCCGCAGGCGCTATCGGGAACTGCTGGAGAACTCCGAAGAACGCATCGCCTCCAACATCCTGGCGGATCGGCTGAAGAAGCTCATGCAAGCCGGGCTTCTGACGCGCGCAGCCGTCGCCGGCCACAAGCAGAAAGCTGTCTATAGCTTGACCGAGCAGGCGATTTCGCTTGTCCCGCTGTTCGTGCAGCTCGGCGCCTGGGGAAGACGTTGGCTTCAGCCTTCCGCGCAATTCGCCGTCCGCGCGAAACTGCTGGAGGACGGCGGGCCGCGCCTTTGGGCGCGCTTTGAAGACGATCTGCGCACGGAGCACCTCGGCGCGCTTAGGCGGCGCAAGGGGCCAACGGTGGCGGAGGAGTTGCGCGCTGCGTTCGATCAGTTGCAAGACTGAGCAGCGGACGGGTCAGAGTGCTTCGACCTTAAATTCAGTTGAAAACAACCACATACCGGTTCCCTGTTTCATCCTCACCGGCGCACCAGTTTTTCTCTCTCACGGCGGTTCGCTGGCGCTCACGCCTGCGACGACGCGCGGTGGCCGCGCGGCTCGCGGTCGGACGCTTTTCGTGTTGTCTTTGTTCACGACGCAATTGCTGCGCTCATCGTCTCCGCGGGGGCTGGAGGCGTCCGTCAGCCCGCGCGATAGGCGGCATAGCGCGGCGTCCACATGCGTGCATGGATCCGGCCGATCAGCGCGGCGGGCTCTATCTCCGGCGCCAGGCCTTCGGTCGCGGCCTGCCGCGCCACGGCGAAGGCGACCTTCTCCGCGACGAAACGCAATGACGCGACGGGCGGCAACAGGTTCGCCTCAGGATCGTTGCGCGCGGGCGAGTTCGCGGCGAGGGTGCGCGCGGCGGCAAGGAACATTCCATCGCTGATGCGCCTTGCCCCACAGGCGAGAACGCCAAGGCCGACACCGGGGAAAATATAGGAGTTGTTGGTCTGATCGGTCTTGAAGGGGCGGCCTTTGCGCATCACGGGCGGGAAGGGGCTGCCGACACCCACGAGGGCACGGCCTTCCGTCCAGCGGTAGAGATCCTCGGGCGCGGCCTCTGACCGCGAGGTCGGGTTGGAGAGCGGGAAGATGATGGGCCGCTCCACATGCTTGGCCATGGCGCGGACGATCGGCTCGCTGAAGAGGCCGCGCTGGCCCGTCACGCCGATCAGCACCGTCGGCTTTGCGTTCGCGACCACGTCCTGAAGCGTGATCGTGCGCCCAGGGCGCCAGGACTTGCTCCAGGGCCAGTTGCCGCCCTCGCCAAGGCGCCAGCCCGCCACGTCCTTGCGGCCACGGACGAAGGGGCGCTGAAAGGGGAGGAGACCCTCCATTCCGTCCACCAGGAGGCCGTCGCAGTCGACGAGGAAAAAACGCTGGGATGCAGCCTCCTGCGACAGGCCCTCCTCGCGCATCGCGGCGTGGATGAGGCTTGCGATGCCGCAGCCTGCCGTGCCCGCGCCCACGATGCAGACGCGCTGTTGGCTTAAGGGCATGCCCGTCACGGCGATCGCGGAGAGCAACGCGCCCGTCGCGACGGCTGCCGTGCCCTGGATGTCGTCGTTGAAGCTGCACAGGCGATCGCGATAGCGCTCGAGCAGGCGGCTGGCATTCGCGCGCGCGAAATCCTCGAATTGCAGCAGCACGTTCGGCCAGCGTTTGGTGACGGCCGCGATGAATTCCTCGATGAAGGCGTCGTACTCGGCGCCTCGCACGCGCGGGTGATGCCAGCCGATATAGAGCGGGTCATTGCGGCGCTCCTCATTGTCCGTTCCGACATCGAGAAGGATGGGCAAGGTGGTCGCGGGATGGATGCCGCCGCAGGCCGTGTAGAGCGACAATTTCCCGATGGGGATGCCCATGCCGCCCGCGCCCTGATCGCCGAGGCCCAATATGCGCTCACCATCCGTCACGACGATCACCTCAACCGCATCGTAGCGGGGATGGGCGATGATCTGGGGCAGCTGGTCGGCGAGCGGTACGCTGAGGAAGAGGCCGCGCGGGCGGCGATAGATGCGGCTGAAGAGTTCGCAGCCCTGGCCGACGGTCGGCGTGTAGATGACGGGCAGCATCTCCTCCAGATGCGTGGCGAGGAGCGCATAAAACAGTGTCTCGTTCGTGTCCTGCATCTCGCGCAGGAATATGTATTTGGAGAGATCATCGCCAAGCGCGCGGTATGCCGTGTAGCGACGCGAGAGCTGCTCCTCCAGCGAGGCGATCTGCGGCGGCAACAGGCCGTTGAGACCGAAGCTGCGCCGCTCGTCCTCCGTGAAGGCTGTGCCCTTGTTCAGCAGCGGGTTCGTCAGAAGCTCCGTTCCCGATTGCGCGACGAGCAGGGTTCCATCGGGAGAGGTCTGAAAGGGTGTGAGGGGCACAGGTTACGCCATGAGCTGGAGACAGGAGAAGGCACAAAGAGTGAAAGTCTGTAGCGGCCTGCAATGACCGTCATGCGACAATGTCACACCAGCATGTGGCAGCGGCGCAATTCTTGCCCGTAATCGGAACTGCAGGTCAAAATCCCGTCAGACTCGTGCGCGGATTACGTTGCGTCAGATTTTTCTCGCTCGCCGTGATTTCGGCGTCGGCGGTTCATGTGACATCGCCACCATTTGCGTGATTCAGTCGGGCACGCTCACGACGCCCTCAAATTGCCCTGGCTGTGCCCGCCTGCCGGATGGCGCGATAGGCGTGCCGCATCGCCTCGGCCGAGCGGTCGATGTCGGCCTCGCCCGTCGCGGCATTGATCACCGAGACGCGCATGATCTGGCGTCCACGCCAGAGCGCGCCGCCGACAAAGCACTCGGCGTCTTCCTGGATGCGCGCAATGACGGCCCGGTTGATACGATCCGCCGCCTCTGCGTCCAGGTCCTCTCCAAACTGCACCGCCACCTGGTTGAGGACGACCTCGTTCAAGATCGCGATGCCCGGCTCCTCCGCCAGATTGTCTGCAAGGCGACGGGCAAGGGCGCAATGGCGGTCCACCATCTGCGCGATGCCCTCCTCACCCAGCGCGCGGATCATGGCCCAGGTCGCAAAGCCGCGCGCGCGGCGCGACAGCTCGGGCACATAGTCGGCCGGATTGCGTTCCATCTCGCTTGGGGGGAGATAGCTTGCCGTCATGCTCATGGCCTGGCGATGGGCGTTTTGGTCCCGCACGATCACAAAGCCGCTGTCATGGGGCGTTTGCAGCCATTTGTGACCATCGGTGCCCCAGGAGTCCGCAAGCTCGATGCCCTTCGCCAGATGCCGGGTCGTCTTTCCCGCGCGCGCCCAAAGGCCAAACGCGCCATCGACATGTGTCCAGGCGCCGTGCTCGCGGGCGAGGGGGATGATCTCTTCAAAGGGATCAAAGGCGCCCGAATTGATGTGCCCTGCCTGGAGGATCGCGATCGCAGGCCCCTCCACCTTCCTCATCGCATCGGCAAAGGCGGCGGCGCGCATGCGGCCCTCAGCGTCCGCCTCGATCGAGACGATACGCCGCTCGCCAAGACCGAGGAAACGCAAGGCGGGAAAGATGGTCGAATGCGCCTCTTCGCCGATCAGCACGGTCACCTTCGGGGCGCCGAACAATCCGTCCGCGTTGCAATCCCAGCCCGCGCGGCGCAGCACCTCCCCGCGCGCGGCGGCAAGGCCGGTAAAATTGGCGACCGTCGCGCCGGTGACAAAGCCGACCGACGCCTCACGCGGGAGGTCCAGCAGCTCGAGCAGCCAGCGGCCCGCGATCTCCTCCGCCGCCGCGGCCGCAGGCGAGGCGACCTGATTGCCCGCGTTCTGACCCCAGGTCGAGGTCAGCCAATCGGCGGCCATGCCTGCCTCATGCGTGCCGCCGATAACCCAGCCGTAAAAGCGGGGGCCTGTCATCGCGCCAAGGCCAGGCTCGGCAAGCTGAACGAGGTCATCAACAAGGCTTGAAAGCTCGGCGCCCTTTTGGGGAAGCGGAGCCGCAAAGCGTTCGCGCATCTCTGTGTAGGAAAGCGCGGGCCGATGCGGTCTTTGCGGCGAAGCGGCGCGATATTGCGCGGCATAGTCCGCGACGCGGCGCAGGACTGTGTTCAGGTCGTTTCTCATATTGGCCATCCCATTCTTTGCGCCGTTCCTTGCCACAGGCGGCAGCGCGCCTCCACCCGGAAGTTGCGGTGTGCGCGGCGGCGGGTTGACTTTGTTCGTTATTTCCATAAGTATGGAAATATGGAATCAGATCTCGCCATCAAACGCCTTGCCGCCCTTGCCCAGGAAAGCCGGCTTGCCGTTTTCCGCCTGCTGGTGAAGGCCGGGAAGGGCGGCGTTGCGGCCGGTGATATCGCCCGGGCGCTCGGCGTTCCTGCCAACACGCTGTCGGCTCAGCTTGGTGTTCTTGCCAATGCAGGCCTCGTCCTCAGTCGCAGGGATGGGCGTTCGATCCTTTATGCGGCTGACTTTGACGCCATGGGCGCGCTTCTCCTCTACCTCATGGAGGATTGCTGCCAAGGGCGGCCTGAGGTTTGCGCCCCGCTCGCCGAGGTGGCCAGCCGGGCTGCCTGTTGTTCTGAGAAACAAGGAGTGCGCTCATGAAGAGGCTTCATCTCCACATCGCCGTTGCCGATCTTGATCAGTCGGTCGCGTTCTACTCGATTTTGTTCGGCGCCGGGCCCAGCGTTCTCAAGTCCGATTATGCCAAATGGATGCTCGATGATCCGCGCGTCAATCTCGCCATCAGCACTTGGAGCGAGGCGCACGGACTTGACCATGCCGGCATTCAGGTCGAGAGCGCTGATGAACTCGCAGAACTTGCCGGCCGCTTGAAGGCGGCGGGGCAGGCGACAATTGATGAGACCGCGGCGCAATGCTGCTATGCGGTTTCCGACAAGAGCTGGGTCAGCGATCCTTCGGGGCTGCGCTGGGAAACCTTCCGCACCTTCGGCGAAGCGACGACCTATGGCGAGGTGGCGCGCGCCCAGACAATCCCGCCTGCCCAAGCGCTGGCGTGCTGTGCGCCAACGGTGGAGACGAAGTGCAACGTCTGATCCTGCGCTGCAGTTATCCCAACAACAACAAGGGAGCCCAGACATGAGCGGACAGGGAACGCGGGAGAAGCCCTATCAGGTGCTCTTCCTGTGCACGGGAAACTCGGCTCGATCGATCATGGCGGAGGCGATCATGAACCGGATCGGGACGCCGCGGTTCAAGGCCTATAGCGCCGGGTCGCATCCCAAGGGCGCCGTCAATCCCCATGCGCTTCAGCTGCTGCGGGCGCTCAAATACAAGACGGATGAATTCCGCTCCAAGAGCTGGGTGGAATTCACCGGCCCCGATGCGCCTCTGCTCGATTTCGTCTTTACGGTTTGCGACAATGCGGCCAACGAAGTCTGCCCGGTATGGCCGGGCCAGCCGATGAGCGCGCATTGGGGCGTTCCTGATCCTGCATCGGTTGAGGGAACGGAGGCGGTGATCGCGGCTGCATTCACCGAGACCTATAGGATGCTGCATAATCGCATCGCGGTTTTTTGCGCCTTGCCGCTTTCAGGGCTCGACCGCCTATCCCTGCAACGTAAGCTCGATGAGATCGGCCGGATCAAGCGCGACCCGGACGCAACTGAGCCGTGAGCGAGTCATAGAGATACCATGACGCAGCGCTTGATGCGGCGCCTCTTCGCCGAGGTGATTGGTTCCTTGATGCTCTGTGCCACCGTAATCGGGTCGGGCATTCTCGCGTCCCGGCTTTCCGGAGGAAACGATGCGGTTGCCCTCCTTGGAAACACGGCGGCGACGGGCGCCATTCTCTATGTGCTCATCGCGGCGCTGGGGCCGATTTCCGGCGCGCATTTCAATCCTGCCGTGACGCTCGTGATGGGGCTGAGAGGCGAGATTAAGGCCGGCCTCGCGTTGCTCTATGCGGCGTCGCAGGTCGTTGGATGCATGCTGGGTGCCTGGCTTGCCCATGCCATGTTCGCATTGCCGATCGTGCAGGTCTCATCCCATGCGCGCGCGGGTGGAAGCCAGGTGCTGAGCGAAGCGGTCGCGACTTTTGCTCTTCTGTTCACAATCCTCAGCCTGTCGCGCTCGCGCCCGCAATCGGTGCCGGCAGGCGTCGCACTCGTCATCACGGCGGGCTATTGGTGGACGGCCAGCACGTCTTTCGCCAATCCCGCAATTACCATCGCGCGGGCGATGAGCGACACTTTCGCAGGCATCCGCCCGATGGACGTGCCCGGCTTTCTTGCAGGGCAGCTTGCCGGGGCGATCTGCGCCTGGATCGTTTGCCTCTTCCTATTGCCAAAAGAGGAGGAGCGCCTGTGAGCCGTTTTTTTCCGATCGTCATTCATCACAATCCTTCCTGCGGGACCTCGCGCAACGTGCTCGCGATCATTCATGCGGCGGGCTATGATCCGCAGATCATCCCCTATCTCGAAACGGGTTGGACGCGGCCGCAGCTCGCGGCACTGTTCGCCGCCTGCGGGCTTTCGCCCCGCGCGGCATTGCGGGAGACGAAATCACCGGCCGAGGCGCTGGGACTCTTAAGACCAAACGTTCAGGATGAGGCGATCCTTTCCGCGATGATCAGCCATCCGGTTCTCGTCAACCGCCCGATCGTTGCGAGCCCCAAGGGCGTGCGGCTGTGCCGGCCGTCGGAGACAGTGCTCGATCTCCTAGACCGCTGGCCGCCGGGTCCGCTTGCAAAGGAAGATGGCAGCCTCATCCTCGATGAGGAAGGAAGGCGTGTCGGCTGAAGCCGTGAGGTTACGCTTCAGGCCGTCAAATGACTGAGAAGGACGATCGTTTCGGGGAGAAGCCAGCCGCCAAGATCGATCACCCGGCCGGCCCGCGCATCCGCTTCGGCGGCACCGCGAAGCCGGGTCGAGAGTTCACCACCCTCAGCCTCAAGCTTTGCTATGATGCCCGCGAATGCCTGGTCCTTGTCGCGCGGGGTGAGCTGAGCGCGCAGGCGCGCCAAGCCTTCCCGGGGCCAGGGGCTGGCACTGAGAATGTCTTCCGCATCCATCGCCGGCGCGCGCGTGGCGATATAGGCCAGCGCCGCGGCGGCCGCGAGGCTCGCCACGCCCCAGGTCAAAAAACGCCGTCGGCCAAGCGCGGTTCGGGATGTGTCCATAATCAGAGCCTTTTAGCGTTGTCCCGTCGTAAAATAACGTGACGAGTTTACGCGTTCGGCCGAAATGGTTCTCCACCCCCTCTAAATAGATGGTCATCTCTCATCCCGACACGTCCTAGATTTCCAGCGAATCTAGGTACCCGCCGGGGGGCAACCAAGGAGATTTCGAATGGTGCGCGCGTTGGTTTCAAAGGTTGGTTTGGCGGCTGCGCTCGTGTTGAGCACGAGCGTTCAGGCGCAAACGCCCTATCCGCAGCAACCCTATCCGCAACAGCAGCCCTATCCGCAGCAGCAGCCCTATCCGCAGCAGCAGCCCCAGACCTATCCGCAACCCGGGCCGGCCACGGGGCAGCCGAATTTTCAGGCGGTGGCGCAGATCGAAGCACAGGATTTCGGGGTGCCGAAACAGGATCAGTTGCATCAGGGTGCGCCGCACGGGCCGACGCCGACGCTCATTCCCGGCGGTCTCGTGATCACGACCGAAGGGCTCTACATGCTGCTTCAGCAGGCGCGCGGTCAGGTGCTTGTCTTCGACGCGCTTGGCGGCTCTGAAACCTTGCCGGGCGCACTCAATGCGGTCGGCGCCACACAGGGTGGAACCTATCAGGATCAGATCCAGCAGCAATTTGGCCAGTATCTTCAGCAGGCGACAGGCGGCAACAAGAACTATCCGATGGTGTTCTACTGCCTCAGCGTCCAGTGCTGGATGTCCTATAATGCGGCGCTGCGCGCCATCAACCTCGGCTATACGCAGGTGCTCTGGTACCGGGGCGGCATCGAGGCCTGGAAAATGGCCGGCTTGCCCACGCAACCGGCACAACAGCAGATGCCGCAACAGGTTCCGGGCCAAATGCCTCAGCAGATGCCAGGGCAGATGCCCCAGCAGATGCCCCAGCAGATGCCGCAGGCGCCGGGGACCTATCCCGGGCAATAGGTCCGCGGCTTCAACCGCTCAGGCGAACTCGCGCTTCAGCCTCTCCGCGAGGCGAAGCGCGAGCGCAACGATGGTGATTGTGGGGTTGGCAGCGCCGTAGGTGGGGAAAACCGAGCTTCCCGCGATCCAAAGATTTCGCATCCCATGCACGCGGCATTCCGCGTCAACGACGCTCGTTGCCGGGTCATCGCCCATCCGTGTCGTTCCCATGTGGTGGTGGCCCCAGGCGATGTCCTGCGGGAAGCGGTCGGCCATATGGGGCTGGAGATAGGCGATAGCCTTCCCGCCAAAGCTCTGCGCCAGCATGGCGAGGGCTGTGCGATAGTCCTTGAGGTCATCATCGGAGAGGCGCCAATCGAGCTTGGGCTTTCGCATGCCCAGGGCGTCGCGTTTTCCTGTAAGCGTTACACGGCTTTCCCTGTTCGGCCGGGTTTCGAGGCCCGCGTTCAAGGGATGCAAGGTGAGCGGTCCATCGGCTTGCGCGTGGAGGGCGGCAATCAGTTCGGCGCGTTCCTTGTTTCCATACCATGCCTCGAACCACTCGGTGAACTTTTTCGTTTCGCGATCAAAGCGGATGGCCGAGGGTTCAACGGTGATCAGTGTGCTGACCAACTTGTTCTCGCGCCTTGCCCTCTCGGAAGGATTGAAGGCAAGCCGCCAGCGTCTTGTGCCATCGATCCGTTCCTCAAAAAGCGGAGCGGCGAAGGCGTCCCTGGATATGGCCAGGAGGGCGGCATAGCCCATCGGCACGGCGTGATCGGCGAAGTATCGCCCCACATTGTCCGCGCCATTGCCGATGCCGCCCTGCACGATTTCATCGCTTACAAGAAGCAGACGTGCGTTATCGATGCCACCGCAGGCGAGCACGATATTGCGTGCGGAGAGCTCTAGCGGCGGGGCGCCTTCTCGGCTAATCGTCAGTGTACGGATTGATTGGGCGTCTTCGGCAGCATTAAGCGCCGTCACGGTTGCGTTCAGATAGACAGTGATGTTGGGCGCCTTGTCGATGTCGGCGAAATAGACCTGACCGAAATTGGTCGGGGGGCTCATCGCAAAAAGACAGGGTTCAATCGGCGCATCCTTTGCCATTGGCAACGCAAGACCAAAACGGCGCGCATAGGCGTACGGATCATCCTCCGACAAGGGATCAAGTTGAAGGAGGCGCCGCGCGGCGGCGTAGTAGCCTGAAAGGTTCTCCTTCGTGATAGGCCAGCCGGACAAGGGAACAAAATCACGGCTCTCGAAGTCGATCGCATCCAGTTCGCGGCACCAACCGCCCCAATGCCAGGTCGTGCCGCCAAATGCCCGGATGCGGGCCTGATCGAGCGGCGCATAGTTCTGTTCGCCGAGGTCGCCGGCGGCAAGAGCCTGCGCCGTTTCGCTGAATTCAAGACCGCCGCTCTCCAGGAGAGCGATGCGTATCCCCGTGCCTCTGAGGGCGCGTGCCATGCTGATGCCTGCCGCGCCCGCGCCGATGATGGCAAGATCGGTGTTGATTTGCTCTTCGGGGGGAAGTGACCTGATGTCGATGAACAAGGGGGACCACTCATGGTGCCGGTTGAAGACGCGCGAACTATAGTAAGGTCCCCCGCTCGCCCGGCAATGTGCCATTGCGTGGCACCGCGCCATTGGTGATGAATGAACGCGAGCGCGGCCCTGCCTTCGTGGGGACATGCTTTTCCAGGAAAACACTCTGGCGGGCGGTGGGCTGCATCTATAGGCTCGCGCCGTCTTTTCAACGGGCGGAGCCGGAGAATGATTCGGCGGACTATATGATCAAGCGTTTGCTCCCTCTTTTTCTGCTCCTGATACTTGCTCATGCGGGAAGCGCACGCGCGGAGGAACCCGTTGCGGCCGCCGCGCCGACGACGCCCGTGCAGTCGATGGAACTGCCGGTGCTCGACCCGGCCGGCATGCGCCTTGCCGACTATGCGCAGGGCCTGCTTGACGGGTTGATGCGTGCGCGGCTCGTGCCCGGCGCCGTGCTCGTCGTCGTGAAGGACGGGCGGGTCGTTCTGACCCATGGCTATGGCTATGCCGATCTTGCCACCAAGCGCGAGGTCGACCCTTCGCGGACGCTGTTCCGCGTCGCCTCGGTATCGAAGCTTTTGACCGCGACCGCCGTCATGCAGATGGTGGAAGAGGGCAAGCTGTCGCTCGGGGTGGACGTGAACACCTATCTTGATCGCTTCAAGGTGGGGAAGGAATTCCAGGAGCCGGTGACGCTCGCGCAACTGCTGACCCATACGGCGGGTTTCGACGACAAGTTCCTGCGCTGCTGCGTATGGCATGGGGGTGCGACCTATCCACTCGGCGACTATCTCGCGCGCGAAATGCCACCGCGCGTCTTGCCGCCTGGTGAGGTCATCGCCTATTCCAATCACGGCTATGCGCTCGCGGGCTACCTCGTCGAGCGGGTCAGCGGGGAGCGCTTTGCCGCCTACACGCAGGCGCGCATTCTTGACCCGTTGAAAATGTCCGCGACGCGCTGGGGGCTTGGCACCGCGATTTCGCCCGATCTTGCCGTGCCCTATCGCCTCGTCGGCGGCAGGCCCGTCGCGCGCGCGCTCGATGATACGCAATTGGGACCAGCGGCAGATCTCATCACAACGGGCGATGACATGGGCCGGTTCATGATCGCTCTGCTGAATGACGGGGAGAGCGGCGGCGTCCGCGTTCTCAAGCCCGAAACAATCGCGCAGATGACGGCGACGCAATTCCGCAATGGCGACGGCCTCGATGGGTGGGGCTATGGCTTTCAAGAGAACACGATCAATGGCTGGCGCACGGTTGGCCATGACGGTTCCTGGGGTGGCTATGGCGCCTCGATGGTTCTCATTCCTGAAGCGAAGGCCGGATTCTTCTTCGCAACGAACGCCGATTTCGACCGTGCCTTTTTCCAAGAGGTGACTTTCGCGATCGCCGCACAGCTCGTGCCGCCACGGCTTTGGGATGCACAGCAACTCAGCGCGGGCCCAGGACTCAGCGCCGAGGCGGTTGCCGGCACCTATCGCTCGATGCGCTGGACGCGCGGCGATTTCATGAAGATCGACACGCTTGCCAACGAACTCGTCTTGCAGGCGGGGCCGGCGGGCATGCTTTACGGTCCTAGTTCCGGCCGCGCCGCGCCGCTGACCTTCCGTCAGGTTGCGCCCAATCTGTGGCGCGATGATGCAAGACAGGCGACGCTTCGCGCGATCACGGATCGCAAGGGCGAGCTTGTGCGCATTTCAATCGGCCAGAATGCGTTCGAGAAGGTGCCGCTCGTCCAGCAAGCCCGCGTTCAATTCACCCTGATCGGCGGCCTCCTTCTGTTGGGAAGCGGGATTGCGCTCGGCTGGGGTGTCTATGGGCCGCTGGCGCGGCGCTTCGGGCGGCGCCCGCGCAGCCTTGCCGGGTTCGACTTCCGCCTCATCGCCGTCCTTTCGGGCGTCATGATCGTGGCCTATTTCCTGACGCTCGTGAGCACCTTGACGAGCGTTGATCCCTTCACCGTGCTTGTCGAGACCCCGCCCTTCGTCAGGGCGGTGGCATGGCTGCCCGTGCTGCTTGCGATCCTGTTGCCGGGCCTGCTCTATCTGGGCGGGTCGATTGCTTTGCGCAAAGGCGGGCGGCGGATACTGAGGCTTTTGTCGCTCGCGCCTTCCCTCGGGGTCCTCGCCACGCTCTGGTTCGCGTGGTTCTGGAACCTGCATCCGTGGGGGATGTGAGGTTCAGGCCCAGCCGCCCGCCAGCGGGATCACCTGGCCAGTGATGAAATCGGCCTCGGGCGAAGCCAGAAAGGCGATGAGGGCGCCTGCCTCTTCCGGTCTGCCAAGGCGGCCGAGCGGGATGTTCTTCAGGATCTTGGCGGCCGCGGCGGGATCTGCCATCAATGCCTTGGGAAAGTAGGTCTCGCTTTCGATGAAATTGGGCGCGATCGCATTCACCTGAATGTTGTGGGGGGCGAGCTCCAGGGCAAGCGATCTTGCCAAGGCGTTGATGGCGCCTCTTGCCGAAACATAGACGGAGTAATTCGACAGTCCCCGCAGGGGCGCGGCCGAGGTGACGAACAGGATCTTGCCCGAGCGGCGATCGCGCATGTGCGGCACGGATGCCGACGCAAGCGCAAAGGGACGATAAACCAGCGCCTCATAGGTCGCATGCAGGTCCGCGGCCTTCAATTCGGCAATGGGCGTGCGCAATGCGGGAAATGCGTCGTTGCTGACGATGAGATCGATCCGGCCCAGCCGCTCCAGGGTCTCGCTGACCAGGGCCACGGGTTCCTGAGCCGATGCGGCGACCGCGTCGGCATGTTCGGCCTCGAAGGCAAGGCGCGCCTTTTCCTCAACGAATGTCTTATCCTGGCACATCACGGTCATCCCGTGCCGGCGCAGGACGAGGAGGGCGGGCGTGCCCAGAAAATGCAGGGCGTCGGTAACAATTGCCACACGGGTTTCAATCATGGTCTTGACAGTCCTCGCGTTTGGATTGCCTCTCAGCCTCGCCAAGAGCTGTGACGTTGCCGTCGCCCTGGAAAGCCCTTATCTAAAATAGACTGATTTGCCGAGTTGAGGAGCCCGCCATGATTGAGTTTCCCCGCCTGGACGAAGGCGAAGAGAAAGAGAACAAGGGCGATGGAAACGCCTTTTGGGCCATCCCCCAGGCGCTCTTCAAATCCCGTACCGTGCTCATCTTCGGCGAAGTGACGATGCGCATGGCCGAACGGGTGACCGCGACGCTCCTTGCGCTCGACAGCGACAGCGACAAGCCGATCAAGGTCATCGTCAACTCGCCGGGCGGCCATGTCGAATCGGGCGACACGATCCACGACATGCTGGGCTATCTGCGCTCTCCGGCCATCGTCATCGGCACGGGCTGGGTCGCCAGCGCCGGCGCGCATATCTATCTTGGCGCAAGGAAGGAAAATCGCTTCTCCTTGCCGAATACACGCTTCCTTCTCCACCAGCCGATGGGCGGCGTGCGCGGCCAGGCCTCCGACATCACGATCGAGGCTGAAGAGATCATCAAGATGCGCGAGCGCCTCAACAAGATCATCGCGCGGGAGACAGGTCAGCCGCTCGGCAAGGTCACGGAAGACACCGAGCGCAATTTCTGGATGTCGGCGGAAGACGCGCAGAAATATGGTATCGTCGCGCGCATCGTGAAGAGCCTGCGCGATCTGGAATGATTGGAACGGCTAGCCGTCAATCGGAATCGTCACGCCGCTCTACTTTTATTAATGTCGCAACGTTTTGGCGGAAAACCGGTATCCACTTTTCCGCACGTTGCTTGAGAAACACGAATGGGTGCGAGGGATGGGTGCGTGGTGGCGGGGTGCCTCTGTCTACCAGATCTATCCGCGCAGCTATTGCGATTCCAATGGGGATGGGATCGGCGATCTACCGGGCATCATTTCCAAGCTCGACTACATCGCATCGCTCGGCGTCGATGCGATCTGGCTTTCGCCCATTCACCCCTCGCCCAATCGTGACTACGGCTATGACGTGGCGGATTATTTCGGCATCGCGCCCGAGCTTGGGACGATGGACGACTTCGCGCGTCTGCTCGATGAGGCGCATCAGCGGGGTCTTAAGGTCATCCTCGATGAGGTTGTGAGCCATACCTCGGACCAGCATCCCTGGTTCATCGAGAGCCGGGAGTCGCGGCACTCACCCAAGGCCGATTGGTATGAATGGCAGGACCCGAAGGCGGATGGCTCGGTCCCCAATAACTGGCTTGCCGCCTTCGGGGGACCTGCCTGGTCCTATTGGCCGCAGCGGCGCCAATATTATTTCCACAAATTCCTGCGCGAGCAGCCCAAGCTCAATCTGCACAATCCTGCGGTTGAAGAAGCCGTGCTTGGCGTTTTCGATTTCTGGCTCAAAAAGGGCGTCGATGGCTTTCGCCTCGATGTGGCGCACAGCTTCCTGCATGACAAGATGCTGCGGGACAATCCCCCCATTGCAGTTGATGAGCGCACACACTGGCACTGGAGCCATGCGAGCAATCTTCAAGACCATGTTTTCGACAATGGCTTCCCGGCCGATGGACAGGTGGGGGTGGAGCACCGGCGCATTCTCGATGCCATCCGGGCGGTTTGCGAGCGCTTCGAGGATCGGTTCGTCTTTGCCGAGTTCGCAGAAGCGCCGCGCCTGCTTGGCCATTTCGTCGGGGACCGGTATGGCGTCCATTCAGGCTACACGTTCGGGTTTCTCTATAATCGCGATCTGACGCCGCGCTTCGTGGCGCAGGAGATCGCGCTCTACAACAGTTTCGCCGATCTCTGGCCGTGCCAGACCTTTTCCAACCATGACGTTCCGCGCACCGTGAGCCGCTATGGCGCCGGCGGGCGCGACGATGCCCTCGCCAAGCAATTGCTCCTGCTGCTCCTGTGCCTGAAGGGTACTGTACTTCTCTATCAGGGCGAGGAACTGGGGCTTGCGGATGCGCCTGTCGGGCGGGAGCACATCCGCGACCCCTTTGGCGCACTCTATTACCCCGTGTTCAAGGGCCGCGACCCTTGCCGCACGCCAATGCCCTGGCATTCAAGGCGCGCGCATGCGGGCTTTACCAGCGGCACGCCCTGGCTTCCGGTCGGCCCCTTACATGGCGCGCAGGCCGTCAACGAGCAGGAGGGGGACAAAGACTCGGTGCTCCTGTTTGCGCGCGAGGCGGTCCGGTTCAGGCGTGAATCCCTCGCACTGCGTCTTGGCGGGATCGACGTCATCGAGGCGGGTGATCAGATGCTTGCCATTGAGCGCGCGCATGGGGATGAAACGCTGCTCTGCGTTTTCAATCTCAGCGGCGAGCCGGCCAGCCTCGAACTGGGCGAGCGCGCAGGTTGGATGGAGGTTGGGCCGGGAAGCGGTAGGGCGGAACAGGCCGTCGGCATGTTGCATTTGGGGCCACGGGCGGCTTTCCTGGCGCGAAAGCCATAAGGGAGTGCCGCCATGTCCGAAACGAAATCCGCGCTGATCGAACAGCCTGCACCTGGTATCCTGCGCGTGGTGCTGAACAAGCCTGAAAAGCGCAATGCGTTCGATCCCACCATGCGCGCCGAGGCGATGGCGGCGTTTCAACTGGCGGCAAGGGACAGTGCCGTGCGCGCCATCATCCTCACCGGTGCCGGGCATGTCTTCTCCGCGGGCGGCGATGTCAGCTCCATGGGCAAGAGCAACGAGGTAACGGGCGATGCGCGCATGGCCGGCAATCATGAGTTCTGTCGGCTCGTCTATCGCTGTGAAAAGCCGGTGATCGCGGCGGTCGAGGGACCTTGCGTTGGGGCGGGGGTGGGGCTTGCCCTGCTATGCGACACCATCATCGCGGGCGAGGGAGCCCGGTTCGGCTTTCCCTTCGTGAAACTCGGCCTCGCGCCCGATTATGGCATTGCGTTCACGCTGCCGCAGCGCTGTGGCATCGGCATCGCCAAATCCCTTGTCTTTACGGGACGGATCATCCAAGCGGCCGAGGCGCTGGAAATCGGCCTTGCCGATCGTGTCGTGCCGGACGCCGCCGTCCAGGAGGCGGCCCTCTTGCTTGCACAGGACATGGCCCTGCAATCGGCCCATGCGATCGCCCTTTCCAAGCGCATGTTCCAGAATCTGCCGCAGAGTTTTGATGCGGCCCTTGATCTTGAGCGCACATGCCAGACGCTCGCCATGGTGTCCGCCGATCACCAGGAAGGTGTCGCCGCATTCATGGAAAAGCGCGCCGCCAATTTCGGGGGGTAGGGCGCCCATCCTTCGCGGCTCGCCAAAGGTGCCCCTCAACTGTCATGGCCCGCGGAAGCGCGCCATCTATGCTTCGCAGACAGACCCCACCCGAAGCGTTGAGACGCGCTCCGACCTCCCGAAGGGGAGGTGGTTGCCATGAAAAACCCCTCCTCTATTCGTGGCGAGGGGCGGGGGGTGGGGTCTGCCGAAGAAGAGATTTCTGAAAACAGACAATCATGCGCTGCGCATCGCCACGCGGCCGAGGGCCGCGTTACGGCCTTCGCACCGCGGTCTCGTCCGCGCTCTCCTCCTCAAAGGCGCGCAGCGCCGCCTCGATCGGCAAGAGAACGCAGGCGTGGCGAGCCGGCTGGTCCGCCGCCGAGGCAAAGACTTCGTATGCCTTCCAGGGCCCCTCCTGCACCGCAGTCGCCCGGGTCAGCATGGTATTGACCGCGTCGCGAAGCGCCAGGATGTCGGCCCGGCTTGATCCCTTTGCCCGTTTGCCAAGAAGCGCGGCAGAGCCCTGGACGAGAATGCAGGCCCGCGTTTCATAGGAAAGTGCGCCAATGCGCCCATCCAAGTCCCATTTGAGGTGAAGCGTGCAACGATCGCCGCAGCGGATGTTGTCATGAACGAGCGTCCGATCCGCATCGGGCATCGGGCCGACGTGGCTTGTATCGGACGCGAGCATCAGCAGCTCTTTCTTGTAGATTGCATCGCTCATGCCGAGCCACTCTCCGGCGCCATTATTGGCAAAATGAAACAAAATGTGCCGCGGGATCGGGCACATTCCTCAGAAGTGCCCTCGTTCAGGCGATGAAACTAGGGTAAGCACGCACGCCATCCAACATCGTGTTCCTGGCGTCGCTTCGTGTAGTCAGCCCCCTGTGTCTCCGCACCATCAATTCTTGCGCCTGCCGCCCGCCATTCAGGGCATGGCTTTCATGCTGTTCTCCGCGTTCATCTTCAGCGTGGGGAACGCAGTCATCAAGCATGTTTCGGCGACGATCCCGTCGGTTGAAATCGTCTTCTTCAGAAGCGTCGTCTCGCTGGTGATCCTTGCCCCCATTGTGTGGCGGATGGGAGGCCTCAAGGTCTTGAAGACCGACCGGCCGCGTTTGCATATCGTGCGCGGCCTTGTGCAGACGCTCTCAATGCTGATGTTCTTCGCCGGGCTCGCCAGCACGCCCCTCGTCCAGGCCAATGCGCTCGAGTTTACCTCACCGATCTTTGCAACCGTGCTCGCCGTCTTGTTTTTTGGTGAAGCGGTGCATTTGCGCCGGACGCTGGCCCTCCTTGCTGGATTTGCCGGCACGATCATCGCGCTTTGGCCCAATCTGATGGCAAGCAATTTTTCCGGCATCGGCACCGGCCAGCTGCTCATTCTGGCAGCTTCGTTCACCTGGGCGGCCGTACTTCTCTTGATCCGGGCGCTGGGAAGGACGGAGAGCTCGGTCAGCCAGTCGGTCTATCTCGGCCTCGTTCTGACGCCGGTGTCGGCCCTCTTGTCGGCCTTTGTGTGGGTTACTCCCAGGCTCGAGGATCTTGTCTGGCTCATCACCATCGGCTGCACGGCGACCGTGGGGCAGCTCGCCTATGTCCAGTCCTTCCGTTTGGCCGAAATGTCCGCCGTGTTGCCTCTCGACTTTTCGAAGATCATCTGGTCGGCGATGCTGGGGCTCATTCTTTTTTCCGAGGTGCCAGCAGTGCTCACGATCCTCGGCGGTGCCGTCATTTTCTCTGCGGGCGCCTATATCACCATGCGAGAAGCGCAGTTATCGCGCGCGCGGCCGGTTCCGCCCCAGCTTCCCGCAACGGATTTCGAATAAACACCTAGCCTGCACTATCCATCCGCGAACAGCGTGAGAGCTCTACAGATCTCAGCAGGCAATGATCGCTAGATAATATAGATCGAAAAAACGACTACTGCGAGTGTCAGGCCGACGAGCAATGCTATCCAGGCGCTCTGAGGCAGTCCGGCATTCGCTTCGTCCCGGCTCCCGTCCTCGTCTTGCCGCTGTTGCATCACCATTGCTCCTCTTGTCAGTTTGCCGCTGTGACTGCTGGCCACAGGTCCGGCCTTGGTAGGCTCGGCCGGCCCCAAGGGTGTTCGCCCCATAGAAACCCTGGGCTTTTCTAAGCCGCAGGATTGAAACCCTTACAATACTTCGAGCGTTTCAAACAGGCGGGCACGCGTGCGCGGGTGCTGTCCTAAGTAGGACAAATGACGATTTTGGAGATGTCAGAGTAATCCGCTAACATTGAGCCTGCCTAGCAAGGAGCATGGGGATGGAAGCCGATGGCACTGACGAATAAAGAGGCATCACTAGTTTTAGGGATGGCCGCTCGTGGCGACAACGATCACGACATTGCAGCTTGGTTTGGCGTGAACCAGGGCCGCATTGCTGAGGTCAAAAAGGGCGACTATGGGGTATCAGCGGCTCCCGCTGTCGAGCTGCCGCCAGCCGGCCCACCAGGAGTGAAGGGGCGACGCCTCAAAGGCGCGGTGGATAGTGTGCTCAAGACCCTTCAGGAGAAGGGAAGCGAAGGGGTCGCCGAGTCTATCGAGCGGCTGAGCGAGGCCCTTGCTTGCTATAATCGGAACGAGGCTTAGCGGGCGTATAGTCACCATCCCGCTCCAATTGCTTTCGGCATGGCGGTATCCAGGCAAGCTTTGGATCGTCATGCGCAAACGGCTTTCGCCACACGAGCCATGCGTACCCCGTTGCCGTGCTTGCGGAGCGGTCCAGCCGCCCCTTCACCATAGGTACACGCTCAGTGAATTGAGCGAAGATCGACGGCGGCATTTCCCTAAAGAGGTTGTTGTACCGGCCGATGCTTTCGATGAATACGGTTCGCACAAGGATGGCCACGCCCTCGCGCGAGACGCTTAAAGCCCTCAGCGCAAATTGCTCTGCCAGCCGAAAGGGAGGGTTGGTGATCACCCAATCGAAGCTATTGAGCGCGTAAGGGTAGCCCAGAAAATCGCGGACGTGACCGCCGCCATAGTCGAATGCATCCGAACACTCGACCTCAGAAAAGTATTCGGAAAGAGGGCGTGCCATGTGGCCCGCTCCGCACGCCGGTTCAAGGCATGTTTTCCGTGCCAGCGATCTAGCTGTGAGAACGTGCTCGATCAGCGCGCGTGTTGCCCATGGTGGGGTTGGGAAATCGTCTGCGCTGTCGCGCGCTTCTGTTCGCTGCGCCATGACAGCATGTGACGTGTTTTGCACAACGAATCATCCCCGCAAACCGAGGCAAGAATCGTAGCAGAATCAGGTGTTTAGTAAAGAAACAGGAAAATGCGAGTCCGTTGAGTCACTTAGCGCCCCTAGTGGGGATGCTCAGTGGTTTCCAGCATCCCGTTTGCTACCTCGATCATCTCTGCAATCGACTACGGGCGATCCGTCAATTCGAGCGCCTCGGCAACATCATCTATTGGGCTGGATGTGCGCTAGCTTTGGTCATTGCGGGCCTCGCGATCAAGGACGCGCTGGGATATCTCGCGGAGGCGCCGGTACCAGACAACGATCTATTCACGTCGCGAGAAGCGGCAATCCTCACGCTTATCGTGTGGGGGTCAATTGCGCTTGCGATTTTCTTGGGCGGGCGAGGCACACGCTTCGTTTTGCGCAAGTTAGGACACCGAGGTCCTACTTAGGACAGCACCCGTGCACGCATACCTTGCGAGCGGGTCATGAGCCAGACGTTCCACGGTTTCAAATGCGTGACATAAGGGAATATCGCGAAACGCGACGCCGTTTCCGATCCGATTCGACGAATAATCTATCTCACCATTTCACGTCGCGCGCGCAATGCTATTTTGTAACTGCCTCTTGCTTGGGTGAGCGCGACGGTACTCAGTATCTTTGCCGCGCGAAAAGTTCAGCGACGCGGGATATACTTTTCTCGCTTCGGCGGGGTGCATCGGATCTTCCCATCCGTCATTTTTGTGTTAACCTTACTTCATCTGCTGAGTAGGGGAAACGCGGTGCCGAGTTATCAAAACGAGTCGGATTCAAACGACGACCAAAGTTCCGTTGCCCGTATCCAAGGCGTGGTGAAGTGGTTCGATGCCGTCAAAGGCTATGGCTTCATCACGGCGGCCGATGGTTCGGGCGATATATTGCTGCATCAGACGTGCCTGCGCCAGTCTGGTCATCGCACCGTGCAGGAAGGCGCGCGCGTCGTTTGCGAGGCGGTCCGGCGCCCCAAGGGCATGCAAGCGCTCCGGCTTCTGGAGCTCGACAATTCGACGGCCATTCTCGTCCCCAGTATTGCGCGGCGCAGCTCGCAGCGCGCGGAACGGGCCGCAATCGCGGGCCAGCACACGGCGCGGCAGCTGGGCACGGTCAAGTGGTTCAACCGCGCCAAGGGATTTGGCTTTGTCACGCTCGGCGATGACAGCGAGGACATCTTTGTCCACATGGAAACGCTCCGCCGCTGCGGTATTCGTGAGCTGCAACCGGGCCAGAAGGTACAGGTTTGCTTTGGCCCGGGCGATAAGGGGCTCCTTGCCTCCGAAATCGTCGTCCTCTCCCCCATGAGCGGCGGGGATAATTAACGGGGGATCGGCGGCGTCGGCCCTGGCGCGGCGCCTTTGTTAAGGCCGCCCGCCTTGCGGGACGGGGCTGATTCTTCCGCGCTCAACCTTGCGGAAAGATCCGCTAAGTTATCGTCGTATCATGCGTACGACTTCCGTTTCCCAAACCTTCTTCAAGCTATCCGCCGCGCCTCATGCCAGGCGCCGTCAGTCATTGCCGGTTGCCGGTCGCGCACCTTCCTGGTTTTCGCCCGCCATGCTGCCCTCTCTGGCTTTGATGGCGGCTGGATTTCATCTCCTACCTGCCTTTCTCGTTCTCACGACGGCGGCGTGCAGCGCTGAAGAGGCGGCGCAGGCGGAGATGGAGCCCCTCATCATCGAAGGGCAGGGTGTTGCGCATCGTTTTTCAGTCGAAATCGCGGATGAGGCAAGGGAGCGGGCTCAGGGCCTCATGTATCGCCGGTCAATGGCCGAGGATGCCGGCATGCTGTTCCTGTTCGAGCAGCCGAGTGAGGTCGCGTTCTGGATGAAGGACACCTATATCCCGCTCGACATGATCTTCATCGGCGAGGACGGGCGCATTCTGGCGGTCGCCGAGAACGTGCAGCCGCTTCAGGTTGAGACGGTGTCGCCCGGCGTGCCGGTGATTGCGGTGCTGGAGTTGAACGGCGGGACGGCCGCGCGGCTTGGCATCCGCCGCGGGGATAAAATCCTCCACCGGGCCTTCGGGACCCTTGCGGAATAGACCGCCGGCCCTCGCTGCCTTGTCGTCGCGAGGCATTTGCGTGTATCTGATGAGTCTTCAGCCGTCAGGGTGGCCGGGGCGTAGCGCAGCCTGGTAGCGCATCTGCTTTGGGAGCAGAGGGTCGCGTGTTCGAATCACGCCGCCCCGACCAATTCCGGGACGCGGTTTTCCTGATGGCAAATGGATCGGCAGATGGAGAGGACGGGCATGCTGGCGCGGATCTACAAACCGGCAAAGACGGCGATGCAGTCGGGTGAGGCGCGGAGCCGGGACTGGCTCTTGGAGTTCGAGCCGGAACAGGCGCGCGTCGTCGAGCCCATGATGGGCTGGACCTCCTCGGGCGACATGCTCGCAAGCCAGGTGCGGCTCTTTTTCGATACGCGGGAAGAGGCGGTCGCCTATGCGGAGCGAAACGGGATCCCCTATCAGGTGTTCGAGCCTCATAGCCGCAGGCCGATGCCAAAGGCTTATGGCGACAACTTCAAGTTCAACCGGAAGGGTCTTTGGACCCATTGAGGCCGCTTCTTGCGGTACCGGCCGGCCCCGTAGCTCAACGGATAGAGCAACAGCCTTCTAAGCGGCGGGTCTGGAGACAGAAAGACGAACGGAAACAACTGGCTAGGTAAACGGCAAAGACTTGCGAACCGTTTTCCGAACCGTTATCGAAACTGCTGAGGATTGCCAAGGCCCCGTAGCTCAACCGGATAGAGCGCCAGTCTTCTAAACTGGATGTTGTGTGTTCGAGTCACACCGGGGTCACCATTTCCCATTTCTAATCAAAGACTTCCGGGTGGTCAGCGGCGTAGCGCCGCCAACTGTCGTTGATTCTCCGGGTGTGCGCCCGCCGGGCCTGAACCTCGGGAGACATGCTGGCAGCCACCGCCCGGGCCAGAACCTCCGCACCCTCCGGCGTGGCGGCAACCGCCCTCAGCGATGCCCGGCGCTTCACACGGGCCTCGGGCGATTGGCCTGTGTTCCGCTTTGCCCGAGCCTCGGGCGTCAGGCTCGCCTCAGTCGCCCGGGCAAGCTGTTCCCGGCGCTCCGCTGTTTGGGCAAGGGCTTTGCTGGTCGCGGCCCGGCGCTCTCGCACCTCGGGCCGGTTGGAGGCAGCCGCGACCTTCGCCCGGACCTCGGGACGCAAGAACGCCTCGCGTATGGCGGTGCTTGTCCGCTCTGCCCAGTCCGAGTCCGCCCACAGCGCCCGCGCGTTCCCCCGGCTCATGCCCTGTCCGCCGTCCCGGAGGTTCAGGCACCCCCGCCCAAAGACAGCGCGGGCGAGGCGCACGGCGCGCTGTTCCGCCGCGTCAGCGTCCACGCGCTCCCCGTCCACACGGGCGAGGATGCGCCACACAAGGGCGTCCCTGTGCTTCCGGGCCACCGCCCGCCACGCCTTTCCTGAGCCTGTGTAGCCGTCTGGCAGCGGCCCCTCTCCCCGGCCCGGCCAGCAGGCGAGCGCCCCGGGTGGCACAGTCCGCCGCCCGACATAGGCCCGCCCCCTTGGGCACCGGAAGATGTAGATGACAGCCTGCATTGCCCGAGGATAGCGGGCCGGGACGAATGGGAGCGAGGTCAAAGGCTTGGTCGCCAATCCGCATGGACAAAGCGGGGCCGCTCCCCTTAGTGTTCCACCATGGACAAAGCACTAGACATTGATTCTCCCGAACTCCGCGCCTGCCACCCCGAGCCGGTGCGCATTGAGAACTTCAACCCGCAGGCGCAGATACCCTACGGGCTGACCATTGAGCACATCTGTGCGGCGATGAATGAATTCATCGACTTCATTGGGTTCATCAATCAGCAGCTCAACGGGCGCAAGATTGAGCGCCTCGAAACCATGCTGATGCCCGCCAACTTCTCCTCCATCGTTGGCGAGTTTATGACCTCCACCATCCCGAAACACTGTCCCACGCTCGCCAAGAACGGGTACCACAACGGCCACCCGGACATGGTGCCCAAGGGGCAATTCCCGAATGACACCGTCCAGCACCACACGGACGGGATTGAGGTGAAGGGCTCCCGGTACCTGCGGGGCTGGCAGGGCCACAATGCCGAGGATGCTTGGCTGATGGTGTTCTGCTTTGAGTCGGGACGGCCCACGGACGCGGCCAAGGACATTGCCCCGGCCCCCTTCCGCTACCTCGGGGTGTTCGGTGCGCAGCTCGTGCAGGCTGACTGGACGTTCTCCGGGCGGTCAGAGACCAGCCGCCGCACGATCACTGCCGGGGTGAACCGCACCGGGTACGACAAGATGGTGGGCAACTGGATTTACAAGGCCCCGGGCCTAAAGCTCTAGCTCCGCCTGCCCCTCGCTCGGGGGCAGCGCGGTTGTGCGCCCGTTCGTGGCGAGCACCCGGAGCTGAGGCACGGCCCGGGTGGCAAGGTCGAAGTAGTCGGCATACCGCTCAACGCCCACAGACCTGTAGCCCACGGCCTCCGCTGCCGCGATGGTGGAGCCGGAGCCCATGAAAGGGTCAACCACGATGCCCTCGCCCAAGGGGAGGGACGCCCAGACAAGCTGGCGCATCAGCGATTGAGGCTTGAGGCTCGGGTGGTCGGCAATGTCGCGCTCGCGCCGGGGCGTCCGCTCGCTCGGGATCACGTCAAAGAACGGCTTGTCATCGGTGCGGCGGCGCAGGCCCCCTGTCCCGAACTCGCGCAGGCACTCCCGCACGGTCATCTTCTTGGGCATCGGCTTGCGGAACAGCCCCCAAGGCTCATACCCGCCCCGGGGCAGCGAACACACGTCCGGGAACTCCTGTTCCCCGAGCTTGGGCCGGTCCCCGCCGCGCAGCGTCTGGACCATGCGGATGACCTCGGTGCGGAACTCAAGCCCGCCCTCTATCAGCGAGGAGAACACCAACTGTGACATGAAGGAGTTGCAGGCGACGAACACATGCGCGCCGGGCTTGAGCTTTGGCAGGAGGAAGCCCGCCCACTCACGGAAGAAGCGTTGCAGCGTCTCCCGCTCCTTGGGCTCTAGGGCGGTGAACCGGGGCAGCGGGGCGCGCACGTTGCCGTCAAAGGCCGGGGGCAGCCGCCATATGCCGGAGCCGCCGTTGTGCATCCGCTCAATCTCCTTCACCTCATACTCCTTCACCCCATAGGGCGGGTCCGTGACCACGGCATCAATGGAGTTGTCCGGGAGGAGGTTCAGCCAGTCGAAGCAGTCGGCATGCACGAGGAGGGACCGGCCCACCGTCTGGTGGCGGAAGTCAAACGCAAGGGGTTGGGGCTCGGGCGTGTGTTTGTTCATAATTGTTGTGGTCCTCGTGACTCAGTTTCTAGCATTCGGGGTGTGGAAGCGCCAGCGGAGAAAGGGTGTCGGCAGGCTGCCCCGTGTTCCGTCTTGCGCCAGTGGGCGGGGTCGCGGGCGAGGTCGGACAGGGCCAGCAGGAGCGCGGCCCAGTGCAGGAGCCAGTAGAACGGCAGCAGGAGCGCCAGCCACACGGGCAGCCCAGCCCGGGGGGCAGCGGCGGCATGGAGCGCGACGGCGGCGCAGTAGCCCAGCAGGAGCAGCGCCGCGAGCGGGCCGGAGGGGTCCCCCACCTCCCCGACGATCAGCCCGAGGGGGTGAGCCGCCGCACACAGCAGCGCCACGGGAAGCTGCGCCAGCAGGGCTATGAACCCCGGCGCACCAAGCTCCCGCATGGTCCGCCGGGGTTCCCTCGCGTGGACGATGGCGGTGACTGCGAAGCCCTTGAACCATCGCGCCCGCTGGCGCAGCCAAGCCCCCACCCGCACCGGGGCCTCCTCCCATGTCGTGCTGGCTATGGCGCGCGAGGTCCAGCCCATCCGTGCGAGCCGCACCCCAAGGTCCGCGTCCTCGGTCACGTTGTGCGCATCCCAGCCCCCGGCGGCGCGCAGGGCTGACGCGCGGAACCAGTTGGAGGTCCCGCCCAAGAGGAAGGGCAGCCCGAGGCGCGACAGCAGCGGGAGGATGGCCCCGAACAGGGCCGCATACTCAAGCGCCCAGAGCCGGGCAACGATGGGGGAGCCCGGCCCCGCGTGGTCGCACCCAAGCCGCGCCTGCACCACGGCAAGGCGGGGGTCTGCGGCAAGCGCGGCGGCGGCAAGGCGGGCCTGCCCGGGGTCGGGCCGGTCCTCGCCATCGAACACCACGACAAGCTCGCCCGAGGCGAGCGCGAGCCCGACATTGCAGGCCCGGGGCTTGGTCTGCGGCCTGCCGGGCGGCACCACGACGATGCGCCAGTGCGCGGGCGCGGTGGACCGGGCGGCGGCGATGGTCGCTGCGTCCCCCTCCTCCAACAGGATGATGACCTCAAGCAGGTGCGCCGGGTAGTCCAGCCGGGCGAGCGCCGCCGCGAGGTCGGGGAAGATGCTGGCCTCCCGGAACAGCGGGACAAGCACAGTGGCGGTCGGCAGGTCTGAACCGGCCAGCGGCGGCGCGGGCGGCGCGGGCCGGAGGAACAGGTTGCCCAGCGCGGCCAGCCGGAGCCCAGCCGCGAGCGCGAAGGCGGGGGCGAGCAGGAGCGAGGCCCAGGGAGAGAGGAGCGGCAGCAGCGCGGCCAGCGGGAGCAACAGCGCGGCCCAGAGGGGGACGGCCAGCCCCCGGGCGGACAGGTGGGCGGGCACAGACGACACGGCCCAGCGGGCGGCGGCTTCGGCCCGGCGGGACCGGAAGATGGGCACAATGTTCATGGCGGAGCTTGTTCACGTTCTGTTCACAACCTCCCCCGGGGATAACTCCCCGGTCCACAGCCCGTCTAGGACTTATCCCCGGCCAGCCATCGAAAAGTCACGCCACATCAATGGCTTGGCTGCGCATCATCAGAGGGTTTCTTAGCTGTTGACTCGCGGCGGGGTGGTGCCATCATTGGGCTGTCCTGTGATAGGAGCGCCCGACCTCGGGCCACGCCACAGCCCGGTGCACGGCCCGGGGGCAGGACCGGAAACCTTGAGCGGCCTGCCCAGTGCAGCACGCCAGATGGCCCGACGCAGATTCACCAAAAACACCGAAACCCGGTGCTGGTGTCTGTCGGTCGGGCGGAGCCCCCCGGACGCCAGTGCCCTATCCCTGAAAGGGGCGCTCAATGGCCTACACGAATGTTGAAAACTTGGATGATGCGCTTGCCGTGCTGAATGGCGCGCGCCGGGCGTTCCGGCCCGACTTCTGCCTGATCACCCGTGACGATGATGGACGCGGGATCAGTGTCGATTGGGGTGGCGGATACGCGACCCGTGAAATCAACGGCGCGACCACGGTCGTCTATCGCGCCATGATGACGGTGAACGGCGCGATGAAGGCTGACCCGGCTCTCCGCCTTGTCGTGGATCACAAGGGCTGGTGGGTCGCAATCCGCGCCGCCTGACCCCCGCCGCCGCCCGGCGCGGTGCCGGGCGGCGATTTCCCCCATCATCAAGGATACAGAAATGGAAGCTGTCAGCTTTGACCGCGCGACTGCGCGTGTCTTCAACCGCCGCCCGGGCGGTAGCCGCCACATCGCCTATCAGGATGGTGCTGGATCCATCTGCCTCTGGGTCCGCAGCTACCTTGAGCGCGGCGGGTGCGCCATCAGCGCCTCGGCCATCGAATGGCTGGACGGGATGCCCGGTGCCCACTTCATCCGCCTGACCAACGAGCGCGGGCGGCTGGACGTGGTGATGCCCATGGATCAGGTGCCCATGGGCGAGGCGCGCGAGGGCCGGCATGGCCGGTACTTCATCGTTGACCCCGATGACCTGACCGGCCCGGCCTTCCCGCCCCTGCGCGACTTCGGGGAACGGGTGCCGTTCTGAATGCCGGAAGCCCGGCGCGGATCGCCCGCGCCGGGCAGCCCTCCCCGCCGGAGGACGGGCGGTTCGGGACCCCCGGCGGGGGTTCAGTGCAGGCTTGCGCGGTCGCGGGCCGCAAGGGTCGCGGCGGCGACGTAACAGCCATAGGCGGACAGCACCCGGCGCGGGAGCTTCTCCGGGGACGTGCGGCGCACCACCTCGGGGAAGCGGTAGGCATCGCACCAGACCACCCGGCCCCTCGGGCTGAGGCGGTACGACACGATGCCACACAGCGCCGCAAGCTCGCGGGCGCAGACGCCATAGCACTCGGCAAACCGCAGGATGGTCGGCACGGTCGGCCAGCGGTCGGGCTCGCACTCGGCCGCAAACCGCAGGACGGCATCGTGCGCAAGGTTCATCCGGTCCCCGAAGACAGCGGGGATGCCCGCGACAAGGGCGGCGTCAAGCTCGGCCAGCGTCATGCGGGGCTGCCCCCACGGTCCACGCCCCGGATGGTGATGGCGTCACCATCGAACAGGGTGTCACGGTGCAGCCCGCCCGGGGTGGTGGCAATGTCGGTGACGGTCCAGCCGGTGGAGAAGGCGGCGTTGACGCCCCGGGCAGCGGCCAGCGCATTCGCGGCGGTGATGGCGGCGGCGGGGGACGCGGCGCTGACGAGGGCGGCGTTCAAGCCCGCGTGGTTGCGCAGCGCCTCGCCCTCGGGGGTGCGGGGGCGGCTGATGAGGTAGAGGGGCATGGGGTCACTCCTTGCTGTTCAGGGCGAGCTTGACCCGTTCCACCGGGCGGACGCGCCCGGCCTCAAACTCGCGGTTGGCGTTGATGGCCCGCTGGGCGGCGGTCTTGATCGCGGCGATGGCCGACTGGACGGCCCGCGTCTCCTCGCCCACCAGCGCCTCGGCAAGCTCGGCGGAGGAGATGGCCCGGTCACGGCGGGGCAGCCGGTCGTTGACGGACTGGAGCGCGGCCCCGAGGACGGTGTTCTTGGTGGCGACGGCCAGCGCGGCAAGCTGGCGCATCTCGGCAGGCCCCGCGCCCGCGACCTGCTTCATGAAGTCGGTGCGCTCGGGGGTGCCCAGACCGGCGCGGGTCAGCACGGCCTGCGGGCTGGCATACAGGGCCTCGGTCAGGGCCAGACCCTCCGCCGCCGCGACAAGCTGCTTGATCTCTGCCCAGCGGACTTCGGAGGAGTTGGCGACCACCTCCACCCGGGCCTTCGCCCTGGCCTTGGCGGCGGCATCGGCTTGCGCCCGGGCATCGAAGCCCGCGCTGGCAAGGCTGCCCGCGACCTCTGCGGCCCGGGCCTCAATCCCCGCCGTCAGCGTGTCGATGGTCTTGCCCAGCTTCTCCGCCCGCTTGGCGGCGAAGTCGGCAAGGCTCACAAGCTCGGCACTGCCGAGGAGCTTTCCCTTGGTGATTGGGTCGGGGGTCTGGTCGTGCGCCGGGTCGGCCATGGGCAACTCCTCTTGTTGCGGGGGGCGCAGCGGGTTGCGCGCCAATGGCCGGAGGATACCCCGCCGGGTGGGCCGGGCAGAGCGGTTTTCATTGCTGTGTCAGTGGGTTGCGGGCCACCC
Organism: Alphaproteobacteria bacterium; assembly: GCA_013389115.1. GTDB lineage: Bacteria > Pseudomonadota > Alphaproteobacteria > Micropepsales > Micropepsaceae > JACADY01. The sequence continues at coordinate 41,671 of JACADY010000025.1, forward strand.
CGGAAGGGTGCAGCGCGGGCCACGGGCGAAAGCCCAGCGGGGACAGGCGCGGCGGCGGGTCACGGGATGACCCCCTAAGCGAGCGGTTGCGGGGTCAGTCGCCCCGCGTGACCTTGGCCGGGGCGAGGTGGGTGCGGGTCAGGTGTTCGTCGGGGCGTGTGGGGGTAACGTCGATCATGTCGCCCGGCCCCTCAACCTCGCCCTCGCGGCGCAGGCGCTCGATGTAGTCCTGCACGGACTCACGCTCGGGGACGACAAGCACACCGCCGGTCTTGACGTTCACGTTCACCTCCATGGGCTCGCCCTCGCGGTACTGGTGGCGGGCCTTCAAAAGGAAGATGTTGGCGACGATGTTGCCCTCATCGGCGGCGCGGCGGAGGTTGCCGACAAGCGCCTCCTGCTCGCGGGCCAAGCCGCGCTGGTAAGCCTCCTCCACCTCGGGCTGGCGGGCGCGGACAAGCCGGAGGGTGGCCGTGTCCATCCCGAGGACGCGGGCGATGCTGGTCAGCGTCACGCCCCGGGCGGTCAGGTCCTCCACCGCCTTGATGCCCGTTTCGGTGACAACCCACTTCGCGGCCCCCTGCCCGCCGGGGCCAGGGCTGACGAGGCGGGCGGGAAGGTCAGGCTTCTTGGTCGGCATCGGCTTGCTCCCTGTCGAACTCGGTGCAGACGCGCTGCGAGAGGCCCTTGCCGCAGCGAAGCTCGCGGGCGATGCGGTCCATGCCGAGGCCCTGCGCCCGCAGCGCGCGGATTGCGGCGATGATGCCGTCACCGGCGGGTGCCCGCCCGATCTGTGCGCCGCGCGCCCGCGCCCGCTCCATCCCGGCCTTGGTGCGCTCCACGATCATCGCCCGTTCAAACTCGGCAAACACCGCCGCCATGCCCAAGAGGGCGCGGCCCGCCGGGGTGGACGTGTCCACGCCCTGCTGTTCAAGGATCAGGTCCACCCCGAGGGTGCGCAGGGCCTCAAACAGGCCGACAAGCTGGGTCAGGCTGCGCCCGAGGCGCGACACGTCCCACGCCAGCAGCACATCGAACCGGCGGCGGGCCGCGTCCCGCATCAGCCTGTCCATCTCGGGCCGCGAGGGGCTGGCCCCGGATGCCGTCTCAACGTACTCGTGGACTATGGTCCAGCCTGCCCGGGCGGCCACGTCCCGCAGCCGGAGAAGCTGGTTCTCCGGCGTCTGTTCCCCGGTGCTGACCCGGGCATAGATCGCGGCGCGGCGGGTCATGGCGTCACCCCCGCCCAAATCTGGACGTGCTGGCCGCCGCCGGTCAGGTAGCTGGACGGGCGGGCCGGGTCCGCCGCGACGGGGACCCAGTGGCAGAAGTCGCGCCCGCGCGAGGTGTAGGCCACCCGGATGCACTGGCCGTCCCGGAGGTCCGCCGGGGGCTGGCCGGTGGCCGGGTGTTCTGTCACCCGGCCCGTGAAGATGTTGCGCTCATAGACGGTGATGGTCATTCCGCCACCCCGCCGCCGGTGTGGGGGACCGGGGCCTTGAGCCCGGCGGGCAGCACGAGGTGATAGACGGCAAAGACCTCCTCGGGGTCGTACCCGTTGGCGAGGTTGTCGGCCAAGAGCGCGGCCTTCTGCTCCTCGGTGTTGTCGTCGGGGTGGCTGTCGCCCCGGAAGGTGCCCATCCCGGCGTAGTCGGTGGCGAGCCAACGCTGGTACCCGTTCTCAAAGGTGGTGCGGATGCCGTAGCCCTTCTGGTGGTTCATGTCCCACGACAGGCCCGACTTGATGGTGACATCCTTCCACGGGCGGAGCGCCTCCCGAAGCTCGGCCATGGACGCGCCACCGGCCCGCGACAGCAGGTCAACCAAGGTCGCCTGCTTGGTCCCAGCGCGGCAGGCCCGGGCCTCCTTCTTCGGGGCGATGTTGATGCCCCGGGGCTTGCGGGCCTTGGCCTTCGGCTGGGCAGCGGGCGCGGGCTGGGCGACGGGCTGGGGCGCGACCTCGGGTGCGTCCTGCTTGATCCGGGCGCGGTCTGCCTTGAGGGCCGCGAGCTTGGCGGGGTCTTTGGTCAGGGCCTTGACCGGCTTGCCGCCCTTCGCCGCGATGCGGCTGTTGATCTCGCCAGTCAGGGTGGCGACCTTCTTGCGGTCCCCGGTGCGGATGGCCTCGTGGGCCTGTTCCTTGAGTTGGGCGGTGGTCAGGTTTTCCATCATCGTGCTCCATTTCTCGGGTTGGCAGCTTACAACCAAAGGTTGCATCCATGACCGGAACGTACCGTGAACATTGGCTGCAAGTAAAGCGAAAAGCACCCCAGAAGGGACCGGCCCGGGGGTGGCCTCGGGCTGGTAACCCCCGGCCCAGCGGATGTGGGGCTTAGGCCCTGTGGCCCGGCGGGACCCTTCCGGGGTGGCCCCCGGAACTGGCCATCCCTTTAACGGGCGACAGAGCGCGCGGGGCGATGGCCCCCTGCCCAAGGACAGCATCCAGAACGCCAGCGCCGCCGTACCCCCTGCCGTACCCCCTGCCGTACCTCCCGGCGTACCGCCCCGGGGGTTCGCCTAAATCCAGTCCCGGCCATCCCTTATTCACCGTAACCCCCCGTAACCCCCTTAGGGGACAAAGGGGACGGGAAGGCCGGAGGAAGGCCCACCCCTTGGGCATCGCGGGGCGGGCCGGAGGGGGTCTAGGGCGGCTGGCGTTACGGGGCGCAACGGCGGTTACGATGGGCAATTCCCCCACGGCCCCAGAGGCTTAGACGTAACTGACTTCTCCCACCGTAACGTCCCCCCTCAGAACGGGTCGCGCACAGTGTCTCCCTCGGCATGGACGCCCAGAAGCTCGCCATCCGGCCCGAACTCGGGCACGAGGCGCGGCCCATACTTGTCGCCACGCACATAGCACCACTCGGGATGGGGCAGCCCGAAACGGCGCTGCTTCCGTTCAAAGCCCAGCCGCCGCATGGCATCGCCCAGCCGCTCGTTGTCGTCCTGCGTCCGCATCCCGCGCGGCCTGCCGACGATCCGCCACGCATCTTCAGCCCGCAGCTTCCCGTCCCCGGCCTCGCCCAGCGCGCCCAGAAGGGTTTCAAAGTACGGGTCCTCCACCCGCCGGGCGTCCTGTTCCGCCGCAGCATCGGCCCACAGCGCCGGGTCCAGCCGGATCGCCGCGCCCTCGGCCTCGCGCGCCGCCGCCTCGGCCCAGAGCTGGTCACGGTCGCGGCGGATGGCATCAAGGTCAAATCCCGACACGGTCACCGGCCAGAACCGGCGGTTGCCGGTCGTGTCGCGCAGGTACCGGCTGTCATTGGTCGTGCCGATGATGATGCACTGGCGCGGCACCTCGCGCTCCAGCCGGTCATAGGCGAGCCGGGCCTTGTCGTGGGTCCGGGACAGGAAGCCCTTCAGGTGGTCGGCCCCGCCCTTCTTCAGCCCCTTCAACTCGCCTGCCTCCACGATCCACTTGCCAGACAGGGCCTCGATCACGCGCTTGGTCTCAGCGTTCAGGGGCAGGTCGTCGGTGAACCACGCATCCCGGGTCGCCAGCAGCTTCAGCGCCGTGGACTTGTTGGTGCCCTGCGGCGACTCAAGCACCAGCATCTCATCGAACTTGACCCCCGGCCTGCGCACCCGCCGCACGGCGGCGACAAGGACAAGCTCGCCCACGGCCCGGGTGTAGGGGGTGTCCTCGGCACCACCATAGGCCGCAAGCCAGCGCCCGATCCGTGGCACCCCATCCCAGCGCAGGGCGGCAAGGTACTCCGCCACCGGGTGGTAGGCGTTCAGCCGGGCCGCGTCCGCCACCACGGTCAGGAAGAAGTCGCGGGACGGGCGGAACTGGAACCGCTCGTCAACCATCAGCCACAGGCGGTTAATGGTCGGGTCGTCCAGCGCCGGGCCGAAGCCGTCCAGACCCTCCACCATGTCGCGCCCGGCAAAGAGGTCGTGGCGCAGCGTCACCCCCAGCCGCCTGACCGCAACGCGGATGTTGCGCTGCGACGTGGCTAGGGGCCGCCCCTCCTTGTCGCAGTCGAAGGCGTCGTCAGCCTCCGCCCGCGCCCGGGCAACCTGCCGCTGGGCGTATGCCTCGGGCCGCTTCTGGGCCAGCACATGGCCCGAGATGCCGAGGTCGGGGTCAAGGATCACGCCCAGGATAACGCCATCATCGCACCCGGCCCTCACCATCCCGCAGACGGCATGGAACAGGGCCTCGCTCCGGCTGGGCCAGCGGTGAGGCTCGTCAGGGTCGCAACCGTTCACGATCAGGGCGCGCAGCGCATCCGGGACGGGCAGCGCCGCCACGTCCACCCCGGCCACCGGCACGGCGGCGGGCCTCTCGGCAGTCGCGCCCTTCGGGTCCGGCACGGCGGGGAAGTCGCCCAGCGCAAAGGCCGCGCCCGTGTGGGCCACGATCCGGGCAGGCCCGGCCCCGGGCTTGCGGTTCACCGTCCCGGGCAGGCGCATCACCCGCTCAAAGTTGTGGCAGGCATCGGCCCCGAAGGCGAGCTCAAGCCCCCGGTTCCGGTCCTCCACCGCTGCCCGGGCCGCGTCCCAGTCGGGCGAGCCCGGGTCGGGCATCACCACGGGCTCGGCCAGCCGCCACAGGCCCCAGAAGCCGCGCCCGCTGTCCACCACGGCAGAAGGCGGCGGGACGCCCTTGGGCAGGCGGTCGGTCAGCATCCCGAGGATGCGCGCCCGCTCGCGCGCCACGTCCTCGCCCGCCCTCGGGTCAACGTCCACCCAGAGCCACGACACGGCGGCAACGTCTGGCTTCTTGGCCTTGTCGCCTGCGAAGCCCGGGCGCAGCGCGGCGATGGACACATAGGTGTCGTGGCTGCGGTTCTGGGCCATCGCCCAGTCCGCCGCGTCGTCAAGGTCGCGGTGGGCCGCGCCCCGGAAGCCGCCCGGCACCTTGGCGCAGACGTGCCAAGGCCCTTCCGGGTGCAGCATCCGCAGGGCAGACAACAAGTGTTCATGGTCGCGCCCGTCCCCGGTTTCGGGTACCTTCTCCCCGTGGCCAAGCTGACGGCGATCTCCTTCAAGGTCCCCACGAGCGCCCCCTGTCTCCCGGCGGGGGGCGCTTTCCTTTTCGGCCCTGCTCATTCCGCCACCCCGCCAGCTTCAACCCAAGCGCGCACGTCTGCGGCGCGGTAGCGGACACTGTGGCCGACCTTCAGGAAGGGCGGGCCAAGGCGCTTGGCGCGGTACGCCTCAAGGGCCTTGGTGGAGAAGCCCGTCATCTGGGCCACCTGTTCGGCGGTCAGGTACTCGGGCGCGACGGGGAGCTTGCCTGCCGCCAGTGCGGCGAGGACCTGGGCTGCGACGGCATCGGCAATCGCCGCAACGTCAATGTTGTGGTCTGTCATCTGGTGTCACCAAAGGACCGCCTGCGGCGGCGGTCGGTTCGGTGACAGGCCCGCTTCCCGGTTGGCCCGCGCCCCTCGCTGTTGCGGGGCGCTCCCCGTGCGCGGCGCTCCCGGGCAGCCGACACGGTTCCATAGTCTGCGGCGATGGTATCGCGGGCCTTGGCGGGCAGTAAACCCTAAACTTCCCCCTCGGTGCTGCGATCTGTTGTTGGATCCAGAAGGGCGAGGATTGCCGCCGTCATCCGCTCCTGTTCGGCAAGCAGCGTGTCGAACAGGGCGCGCTCGTGGATGTACACCCCGTCAATCCCCGGCACCGTGTGGTCCAGTAGCAGCCGGGCGTTCACCCGGTCGATGCCCGCCCGCTGGGCGATGGTCCTGTAGGTGTGGCGGAGGATGTGGCCTGTCTCGCTGGGCAGGGCCTTCTCCTTCCAGACCTGCGTGGCGATCACCTCGCCCGTCTTGCTGGACCGGGAGGGGAACAGCCAAGGCGCACCCGGGAACAGCACGTCACCCGCCGCCATGGCCCGCCGCACGAGGTCTGCCATGTGCCCAGACAGGGGCAGGTCGAAGGACCGGCCCGACTTCATCCGGGGGATGGAGATTGCTCCGTCGCCCAGCCGCACCCAGTCGCGGCGCAGCGCCACCAGCGTCCCCGGGCGCAGGCCGGAGAGGAGCCCGAGCTTGTGCATGTCGCGGCGCAGCGGGTTGGGCAGGGCCTGCACCCGCCGCCACCAGTCCGCGAGGTCGTCAGGCATGATGACGCGGTTGCTGGCCCGCTCCTTGTTGAAAGTGACCGCCGCCACCGGGTTTCCGGGCAGCGCATCCGGGTCGTCAACCACCTTGAGCGCGAAGTTGTAGGCGGCGCGGAAGTCGCGCATCACCTTGTTCGCGGTCGTGGCCCCGTGCTTGTCGGTGATCCGCCGGTGTTCGTCGCGGGCGGCGCTCCGCTTCACGTCCGTTATGGGCGTGTCGCCCCACTTGGGCAGGTACCTGTCCAGCCTCTCCATCATGTCGAGCACGGACCTCTCGACACAGCCCCGGGCGCGCATGTCGGCCCCGTACTCCTCGAACATCCGCCGCACCGTCCATGCGCCCGCGTCTGCCGAGGGGTCAGGCGGCGGGGCGTTCGGGTCAATCCCGCGCTTGATCTGGTCCAGCACCGCGAGCGCCCGGCTGCGGGCATCGTCAAGCGTCATCTCCTCGGTGCCGCCCAGGGTGTGGCGGACGGTCTTGACCAGCACCTTGCGCCCGCGCTGGCCCTGCCAGAGGTCGCGCTGCACCTTGTAGGATTTCCCCGTCTTGTTCACCGCAACGAGGAGCCCCGTCACCTTCGCATCCCGCACCACGGCGGGCTTCCCCTCATACGCGAGGGCCTTCACCCGCGCCTCCGTCAGTCTCTCTGGCATCTCGCTTTCCCTCTGCGAACCGTGTGGCGACCTGCCTGCGAACCGTGAACGAACCGGGGGCGGTTCGGGCGGGTTAGGGCAGCCTAGGGGGAAGATAGCTACAAATGACTGAAAAAGCTACTGTTTAGGGTGGACGCAGGGGCTGGAAAGGGATACAACGCACCGACTTCTAAGCTGCAGGTTGGAGGTTCGATTCCTCCCGGGGTCGCCATGCTCAAGGCGAACGCTGTTCTGATCGAGGCCGAGCGCCACGGCGCGGCCGCATGCGGTGCTCTCGATCGCGGGCACCTTCAACGGCATCCTGAACCCCAGCTTCTCTTGCGACGCCAATGGCAACATGGCCTATGGCCTGGGGCGGACGTCACTGACCAGCCCTTCGCGAGGGCTTAAGGGCGTTCATTAGGTATTGCGCCTTGGAAGACGTATCTCTGGACAGGTGATGTATGAAACGAAATCAGCCGTTTGAGAGTCACATCCTGACGGCTTCCTGACTCAGTAGCATTCCCACCAGACGGTGTTGGGGCAGCGCTGCTGAGGACTCGTTCCACCGCCGCCCAACATGTCGACGGCCATGCCCTCGACCAAAGCGCCCGCGAGCGCACCCATCACCGATGTTTCCTCGCCAAAGTTCGCGATCAAGCGGGCGTTGAGATCGTCGATCGTCGGGTTCAGGCCGGCCAAGGTCGCCGAACTGGCAGTTGAGACCGACAATCTGCCGGATGCATCGCGTGTGATTTCAAAGGCGGCCCAATAGCGAATGCCGGCACCGCGCGTTGACCCGGCGTTCCGGTCAGACCAGATCGTTTCACCGTCAGCCTTCAGCGCAAACCGATAGGCCCATTTGCCGCCAAAGACGAACCGTTTGTCGTGAAGAAGCAGCACCAAGACGTTGCGCCCCGGGTCCAACTGCGACGTGAGGTCGATACGGGCCGACGCGTTCTGGTTCTGAGCCGACCATTCAGCTCCGCCTAAAATGCGAAAGCTACGGCGCTCGCTCGCGACACCGGCAAGACCGATATCGTCGATCCCCGACATTTGCACGACGAGGGTCTGACCGCCGCCCAACACTTGGCCTTCCGCGGCTGCTGGTCCCGTCGGGCCGCCCGCACCCGACGACTTGCCCATCGGCGTTAGGCGTTCCCGCCCTACGCGGCCTTCATCTTGATCAAGCCACCAGCGGCCATCGAGGCTTCCATCGGTCTGAAGGGTGTAAACGACGGTACCCCGTGCACCCGCGCCGGAAAATCTCACTGTCAACGTCTCACCGTCGAAAGTCCCTTCACCGGCGCTTGTATTGGGCGGAAGCCAATTGACAACACATTTTTCACCGTTGGCACTGATGACCGCCTCGCCTTTGTACCGGCCTTGGCCGCCGACATTGGTCCCCTCAACATTATAGCGACCGGCTAGCGGACAGGCGTCAGCCGAAGACGCGGCTGCGACACTTGCAAAAATGATAAGCACCGCAATCTTCAAGATGGATTGCATACCCGCCTCCCCCAAGTTCTGATAACGGCACAACTACTCCCGGCGCCAGGTCCGTGCCCTCGCACCTCTGAACCGACATTTCCCAGATATTCGGCCCATCCGCCCGCGATTGACGGCAGAATAGCCCGGCTTTGGTCCTCGTGTAAGGCGGAAGCGCGTCGTGACAGCTTCTGTGGCAGCAGAATCGCGTTCAGACCGCTATGCCAGGCACCAGAAGTGCGTTTCTTGCTGTTTTTGCCACAGTGAGGGCGTGCTTCGCCTGTCGCCTGCTTCGTGCGACCAGCTTTCCATCTCCTCCGGCAGGGCGAGTGTGCGCAGGAAATTGGACAGATTGTAGGCCAGAGCGTGAAGCTGGAGCCGCACGGCGTTTGCCTTCATCGCGCCGCAGGACAGCCTCGTCCATTTCAACGCGTTCTTGCCCTCCTTGATCCGCTGCTCCGCCGTGCCGCGCTGATTGTAAAATGCGACAATGCGGTTCGCGGGCCGGATCAGGTTGGTGACGATGAACCCGATGCGGGGATACAGTTCGCCGGGATGCCACTCCACCTTGGTCACAACCCGCCGTTTCCGGCTCCATGATTGGGCCTGATAGCTGAAGCTGGCATGGAACCGCTGGACATGTATGGGCGGGCGTCCGACGGGGCGTTTCAGCAGGTGGGCGATATGACCCTGAAGGACAGCGTTGGCCTTGAGACGGATGGTGTATTTGTACCCCTCGGCCTCAAGATAGTCGTATAGGTCCGGCAGGGCGAAGGCGGCATCGCCTCGGAAGAACCGCCGCTTGGTCCGGTCCCGATACCGCGCCACCACGGGTTCCAGCACCGCGCGCCAGTCGTCGGCGCTGTGGACGTTGCCGGAACGCAGCGTGGTCCGTTCCAGATCGCCAAACTGGTTGAAGACGAACAGCAGATGGTAGCAGGTGCAGCCGAAGTGGCCGTTGTAAGCGGTGCCTTCCTGGTCGCCACAGGTCGGGCTGACGCTTGAGTCCATGTCGAGCACCACGACATTGGTCGGGCGGCGGGCATGAACGGCGTCGATCCACCTCCCCGACAGGTCGGCCAGGACGGCGAGGTTGGCCTTGCCGGTCAGCACTTCGGTCTCAAAGCGCCCCATCTGGCTGGTTGACGCTGCTTCCTTTGTCACCGCCCTGCCGCCGACGATCCAGCGCATCGCCGGATCATGGCCGAGGCGGTCGGCGTCATTGACATCCTCATATCCGGCAAGGCGGCCGAATACCGATTGCTGGAACTGCGCCGTCACAGTGTGGCGATTGTTCTTCCCATTCCTCATGTCGGTCAGCACTTGCCCGACCATCTCGGTCAGGCCAAGGGCATCGTCCAGTTCCCGGAAGGCGAGCAACCCGGCATCCGATGTGACCTGTGATCCATGGAACTCGAGCTTGAGGCGGCGGTCGAAAGCGACCCGCAGATTGCCCGCTTCAATTTCACCCGTCGCCATCTCCATGACCAGCCACTCCGATCGCCGGCAACGCATTGATTCTTATATCAAACTTTGCCGCTCATGTCATGAATTGCTGCAGTCATCTAGGAAATGCGGGATGAATGATATTGCCAATGGTATCTTTCGAGCTGAAGTTCGTAGAGTTGTGTATGATGAATTGCGAGCATACACGGCTAATTCCTGTGATATTAGTGATGATAAATTTGTTGTGGATGATTTAAACTTGGCATCCGATAATCAATCAGACCTAATAATGAAATTGGAAAGCAGATTTAAATTCAAGTCAGGGATTTATATCTGGGGCAATGTCTATACAGTCGGTGATATTATCCGCGTATGTTGTACTTTTGGAACTTGTAATTATTCAGTTCTGTGATCGCTTCGGAAGGTCAACGCTGCTCTCTCTTTTAAAATTTTGGCAAACATTTTTTGCGGAAACCGGTATCGATCCCTGTCTTCGCGGGGACATGCTTATCTGTGCATTATCCGGATTCGCGCGCTAAAGCACGCCTACGGTCCGCGGGGTCGAACGCTCAATCCCGCGCGCCAGCGGCGGCGCCACGCCTTTATGGTACGCGGATGCCTCGCGTTCTGTCCGGCGGGAGGTCGAACCGTTTCCTTCGATGCGCGCCAGCGTTGCAATTGCCCAAGCCCTGGCCGGCGATTACAAATAATCCCATAATCACAAACAGATTCCGGGTGCCGCCGCGTGCGGCGCGTCCGGCCAACGGGGAAACAGGCATGGCAGAGACATCCTTCAGGCCGGTTCAGATCGCACTTGTCGCGCTTGCCGCCGCCGTGGTCGCGATCGGGTTATGGGGGCTCAGTACGTTGCTTGTGCCACCGCCGCCGCCGCCGGCCCAGGCCGTGCTGGCGCCCAGCGTGCCTCAGCCGGGGGTCCCCGAACCTGCGGCGCCGCAGCCGGCCACTCCCGCCCCCGCCACCCAACCCAGCCCGCCAGCGGCTGCGCAAGGTGGACCGTCGGGCGGGGATTTCTCGGTTGCGCCCGATGGCACGCGCACGGCCGTCGACCCGGGCGAAGAATATTATCGGCTCGGGCTCTACCCCGAGGCGCTGCAACTGTGGCGTGCGGAAGCCGAGGCAGGCAATCCGCGTGCCGCCTATCGCCTCGCGGTCGAGCTTTATGACGCCAAGCCCGGCGTCACCGCGCGCAATCTTGAGGAAGCCGTCAAGTGGTACAGCATGGCCGCCGAGGCCGGGGAGCCGCGCGCGCAGTTCGATCTTGGCACCATCTATGAGAATGGCACGGGCGTGCCGCCTTCGCTGGAGACGGCCGCCAAATGGTACAAGGCCGCCGCGGATCGCGGCCACCCGCAGGCGCAGTGGAACATTGCCACGATGCTGGAGACGGGGGACGGCATCGCCAAGGACGAGGTGGCGGCGCTCACCTATTTCATGCTGGCCCAGAGCAACGGTTTCACCGCGCCGACCGTCGATGATACCGGCAAGCTCATTCCCGGCGCGCTGACGGCGCCCGAGGCCTTGAGGGCGCGCTTGACGCCCGCTCAAGTGGCGCAAGCCACCGAAGCCGCCGAAGCGTTCAAGCCGGCGAACGGCACACCTTGAGGCGGCGCCTGCCATGCAGAAGAAAAACACCCCGGAAAGGATGAGCCAGCCCTGGCAGAACTGGGGTCGCGGCGTCACGGCCCACCCAGCGCGTATCGCGGCGCCCGCCAGCGATGGCGATGTTCAGGCCGTGGTGCGTGAGGCGCCAAGGCCGATCCGGGTGACGGGGAGCGGTCACTCCTTTACCCCGCTTTGCGATACTTCCGGCACGCTCGTCTCGCTCGATCGCCTCTCAGGCGTCGTTGCGATCGATAAGGACGCGCAGACGGCAACGATAAGGGCCGGGACGAAGATCCACCAGATCGGGCGCCCCCTCTATGAGGCAGGACTGGCGCTCAAGAACCAAGGCGATATCGACCGGCAGGCGATTGCGGGCGCGGTGTCCACAGGCACGCATGGCACCGGCGTTACGCTTGGGAATTTTTCATCCGAGGTGACGGCGCTGCGGCTGGTCTCGGGTTCTGGCGACATCATTTCTGCCAATCGCGTCGACAATCCGGAAATCTTCGAGGCGGGGCGCCTTTCGCTGGGTGCGCTCGGCATTCTGCTTGATGTCACATTGTCGGTGCGGCCGCGATACAAGCTGAAGGAGGCCTCTGGGCTCATCGCCGTCGACACGCTCTTTTCTTTGCTCGAACGGCTGAAAAGCACACACCGGCATGTCGAGTTCTTCTGGTTTCCTTATGCGAACCAGGCGGTGCTGAAGACACTCGATGAGACTGACGAAACGGCGCCCGAGCCACGAACGGCTTTGCAGATGGCGTCACGGGGCGAAGCGATGAGCTTTGAGCAGCGTGTGTTTCGCGGCGCATGCGAGATGGTGCGCGCGATGCCCTTCCTGTCGGGTCCCATTCAGCGCTTCTTGACGCGCGGCATGGTGGAGGGCAGGCGGGTGCGCTGGAGCCACGAGGCGTTCCCCAGCCCGCGCAATGTGCGCTTCAACGAAATGGAATATGCCGTGCCAGCGGAGAGGGCAGTCGATTGCATCCGCGAAATCGTCTCGCATGTGCGAAAACACCGGATCGCGACGGCCTTTCCTTTCGAGTTCCGCTTTGTCAAAGGCGATGATGTTTGGCTCTCACCCTTTTACGGCAGGGACAGCGCGACCATCGCCGTACATCAGTACTATCTGCATGACCGGGGGCCGCTTTTTGCGGCTGCGGAGGCGATCTTCAAACGCTATGATGGACGCCCGCACTGGGGAAAGTGGCACAGCCGAACCGGCGCGGAATTTGCTCAGCTCTACCCGAAATGGGACGATTTCCTGCGAGTCAGGCAGGCGCTCGACCCTGGAGGCGTCTTTCTGAACAACCATCTGCGCGCGGTATTCGGTCTGGAGGACAGGCGATGACGACGCTAAATGCAATTTTGGCAGCCACGCTCGTTGGCGCCATGCTGGGTCTATTGGTAGCGCTGTGGGCAGGGATCAGCATGCTGGCCGGGCTCGGCGGGGGAGCCTTGATCGGGCTCATCCTTGGCTTCGGCTTCATGTCGCTGCCGCCCATGGACAAGGAACCGCAGGACCTCTTCCCGAAAGATTGAGGATCATTCCTCAATGATTGCGACCGCCTGACCTTCCTTTACTGCTTCGCCCTCCTCGACAAGCAGTTCTATGAGCGTGCAATCAATGGGGGCGAGGATGGGGATTTCCATTTTCATGCTCTCAAGGATGAGGATGGTGCTGTCCTCCCCGATCCTGTCGCCGGGGGCGGCTTCGATTTTCCAAACCTTGCCTGTGATCTCGCTTTGAAGCGTGCGGCGGCTCATGCGGCTGTCCTTGCCTTTCGATGAATAATCTCTGTCCGGGCTCAATAAGCGGGGGGCCAAACGGCAAGCCGGTGCTCGCCAACGCCATTGGTCAGTCTGCGGGCGTGGACCTCCAGCATGGCGGCCAAATAATCCCGAGTGCCGCGTGGATCGATGACGGCATGGGCCATGAAGGGCTCGGCGAGACTATAGGCGGTCGTCGCGGCTGAGACCTGCCGCAGGAGATCATCGAAGCCTTGCGGATTGTCCTCGCGTTTGGCTGCAAAAACGACGTTGACGGCGACGGCCGGATCCATGAACGAGATGTCGCCCGTAAACCAGGCGGCGGTCGTGTCGGCCTTGCCGCCGGCCATGTTCAGATAGGCCTGACCATAGCTCTTGCGCAGGACGAGGGCGATCTTGGGCACGCTTGAGAGTTCAAGCGCCGCCATGAAGGTCATGATCTTGCCCGGGAGGCGGCGCTTCTCGCTTTCGGCGCCAACAAGGAATCCCGGCGTATCGGCAAGGAAGATGAGCGGAATGTTGAAGCTGTCGCAAAGGACGATAAAGGAGGTGATCTTATCGCACGCATCGGTATCGAGCGCGCCGCCCTTGAACATCGGATTGGTCGCGATGATGCCAACGGTTCGCCCGCGCAGGCGGCCAAGGCCCGTCACTGCGACCTTGGCGAAGCGCTCCTTCAGGCAGAGGAAGCTCCCCGGATCGAGGATCGCGGCGATGAGCTTGCGCATGTCGTAGACCTGCGCGCGACTTTCCGGCAGCAAGTCCAGCATTCGCGTCACCGCTTCCTCCGCACCAGGAGGAATGCCGGCATCGGGCTCGCGCTCGCCATGGTGATCGGGCAGATAGGCAAGAACCTTCTTCAGGAGCGCAAGCGCCTCCTCGTCCGTGTCGGCAAGGAGGTCGATAAGGCCCGTCGTCTCGCTGTGGTGACGCCAACCGCCCAATGCCTCGGGGTCCATGTCCTCGGAGATGGCGACAGCGGTCACGTTCGGACTGGAGACCGCCAGAACCGCGCCTTTGCGCATGATCGTGATGTCGCTGTTGATGCAGGTGAAGGCGCCTCCGCCATAGGTGAGGCCAAGGACCGCCGCAATGGCCGGCGTGACGCGGCGGCGGGAATAGACGGCGCCTTCACCCGCGCGCCCGATACCGGCCGCGCCCATGATGTCGGGGATGCGACCGCCGGCGCATTCCATGAGATTGATGACGGGAAGGCCGTTCTTCTCGCAGACCGTGCGGATATGGTGCTGTTTCTTGCCGTGAATCTCGGCGGAGGACGAGCCGAGCGTCGTGAAGTCGCTGACATTGGCACCGCACATGCGGCCATCGATGCGGCCGAAGCCGGATATGACGCCATCGGCGGGGCTTTTCGCGCGCATCTCAGGCCTGATCGAGACGGCCAGCTGACCGAGCTCGGTAAAGCTTCCCGCATCGAAGAGAAGCGCGACGCGCTCACGGGCGTTAAGGATGCCCTTGGCCTTGCGTTCGGCGAGGCGGGCGGGCGATCCCATGGCCGACGCGACGGCCTTGCGGCGCTCGAATTCCTCGCGCTCGTTTTCGAATGGCATGGCGTTTCCTGTTGTGGATGGGCTTTGGTGGGTTCAGGGGGCGGCAAAGCGCGCGAAGGCCGCTTCAAGGTCGGCGATGAGATCGCCCGCCTCCTCGAGCCCGGCGCTGATGCGCAGCAAGGGTCCTTGAGGCGCGTGATAGGCAGCGGTGCGCGCGATCTGCGCCGGCACGATGAGGCTTTCAAAGCCGCCCCAGGAATAGCCCATGCCGAAATGCTGAAGTCCATCGAGAAAGCGCGAGAGGGCATCAGGCGGGCAGGGCTTCAGCTCAAAGGCAAAGAGGCCGGAAGTTCCCCGGAAGTCGCGCCTCCAGATCTCATGCCCGGGATCATCGGGCAGGGCAGGGTGCAGTACGCGCGTCACTTCGGGTCTTGCGCCAAGCCAGCGCGCAAGCGTAAGGCCCGTTTCCGCATGCCGTTTCAGGCGGGTGGCAAGCGTGCGCAGGCCGCGTAAGGCAAGATAGGCGTCATCGCCACCGACCGTGAGACCCAGATGGCCATGCATGTCGAGCAAGGCATCGGCCGCGTCCTTGTTCGCCGTGACACTGCCCATCGTCAGATCGGAGTGGCCGCCAATGTATTTCGTGATCGCTTCGATGACGATGTCGGCGCCCAGCTCCAGCGGCTTGAAAAGAAGCGGGGTCGCCCAGGTGTTGTCGATGAGGATCTTGATACCGTGCGGCCTGGCCTCGGCGGCGAGCAAGGGTAGGTCCTGGACCTCGAAGGTGAGGGAGGAGGGGCTCTCCAGATAGAAGAGGGCGGTGTTGTCGCGGATCGCCTTGCGCCAGGCGGCGGTATCGCAGGGTGCGACATAGGTCGTCTCGATGCCCCAGCGCCTGAGGATCGTGTCGCAGAAGTGGCGGGTCGGTCCATAGACCCCATCCGATACGACAATGTGGTCGCCCGCCTTGCAGAAGCTGAGAAGCGCAAGGGTGCAGGCGGCGAGGCCCGAAGGCACCAGGACCGTCCGTGTACCGCTTTCCAGCTCGGTCAGCGCCTCCTCCAGCGCCCGCGTCGTGGGTGTGGCACGCCGGCCATAGATGAAAGGCTGGGTCCGCGCCTTCAGCGCGGCGTGCGTGGGAAAAAGAATCGTCGATGCCCGGAAAACAGGCGTATTGACGGCGCCAAAATGGGCAAAGGGTTCGCGACCGGCGGTCACCAGCGTCGTCTCATCCTTGTGTGATTTTTTCATCCCGAAGCGATCCTTGAGCCCAAATTCGGTTGAATGGTATTGCCTTGCGGCTGAAGATGTTAAGGTCTTCCGACATTCGTGACGCCGTCAAGGAGGGGGCCATATGACCCGTCATTGGAATTCGCTGGCATTTGCCGGTTTCGCTGTCCTCTCCCTTACATCGCCGGCGATCGGCGCCGGGGGGCCGACGCTGCAGCAGGTCAAGGCCAAGGGTTTTGTGCAATGCGGGGTCAGCGACGGCCTGCAGGGCTTTTCCAATCCCGATGACGCGGGCAACTGGTCCGGCATCGATGTCGATGTCTGCCGCGCGCTCGCCGCGGCGATCTTTGGGGATACGAACGCTGTGCGCTTCACGCCGATGACGGCGAAGGAGCGCTTCACGGGCCTTCAGCATGGCGAAGTCGATCTCCTCTCGCGCAACACGACAATCACCATGCAGCGCGATGTGGCACTCAATCTCGAGTTCACCGGCGTCACCTACTATGACGGCCAGGGCTTCATCGTGAAGAAGGAATCCGGCGTTACCAGCGCGAATGACCTCGGCGGCGCGACGGTGTGCACGCAAACGGGCACGACGACAGAACTGAACGTGGCCGATTTCTTCCGTGTGCGCGGGCTCGAATACAAGATCGTTGCCTTCGACAAGGAGGCGCAGGCGGTCGAGGCCTATGAGCAGGGGCGCTGCGATACCTACACGACGGATCAATCGGGCCTTTTTGCGATCCGGCTCAAGCTTGCCAATCCGGATGCGCATTTGATTCTGCCCGAAATCATCTCCAAGGAGCCCTTGGGCCCGGCCGTCCGCCAGGGGGATGACAATTGGGAAGACATCGTGCGCTGGACGCTCTATGCGATGGTCAACGCGGAGGAACTGGGCGTTTCCTCGAGCAATATCGATGAGATGCTGAAATCGGAAAATCCGGAAATCAGGCGCCTGCTCGGTGTCGAGGGCAGTTTCGGCGAGAGCCTTGGCCTTTCCAACGATTGGGCCGTAAACATCATCCGCCGCGTCGGCAATTACGGCGAGATCTTCGATCGCAATGTGGGCGCGGGTTCGCCGCTCAAAATCGAGCGAGGCTATAACAAATTGTGGAAGGAAGGCGGACTGCAATATGCGCCGCCCATCCGCTGACGCGCCCCAGCCGAACGACCTGAGATGAAGCGCCGAAGCGATGCCTTTTCCTCCCTCGCGGGCGATCCCCGCATCAGAGGCATCATTGCGCAGGTGATCCTGCTCGCCGTTCTTGCGGGCGTTTTCGGCTGGCTCATCTCCAATGCCGCGGACGCGCTTTCCCGCCAGGGCAAGGTGTTCGGGTTTGAGTTCCTCAACGACACTGCCGGCTTTGGCATCATCCAGACGCTCGTTCCTTATACGGAGCGCTCAAGCTATGGGCGCGCGCTGCTGGTCGGGTTGCTCAATACGCTGCTCGTCGCAGCGCTTGGGATCATCATCGCCACCGTCCTTGGCTTCCTGATCGGGATCGGGCGGCTGTCGCAGAACTGGCTGATCCGGCAGATCGCAACCGTCTATGTCGAGACGCTGCGCAATCTGCCCTTGCTGCTGCAAATCGTGTTCTGGTACTTCGCCGTCATCGGGAGCCTGCCCGGGCCGAAGCAGGGATATTCCCTCTTCGGCACTTTCTTTCTCAACAATCGGGGCGTGTTTCTGCCCAGCCTCGTCCTCGAGCCGGGCTCGGGCGTCCTTGCGATCAGCCTCGTCTTGGGTGTGGTGCTCGCCGGCGTCATTTTCTTCGTGGCGCGGGTGCAGAGACTGCGCGAGGGGCGCTCATTCGCGGCGCTTCCGGCCGCGATCCTTGCGCTGATCGGGCTTCCGCTCGCTGCGTTGATCGCAACGGACTTTCCCGTCAGCCTTTCCTGGCCGGCGCTCAAAGGCTTCAATTTCCAGGGTGGGGTGCAGCTTCTGCCGGAGCTCTTCGCGCTGCTCGTTGCGCTTTCGACCTATACCGCGTCCTACATCGCGGAAATCGTGCGGGCGGGAATCGAAGGCGTTCCGCGCGGGCAGAGCGAGGCGGCGCTTTCCCTTGGACTGACTCGCGCCCAGGCGCTGCGCTTTGTCATCGTGCCCCAGGCGATGCGCATCATCGTGCCGCCGCTTGCAAGCCAGTATCTCAACCTCACCAAGAATTCCTCACTCGCCGTGGCGATCGCCTATCCCGATCTCGTGTCCGTGTTTGCCGGAACGGCGCTCAACCAGACGGGCAAGGCGATCGAGATCATTCTCATGACGATGCTGGTCTATCTGTCGATCAGCCTTTTCACCGCCTTTGCGATGAACATCTACAACGCCCGCATCAAGCTGACGGAGCGCTGAGATGGAAGGAAGGCGCCCCGCGATCAGTGTCCTTGAATGGCTGCGGGTCAATCTGTTTTCCTCTGTGGGCGATACGGCGCTCACGCTTGGCGGTGCGCTCATCGTTTGGTTTCTGCTCGTGCCGGCGCTGGACTGGGCATTCGTGCGCGCCGTGTGGACGGGGGATGACCGCACCGCGTGCATCGTCAAGGATGCGGGCGCGTGCTGGCCCTATATCGGCGCGCGCATGGGGCAGATCGTCTACGGCTTTTACGATGTCGCGCAGCGCTGGCGCGTCGATCTCATCTATGCGCTGGGCGCGCTCGGCCTCTTGTGGCTGACCTTGCCGTTCATGCCCTATAAGCGCGTTGCGGGCGTCTTGATGCTGAGTGCCTATCCGGTGCTCGCCTATGTCCTGCTGACGGGCGGGATGTTCGGGATCGATCCCGTCCCCACGCAGCGCTGGGGCGGTTTGCTGCTGACGCTCATCGTGTCGGCGACGGGCATCATCGTCTCGATGCCGGTTGGCATCCTGCTCGCGCTGGGGCGCCAATCGGACATGCCCGTCTTTCGCTGGACCTGCACGGCCTTCATCGAACTCGTTCGCGGCGTGCCGCTGATCACGTTCCTGTTCATGGCATCGAACATGCTCCCGCTCTTTCTGCCCGAAGGAGCGGCGGTCGATAAATTGCTGCGCGCTCTCATTGCCGTTGCGCTCTTCTCCTCTGCCTATATGGCTGAGGTCGTGCGCGGTGGATTGCAGGCGATCCCGCGCGGCCAGTACGAAGCCTCAAAGGCGCTCGGCCTTTCCTATTGGCCGATGATGGGGCTCATCATCCTGCCTCAGGCCCTGCGCATCGTGATCCCCGGTATCGTCAACAGTTTCATCGCGCTCTTCAAGGACACATCGCTTGTGTCCATCATCGGGTTCTTCGATCTGCTCGGCATCATCCAGTCGGGCAATTCGGATCCTAATTGGGCGGCACCCAACACCGCCTTCACGGGCTTTGTATTCGCGGGCGCCGTCTACTGGGCGTTCTGTTTCAGCATGTCGCGCTATAGCCAGGCGATGGAGCGCCGTCTTGGCGCGGGGACCAAACGGGGGCAGTGATGGAAGGCAATGCCATCGAGATCGTCGATCTGTGCAAATGGTTCGGTCGGTTCCAGGCGCTCAAGAACATCAATTTCACGGTCGCGCATGGCGAGCGGATTGTGATCTGCGGACCTTCGGGCTCGGGCAAGTCGACGCTCATCCGCTGCATCAACCGCCTCGAGGAGCATGAGGCGGGGCGCATCGTGGTCGAGGGGGTCGAGCTCACCTCGAACCTGCGCGATATCGAGGGCGTGCGGCGGGAAGTCGGGATGGTGTTCCAGCAGTTCAATCTGTTTCCGCATTTGACCGTGCTTGAGAACTGCACGCTGGCGCCGATCTGGGTGCGCAAGACGCCGAAGGCCGAGGCGGAGGCAATGGCGCTGAAACTGCTTGAACGGGTGCGCATTCCCGAACAGGCGTTCAAATTTCCCGGCCAGTTGTCGGGCGGTCAGCAGCAGCGCGTGGCCATTGCGCGCTCCTTATGCATGAACCCACGCATCATGCTGTTCGATGAACCGACGAGCGCGCTTGATCCTGAAATGATCAACGAGGTGCTCGAGGTCATGGTCGAACTTGCCGAGGAAGGCATGACGATGCTGGTCGTCACGCATGAAATGGGGTTTGCCCGGCGGGTGGCGGATCGGGTCGTCTTCATGGATGGCGGCGAGATCATTGAGCAGGGGCCGCCCGCGACGTTTTTTGACAATCCGCAGCATACGCGCACGCGGGAATTCCTGAGCCAGATCCTTTCGCACTAGGCAACCTCAAGAAGTGTCATGGCCCGGCTTCAAGCCGGCCATCCACAGTGTTGGCATTCTCGAACCCGTGTTTCTTGGGTGCGAAGAGAATCCAGGTCTTTTGCGCTGGATCCTCTTCGCGGCTCTCGCCACTCGAGGATGACGGAAGAGGTGGATGGCCCGCTTACGAGGGCCATGAC
>JACADY010000004.1 GCA_013389115.1 Alphaproteobacteria bacterium
AGGCGGGCAT
The DNA here is from genome assembly GCA_013389115.1 of Alphaproteobacteria bacterium. GTDB lineage: Bacteria > Pseudomonadota > Alphaproteobacteria > Micropepsales > Micropepsaceae > JACADY01. The sequence goes on from JACADY010000004.1 coordinate 11, forward strand.
TCTTGTGGATGTCCATTAGGTCCTCCCTTGGACACTGAAGCTTCGCAACCTCAGCTTCCTCGGTCGGGACCGAATGGACAACCTACTGAAAGCTCACAGCTAGAGCGGGCTCGCCCTCACTTGGGCGAGCGCTTGGCGAGGATGCGCTGGAGTGTGCGGCGATGCATGTTGAGGCGGCGCGCCGTTTCGGAGACGTTGTGACCGCAAAGCTCATAGACGCGCTGAATATGCTCCCAGCGAACCCGGTCGGCCGACATGGGATTGTCCGGCGGGGGCGGCGCTTCGCCCGGGCGGGCGAGCAGCGATTTCACCACATCATCGGGGTCGGCGGGCTTTGGCAGATAGTCGATGGCGCCATACTTCACCGCCGCCACGGCCGTTGCGATGTTGCCATAGCCGGTGAGGATGATGACCCGCGCCTCGGGCCGCGTCGCATGGATCGCCTGCACGACGTCAAGCCCGTTCCCGTCCGATAGCCTCAAGTCGATGACGCCGAAGGCGGGCGGGGTCGCCCGGGCGACAGCGATGCCGGCCGCAACGGTTTCGGCCTGCGTCACCTGAAAGCCCCGCGCCTCCAAGGCCCGTGCCATGCGCGTTCGCAGCGCCTGATCATCCTCGACAATGAGGAGGGAGCGGTCGGTGATGCTCTCTAACACCTTATCAAGCGAAGCCTTGTCCATAATCTCATTCCTGCCGGGGCGATTCGACACCGATATAGCGCATTTCACTCCCCTTGGCGGGTTTTCGTATCACCTATGATGCACTCAGTTCAGGCATGGTTTCCAGGTCACTGCGCCGCCAGGCCATGGTGACCCGCGCGCCCCCTTCTGGCCTATTGCCAAAGGTCACGCTGGCGCCGGTGCGCTCGAGCAAGGTCTTTGCGATGAAAAAGCCGAGGCCCATGCCTTCATGGCCATCGCCGGGGGCCGAAGGCCCCAGATCCTCCTCGGTGAGCGCCCATTTGCCGGGCCTCGTCGTCACATAGGGCTCACCCAGCCGCGCGATGACGTCCGGCGAGAAGCCCGGCCCATCGTCAAGCACTTCAAGGCGGATCTCGGTTGGGGTCCAGCGCGCCCGCAACTGCACGCGGCGCTCGGCGAAATCGGTCGCGTTTTCAATGATGTTGGCAAGGCCATGCACCAGTTCCGGCTGGCGCATGATCGTAAGGTCGCCGTCGCCTTCCGCCTCGATGCGTATCTCGACCTCGCCATCCTGATAGGGCGCGGCGGCCTCCTCCAAAACCACGGCGAAGGGAGCCCGCATGGCGAAGGGATCGTCCGCGTCGTGATGGGCAAGGCGGGCAAGAATGTCGCGGCAGCGCGATACCTGCGAGAGGAGCAGCCGGAGCTCCTCGGCATTGGGGCTATCGGGGGGCGTCTCGCGGGAGAGCTCCTTGGCGATGACGCTGATCGTGCCCAAGGGGGTCCCCAGCTCATGGGCGGCCGAGGCTGCAAGGGCGCCAAGGGAGGAAAGCCTGTGCTCCTTGGCGAGGGCAAGCTGGGTTGCGGCCAGCGCGGCGGACATGCGCGTCGCCTCGGTCGCCACACGAAAGGCCACGACGGCGGTGAAGCCGATTCCCAAGACAATCGCGATCCAGATCCCGCCCACAAAAAGCGGGGGAAGCGTCAGCTCCTTGCCCGGCTCCCAGGGCAGCGGCTCATGCGCCACGGCGAGAAAGGTGACGAAAGCGAAAGACAGCGTGCCCAGCGCGATCGTGTTGCGCAGATTGAGCGAACTTGCCGAAATCGCCGCCGGGGCAATGAACATCAGCGCAAAGGGATTTTCGATCCCGCCCGTCAGATAAAGCAGAACCGTCAACTGGAGCTGATCAAAGGCAAGAAGGGCCGTCGTCTCGCCATCGCTGAGGCGGCGCGAGGCGCGATAGCGTAGCGCAAGGACGATGTTGAGGATCACGCTCGCCTCGATCGCGCCCAAACAGGCCAGCAAGGGCAGATCATAGCCAAGGCCGAAATGCACGATGAGGATGGCAAAGGACTGACCGGCAATTGCAAACCAGCGCAACAGGCTGAGCGTGCCGAGACGGACACGGCCGGGCTCGGCGGGAAGGCGCGTCATGGCGCCAAAGTTGAACAACGATGAATCGGTCACATCGGCATTATAAGGGCGGCAGCGGGTTCGGGGATATCGCGGGCCGCCGCCTTCTGAAAGCTTGCTCTCGTCAGCGCGCCATGCCTGTTCGCGCCGACGCTTGAGCGGTCCCCCTCACCCTTCGCGGCTCGCAATCGCTCGCACCTCAGGGTGAGGGCCATACATAATGCCTCGTCCTGAGGCGGCCGCCCTTCGAGGCTCGCAAGCGCTTGCGCCTCTGGGTGAGGTCCTTTGCAAGAAAAAACCTCATCCTGAAGTGCACGGCGAAGCCGGGCCTCGAAGGTTAAGGCCGCCGCTCCCTCCCCTTGCAAAGGGGAGGGCATGGGGTGGGGATCGCTTCTGGTCGGCGCTTGACCCCCACACTTCTGGCGAAGCTTGACCCCACACTTCTGGCGAAGCTTGACCCCCACCCAGCCTCCCCCTTTCAGGGGGAGGAGAAATGGGGGCTTGCCTCACCCTTCGAGGCTCGCAAGCGCTCGCGCCTCAGGGTGAGGGCCATACATAATGCCTCATCCTGAGGTGCACGGCGAAGCCGGGCCTCGAAGGGTGAGGGCAAAGCCCGAATGCGATCCTGGATCAATTCGGAACCCGGGCGCATTTCTTGTCCGATTCGAGCGAGGTTTCGCCGATGCGCTGAAGCACCACGCCAAGCTGTTGAAGCGTCAGCCCATGCTTTTGCGCAAGCTGGTTCAATTGCTCGGGCGTCGCCTGGGGCTGGGCCTGGCCCGCACGCTGCTGGATGATGAGGATCTGCATGAAATCCACCATGACCGCCAGCTCATTCGGCTTCAGGGTCGCGACCGAGTCATCGCCATAGCAACGGCAATAGCCGGGCGCCGAACCCATATCGCCGCAAAGACGGGTGATCTCGGCCCCATAGTTCATGCCGGGGGCGGGGGCTGGTCCCGGGACGGGGCCAGGCGCCGGACCCTGCCCGCCCGCCATGCATTGCTGATCCGACTGGTCAAGGGTCGGCTGCAAGGTCGTCAAGCGCTGGACGAACTGCTCCAGCGTCAGACCATGGCGCTGGGCCACAGCCGTGATTTCCTCAGGCGAGGGCTGGGTGCGGCCAGACTTGCGCACGTCGCTATCGAGGCGCACGACATCGGCCACCAGGCGCTGATCGGCCTCTGAGAGACGCTGGGCCAGCGATTGGGAGGAACACTGACAGAAGGCGGGTGAGGTCGAGACGTTTGGATTGCTGATACAGGCGTCATAGAGCGCCTGCTGCGCCGAACCTGCTCCCATGGGCGTCTGCGGCGGAATCTGAGGAGCCTGGGGCTGCTGGGGGCCAGCAGGGGTTTGCGGCGCGCCGCCCGTCATGCATTGCGCGTCGGCCGAGCTGAGGATGGGACCCAGCGCCTCAAAGCGCTTGCGAAGCTGATCGACGGTGAGGCGGTAGCGCATCGCGACCGCGATGAGCTGCGGCTCGGAAAACTCTTTCTGACCGGCCTTGATCGTCTCGGCATAAAGGCGCGTGAAGTCGGTCACGAGGAGCTGATCCTCGGGCGAGAGGGACGCGCGCAAGGATTCGCGCGCACACTGGCAATAGGCCTCCGTCGCCGTCGCATCCGCACCGCGGCAATACTCCATGAAGTTCGCCATGGTGTCGCCCTGAGGCGGCGCCATCGGGGTCGAGGCGGGCGGCGTCGTTGCCGGCGTCGTGGGAGAGACGGGGGCGCATTGCGCGTCGATCTCGGACATCTTGGCGACCGCCGCCTGCAGCTCGGGCTGGAGCTGATCGGGCGTCATGCCATATTTGCGGGAGAACTCCTGCGCGGCGGCGGCGTCATACTGACGGCCCTGGTACAGGAGCGCGACGAGGTCGATCACGAGGCCACGCTGAAGCGGCTGAAGCCCGCCCACCTTCTGGGCCGCGCACTGGCAGTAAGGCTCGGCGCTGTCGGTCCGGCAATTGGCGATGAATTGGTCGAGATCGGATTGCGCGGCTGCCGGCCCCGCCGCCGTCAGCATCGTCAGGGCTGCGATGAGCCCCAGGATCAGTTTCTTCACGTCAACCCCTCATGACGTTGATAGCCAAAACCTTTTACTGCGTTGCAGCCTTGGCGGGCCGCATCTCACCTTTTTATCCGCCATACCACTCGACGGCAGACGAGCCCGCCACGACCTTCGTCTATTGCGGCGCCGGAGCCGGCGCCGATGCCTGGCACTTGGTGTCGATGCGCTGGAAAGGCACATCGAGCTCGGCCACCTTTGCCTCGAACTGCTCTTCGGTGAGCCCGTACTTCTTCAGAAGTTCGGCACGGGCCGCTTCCTTCTGCGCGTCTTCAACGCCTTCGGCCGCCACGACATCGAGGAACAGCGTCTGGCTCGCCTCGGGCTCCGCGCCCATCTCAGCCGCAAAACAGGAGCAGTAGACATCATTCGCAAGGGGGCCGGCGTGCTTCAAGCAGCTTGCCTTGATCTCGTCGGTCATGGGCGCGGCGACGGCCGCCCCTGCGAGCACGAGAAAGGAGGCCGTCAGTACTGTCGAGACGCGAAGCATTATTCGATATCCTTTCAAGGGTTGAACGCTATTGAGCCCCCGGCGTGCACACGATCATGAAATCCGCCAATTCGATGGTCAGCGCATCGGCCCGCGCCTGAAGCTGCTCGGCCGGCTGACCGTATTTCTCTGACAGACGCGCAAGCCCGGCGGCCTGCTCAGCGTCCGCGCTCGTGGCGAGCGTCATTTGATCCTTGAAGAGATCCTGGTCTTCCTTGTTCCAGGCTGCCGTCTTTTGCGCCGCGCACGCACAGGCCTCGCCCGAGGCCGCGTCAGCAGCATTGGCAAGACAGGCATTCAGCAATCGGGATTGCAGGGTCTCGGCGCGCGCGCCTTCCGGGTGCAAAAATCCGACATACGCCGCGCCGGTCACGGCGACGGTCAAGCACAAACGCATTAGCCTTGTCATCGGACTACCCCACCCGCTTGATGCGGACGGGGCATTTCGTCATGGGAACAGGCTGTTGTCGAGTGACGATATGCCACTCAGTGCGGGAGAATATGTTCAGGCTCCGTTCAGGGTCGGCGTGGTATGCGCCGACCCTTCTGGAGCCGTCAGATCTCGCCGCCCATGCCGTTGCGGGTGGCGCGACCATCAACGGCGCTGCCATAACGGTGCAGCACCGAGCCATGCTCGCGCAGCCAATCCTGGGAACGGGCAGAATCGCCCACCAGATGCTCCACGAGGCGCCAGAAGCGCGGGCCGTGGTTCATCTCCTTCAAATGCGCCACCTCATGCGCCGCCACATAGTCGAGCACGAAAGGTGGCGCGAGGATCAGCCGCCAGGAGAAGGAGAGCGTGCCGGTGGTCGAGCACGAGCCCCAGCGGCTGGAGGAATCGCGCACATTCACGCGCTTTGGCTTGACGCCGAGCGCGGTTGCGAAAACCTCGACGCGGCGGACCAGTTCCTTGCGCGCCTCTTTCTTCAGCCAGTCCTCGATGCGGCGGGGGACATGCTCCACCTGGCCGGTCACGCGCAACGTGGGCCGCGCGGCCTCCGCGTCCAGCCAGACGACACCGCGCGCCTGGGGCACATGGCGGATCACATGGTCGCGGCCGCGAAAGGGCACAAAATGGCCCGGCTCCAGCGGCATCAGCGGGGGAACGCGCGAGAGGCGCTCGGCAATCCAGTCCCGCTCGGACCTTGCAAAGTCGATCGCGCGGGGGACGACGCGGGAGGACGGCGCGACCACCGCAACCTCACCCGTCGAGGGATGCACCTTGACGATCAGCCGCCGGGCGCGCGGATTTACCCGCACCTTGATCCGCACGGGCTCTCCGCCGATGCGAAGCAATTCCTGGTGGGTCACTCGTTTCACGTTCGATCGTCCTTACCTGCCGATGCTTTCCACCAGATTCATCCGGTTTCCAGCACAACCTCTGGCACCAAGCCAAACCTTGCCTTTGCGGGCGCCCGTCTCCCTCGCTAATGTCGAGACGCCATGCCCGATATCCCTCGTTTTCATCTCGCCTTTCCGGTCCATGACCTTCAAGAAGCCAGACGATTTTATGGTGGCATCTTGGGTTGCCGGGAGGGCCGATCTGCGCCCGAATGGGTCGACTTCGACTTCTTCGGCCACCAGATCGTGGCTCACTTGAGCACGGGGGGAGGGGGAGGGGAAGAGGTCAATGTGGTCGATCGCGAGAAAATTCCGGTTCGCCATTTTGGTGTAATCCTCACCCCCGCACTCTGGCAGGAGTTGAGAGACCGATTTCGTTCCGCCAACGTAACGTTCCTTGTCGAGCCTCAAACCCGTTTCAAAGGTCAGGCGGGGGAACAGTCGACCTTGTTCGTGCGCGACCCTTCGGGGAATGCGCTCGAGTTCAAAGCCTTCAGCCATGATGCCATGGTTTTCGCGCGCGGGGATAGCATCGCGCGTTAACCGTGCCGCTCTGAAGCATGGCTTGCGCGCCGCGTCTCGTATGCACGAAGGGGCGCGTCTCACTCTCCTCCCCCGCGCAAGGGTGAGGCGCGAGGTGAGGATCAGGCCCCGGCCGAAACTTCCCCCCACCCCTGCCCCTCCCAACGAACGGGCGGTTTTTTCGCGGCAACCACCTCCCCTTAGGGGAGGCCGGGCGCCGTCAGGCGTCCGGGTGGGGTCTTCTCGTGAAGCATGGATGGCCCGGTCGAAGCCGGGCCATGACAAAAGGGGAGGATCCCACGTGTTCGCCCCCTCGCCGTCATGGCCCGCGCATGCGGGCCATCCATCCTTCCCATCAGCCTCATCCTTCGAGGGCGCTGACGCGCCACCTTAGGATGAGGAAACTAATAACGACCTCACCCAGAGGAGTGAGCCTTCGCGGGGCCTGCGAAGGGTGCGGTGCCTATGCCATGCTCGAGCGGATGAAGTCGCGCACGCGGGGCTGGATCTCGGTGCGCCAGCGCTTGCCGTTGAAGACGCCGTAGTGGCCGACGCCGGGCTGGATATAGTCGATATGCCGGTCCGCGGGGATGTTCCCGCACAGCTCATGCGCGGCCTGGGTCTGGCCGATGCCGGAGATGTCGTCCTTCTCGCCCTCCACCGTCATCAGAGCCATCGCGCGGATCTTGCCTGGCCGCACGAGGCGGCCGCGATGGCGCAGCTCGCCCTTGGGCAGGAGATGACGCTGGAACACGCGGTCGATCGTCTCCAGATAGAACTCCGCGGTGATGTCCATGACGGCGAGATACTCATCATAGAACTCGCGGTGCTTCTGGGTGTTGTCGCCGTCGCCCTTGATGAGGTTCTTGAAATAGTCGTAGTGCGCGTTCACGTGCCGGTCGCGGTTCATGCTGATGAAGCTCGTGAGCTGCATGAAGCCGGGGTAGACGCGCCGGCCGACGCCGGAATGCGGGAAGGGAACGGCCGAGATCATGTTGCGGCGGAACCAGGAGAGCGGGCGCTCCTCGGAAAGCTTGTTGGGGACGGTCGGGCTTTTGCGGGCGTCGATCGGGCTGCCCATGATCACCATTGAGGCAGGCTCAGCGGGATCCTTGTCCTCGGCCATCAGCGCCGCCGCCGCCAGCACGGCGGGACCAGGCTGGCAAACCGCCATGACATGCGTGCCAGGCCCCAGGAAACTGAGCATCTCACGCACATAGTCGATGTAGTCATCGAGGTGAAATCCGCCCGCCTCCATCGGCACGAGCCGGGCATCGCGCCAATCGGTGATGTAGACATCGTGCTCGGGCAGCATGCCCTCCACGGTGCCGCGCAGCAGCGTCGCGTAGTGACCGGACATCGGCGCGACGATCAGAACCTTCGGGTGCGGGTATTTGGGGCGCAGGCGTTCAAAGGCGCCTTTCGCCTTCTCGAAATGCAAGAGGTCGGCGAAGGGCGCGGTCCAGACCACGCGCTCGGTCACGTCCACCGGCTCGCCATTGATCATCGTCTGCGGCAAATCGAAAAGCGGCTTTCCATAGCGCCGCGTCGTCGCCTCGAACACGTCGAAGGCCGCCGCAAGCGAGCGGCCGGTGTAGGTGTAAGTCCAGGGATTGAGGGGGTTGCGGAAAAAATGGCTGCCCAGATCCGCTACCGCTCGGAAGGGCGAGACCACCGCATGCTGGAACTCATAGACCTGATAGAGAACGTTCTCAAAAACCTGCGCCTCGGTGAGATCGAGGTTGTGAGTCTCCGCATCCAAAATGTCCAACGCCACTTTCCATTCCTCAGCTTCCGGCACGACACGCATGCCTCATCATCATAAGTTGCGTGCGACATCACGAAATTGCAACAAGGTTTCGCTCAACAAGGTTTTCATTTGATTCGGAGCCGCAGATCAGGTGGCCTGCTGGTGAGTAAAATCACACACTGTCCGAGCAAAACACTCTTACATTTTGAGACAAACTGAGACGCACCATGACCCAGCTACTCACGCGGCGCTCGGTTCTTGCTGCTACGGCGGCCGCACTCTTTCTTTCCCCTACGGCAAGCGCGCAGCTTTTTCCCGAGGATCCCATCATCGATGGGGTGCGCACCAACGATGTCCTCAAGATCCGACAGGCGCTGCTGAACGGCGTTTCCGCCAATTCAACGACCGCCGACAAAATCCCGCTCATCATTCTTGCCGCGCAATTGGGACACAGCGATGCGCTTGCCGAGCTCATCAACGGCCGGGCGCGGCTCAATGATCGGGCGCCGGATGGTCAGACCGCGCTTGCGGTCGCGGCGCGGCGGGGCGACCTTGCTTGCGTACAGCTTCTCATTCTCGCCAAGGCCGATGTCGACAAGGGCGGCAAATTCGATGAGACGCCCCTCTTCCAGGCGATCCGCTCTGGCAATGTTCAGGTGGTCAAGGCGCTGATCGAGGCGGGCGCGGACCTTGCGCTCAACGATCCCACGGGACGCACGCCCGTTGAACTGGCGCAGGAACTGCGCCTCAATCGGGTCGAGGCGGTCTTGCGCGAAGCCGGAGCGTCGTAGGCGCTCTGCGGGGATGAGGATTTAGGGGGGGCACAGACAGAGAGCCCACCCGGACACCTGACGGCGTCCGACCTCCCCCATGGGTCGGTGGTTGCCATGAACGCCCTACTCCGCGGCCACCGCGCGGCCGGGAGCGGCGGCGCGCACCTCCGGCGTCACATGCGCCTCGAACTTCTCGAAGTTCTTGACGAACATCTGCACCAGCTTGGCTGCCTGGGCGTCATAGGCGGCCTTGTCGGCCCAGGTATCGCGCGGGTTCAGGATCTTCGCATCGACGCCCTGCACCGAGACGGGAACGAGGAAGCCGAAATTGGCGTCGCGGCGCATCTCAACCTTTGCCAGCGAGCCATCGAGCGCGGCGTTGAGCAGGGCGCGCGTCGCCTTGATCGGCATGCGCGAGCCAACGCCAAACGCGCCGCCCGTCCAGCCCGTGTTCACCAGCCAGCAATCCACCTTGTGCTCGGCAATGAGGTCGCGCAGCAGATTGCCATAGACGCTGGGGTGACGCGGCATGAAGGGCGCGCCGAAGCAGGTGGAGAAGGTCGGCTGGGGTTCCTTGCCCAGGCCCTTTTCCGTACCCGCCACCTTGGCGGTGAAGCCGGAAAGGAAGTGATACATCGCCTGGCTCGGCGTCAGCTTCGCGATGGGGGGCAGCACGCCAAAGGCATCGGCGGTGAGCATGATCACGTTCTTGGGCTGACCCGCATAGCCCGTCTCGCTCGCGTTCGGGATGAAGTCGATCGGATAGGCGCCGCGCGAATTCTCGGCGAGCGTCGCATCGTCGAGGTCGAGCCGGCGCGTCACCGGGTCCATGACGACATTCTCCAGCACCGTGCCGAAGCGCTTTGTCGTTGCGTAGATCTCCGGCTCGGCCTCGGGCGAGAGGCGGATCATCTTCGCATAGCAGCCGCCCTCAAAATTGAAGACGCCGTTTTCGGACCAGCCATGCTCATCATCGCCGATGAGCGTGCGGCTCGCATCGGCCGAGAGCGTCGTCTTGCCCGTGCCCGACAGGCCAAAGAAGATCGCCGACTTTCCGTCCGCGCCGACATTGGCGGAGCAATGCATCGGCATCACGCGCTTTTCCGGCAGCAGGAAGTTGAGGATCGTGAAGACCGACTTTTTCATCTCGCCGGCATAGGAGGTGCCGCCGATGAGGACGAGGCGGCGCGTGAAGTCGAGCGCGATCACCGTGCCCGAGGCCGTGCCGTGGCGCCGGGGATCGGCTTCGAAGCCGGGGAAGTCGATGATCGTGAACTCGGGCAGGAATTCTGCGAGCGCCGCCGTCTCCGGGCGGATGAGCAGGTTGCGGATGAAGAGCGAGTGCCAGGCAAGCTCGGTCACCACGCGCACCTTCACGCGATGGTCCTTGTCGGCACCGCCGAAGAGATCCTGCACGAAGAGCTCCTTGCCTTGCGCATAGGCGAGGAAGGCTTCCGCAAGAGAGGCGAATTGCTCCGGCGTCATCGCCTTGTTGTTGTCCCACCAGACGGTCTTGTCGGTGATCGCATCGCGCACGGTGAACTTGTCGCTGGCCGAGCGGCCGGTATGGATGCCGGTCTTCACGACGAGCGGGCCGTCCGCCGCAATCTCACCCTCATGGCGTGCAACCGCGTGCTGATAGAGCGCCGAGACCGGAAGGTTCCAATACGCGGCCTTCAAATTCCTCAAGCCGATCAGATCGAGTTTGTTCGTGCTGATCACAGGTCCTTGCTCTTTCACGGCGTACACACTCCTCAAATTTGTTCCAGCCTTGAAGCCCACCCACTGGCCGCAGCGCCAGGTTCCCAAGCAAAGCGAAGGCCAATTCCTTTGCGCCTTTTTGCGCAGCAGCCGGGGACACATCCATGCGACATAAATTGCCGCGCCCTGCCCCAGCCGTCCCTTTGACTTGACTATAACTTATCTTTTTAGGGGCGCAGCGGCGCCGAGGCAATGGTTGCGCAAAGTCAAGCTTTCCAGCTTTTCGCCAACGCGGCGACGTGCGAGAGGTTAGGGCAATGCGCCATTTCCTTGCCGTCCCATGACGAGACATCTTCCCCCCTGGCCCCAGCAGGCCGGGATCAGGGCCAATCTTAACCATTTCTGGCAACGCCTTGGGGGTCAAATCCGGCCGACACTGGCGCTTGCCGCGCCCGTCATGGTCGCGCGCACGGGCGTCGTCTTCCTGTTCGTCGTCGACAGCTTGATGGTGGGGCGGGCGGGCGGGACCGAGCTTGCGGCCTTCGGTCAGGCGGTCGCCCCGCAATCGGTGATGATGCTGATCTCGATCGGCCTCCTTCAGGGCTCCATGATCCTCATTTCGCAGGCCTATGGCGCCAAGGAGTGGCGCGAATGCGGCCGAACCTGGCAGGCCTCCATGCTGATCGCGATCGGCCTTGGGGCGTGCTTTTTCCTGCTCTCGTTCCTGGTCGAGCCCTTCCTTCTCCTTACGGGTACGGAAGCCACGCTCGCCCGGGACGCCGGCGCGGTGTCGTTGCAGTTCGCCTGGGGCATTCCAGGCATGCTGCTCTATATCGCCAGCAACTACTTCCTTGAATCGATCAAGCGACCGCAGATCGGCATGATGATCATGATGATCTGCAATGCCCTCAATCTCGCGGCGGATGGCATTCTGGTGGCGGGATGGGGCGGATTTGTCACCGAAAGCTGGGGGGCGCCCGGCGCCGTCTTTACCACGTCGGCGCTGCGCTGGCTCGCCTTCCTCCTTGCCCTTTGCGCCATCCTATGGACGGGCGAAGTCGTCCGCTTCGGCGTGTGGCCCTCACTGCGCGGACATGTCGACCGGGTGAAGCACATCCTCAGGCTCGGCGGGCCGGTTGCCGTAGCGCTCGGGACCGATCAGGCGGCATTTGCCACCATCGTCATCATGGCGGGGCACATGGGCGCAAGCGTTGCCGCCGCGCATCAGCTCACCAGCAATTTCACGACGCTTCTGCTCATGATCGCCGTCGGCTTGTCGGCCGCGACCTCCATTCGGGTCGGCCACGCGGTCGGCGCGGAGGACGCGCCGCAGTCGATGCGCGCCGGCATTACCGGAATTGGTCTTGCCCTTGCCATCACGCTCCTGCTCGGATTTGGCCTCTTGCTGCTGCCGCAAAGCATTGCCTCGCTCTATACGCCCGAGCCGCAGGTGATCGCGATCGCAACCAGCCTTCTCATGGTCGGCGGGCTCGTCATCGTGCTCGATGGCACGCTTACCGTGACGATGGGGGCGCTGCGCGGGCTTGGCGACACGTTCGTGCCGGCGATCCTGCATGCGGGATCCTATTGGCTGATCGGCGTGCCGGCCGCCTATGCCCTTGGCTTCCCCGGCGGGCTTGGCGCGCCGGGCCTGATGCTGGGCCTTGCCGCCGGGATCGCGATGTCCTTTGCGCTGCTCTCATGGCGCTTTGTCGTCATCGTGCGGCGGCCTGTGCACCGGGCCTGAAAAGCGCTCGCTAGAGTATTTCCCGATCACGGAGTATCGGGAAATACTCGCAAGACTTTGCAGGATCGCGCTTCTTTACGGCGAACCGGTACCCATCCCCGCCTTCGCGGGGACATGCTTCGCCGAGAAGCGCTCTATTGCTCCAACGCCTCGGGCTTCAGCCCCAGGCGGCGGAAGAGCGCAGCGTCCCGCCCCTCGCCCGGATTGGCCGCGGTCAGCAGCACATCGCCCACAAAGATCGAATTGGCGCCGGCGAAAAAGCACAGCGCCTGAAGCTCATCGGACATATCCTTGCGGCCGGCCGACAGGCGCACATGCGATGTGGGCATCATGATGCGGGCAAGCGCGATCGTGCGCACGAAGTCGAAGGGGTCGAGATGTCCCTCGTTCTCGAGTGGTGAGCCCGGGATCGGGATCAGCATGTTAATCGGCACGCTTTCAGGCGGCACGGGAAGATTGGCAAGCGTCACCAGCATGGCGACACGGTCTTCCTGTGTCTCTCCCATGCCGAGAATGCCGCCACAGCAGATCTTCATGCCGGCGTCTCGCACATGACCCAGCGTCTCGATGCGGTCGTTAAAGTGGCGCGTCGTGATGATCTCGCCGTAAAAGCGTTCGGACGTATCGATATTGTGGTTGTAGTAGTCGAGGCCAGCTTCCTTCAGGCGGCGTGCCTGATGGGCATCGAGCATGCCCAGCGTCATGCAGGTTTCCATTCCCAGCGCCTTCACGCCGCGCACCATCGCCTCGATCTCATCGAGGTCGCGGTCCTTGGGGCTGCGCCAGGCCGCGCCCATGCAATAGCGCGTGGCGCCGCCCTCCTTCGCCCGGGCCGCCTCCTCAAGCACGCGCTCCAGCGCCATCAGCTTGGAGGCTTTCAGGCCCGTTGGATTGAATACAGACTGGCTGCAATATTTACAGTCCTCCGGGCAGCCGCCCGTCTTCACCGAGAGGAGCTGGCTCGTCTGCACCGTGCTCGGCTCGAAATGCGCGCGATGGACCGTCTGCGCCCTGAAGAGGAGCTCCATGAAGGGCATTTGGTAAACGGCAAGCGCCTCACTTTGCGACCAGGGAGCGGACCGTAGCGCGGACGCCTGCCCCTCTTGCGCGGCCGTCATGGGTTCCTGCATCGTCATGGGGGCTCCTTGCTTCGTCAGTTGGCGGGGTCCATTGCTAACGGGTCGGGGCCGCCTGGGGAAGATGCCGGCGCCAGAGGGTGACGGTTTCCACTATTGCGCCGCCTTTGCACCCCTATAATGCCCCAAATCGATCAGCCCCTACGGCCGACCAAGACGCACCGGAACAAACGCCCCGCCCCATGCCCACCATCGCCCTTGTCGACGACGACCGGAACATCCTCACCTCCGTCTCCATCCTTCTTGAGGCCGAGGGCTATACCGTCAAAACCTATACGGACGGAGCGACCGCGCTGACCGCGCTTTCCGTGACGCCACCCGATCTTGTCATTCTGGACATCAAGATGCCGCGCATGGACGGGATGGAAGTCCTGCGCCGTCTCAAACAGAAACACGAGGCGCCCGTCATCTTCCTCACCTCCAAGGATGAGGAGATCGACGAACTCATGGGCCTCAATGCCGGCGCGGACGACTATATCAAGAAGCCCTTCTCGCAGCGGCTGCTGCTGGAACGGGTGAAGGCGGTGCTGCGCCGGGCCGAATTGCGCGCCAAGCCGCCCGGCAGCGACACCAAGGAAAACGCCGCCGAAGCGATCGTGCGCGGCCGGCTGATGCTCGATCCGGCGCGCCATGCCTGCACCTGGAAGGGTCTGGACGTGACGCTGACCGTGACCGAGTTCCTGATCCTGCAGGCCCTCGCCCAGCGGCCAGGGTTCGTCAAGACACGCGATCAACTAATGGATGCGGCCTATGACGACCAGGTCTATGTCGATGACCGCACCATCGACAGCCACATCAAGCGCCTGCGCAAGAAATTCAAGGAAGCGGATGACGATTTCGAAGCCATCGAAACGCTTTATGGTGTGGGGTACCGCTACAAGGAGAGTTGAGGCGTTCCCCAAAAGCAGGCCTGATTGAGCGATACAGTTCCCGTTACCCGGCCCTTGAGCGGTCCGGATGACCTTCGCGCTTCTCCAAGCACCGAGGCGGCGGGACCGCTTGGCCTTTCGATCAGGCCGGGCGAGGAGCGCATCAAGGAAACGGCCGACGAGCCCGACGCCCTTGCCGCCTCGCTCCAGCGCGGCATCCGCACGCTTGGCGACACGTTTCGATGGCTTGCCGGCGCACAGGGCCGGCGCACATCGACCCTGCGCCGGCGCATCATCATGCTCAATGCCGCCGCGCTCATCATTCTCATCGGCGGCGTCTTCTATTTCAACCTCAGCCGCGTGAGCCTCATCGAGGAACGCATCCTCTCGCTCACGACACAAGGCAAGATCATCGCGCGCGCGCTGGCCGAGAGCGCGGCAGGGGGCGCGGAGGCGACCCATATCGATGCGGAAACGGCGGCGCCGGCGCTGGCACGGCTTGCTGGGCCGACCGCGACACGCGTGCGCCTTTACGACCGGCGGGGCGAGCTTCAGCTCGATACACGCTATCTCCTGCCGCAGAACGCGATCGTCACCAACCGCCTGCCGCCGCCCGGCGATGAACTATGGAATTTCGACTGGGCGCTGCGGCTCTATGACCTTGCGGTCGATCTCTTGCCGCAGCGGCGCTATCCTCCGTATACGGAATCGCTTTTCGGTTCCGGCCTTGCCTATGGCGAGGTCGCCGAGGCCATCGAGGGCCAGGTCGCAAGCGCCGTGCGCGTCAACAACCAGGGCGAGCTTATCCTTTCGGTCGCCGTGCCCGTCCAACGCCTGCAGTATGTGCTCGGCGTGCTCTTCATGTCGACGGAGGGCGGCGACATCGATGCCGTGCTGCGCGCCGAGCGGACCTGGCTGTTGCAGGTGTCGCTCGTCGCCGTCGCGGTCATGGTCGCAAGCTCCATATTCCTTGCCCGCACCATCGCAAGGCCAGTGCGCGAGCTTGCCGACGCGGCCGAGCGCGTGCGGCGGCTGCCGGCGGACCGGGAGGACATTCCCGACTTCACCCAGCGGCGCGACGAAATCGGCGATCTCTCCGCAACGCTGCGCGACATGACACAGGCGCTCTACAACCGTATCGACGCGATCGAGCAGTTCGCCGCCGATGTCGCGCATGAGATCAAGAACCCGCTCACTTCGCTCAAGAGCGCGGTTGAAACCTTCGCACGAGCCAAGGACGAGAAGGCCCGCGCGCGGCTGATGGATGTGATCATTCAGGATGTCGATCGCATCAACCGGCTCGTCAGCGACATCTCGGATGCCTCGCGCCTCGATGCCGAGCTTGCACGCGAGAAGGCCCACACCATCGATCTTGCCCAGCTCATTCAGACCGTCGCCAGCTATTACTCGCGCGACGGGCGCGCGGGTGTTTCCGTCCGGGTGACCATCGATCTGGCGAAGGCGCTTTACCTGCGGGGGCTGGAAGGTCCGCTCGCGCAGGTGTTCCGTAACATTCTCGACAACGCGGTTTCCTTCTCACCCGCTGAGGGCGCAGTGCGCCTTACCCTTACGCGGCGCGGCCGGCTTGCGCTTATCACCATCGATGACGATGGCCCGGGCATTCCAGAAGACAATCTCGGCCGGGTTTTCGACCGTTTCTTCACCGAACGGCCGGCCGATCACGGGTTCGGCAACAATTCCGGGCTCGGACTTTCCATCTCGCGGCAGATCGTTGAAATGCATGGCGGCACGATCGAAGCGTCGAACCGGCGCACGCGGCCGGATGGACCAGTGGAGGGGGCTCGCTTCATCATCACGCTGCCCGTGCTTGAGGGCACATGAGCGCAAGGATGCATGCAACGGCGATCCATTGGCCGGGGCTTGGCGGCGCGCTCATCCTTGGGCCTTCCGCCTCGGGCAAATCCGATCTTGCCTTGCGCACGCTCGGCCTTGGCGCCCTTCTTATCAGCGATGACCAGGTGATCCTGACCCGCAAGGCCAACATCCTCATCGCCGAGGCGCCGCCGCCCATCGCCGGCTATCTCGAGGCGCGGCGCATCGGCATCATCGCCGTGCCCTCGATCGCCGCGGCCGCGCTTCATGCCGCCTTCATCATCGAGGGCGGGCCGCAAACGTCGCGACTGCCCGAGCCGCAACCCTTGAGCCTGCCCCTGGGCGCGACGCTTCCCTCTTTCCGCATCGATCCGCTGGAGGCCTGCGCAGCGGAGCTCGTGCGGGCGGGGCTTTGGCTTCTTGCACACAATCCCGATCAAAGCTTGCCCAGCCTTGCGGGTTTTATTTCCAAGCCCGGCGCAAGCTGATAGAATCATTGCTTATGTCAATCGCCATGAATCTTTCATGATCGGTCTCGTCATCGTCACGCATGGGCGGCTCGCCCAAGAGCTGCTCGCGGCCATGGAGCACGTGGTTGGTCCCCAACACTATGTGAAGTCGGTCTCGATCGGGCCCGACGACGACATGGAACAGCGCCGGGCCGATATCCTCGCCGCTGTCAAATCGGTCGAACTGGGGGATGGCGTCATCATCCTCACCGACATGTTCGGCGGCACACCCTCCAACCTTTCCATCTCGATCATGGACAAGTCGCGGGTCGAGGTGATCGCGGGTGTCAATCTGCCCATGCTGATCAAACTTGCCTCGGTGAGGGTTCATGGCACGCTCGAATCGGCCTCGCGCGATGCACAGGAAGCGGGCCGGAAATATATCCGCGTCGCCAGCCAGGAGCTCGCATCCGGGCGATGAGTTCCGTTTCGCGCGAACTGGCGATCATCAATTCGCGCGGATTGCACGCGCGCGCGTCGGCCAAGTTCGTGCGGCTTGCCTCCAGCTTTTCCAGCGAGATCACCGTCAGCAAGGACGGCATCAGCGTCAATGCGCGCTCGATGCTGGGGCTCTTAACCTTGGGCGCGGCCGCTGGAACCGCCGTAACCGTAAGTGCGTCGGGCGCCGATGCCGACGCGGCCCTCGCGGCCCTTGCCGATCTCGTCGCGGCGCGGTTCGGAGAGGCCGATTGAACAGCTTGCAACCGCCCTTTCCCGCCTTATCTCGCTTTCACCATGCGTTCACGCGGCGCATAGGAGACTTCGGGCTTGATGCCGCCTGCGTCTGCGCATCAGGTTAGAGGTGGGTGTCCGTCCATCGCTGTGCCTTAAACTGCCCATGCTGTTTTCAACGAGGAGTTCCATGACCAACAGACTGATCCGCTCCTTGCGCGGTGCCCTTGCCGCAGCGCTGACGGCGGGCTTTGCGTTCAGCGCGAGCATGGCCAAGGCCGAGGGCCCGATGACGCCGCTCGCCGGCTCGGTCCAGGTCACGCCGGCGATCTGGACCATCGCCAAGCCCAACGGGCGCAGCATCACCCTGTTCGGCTCGGTCCATCTCCTTCCCGGCGACAAGGACTGGCGCACGCCCGCGCTGCAAGAGGCGTTCGAGGGCGCGGAGGTGATCGTGCTTGAGACGGATGTCGCGGCGGCAGGTGGGCCTGAGATGCAGGCCTATGTTCAGCAGGTGGGCATCAACGCGCCCGGCACGACCTTGCGCAGCCAGCTCGATGCAACGACGCTCGAGCACTATCGCACGGCGATGGGCGCGCTCGGCCTGCCGCTCGAGGCGCTGGATCCGTTGCGTCCCTGGCTTGCGTCGCTGACGATGACCGTCGTCTATGCGCAGAAACAGGGCTTTGATCCCAATAGCGGCGTCGATGCGCAAATCGCCGCCGCGGGCAAAATGGCGGGCAAGACCTTCGACTATTTCGAGACGCCGCAGGAGCAGATCGATTTCTTCGCAAAGATGCCCGAACCGCAGCAATTGAAACTGCTCATGATCACCGCACGCGACCTCACGGCCGATCCTGAACAGCTCGCCAAGCTGGTCGCGGCATGGGAAAAAGGCGATGTCGCCCAGCTCGACACGCTCATGAACGATGCCATGGCAGAGGTGCCGGAGGTCGACAAGATGCTGCTCACCGACCGCAATGCGCGCTGGGTGGAGACGATCGCCGGGCGCTACATGGCGGACGAGAACGACTATCTCATCGTCGTGGGCGCGGGCCATCTTGCCGGTGAGGGCAGCGTGCCGGAAATGCTGCGCGCCAAGGGCATTACGGTGAGCGGGCCTTGATGGCCGCCCATCCTTGCTGCGACAGGTACAAGAAAGGCCCGGGAGCGATCCCGGGCCTTATCGCTTGCAGAGGGCGGATTTCCCCTATCGGCTGATCCGGCGAACCGAGGAAATGCTGTCGTTCATCCGCCAATCGGCCAGATTGCCCACATCGCCATCAACGGTCACGCAGCGGCCGCGAAAGCCACTGTCGCTGCAGAGCTGCCAACGGCCGCCCGACAGGCGCAGCGAGGACGCAGCATCATTGAAGCCGATCGCGGCGAGATTGCTTTCCTCATAGCGGATCGTGCGCGAGGGTCCGCGATAGCCGCTATCGCGATAAAGCGTGATCTCGGCGCCGCGGCCGCCACCAGGTCGGCCGGGACCGTCCCAGTCGTCGGGTCCGCGATAGCCTTCGCGAATCGAGCTGATCTGATTGTTAAGGCCGACCGCACGCATGTCGGCGATGTCCTCGCGGATCGTGTAGCAGCCGCGATAGCCCGAATGGCGGCAAATCTGCCAGGTTCCGCCCAGGACCCGCACCGAGGAGCCCTGATCGTTGAGGCCGAGCGCGGCGAGATTGGCGATGTCGTCAGTGAAAACCCATGAACGGCCACGGAAATTCGTGCGCTCATAGATCACGATCGCCGAGCGCTCGCTGCCCGAACCATCGCGCCGGACGGGCCGAAGCGAGGAGACGGCATCCTGAAAGGGCGTGCCATTCAGGTTGCGGACAGAGTTCGTGAAGCGGCGGCAATCGCCGCGAAAATCGACGCCATTGCACAACAGCCAGGCGCCGCTGTTGATCCTGAAACTCGAGATCGCA
This sequence comes from Alphaproteobacteria bacterium, assembly GCA_013389115.1. Lineage (GTDB taxonomy): Bacteria > Pseudomonadota > Alphaproteobacteria > Micropepsales > Micropepsaceae > JACADY01. Next base: position 19,410 of record JACADY010000004.1, read on the forward strand.
TTCGAAATGCCCCAGTCACGCAGGTTGTTCACACCATGGCGTAGCGTGACGCAGCGGCCACGCATGTCGTTGTCTTCGCATACGGTGATGGACGGTTCGGCCGAAGCCGAGGCGGTTCCTGCCGCCAACAAGAAAATCACCGCCAAGGCAGCACGCCAATTCCAGGTCATGAGCTTCCCTCCTCAAGATTACCCGGTTTTAACCATCGGCCGTGACAGGTCAATGTAACGGCCGGCACAACGCGCGCTGTCCCTCGCGCCGGATAGGTTTGGCGCTTGCCTATCCCACACCTCAACAACTGGTTGAGAATGCGCCTCGCCATTGCGCGGCTTGCGGAACAAGAGGAGGGGGAAAAATTTTTGAAATCAAATACCTGGAACGCTCGAAATATCGCTATTTTTCAATGCTCTATCTCCATTGTGGATTCCCCAGGAGGACATAAGGATTTCTTTATGCGCCCCTTGCGCCCTGCCATCGCCGCTGCTAGAGGATCGCTCTGGCCGCCGCGTGCGGCCCCAACGTCTTCTCCCAGCCCCTTGGAGCTGCCCCATGAAATTCACCGATTATCTCGTCAAAGACATCGCGCTCGCCGATTGGGGGCGCAAAGAAATCGCGATGGCCGAGACCGAGATGCCGGGTCTCATGGCGGTGCGGGAGGAGTTCGGCGCCGCCCAGCCGCTCAAAGGCGCGCGGATCGCCGGATCGCTGCACATGACGATCCAGACGGCCGTCCTCATCGAAACGCTGAAGGCGCTTGGCGCCGACATACGCTGGGTGTCGTGCAATATCTACTCGACGCAGGATCATGCCGCCGCCGCGATCGCCGCGGCCGGCATCCCCGTCTTTGCCTATAAAGGCGAGAGCCTTGAAGAGTATTGGGAATATACGCGCAAGCTGTTCGAGTGGCATGACGGCGGCACGCCCAACATGATTCTCGATGACGGCGGCGATGCGACGCTCTTCGTGCATCTGGGGGTGCGGGCCGAGAACGGCGATACGGCGTTCCTCAAGAACCCCTCATCGGAAGAGGAGCAGATCCTGTTCGCGCTGATCGAACGCACGCTGAAGGAAAAGCGCTCTGATTGGTTCCGCTCGATCGCCGAGGCCATTCGCGGCGTGTCGGAGGAAACGACGACAGGCGTCAACCGCCTGCGGCAGATGGCGGCGCGCGGCGAACTCCTCTTTCCTGCGATCAATGTCAACGACGCGGTGACGAAGTCGAAGTTCGACAATCTCTATGGCTGCCGCGAAAGCCTGGTCGATGGGATCCGGCGCGGCACAGACGTCATGATGGCGGGCAAGGTTGCTATGGTGGCGGGCTTTGGCGATGTGGGCAAGGGCTCGGCCGCCTCGCTGCGCCAGGCGGGCTGCCGCGTGATGGTGTCGGAGGTCGATCCCATCTGCGCGCTGCAAGCCGCGATGGAGGGCTATCAAGTGGTGACGATGGACGATGCGGCGCCGATCGCCGATATCTTCGTTACCGCCACGGGCAACAAGGATGTGATCACGGTCGATCACATGAGGGCGATGAAGCACCGCGCGGTCGTGTGCAATATCGGCCATTTCGACAACGAGATTCAGGTCGCTGCCCTGAAGAACTTCACCTGGCACAATGTGAAGCCGCAGGTGGACGAGATCGAATTTCCGGACGGAAAGCGGATCATCCTGCTCTCCGAGGGCCGGCTTGTGAATCTTGGCAACGCGATGGGGCATCCCAGCTTTGTCATGAGCGCCTCCTTCACCAACCAGACGCTGGCGCAGATCGAGCTTTTCAACCACGCCGAGCGCTATGAGAAGAACGTCTACACGCTGCCCAAGCATCTTGATGAGAAGGTCGCGATGCTGCACCTCGCCAAGGTCGGGGCGAAGCTGACGAAATTGTCGGACGAACAGGCGGCCTATATCGGGGTTACGCAGGAAGGACCGTTCAAGCCCGATCACTACCGGTACTGAGGGCGGCTCGCGGGCTCGCCCTTGGCGGGCAGCGAAGGATGAGGCCCACTGCTCCCTCCCCTTGCAAAGGGGAGGGCAAGGGGTGGGGATCGTTTTGGCTTGGCCAGGGGCCCGCCCCCCCACCTGCGCCTCCCCCTTTCAGGGGGAGGAGAAATTTTGGTGATCCTCGTCCTGAGGTGGCGCGTCAGCGCCCTCGAAGGATGAGGCGGCGTGTGAAAGATGGATGGCCCGGTCGAAGCCGGGCCATGACACAACGACGTCATTCTCGAGCCCGCTTTTAGCGGGCGAAGAGAATCCAGGATTCTTGCGCTGGATCCTCTTCGCGGCTCACGCCGCTCGAGGATGACGGGCACGATCGATGGCCCACCTTCGCGAGCCAGGACATGTTGGGGTCCCGTCCCCTTCCCCTGCCCTTATCCCCCTCCCTCGCCAGTGCCCTATCATTGGGGTATGAGGGAACATACACGGGGGGGATGGTGCTTCACTTTCCCGCACGCTTTTACTTTTTCTTAACCGGAACAGATTCACCCAGCGACTCAGGGTCTCTATCATCCCAAACAGGAATGATTCGTCGACCGGCTCGCTGCCGCGGCGCACAAGAAGGGGCTCCCCGGGGCATGGACATCAAGGAGAGAGAGATCACGCCGCGCTGGCGGCGGCGCCTCCGCCTTGGCCGGCTCCTTGGTGCAACCGCCGCCTTGACGCTGGCCCAAAGCGGGCCTGCGCTTGCGGCGGGTCCCCTCATCACGCCAGACGCCATTCTCAGCCTCACCACTTTCGGCGCCATCGCCATGGCCCTCGGCTTCGGGCTCATGGCCTATAACGAGCGGCGGCAGCGCAACGAAGAGGTGCATGAGCTGGAACAGAACGCCGCCGCCTTGCGCGCGCGGCTCGCCAGGGCGGAGCGCCTGCTGCATGCCGATCCGGGCGGCATCTTCATTTGGAGCCATCCTGCCGCCGAACCGGACAAGCGGGGCGCGGGGCGGCGCCTTTTGTCGAGCGTGCTTGCCGGGGCGCAGGGACTTGATCTTGCCGCTGCGCTTGAGCAACTGAAGGTCCATGGCGAGCCTTTCGGCCTCGATCTGCGCGGCGATGACGGCCTTGCCTATCGGGCGGAGGGAAGGCCCGTTGGCTCTGGCGTCGCGCTTTGGCTGCGGTCCGCGCCAGAGATTGGCAGCCTCGCTAAGGAGGCGCCGCCGCCAGCACCCGTCCTTGCCGCGTCTGAGGCCGAGAGCGTTCTTGATTCGCTTCCCTTCCCCGTCTGGCGGCGCGACCGGGACCTTGCGCTCACCTGGGTCAATCGCGCCTATGCGATCGCGGCGGGCGTCTCATCTCCGGGCGAGGCTGTGGCACGCCAGGCCGTGCTCGACCGGCGCGAGCTGCAGCTTGCCAAATCGGCTTTGTCACGGCGTGAGACGGTCTTCGACAAGCGCTATGTCATTGTCGGCGGGCAGCGCCGCGCGCTGACCCTCACCCTTACCGCGCATGCCGGCGGCGTTGCGGGCGCCGCGCTCGACGTGACGGCGCAGGACGAGCTTGAGCAGCGCCTGCAGCGCCATATCGATGCGCATGACGATACGCTCGACAAGCTGAAAACCGCGGTCGCCGTGTTCAACGCCGACCAGAAGCTTGCCTATTACAATCGCGCCTATGCGAAACTCTGGGGGCTCGATCCCTCCTGGCTCGATGCCCATCCGAGCGATGGCGAAATCCTCGAGAAGCTGCGCGCGATGCGCAAACTGCCCGAGCAGCGCGACTTTCCCGCATGGAAGCGCGAGCGTCTTGCCCTTTATCGCAGTCCGCCTGAAGGCATGGATGAGTTCTGGCACCTGCCCGGCGATACGACGATCCGCGTCATGTGCCAGCCGCATCCCCTGGGCGGCCTGCTTTTCCTTTATGACGATGTCACCAATGAACTGACGCTGGAGCGCAACTACAACACGCTCATCACGGTGCAGAAGGAAACGCTCGATTCGCTTTCCGAAGGCGTCGCCGTATTCGGCGCCGACGGGCGGCTCACGCTTTCCAATGCCGCCTTCGGCAGGATCTGGAACCTGCCGCCCGATCTCTTGAGCGGGCCTGTTCACTTCCAAGAGCTTGCGTCGCATTGCCGGCCGATGGTGCGCGAGGAAGAGGACTGGGCGCGACTCGCCTCCAGTGTCACCGGATTTTCCACCGAGCGGCGGCGCGAGATCGCGCGGATCGAGCGGGTGGACGGCACGGAGCTTGCCGCCGCGGTGATGCCGCTTCCCGATGGCGCAACGATGCTCTCCTTTGCCGATGTCACCGACGCCGTGCGGGCCGAGCATAATCTTCGCGAGCGCAATCAGGCGCTGGAGGCCTCCGACCGGCTCAAGACCGAATTCGTCGGGCATGTGAGCTATCAACTGCGCACGCCGCTTGCCTCCATGATCGGCTTTGCCGAAATGCTGCAGCAGAATTTTGCAGGGCCCCTCAACGCCAAGCAGACCGAGTATCTCGCCAACATCCTCGAGGCGGCGACGCAACTGCGCTCGCTCGTCAACGACATTCTCGATCTTGCGGTCATCGATGCGGGCGCGATGCAGCTCGACCTGCACGAGACGGCGGTCAAGGACATCGTCGCGAGCGTGATGCCCATGGTCGAGGATCGCGCGGCCACCGCAGGCGTTGCCATCGCGCTTGAGATCGATCCTGATGCCGGCCTCATTCTCGCCGATGCGCGGCGCATCAAACAGATCGTGTTCAATCTCGTCACCAACGCGCTCAACTTCACCCCGCCCGGCGGACAGGTGACGATCAGCGCGCGCGCGGCTGAAACGGGCGTCCAGATCGCCGTCACCGACACGGGCGCGGGGATTCCGCCCGAGTACCAGCCGCGCGCCTTCGAGCGGTTCGAAAGCCGCACGCAATCGGGCAAGCGCGGCGCGGGGCTCGGCCTTGCACTGGTGCGCAGCTTTGTCGAGCTGCATGGCGGCTGGGTGTCGCTGTCCTCACAGCCGGGAAAGGGCACGCGCGTGACCTGCCGCTTCCCGCGCCGTCCGGAGATGCGGCGCGAGGCCGGTGAATAGGCGCTGCGCGGCGGCTCGTCTTTAGTGCTGGCTCTCCGGCATCCGGACGACAAGACCGTCGAGTGCCTCGGAGACCTTGATCTGACAGGAGAGGCGCGAGTTCTCTTTCACCTCGCTCGCAAAATCGAGCATGGTCTGCTCCATGTCGCTCTTGGGCTCAAGCTTGGAGAGCCATTCCTCACCGACATAGACATGACACGTCGCGCAGGCGCAGGCGCCGCCGCAATCGGCATCGATGCCGGGAACCAGATTCTTGACGGCACCTTCCATCACAGACCAGCCGTTCGGCACCTCAAGGACGTGCTCTTTGCCGTTGTGCTCAATGTACTTGATCTTCGCCATTCCTGTTTACCTTGTCCCTCGGTGTTATTCACGGCCCTGGTTCTAGAGCGGCGTGCCTTCAATCAAAATTGTCCCGCCGCTCTATCCTTTCGGATTGTCGTAACGTTTAGCGGAAAACCGGTATCCACTTGTCCGCACGTTGCTCTAGATGAGTGCCTTCATCGGCGTGTTTACGTCGGCGAGGCGCTCGGGTGCAATCCTTGCCTTCTTGGCGATGAGCTGGCGGCCTATCATGTATTCAGGAGCAGCGTTCACGCACTCTACCGCGACCACAACCCCGTCGCGCAAGTGGAAGACGGCGAATTTGCGCGCGGACATTTCGCCCCTGAGGACACGCGCATCGCCGGGCTCGGAGAGGCCCGCGGACTGCAACTTCAAATCATACTGATCCGACCAGAACCAAGGCACTTCCGCGTAGGGCCTGGGCCTGCCCGCCATTGCGTGCGCCGCCGCCTTTGCCTGGTCGATGGCGTTCTGGACGCTTTCAAGCCTCAGGCGGCGGTTCATCAGCGGATTGGGGTGCGTCGTGCAATCCCCGGCGGCAAGGATGTCGGGATCGCTCGTGCGGGCGTTCTCATCGACCAGGATGCCATTGTCGCAGGCAAGGCCCGCATCCGCAGCCAGTTCCATATTGGGCAGGATGCCGATGCCAACGATGAGGAGATCGGCGTTGATGCGATCATCGCCCGCGCGGACAGCCTCGAGCTTGCCCTTACCCTCGATGCTGACAGCGCCGCAGCGGGTGCGGATCGCGACGCCCGCCTTCTTGTGCTCGGCCTCAAAGAAGCTCGAAATCTCCGGCGAGGCCACGCGCGCAAGGACACGATCGGCGATCTCGAGCACGGTCACTTCGAGCCCGGACTTTGCGGCGACGGCCGCGACCTCAAGGCCTACATAGCCCCCGCCAATGACCGTCAGGCGCGCGCCGGGCTTGAAGTGCGGGCGGATCGCATCCACATCGGCGATGTCGCGCAGGTAGAACACGCCTGGAAGCTCGGCATTCGGGCCGCCGAGCCGGCGCACGCGAGAGCCCGTCGCCAGCAGCAGCTTGCCATAGGGAATGACCTCGCCCGATCCGAGGCGCACCGCCTTTGCCTTGCGGTCGAGCGCCACCACCTTTTGCCCCAGGCGGATCTCAACGGCGGCCTCCTTATAGAATTCAACCGGACGGATAAGAAGGCGCTCGGCCTCCAACTCTCCGGCGAGGAATTTCTTCGACAGCGGAGGGCGCTGATAGGGGAGATAGGCCTCATCGCCAATCATCGTGATCGGCGCGGCAACATTCTCGGCCCTCAAGGTCTGAACGGCCTGGGCCGCCGCCTGTCCTGCTCCCACGATCACGATCCGATCTGACACGCGCTTTCTCCTTATTTTAAGCCAGCTTAGTATTCCCGCTACCATGTCAGACCGCTTTCCGCCAAATCAATGCCCACGCCGATTGCAGCCCTCGGGGCGGATCGGCTAAATGCCGCAGCATGGCGCAATACCCCAACGACAATGACGGCAATGCCCTTCTCGCCCTTATCGCGCTTGCAGACGAAAACGCGACGCGCCAGCTTGGGAGCGTCCTTGCCGCATGCCTGCGACCGCTTGATGTTATCGCCCTTTCCGGCGGACTCGGCGCTGGCAAAACGACGCTGGTGCGCGCGATCCTCCATGCCCTTGGCCATGCGGGCGAGGTGCCCTCGCCCACCTTCACGCTGGTCCAGCTCTATGACCTTCCCTTGGGCGGCGTCGCCCATGTCGATCTTTATCGCATCGCGGATGAAGGCGAGCTTCAGGAGCTGGGCCTCGATGAGCTTTTGCAAACGCATCTCTGCCTCATCGAGTGGCCGGAGCGGGCGGCAGCGAGCCTCCCTGCTGAGTGCTTGACGATAAGGCTCGCGCCTGGCGAATCTGACCAAGCGCGAGTCGCGCATTTCCTGGGGAATCCTGCTTGGCGGCGGCGGCTCGCCTCGCTCATTTCTGGAGACGGTTAGCGCATGAGCCGCGATCTCTTGATCGACGACTTCCTCGATGATGCGGGCTGGGGCCCGGCGGAGCGGATCCCGATGCCGGGCGATGCCTCGAGCCGGCGCTATGTGCGGCTGCGCAAGGGGGGGGAGCGCGCGATCCTGATGAACCAGCCGCCCGGCGCCGAGACCAGCGCGTGCCCTGAAGACGCGACGCCGGAGGAACGCCACGCCCTTGGCTATAATGCCGTCGCGCGGCTTGCGGGGCCGGATGTGCGGCCCTTCGCGGCCATCGGCCTGCACTTGCGCGCCTGCGGGTTCTCCGCGCCCGCCATCATCGCCAGCGACTATGCGAACGGGTTCCTGCTCCTGGAAGACCTGGGCGATGATCTTTATGCCCGCGCGATCGAGAGGGGCGCGGATTCGCCCCTTCTTTACGCCGCCGCTATCGATGTGCTCAGCAGGCTGCACACGCAAGGGGTGCCCAGCACGCTTTCGGCGCCCGGCGGGTTCGCAATGCCGCTGCTTGCCTATGATGAAACCGCGCTCATCGCGGAGGCCGAGCTGCTCATCGACTGGTTCTTGCCCGTGGCGACGGGCACGGCCGTGCACGCCGATCAGCGGGCCGAGTATCAGGCGCTGTGGCGCCGCGTCCTTGCGCCCGTGCTTCAGGACGAGGCGGTGCTCGTCTTGCGCGACTATCACGCGGAAAACCTCTTATGGCTGCCCGAGCGGCGGGGCGAGGCACGCGTCGGCCTCATCGATTTCCAGGACGGTCTTGCCGGATCGCGGGCCTATGACCTCATCTCCCTCACCGAGGATGCGCGGCGCGACGTGCCGCCCGACCTCGCCCGTGCGATGCTGGAGCGCTATGCGCAGTCCGCGCGCGGTCATGACCGGCACTTCGATGAGCCGGCGTTCCGCATGGCGGCCGCCGTTCTTGCCGCACAGCGCAACGCCAAGATCATCGGCATCTTCACCCGGCTGTGGAAGCGTGATGGCAAGCCGCGCTATCCGCTCTATCATCCACGGCTGTGGCGCTATCTTGAGAACGATCTGGCGCATCCCGCGCTCGCGCCGCTCAAAGCCTGGTTCGACAAAAACATTCCGCCCGACCGGCGCCTCGCCGCCGTTCGGGCCGTTGAGGCCGCGATATGACGATCAGCATCACCCGCGCCATGATCCTTGCCGCCGGCAAAGGCGTCCGCATGCGGCCCCTGACGAACGACAAGCCCAAGGCGCTCGTTCCCGTCGCCGGCCGGCCGCTGATCGCTCATGCGATCGACCGGCTGAAATCGGCCGGGGTCAAGCAGATCGTCGTCAATGTCCATAGCTTCGCCGATCAGCTCATCGGCTTTCTGGAAGGCGTCAAGGATGTCGAGATCATCATCTCGGATGAGCGCGGGGGTCTGCTCGATACGGGCGGCGCCCTCCTCAAGGCCCTGCCGCATTTCAGGGGCGAACCCTTCTTCACCCATAATTGCGACACGATCTGGGCGGAGAGCTTTTCCAACTCGCTCGAGCGCATGAAGCAGCGCTGGGATCCGGTGCGCATGGACGGGCTGATGCTGCTTGCGCCCATGGTGCGCGCGCTCGGCTATGACGGGCGGGGCGATTTCGACATGGGACCCGAGGGCGAGCTGTCGCGCCGGGAAGAACAGCGCGTCGCCCCCTTCGTCTGGATGGGCGTGCAGATCGTGCATCCCCGCCTCTTCGAGGAGGCCCCCGGCGGCGCCTTTTCGACCAACGTCCTTTGGGATCGCGCGATCGAAGCCGGGCGGCTCTATGGGCTCAGGCTCGATGGCACATGGATGCATGTCGGTTCGCCCGACGGGCTTGCCGAAGCCGAAGCCTTCATCCGCACGCTCGACGTCAGGCGGTGAACCATGGACGCGGGGCCGCGCGTCTTTTCCATTCCGCCGGGACGGCCATTCCTGCGCGACCTCGCGCGCGGCATTCTTGCCGATATTCCGTGGGCGGATGATCCACTGGCCCTCGCCAGGGCGACCGTGCTTCTGCCCACGCGGCGGGCTGTGCGGGCCTTCGGTGAGGCGCTTGTAACTGAATCCGGGCGCCCCGCGCTTCTCCTTCCGCGCATCCTTCCCATCGGCGATGTCGATGAGGAAGAGCTTGCACTTCTCAATGGGGATCAGTGGCCGGATATTCCAGAGGCGATCCCGGCGCTCAAGCGGCAGATCATCCTGGCGCGGCTCATCATCGAAGCCAATGCGCGCATGGGGCTTGGCACTGTGGAGCCTTCGGCCTGTGCCGCGCTTGCAAGCGAGCTGGCGCGGCTGCTCGATGAATGTGCGATCGCGGGGGCCGATCTCTCTGCGCTTTCCGGTCTTGCGCCCGAGCGCTTCTCCGAGCATTGGCAGAAGACAATCGTGTTTCTGCAGATCCTCACCGATCACTGGCCGGCCATTCTTGCCGAAGAAGGGGCGATCGAGCCTGCCCAGCGGCGCGATCTGCTGATGCGCAGGCTCTGTGCGCAATGGGCCGCTTCGCCGCCGCCCGGCCCTGTCTATGCCGCCGGTTCGACCGGCAGCATTCCCGCAACGGCCTCGCTGCTCTCCCTTATCGCGCGGCTGCCGCAGGGGGCGGTGATCCTGCCCGGACTTGATTTCAGCCTCGATGCGCCGGCCTTCGCAGCAACAGGCCCCGAACATCCGCAATTCGGGCTTCGGCATCTGCTGGCGGCGATGCAGATCGATCGCGCGGATGTGCGGATCTGGCCGGCCGCCAGCGGGCCTGAGCACCAACGCGCGCGCGCGGCGCTGCTGAGCGAAGTGCTTCGCCCCGCGCCGACGACGGAAGCCTGGCACGCATTCGTGCAGGACAAAAAATCGGACATCGCCCTGGGGCTCGAAGGGCTCTCGCTCATCAATGCGGTCAGCCCGGCGCATGAAGCGGCCAGCATTGCGCTTGCCATGCGCGAAGCGGTCGAGGACGATGCGCGGACGGCGGCGCTCATCACGCCCGACCGGGCGCTCGCGCAGCGCGTCGCGGCCGAGCTGGCGCGGTTCGGGATCGCGGTCGATGATTCCGCCGGCCAGCCCCTCTCGGTCACACCCGCCGGGCTCTTCCTCACACAGATCCTCGACGCTGCCGCGTCCAACCTGCGGCCCGTGCCGCTTCTCGCCGCGCTCAAGCATCCCTTCGCGGCGTGCGGTGCGCGCGCCGCCGATTTCCGCGACGATGTGCGCATGATCGAGCGCCGGCTGCTGCGCGGAGGCCGGCCCGCGCCGGGGCCACAAGGGCTTCTTGCCGCCGCGGAGGCCGCATCGCTTCCCACGCCGTTTCGCCGCACGCTTGAGCGGATCATCGCGGCCTTCGCGCCGCTCCTTGCGATGATGGATGCGGGGCTGCGCGATCTTGCCGTCCTTGCGAGCGCCCATGCGGCGGCAGCCGAGGCGCTGGCGCGCGACGCCGAGGGCAGTACGGATCATCTGTGGTCGGAGGAAGCGGGGGAGGCCGCGCTCGATCTCCTCAACGAACTGATCGCGCTTTCGGGTACCCTCATTCTTCGCGGGGATGAATATGCAAGGCTGTTCCCCGTGCTGGCACGGGCACGGGTGGTGCGGCCGCGGCGCGGACAGCATCCGCGCGTCGCAATCTGGGGACCGCTCGAGGCGCGGCTGCAGGCGGCGGATCTGCTCATCCTCGGCGGGCTCAACGAAGGGACCTGGCCCCAGCAGACAGAGGCCGATGCCTGGATCAACCGGCCCATGCGCGTCGCGCTCGGCCTTGACCAGCCGGAGCGGCGAATCGGGCTTGCCGCGCATGATTTCGCGCAGGCCGCCGCGCAGCCGCATGTCATTCTCTCCCGCGCGCAAAAATCGGAAGGTCAGCCCGCCTCGCCATCGCGCTGGCTCGAGCGGCTCCATGCCATCGCGCAAGGCGCAGGCACACCGATAGCGCTGGCGCCGCACGCGGCCTATGCAGCGCTCATCGACAATCCACCCCGTGTCGCCGGCGCAAGTCCGCCCGATCCGAAGCCGCCCGTCGCCACGCGGCCACGCACGCTTTCGGTGACCGAGATCGAAACCTGGGTGCGCGACCCTTACGCGCTCTATGCGCGGCGCATCCTCAATCTCAAAGAGCTGGAGGCCATCGACGCGCCGAGCGAGGCGCGCGAACGCGGCACACTCATTCACGCGGCGCTCGAAGAGTTCGTCACGATGCATCCCGGCGACTGGCCGCCGGACGCGCTTGCCCAATTGCTGCGGATCGGCGAGCGCCATTTCGCTGAACGGGGGCAAGATTTGCCCGTCCGAGCGCTATGGTGGCCGCGCTTCGTGCGCGCCGCCGCCTGGTTCATCGAGACACAGGCGCCCATGCGCAAGGACGTGCGTCATTCGTATACGGAGATTTCCGGGCAGATGACGCTGCACGGCCTTGCAGGCGCCTTCACGCTCAAGGCCAAGGCGGATCGCATCGATCAATTGAGCGATGGCACGCTTGCTCTTTATGACTACAAGACCGGACAGATTCCATCCGGCCTTGAGGTGGACAAGGGCTTTTCGCCTCAGCTCACCCTTGAAGGCGCCATCGCGGAGCGCGGCGGTTTTGGCGCGGCGCTTCAGGCCTCCGTCTCCAAAATCAGCTATCTCAGACTCTCCGGCCTTGACAAAGCGGGCGAAGAAAAGAAGGCGGGCACGGCAGAGCCGCAGGCGGGAATTGCGCGCGCCGTCGCTGGCCTCACGGCGCTCATCACGCAGTATGACAGCCCGGAGCGCGGCTATCTCTCAAAGCCGCGCGTCAAGTTCCGCGCGCGGACCGAGGTCTATGACCACCTTGCACGTTTTGCGGAATGGTCGAGCGTGATGGACGAGGATTAGCGCCATGCGCGAAGACCACCTCGCCAGCGATCCTTCCGCCTCTGCCTGGGTGTCGGCGAATGCCGGCGCGGGCAAGACCTATCTCCTCACCATGCGCGCCGCGCGGCTGCTGCTTGCGGGGGCACGCCCCGAGCGCATCTTGTGCCTCACCTATACGAAGGCGGCGGCGGCGGAAATGACGGCGCGGCTCTCGGCGCTTCTCAGCCAATGGACGCTGATGGACGATGCGGCGCTTAGTGCAAAACTCGCCGAGATCAGCGGCGCTGTAAGCGATGGCACGCTGCTGCTGCGGGCGCGGCGGCTCTTTGCTGAGGCGCTCGAAACGCCCGGCGGGCTCAAGATCCAAACCATCCATGCGTTTTGCGAGCGCATCCTGCGGCGCTTTCCCCTAGAGGCGCAGATCCCAGCCTCGTTCAGCGTGCTCGATGACCGCAGCGCCCTTCAGATCATGAGCCAGGCGAGCGATGAGACAATCGCGGCGGCGGCCGAGCTTGGGCTTGGGCATGACCTTGCGCTGCTTGCGCAGACCTACAGCGATGAGGACTTCAAGAAGGCGGTGCGCAAGATCCTGGAAGACCGCCAGCCGGGGCAGCCCAATCTTGGGCAGGAAGATATCGCGCGCCTCATCGCGAATGGCGATGCCGCCTTTGGTGTTGTGCCCGGCACGGACGAGACGGCACTGAGGCGGAGGCTTTATGACTTGCCGGCGGATCGAGCCGCGCTCCTGCGGCTGGCGGTGCGAGCCCTGGCGGAGGGCTCGAAGGAGGATCGGAAACGCGGCGACGCGATTGCCGCCTATCTCGAAGCGCCAGACAACGCCGCCGCGTGCGAAGCGTATAGGCTCGTCTTCCTCACCAAGGACAACGAACTGCGGGAGCGCCTCATCACGCAAGCCGCCTTGAAGTCCGATCGGGGTCGGGGTGCGCAGGAAATCCTGCGCGCGGAGCAGGATCGCGTGAAGGCGTGTGTCGATGCGATCGAAGCGCTGCGCCTTGCCAGGCTCGGCGCTTCGCTCCTGCGCTTTGCCGCCGCCGTGCGGGAGCGCTATGAAGCGCTCAAGCGCCGGGCGACGGCGCTCGATTTCGATGACCTGGTGCGCCAGGTCGCAAGGCTCTTCTCGCACGCGGAGGCCGCGGCCTGGATACTCTACAAGCTCGATGGCGGCATCGATCACATCCTCGTCGATGAAGCGCAGGATACGAGCCCGCAGCAATGGGAGGTCGTGCGCGCGCTGGCGGATGAGTTCTATGCGGGCGAGGCCGCGCGCGAAAGGCTGCGCACTCTCTTTGTCGTCGGCGATGAGAAGCAGTCGATCTTCAGCTTTCAAGGCGCGGATCCCGGCGCCTTCATTGCCGCGCGAGCGGGGTTCGCCACGCGCGCGACGGCATCGGGCGCGACCTTTCATACGGTGAGCCTCTCGACTTCACGCCGGTCACTGCCCCTCTTGCTTGAGGCCGTCGACACGGTTTTTGCGGGGCCTGCGGCTCACGGCGTCACCACCATCGAAGGTGCGATCCGGCACGCCGCCCATCGGCACGGTCAACACGCGCTGATCGAGATTTGGCCGCTCATCGAGGGGGAAAAGGCCGATGAGGGCGAGGGGTGGGACACGCCATTCGACCGGCTCGATTCCAACAAGCCCGTGGCGCGGCTTGCCGATGATATCGCGGCCATGATTGCCGGCTGGCTTTCGAGCGGGGAGAGGCTTGCCTCACGCGGCGGCCCCATCACGGCGGGCGACATCCTCATCCTCGTGCGCAAGCGTGGGCCGCTCGTCGATGAACTGGTGCGCCGCCTCAAGGCGCGCAACGTCCCCGTCGCGGGGGCGGACCGCCTTGCGCTCAACAGCCATATCGCGATCCTCGACCTCCTGGCGCTGGGGCGGTTCACGCTGTTTCCCGAAGATGACCTGACGCTCGCCGCGCTCTTGAAGAGCCCCTTGTGCAACATCACGGAGGACGCGCTTTTCCACCTCGCCCATGGGCGCCAAGGCTCGTTGTGGAGCGCCCTTCGCGCGGCGAGCGCGGATGCGCGCTTTGCCGGAGCGCATCGGTTCTTATCGCGCGCCCTTGCGCAAGCCGATTTCGCCACGCCCTTCCAGTTCTATGCGCGCATCCTCAGCTCGGAGGGCGGGCGCACGGCGATGCTTGCGCAGCTTGGCGCGGAAGCGCGCGACCCTATCGATGAGTTCCTTACCCTTGCCCTCAGTTTCGAGCGCGAGCACGCGCCTTCGATGCAGGCCTTCCTTGCCTGGTTCGAAGCCGGCGCCGGCATCATCAAGCGCGATCTGGAAAACGCGGGGAATGCGGTGCGCATCATGACCGTGCACGGCGCGAAGGGGCTCGAGGCCGGCATCGTCATCATGCCCGATACGACGAGCGTGCCTTCGAATCGCAACGACCCGCCGCTTTTAGCATTTCCCGATCACGGAGAATCGGGAAATACTCGCAAGCCTTTGCAGGATCGCGCTTCTTTACAGCGAACCGGTACCCACTTCGCCGAGAAGCGCTCTGGCGCCACGCAAACAGGCGCCTTCGTCGTCCGTGCGGGCAACCATCCGCTCATCGAGGAGGCAAAGACGCTCAGCAAAGCGCGGGCAATGGCGGAGTATCACCGGCTTCTCTATGTCGCGATGACGCGCGCGCGGGACCGGCTCTATGTCTGCGGGGCGAAACCGGGGAAGGGCTACGCGGAGGAAGATTGCTGGTACGGCCAGATCAAGACCGTGCTGGCGCCGCGCATGGCGGAGGTTTCGCGCTTCGATGGCAAAATGACGGTGCTGCGCCTCGAAGCGCCGCAGGAGGCGGCGCCCGATGGCGCGGCCCGGGCGCCGATCGTGCCGCCATCCCCGTCGCTGCCCGTCTTCGCGCAAGAGCGAGTGCGTCCTGAGCTTGCGCGACGGCCCGCCTCTCCCTCGGAGATTTTCGCCCAACCCCATGGCCGCAGGCTTGCCAGCAGTGGCAATGCGGGCGATGCCGCATTGCAGCGCGGGCGGCTTATTCACCGGCTGTTCCAGACCCTGCCCGAGCTTGATCCCGCAATGCGGCGGGCGCATGCCGCGCGGTTCTTAGGGCTTGCGCGCCATGCCCTTTCACCTGAGGCGCGTGAGGAAATCCTGAGCGCCGTGTTCGCGGTGCTCGATGACCCAGAGTTTTCGTTCCTTTTCGGCCCGGGATCGATGGCCGAGGTTCGGGTCGAGGGGGACATCGGGCACAACCGGCCGCTGCCGATCTCCGGGCAGATCGACCGGCTTTGCGTGCGCAATCACAGCGTCACGATCATCGACTTCAAGACCGATCGCAGCGTTCCGGCGACGGCGGGCGATGTGTCGCGCGCCTATCTGGGGCAAATGGCGGTCTATGGCGCGGTTTTGCGACAGGTCTATCCGCAGCACGCCCTTCATTGCAGCCTGCTTTTCGTGCAAGGCCCGCGCATTCTGACGCTGCCGCCACCTTTGCTCGCGGCGATGCTCACAGAATTGGACGGCGGCACAGGGGTTTAGGTTCACTCTCCTTGACGCCTATCGGGGGCGTTCCTACATTGGTTTGACGCAAGTATTGGACGTATTGCGCAACGCGCTCACCCGGGCGCCGATGCGCAGAAGAGGACATCATGACCACGTTGAAAACCACCGACGCCTCCTTCTCGAAGGACGTTCTTGAATCCAGCGTGCCGGTGCTCGTCGATTTCTGGGCGGAATGGTGCGGCCCGTGCCGCCAGATCGCCCCGGCGCTCGAAGAACTCGCGGGCGAATTGTCGGGAAAGGTGCAGGTGGTGAAGCTCAATGTCGATGAGAATCCCGCCATTTCGACCAAGTACATGGTCAAGGGCATTCCGACGCTGATGCTGTTCAAGGACGGCAAGGTCGCCGCGACGAAAATCGGCGCCATGCCGAAGACCAAGATCAAGGAATGGGTCGAGCAGTCGATCTGAAGGCGCGGATTCAGCTCAACACATCACGCGGGCGGCGCCGCCATCCCTCACCCTTCGAGGGCGGCGAAGGCGCCGACTCTAGGCATGAGGGCTTTACAGTTTCTCCTCACCCTGAGGCGCGAGGCGCAGCCCAGCCTCGAAGGGTGAGGCGGAGCGATAAGATGGATGGCCCGGCTCGATGACCGGGCCATGACGGTTCGGGCTTCGCCGTTCGGCTATGCCTCACCCGTCGCGGCTTGCGAAGGCTCGCACCCCTGGGTGAGGACTTACGCAAAAAAAATCTCGTCCTGAGGCGGCGTCAGCCATTCTCAGCGAGCACGACGCCCGCCAGGTGCAGCGAGCCGCAGATGAGAATGCGCGGCGGCCGCTCGCCCACCGAAATCTGCGTGCGCGCTTCAATCTGGGCCATCGCGTCTTCCAGACCTTCGGCCGGGTCGGCATCCAGCTCAACGGCGCGCGCAGCATCATAAAGGGCGCCGGCGCCAAAGGCGTTGCGCTCTCCAGGTATCGCGAGCGTCGAGACATGCCGCGCAAGACCGCGGAAATGGCGCAGAAAGCCCTGGGCATCCTTCGTCTTCAGCATGCCGCAGATGAGATAGAGCGGGCGGGGATCGCGCTCCTCAAGATCGGCCAGGGTCTGCGCGATCGCGGCGCCCGCATGGGGATTGTGCCCGCCATCGAGCCAAAGCTCAGTCCCCGCGGGGGCGAGCATCATCAAAGGACCTTCCGTCAGACGCTGCATCCGCGCAGGCCAATGCGCCGACAGGACCCCCGCTTCCACCGCCCGCTCCGGCACCTTGAAGCGTGTCCGGCGCAATGCCGCGATGGCGCCGGCCGCGTTCGCGATCTGATGGCGGCCGGCCAGCACGGGCATCGGCAGATCGAGAAGCCCGACTTCGTCCTGATAGACGAAGCGGCCATGCTCTTCATAGGCGTTGTAGTCCTGCGCGAAGATCGATAAAGGCGCGCCCAATTCGTCGGCCCGCCTTTCGATCACGGTGCGCGCTTCATCCGCCTGCGGACCAATGATCGCGGGCACGCCGCGCTTCAAGATGCCCGCCTTCTCGCCCGCGATCTGCGCGAGCGTGTCGCCGAGAAACTCCCGGTGGTCGAGATCGACGGGGGTGATGATGGTCGCGGCCGGGTGCGCGATCACGTTCGTTGCGTCATAGCGCCCGCCAAGGCCGACCTCCAGCACGACCGCATCGGCCGGGTGCCGCGAAAAGGCGAGGAAAGCGGCGGCCGTCGTGATCTCAAAGAAGGTGATGGGAAGGCCGGCATTCGCGGCCTCGCATTCCTCGAGCAGGCGCGCCAATTCGCTGTCGGCGATGAGCGCGCCGGCAAGACGAATGCGCTCATTGAAGCGCACGAGATGGGGCGATGAATAGACATGCACGCGATAGCCGGATGCCTCCAGCATCGCGCGCAGGAATGCCACGGTCGAGCCCTTGCCGTTCGTGCCCGCGACATGAAAAACGGGGGGAAGTTTTTCCTGCGGATGCCCGAGCGCGGCAAGAATCCCCCACATCCGGTCGAGCACGAGGTCGATGGACTTGGGGTGAAGCCGCGTCAGCCGCTCCAGGATAAGGTCGGGGCCGTGCACTGCCACGTCGGGCGTCACTCCTCCTCGGGAGGCACGGGCATGAGCGCTGCGTCCTTGACAGGCACGATCCCGCCCGAGCCGTTCGTCTTTGCCGGATCGATCGGCAGCGGCTTCATCAGTAAGCGGATCATCCGACCCAGTGTTTCCTTCAGCTTGTGCCGATGCACGACCGCATCGATCATGCCGTGCGCAAGAAGATATTCCGCACGCTGAAAACCTTCCGGCAGCTTCTCGCGGATCGTGTTCTCGATGACGCGGGGGCCGGAGAAGGCGATCATGGCGCCAGGCTCGGCTAGCTGGATGTCGCCCAGCATCGCATAGGAGGCCGTCACGCCGCCCGAAGTCGGGTCGGTGAGCACGACGATATAGGGAAGCCCGGCCTCTCGCAGTTCCTCAACCGCAACCGTCGTGCGCGGCATCTGCATCAGCGAGAGAATGCCTTCCTGCATGCGCGCGCCGCCCGAAGCCGTAATCATGACAAGGGGGAGGTGCTGGGCGACCGCGAGGCGGGCGGCCGAGACAAAGGCCTCGCCCGCGCCCATGCCGAGCGAGCCGCCCATGAAGGCGAAGTTCTGCACGACGACAACCGCATCCTCGCCATCGATGCGGCCCTTCGCCGCCTGCATGGCATCGACCGCGCCCGTCTTGGTGCGTGCGTCCTTCAGGCGCTCGGTATATCGGCGCTCGTCGCGGAACTTGAGCGGATCGGCCGGCGCCTCGGGCGCATGAAGCTCTTCATAGGTGTCATCAAAGAGCGCGGCGAAACGCTCCTTGGGGCCGATGCGCATATGGTGATCGCAGGACGGGCAGACATTCTGCGCCGCCAGCAAATCGCGGTGAAAGATCATTTCGCCGCAATTGGCGCATTTGCGCCAAAGGTTTTCCGGCGTTTCGCGCGCGTTGAAAAAGCCCTTGATCTTGGGGCGGACGAAATTCGTGATCCAGTTGATCGCGCCTTCCGATGTTCCCTTGGTTGGCTTGTCGCTCATCGCGGCTCCTTTCGTGTGCCATGCACGCCTTCGCCAAGCGCTTGGGCAAGGTTCAATACGGCGCGGACCGCATCGCCCTTCCCGCCCGTCTCCAGCGCGCCTGCTATCTCACTCACCAGCGCCGAGCCGACGACGACCGCATCGGCGAAACGCGCGACCGCCGCCGCCTGTTCGGGCGACTTGATGCCAAAGCCCACCGCCACCGGCAGATCCGTCGCGCGCTTGAGGCGCGTAACCGACGCCTCGACGTCGCCTTGCGAAAAGCTCGCCGCGCCCGTTATGCCGGTGATGGAGACATAATAAAGGAAACCCGACAGGCCCTGCAGCACGGCAGGCAGGCGCGCGTCATCGGTCGTGGGCGTTGCTAAACGGATGAAGTCAAGGCCCGCCGTCCGCGCCGGACGGCAGAGCTCCTCGTCTTCCTCCGGCGGCAGATCGACAATGATGAGGCCATCGACGCCGGCCTCCTTCGCGTCCCTCAAGAAGGCCGGCACGCCATAGGCATAGATGGGATTGTAGTAGCCCATGAGGACGAGCGGCGTCTCCCCGTCCCCTTCCCTGAAGGCGCGCACGAGATCAAGCGTGCGCTTCATGCATGCGCCATGCTTGAGCGCGCGCAAGCCCGCCGCCTGGATCGCCGGCCCGTCGGCCATGGGATCGGTGAAGGGCATGCCGAGCTCGATGATGTCGGCGCCGGCCCCGGGCAGGCCCTTCAGGATCCGGAGCGCGGTTTCAGCATCGGGATCGCCCGCCATCACAAAGGCGATGAAGGCGGCCTTGCCCTCGGCGCCAAGGGCTTCAAAGCGGGCGGAAATGCGCGTCACAGGCTTGCCCCCAGGGCCTTCGCCACGGTGAAGATATCCTTGTCACCCCGACCGCACATATTCATCACGATCACATGGTCCTTCG
Source organism: Alphaproteobacteria bacterium (assembly GCA_013389115.1). Lineage (GTDB taxonomy): Bacteria > Pseudomonadota > Alphaproteobacteria > Micropepsales > Micropepsaceae > JACADY01. Next base: position 38,982 of record JACADY010000004.1, read on the forward strand.
GCAGCGCGGGCGCCATGCGCATGACATGGGCAAGCGCATGGGCCGGTTCCAGGGCCGGGATGATGCCTTCGATGCGTGCACAAAGCTGAAACGCGGCAAGCGCCTCATCATCGCTCGCAGAGACATAGGTGACGCGCTTTTGGTCATGCAGCCAGGCATGCTCCGGTCCGACGCCGGGATAGTCGAGCCCGGCCGAGATCGAATGGGCCTCGGTGATCTGGCCGTCCTCATCCTGGAGCAGATAGGTGCGATTGCCGTGCAGCACGCCCGGCCGGCCCTTGGTGAGCGAGGCCGCGTGCTCCTGCGTCTCCAGACCCTTGCCCGCCGCCTCGACGCCGAACATCGCGACGCGGTCCTCATCGAGGAAGGGGTGGAATAAGCCGATCGCGTTCGAGCCGCCGCCGATGCAGGCGACGAGCGCATCGGGCAGGCGCCCTTCGGCCTTCATGATCTGCGCGCGCGTCTCATGGCCGATGACGGACTGAAAATCGCGCACCAGCATCGGATAGGGATGGGGGCCCGCCACCGTGCCAATGCAATAGAACGTGTCGCGCACATTGGTCACCCAGTCGCGCAAGGCCTCGTTCATCGCGTCCTTCAGCGTTGCCGAGCCGGAGGTAACGGGCCGGACCTCGGCGCCCAGCAGCTTCATGCGGAAAACATTGGGCTGCTGACGCTCCATGTCGGTCGCGCCCATATAGACGATGCAGGGAAGGCCAAAGCGCGCCGCGATGGTCGCCGTCGCCACGCCATGCTGTCCGGCGCCCGTTTCGGCGATGATGCGCGTCTTGCCCATCCGGAGCGCGAGCAGGATCTGCCCGAGGCAGTTGTTGATCTTGTGCGCGCCTGTATGGTTCAGCTCATCGCGCTTAAAGTAGATCTTGGCCCCGCCCAGATGCGCCGTCATGCGCTCGGCGAAATAAAGCGGGCTCGGCCGGCCCACATAGTGTTCGAGGAACCAGTCCATCTGCGCCGCAAAGCCGGGGTCCGCACGCGCCGCGTCATAGGCGCGCTCAAGATCGAGGACGAGCGGCATCAGCGTTTCGGCGACGAAACGGCCGCCGAAAATTCCAAAATGACCCGTCGAATCGGGGCCGGAACGATATGAATTAGGCCGCAGGGCAGCTACTCCATCTGGGCAAAGGCGCGGCGGGCGGCCGCTACAAAATCGGCAATCTTGCGCTCACTCTTGTGGCCGGGACCCTCTTCCACGCCAGAGGATACGTCAACGCCTCTTGTACCTGATCGGGCGATGGCGCGGGCAACATTCTCAGGGGCAAGGCCGCCTGCCAAGAACCAGGGGCAGGCGAAACGCCGGCCCTTGAGGAGTTCCCAATTGAAGGCCGCGCCGGTGCCGCCGGGCATGCCGTGGCCTTCGGACTTGGCATCAAAGAGCAGATAGTCGGCCACATCCTCCAGCGCCACGGCCGCATCGAGGCTTGCCGCATCCCGCACCGGCACCGGCAGGATGAGCGGGCGGTCGAAGCGGGCGCGATAGGGGGGAACCGCCCCTGCCGCTTCCAAGCCATAGACCTGGAGCGCACCGGGGTTCATCTTTGCACAAATTTCCGCAGTCAGATCAATGTCTTGTGCCCGCACCAGGGCGACCGTGATTATGCCCTCGGGCACCGCGCCAATAAGCGCCGCGGCGTCATCGGGCGTCAGCTCCCGCGGGCTGCCCGGAAAAAAAACGAAGCCCAGATGCGTTGCGCCGGCCCGTACGGCCGCGCCGATCGCGGCGGGGGAGGTCAGCCCGCAAATCTTGATAAGGGGCGACATCGTTAGACTTAAGCCTTCGCCGGCCCTGTCAGCGCGCCCGTGCCATTTCCCTTTGCAACGGGCGCGCGGCCGAAGCCCCTTGCCAGAAGCCCGAGGATGACCCCCAAGGCGAGGGCGCCGAAAATGAGCTGATAGAGCGGCAGCGTGAACGCGATCGCCGGGCTTGCAAGCGAAAAGGGATCAAGGCTCACCGTCACGGCCACACGGTTGGCAACGGCCAACGCCGCAGCAATGATCGCCATCGGCACCAGCACGATCCAGGTTGTCAGCTTCATCGGGCGCGGTCTCCTCATTCAGGGGCCTTGCCTCAGCGGCCGGTGCGGCCAAACGTCAGCGAGCCCATGGCACTGCGCGGGGACATGCTTCGCCGAGAAGCGCTCTAGTCCTCGTCTTCGCCGCGGTCGATACCGCCGTTCAGCTTTTCGCGCAATTCCTTGCCGGTCTTGAAGAACGGCACGCGCTTTTCCTCGACCATCACAGGGGCGCCGGTCCTGGGATTACGGCCGACCCGGGCCGGGCGGGGCTTGACCGAAAAAGCGCCGAAACCGCGCAATTCCACCCGATCACCCCGCGCCAAGGCGGTTGAAATCTCGTCAAAGATCGTCGCCACGATCCGTTCAGCGTCTTTCTGCAGGAGATGCGGGTGGCGTTCAGCTATCCGCGCCACAAGCTCTGACTTGATCATTCGCCCCTCGCGCTCGTTTGCGCCCTTGGGTTGCGCACCCTCACCTACGCAGCGCCTTCCCCGTGTCCTTGGCCGCAACCTGCCAAAGCGGCAGCCATGCGTCAAGACTAACCCCTTCAGAGGCTTAGGCTTTTCGAAATGGGGGGCGGGAATGCGGCTTTTAAAGGCAAAACGGCCCGGAAGCTGGCTTCCGGGCCGCGATTTACCGCCGTTGCGCGCAGGCGTTGCCTTACTCGCTTTCCTGCTCGCGCTTGCGTGCGAGCGCCGCACCCAGGATGTCACCCAGCGATGCACCCGAATCAGCCGAGCCGTATTGCGCCATCGCCTCTTTCTCCTCGGCGATTTCACGCGCCTTGATCGAGACCTGGATCTTGCGCGAAGCCTTGTCGAAGGAGAGCACGCGGGCATCGACCTTGTCGCCGACCGAGAACCGCTCGGGCCGCTGATCGGAGCGATCGCGCGACAATTCGGCGCGCTTGATGAAGGCCTTCATGCCTTCGCCCACCGCCACCTCAATGCCGCCATCGGTGATCTGCGTGACGGTGCAGGTGACGATGTCGCCCTTCTTCACCTCAGCCAAGCCTTCAATCGGATCGCGGCCGGCCTGCTTCACGCCAAGCGAGATGCGTTCCTTTTCCACGTCCACGTCAAGGACAACGGCCGTCACCATGTCGCCCTTCTTGTAGTCCTTGATCACTTCCTCGCCCGGCTTGTCCCAGGAGAGATCGGAGAGATGCACCATGCCGTCGATCTCGCCATCAAGGCCAACGAAGAGACCGAACTCGGTGATGTTCTTGATCTCGCCTTGAATGGCCGTCCCGGAGGGGTGGGATTCGGCAAAGGCGGACCAGGGATTCTCCATCGTCTGCTTGAGGCCAAGGCTGATGCGGCGCTTTGCAGGATCGACCTCAAGCACCATCACCTCAACCTCCTGCGAGGTGGAGATGATCTTGCCGGGATGGACGTTCTTCTTCACCCAGGACATTTCAGAGACGTGCACAAGGCCCTCAACGCCCGGCTCCAGCTCCACAAAGGCGCCGTAGTCGGTGATGTTCGTCACGCGGCCCTTGAGGCGCGCGCCAACGGGGTATTTCGCCGCAACGCCGTCCCAGGGATCGGCCTGAAGCTGCTTCATGCCGAGGCTGATGCGCTGGGTGTCCTGATTGACCTTGATGATCTGGACGCGGACGGTCTCACCGATGCGCAGCACTTCGCTGGGGTGGTTGACGCGGCGCCATGCCATGTCGGTCACATGCAAGAGGCCATCGACGCCGCCCAGATCCACGAAGGCGCCGTAATCGGTGATGTTCTTCACCACGCCTTCGACCACCTGGCCCTCGCGCAGATTGGCGACGAGTTCGCTTCTCTGCTCGGCGCGGGTCTCTTCCAGAACCGCACGGCGCGAAACGACAATGTTGCCGCGGCGGCGATCCATCTTGAGGATCTGGAAGGGCTGGGGCTGGTTCATCAAGGGGCCGAAATCGCGCACGGGGCGCACATCGACCTGGCTGCCCGGCAGGAAGGCGACGGCGCCATCAAGGTCAACCGTGAAGCCGCCCTTGACGCGGCCGAAAATGACGCCCGTCACGCGCAGATTATCCGCATGCGCACGCTCCAGCCGCGTCCAGCTCTCCTCACGGCGGGCCTTGTCACGCGAGAGGATAGCCTCACCCATCGCGTTCTCGACGCGGTCGAGAAAGACCTCCACGTCATCGCCCGGCTTCACGGACGGCGCCTGGCCCGGCAGGCCGAATTCCTTCAGCGCGATCCGGCCCTCGGTCTTCAGGCCCACATCGACGATCACGAAGTCGTTCTCAACCGAGAGAATGCGACCGCGCACCACGCTGCCCTCGGCAACGGGGTTTTCATTAAAGCTTTCATCCAACAGCGCGGCAAAATCGTCGCGCGTGGGCGTCAGAGAGTTCTCAGAGCTGGTTTTCAGTGCCGAACGGGCCATTGCATTCCTTTGTTTGCGTCAATTCGTGATGATGATTGGATTTGATGGGGGCGCGGGGCCGCTTATTCCGGCCCCTTCACCCCAGCTTCCGGTTTTTCGAGCGATGGCAGGTGAAGGCAAATGCCGGTGAGGGCCAACGCGGCCCCTCTCCCAAGGCTAAGACCAGCCTGGCTGGATCACAGCCCAATGGCCCCGTGCCCGCATGCTCGCTTGTCTTAAGGCCGCTATCCGATCACGCCTGCTTTTGGATTTCGTTCGGACGGCCCACCCCTGAAGCCATTGCCTGAAGACCAGGCGCAGACTTCTTTTGACGAAGTGTCCGCTCGACGATGGCAAGCGCCGCGGCGACGGCGCTGTCTATATCCAATTCAGAGGTCTCAAGCAATATGGCGTCGCCTGCCGGTTTCAGGGGGGCGGTCGCGCGCTCCATGTCGCGCCGGTCGCGCGCGCGCAGTTCGGAGAGCACCTGGCCTTCGCGCAGATCGGGATTGTCGGGGCGAAGGTCGAGATAGCGGCGATGGGCGCGAACCTCGTCCCTCGCCGTCACGAAAATCTTAACGTGAGCATCCGGGATCACGACCGTGCCGATGTCGCGCCCATCGATGACGGCACCCCGGCCGCGCGGCGGGTTCTTGGCAAAGTGGCGCTGATGGTCGAGAAGCGCGGTCCTGACCTCCGGGATGGCCGCCACCTTCGAGGCCGCGTCCGCGACCTCGTCAGAACGCAGAACGGTTTCATCGATGCTGGCCAGTTTCAGCGTCTCGGCGACGCGCGTCGCCTCAAACACAATCGAGGGGCTGCGGCCATGCTGAAGCACAGTCCAGCCGACCGCCCGATAGAGAACGCCCGTGTCCAGATAGTCAAAGCCCAAGACCTCGGCAAGGCGGCGGGCGATCGTTCCCTTGCCGGAGGCCGCCGGGCCGTCAATCGCGATCACGATGGACGCGGGGGTCTCTTTGAGACCGATGGCCGATTTCAGCATATCCCACAACGCCATGCCAGCCCCCGCCTCTCTCTCGCCGTTAAACCCAAATCAGTTCAATTCCGCACCCAAAGCGCGCATATCCCCCACAAAGGACGGAAAGCTGGTCGCGATCATGCGCACGTCGTCGACCCGGACCCCATCTCTTGACGCCAGCCCCAGCACCAGAAACGCCATTGCGATGCGATGATCAAGATGCGTTTGCACAGTTGCGCCGCCTTCAACGCCGCCTCGTCCCTTGCCAACGACTATGAGCGTCTCGCCCTCGATCTCAACGGCAACGCCGTTGGCCTTTAACCCTTCGGCGATGGCCGACAGGCGATCGCTTTCCTTCACCTTCAACTCGCCAAGGCCGCGCATCACGGTGCGCCCGCTCGCACAAGCGGCCGCGACCGCGAGCACCGGATATTCATCAATCATCGCGGGCGCGCGCTCGGGCGGCACATCGACGCCCTTCAGCGCACTTGCCCGGACGCGGATGTCGGCGACGGGCTCTCCCCCCGCCTCACGCGGGTTGAGGATGGCGATATCGGCCCCCATTTCCCGCAGCGTCTCGTAGAGCCCGGCCCGGGTCGGGTTCATCAATACGCCCGGCAAGAGCACGTCCGAGCCCTCAACCAGGAGCGCCGCGACGGCCGGGAAGGCGGCGCTGGAGGGGTCGGAGGGCACGGTGACATCGGCCGGGCGCAGGTCCGCATCGCCCTTGAGCGTGATGACGCAGTGACCGGCATCATCGGTCGTCTCGCGCAGCGTGGCGCCGAAATGGCGCAGCATGCGCTCGGTATGGTCGCGGGTGCGAACGGCCTCGATGACGGCTGTTTCCCCCGGCGCGTTCAGGCCGGCAAGGAGGACGGCGGACTTCACCTGCGCCGATGCCACGGGAAGGCGGTAGGTGACGGGCAAGGGGTCGTGCGCGCCCATCAGCGTCATGGGCAACCGCCCGCCCTTGCGGCCATAGGCGGCCGCGCCGAACAGGCGCAAGGGCCCAAGCACGCGCTCCATCGGCCGGCGGCACAGCGAGGCATCGCCCGTGAACGTGCAGGCGATGGGCGAGGTTGCGACCGCCCCCATCATCAGGCGAACGCCCGTTCCCGAATTGCCATGATCGAGCACGCACGAGGGCTCAGCAAAGCCACCGACGCCGACGCCGTGCACTCGCCAATTGCCGGCGCTCTCCTGGCTCAGATCCGCCCCCAGCGCGCGCAGCACCTTGGCCGTATCGAGGACGTCCTCGCCCTCCAGCAGGCCCCTGATACGGGTCTCGCCAATCGCCATCGCGCCGAAGATCAGCGCGCGGTGGGAGATCGATTTGTCGCCGGGCGCGGTGAGCGTTCCTGTCAAGGGGCGTCCACGCCTTGCCGTCATAGGCAGCGCACGGCCGGATGGGATTTGTGAATTCACCGGCTGGTCGGTCATTTTTTGGGAATCTCATGCAGTTCTTATCCTTTTGACAGGGCCGCGGGATCGTGGCAATGGGAGGCCCTTTTTCAAAGTTGGGCGCAGGGTATTGGCGCCCCCCTTTCCCTGCTCCAGCCTTTCAAGGACATCTCTTCCCGTGGCGAAACCCGATCTTGGTCTCAAACGCCAGTGCCCCAGCTGCGGCGCCCGTTTCTATGACCTCAATAAGCGCCCTATCACCTGCCCCAAATGCACGTTCTCGTTCGAACCGGAAATGCTGCTGAAGGCGCGCCGCTCGCGCAGCGTCGACAAGGCGAAGGTGGCGGAAGCCGCGCCCGTCGCGGCCGCCGAGGAGGAGGAAGAGGTCGCGGAGGCCGAAGAGGAACTCGAGGAGGCCGAGGAAGCGGTCACCGAGGAGGAAGAGGAAGAAGAGATCGTCGAGGCGGATGATGCCGTCGTCGAGGAAGAGGAAGAAGAGGAAGAAGGCGCCGTCAAGCCGCGGCGCGGCACCGAAGAGGTCGATCCCGACCTCGTCGAGGTCGATGAAGACGACCTCGATGCCGATGTCGAAGACGATACGCTGATCGAGGAAGAGGACGAGGACGAGACCGATCTCGATATCGATATCGATGATGTGAAGGACGACGAGCGGTAAGGGGCCGCTCTTGAGGCTTGCGCTTGCGGGCAAAGGGAATTAGGTTCCCGGCCCTTGCCTAGGGCCTGACCCGGCCAAGACGCGGTGGATCATGGCCCCTGGGTGGCCGATCATACGCGCTTTCTTGCGACCGCCCGGCATTCGCGCCCGTCCTTGAGCGGCGGCATGGGGTGCAGGAGAGCGCTTTTTGACCTTCAGGGCCGTCCCCAAGCGCGCCCGAGAGATGGATGGGGCTGTAGCTCAGTTGGGAGAGCGCTTGAATGGCATTCAAGAGGTCAGCGGTTCGATTCCGCTCAGCTCCACCAAATCCTCCAACCCTGACCCCCGATCTGCCCGGCACGGTGGCGCGTTAGCGGCCTTGGCCCCGTTGCGGCCGCTCGACCACTCCCTCCTCAGCCACGCGCCCTCGGACCTGCCACGCGCCGTCACAGCGTATCGAAGGCGAGGGACACCGTGTCGCCGCCCCATTGCCGGCGCAAGGTTTCGAACATCTCCTCGGTGATGCGCATCAGCTCTGTGATGCACCACACCTCGCCATCGCTGGTGAAATAGGGCGTATCGAGCGTGCGCACGCAGGAGCCCGTTCCTTCAGGTCCGCTCAGCCGATTAACCGACATCGCCATCGCGATCTCGCCATCGAAGATGCCCGTCCCTTCCCACTGGCGCGTCACCTCATCCGTCACCGGACCAAAGGCGCCATAGATCGAGCGGCCCTTGAGTGCCTCGCGCCGGACGCGCGCCTCCTTTGCGCCCGCCTCGTTGATCTCGATGAACACCGCGCCGCGCGCCAATAGCGTCTGCGGCTGAAACCCGTTCTCGACGCGCATACGCACGGCCCGGTCCTGGCGCGAGGCCAGATTGCGGCGATAAAGCTCCCGCAGGACGCGGCGATGCCGGAGCGAAGGCTCATCGCCGCTGCGCTCCCAGCGCGAGATGGCGGTCTGGTCAACGCCGATGCGCGCGGCCAACTCGGCCTGCGTCAAGCCCTCGCGCGCCCTCAGCGCCTTGATGAGATGCGGCCAATACATGTTGCCCCGCCCTTCGCGCCCCAACGCCCGCTTCTTGCACCTCAGCCGCCTCAGCATAAGCCCTGCAGCGCAGCATAGGCAATCTTAGGTGCAACTGACGCGGAACCGTTTCGCCAATGTGACGGAGGCGTTGCCCGCCTGCACTAGGGTCCCGACAGTAAAAAAGCGTGGGGGTCGTTGATATGACATCAAAGAGACATTTTTGCGCACTTCGTGTGTCGCATTGGGCACTGGCCGTCGCCATGGCCTGTGGCGTGGCTGGGCCTTCGCTGGCGCAATCGCAGAACACTGCCGATCCGGCCGAATCCAATCTGGCGGAGGGCGATCTGGCCGAAACCGTCGTCGTCACGGCGACGCGCAACAAGGCCAAGCTTGAAGAGGTGCCCTCGCGCGTCGATGTCATCACGCGCAAGGAGATGGAAGATCGCGGCTATGTGACGACGGTCGATGCCCTCGCCACAACGCCCGGCATCACGGTCGTGCAAAGCGGCGGCGCCGGCGCGATCACATCGGTGTTCTCGCGCGGTACCAATTCCAAGCACACGCTGGCGCTCTTCGACGGCATCCGCCTCAACGATGCCTCGACCCCCAACGGCCAATATAATTTCGGCCAGGACACGGTCGCCAGTCTTTCGCGCATCGAAGTCGTGCGCGGGGCAGCGTCCAGCATCTATGGCAGCGACGCCATCGGCGGCGTCATCAACTTCATTCCGCGCGTCGGCGGCGAGCGTTCCTTCGAACCCTTCTTCGAAGCCTCGATCGGCTCACGCGAGACCTACAATCTCATCATGGGTGCGACGGGCTCGGTCAGCGACATCTCCTATGCCTTCACGGGCGAGCATTTCGAGACGGGCGGCTTCAACAACGTCCCGGCCCGCTTTCCCAACACTCTCGATGAAGACGACGGCTCCAGCTTTGATGCCTTTACGGGCATCGCCGATGTCACGCTCAGCGAGGAGGCGGTGCTGCGCGGTCTTGTGCGCTGGCGCGATACCGAGACCGATATCGATGACGCGGCGCTCGATCGCATCGCGCGGTCGGCGGACGACGAGTATTTCGTCTGGCGCGTCGGGCCCCGGCTTACCCTTTTCGAGGGCCTCCTGAACGTCGATCTCAATGGCGGCCAGGTGCGCAATCAGCGCTCGGACAATGACGGGGTCGATGTCAATCAGGCCTTCCCGGTTTCGAGCGGGGCCGAAGGCGTGCGCAGCTTTGCCAATTGGCGCAACACCCTCGACATCGGCGGCGACGGACTTTGGACCGACATGCAGGTCACGGCCGGGCTTGAATGGCAGAACGAGGACATCGAGACGTCGGGCGGCTATTCCGATCCGCTGTCGGAAGATGAAGACAACCTCGCCGTCTACGCGCTCGCGCGCGGGCGGTTGGCCGATCGCGTGGATTTGTCGGCCTCCGCCCGCCGCGACGACACGGAATCCTTCGGCACCGCCGACACCTGGAACGTGGGCGCGGTCCTTGACCTCAACGAGATCTCGGGCCGCCTCTATGCCTCTTATGGCACATCGTTCAAGGCGCCGACGCTGAACGAGCGCTTCGCGACGAGCTATTACACGCTTCCCAATCCCGACCTGGTGCCGGAAGAGGGCGAGTCGTGGGAAGTGGGCGCCGACTTCACACCCTTGAGCGGCGATGTCGCGCTGGCCGTGGGCGCCACCTACTTCAATTCCCAGATCGAGAATCTCATCGAGTACCGCACCATCGACTTCATCACCTTCCAGGGCCAGAACCAGAATGTGGGCGTGGCGGAGATCGATGGCTATGAGGCCTATGCCGAGTTCAGCCCCATCGACATGCTGACCTTGCGCGTCGACTATACCTATACCGATGCCCGCAACGCCCTCACGGGCGAGCGGCTGCTGCGACGGCCGCCGCATATGTGGAGCGCGACGGTCGAGTTCAACCCGATCGAACCGCTGCTGCTTACGCTGACCTATCTCAGCCGCGGCGACCGGGTCGATGTGCTCTATGGCAACACCAATCCCTGGGGCCTCGGCGGCGGCTATCTCGGCAATGGCTGGACGGAAGGGTATGAGGTCGTCAACCTTGCGGGGCGCTATGCGGTGAGTGAGGAAATCTCGCTCTTTGCCACCGTGAACAACATGTTCGATGAGAATTGCGAAGACCCGAACGCGTATCAAGGCGCGCCGCGCAGCTATGCGGTCGGCGTGCGTGGCAATTTCTAGAAGGGCTGGCGCGCCCGTTTTTTGAAAAAGGACGGGCGCGCTGCTTCTCTCTCATGTCCGATGACCCTTCGCCGCGTTGGACGATCAGCCAACGGATCATTCACTGGCTCACGGCGCTTTGCGTGCTGATCGCCGCCGGCATCGCCCTTTATCTCCTCAATCCGCCCGATTGGTCCGAGCCTTATGTGCGGCGCTACTATGCGGGCATTGCGTATCACAAGCTTCTCGGGGTTACCGGGCTGGCCCTCGTCCTTCTTCTCGCGGCGCTCGGCAAGCGCGGGCGGCGGCGCCCTGGCGGTCCCATCATGCGGTTCGCGGCCGCGGGCGTGCAGGTCTGTCTCATCCTCTTCACCGCCCTTTCGGCATTCAGCGGATACATCGCCAACTCGTTTTTCGGCGGCGCCCTTTGGCTTCCCGGCCTCGGGTCTCTGCCCTCACCCCTTCCCTACAATGAATCGCTGGGCGGGTTGTTCACCAGCGCGCATCAATGGCTTGCCTATGGTGTGCTGTTCCTCATCGCGCTGCATGTCGTTGCCGCGCTCACCCACCTGTTCGTCCTTAGGGATGATGTTTTTTCCGCCATGGTGACGGGCGGAAGGCGAGAGGAATAACACCGATGACCGCCCTCTCCCTTTCGCGCATGCTCGGCACCGCCTTCATCGCAACCCTCCTCTTCTGCACGGCAACAGCGCGCGCGGAAACGCCCGGCGGTGGCGAGATCGTCCTTACCGGCACCCTCACGCGCGCCGATCACCGGGGCTATCAGGCCTTGCGCTTCACGGTGCCGCCCGGCGCGCGGGGGCTTTCCATCGCACTCAATTATCAGCGCGGCGTGCCATGGGCCGCGATCGACATGGCGCTCTATGACCCCTTGCGCTTTCGCGGCGCGAGCGGCTTTGCCAAGACCCGCATCTTCGTTGGCGAGGTGAATGCGACACCTTCCTATCTTCCAGGTCCGTTGCCGCCGGGCGAATGGACGCTTGTGCTGGGCGGCGCCAATGCGCCGGAGGGGCGCGAGACGCCCTATGAGGCACGGATCAGAATCGAAACCGATCCCAATGCCGGCGCTGCGCTCTTTGCCGGCGTGATCCGCGACGAGGCGGGATGGTATCGCGGCGATTTTCACACCCATACCGGCCACAGCGACGGTGTTTGCGCCGCAAGCTCGGGCAAGCGCGTGCCGTGCCCCGTCTATCGCACGCTCGAGACGGCAGAGGCGCGCGGGCTCGACTTCATCGCCGTCAGCGATCACAACACCATCTCCCATCTTGAGAGCCTCAGCGAGCTGCTGCCGGCGTTCGATACGCTCGCCATCATCCCGGCGCAGGAGGTCACGACCTATTCGGGCCACCTGAATGTCTATGGCCTTACCCTTCCCATCGATTTCCGTCTCGGTACGGATTATATGCCAAGCGTCGTTGCCATGAGCGAAGCGGTCGCGCGGCTCGGCGGGGCAATCGCGATCAATCATCCCGGCATTTCGCTGACCGAGGGATGTCCTGGATGCGGATGGTCGGCCGAAACCGTCGACTACGATGCCATTGATGCCATAGAGATCGTCAACGGCACGATCGCGCGCTGGAGCGGCGGCCCGGAAGGCATGGGCACCTCCATTCCCTTCTGGTTCGCGCGGTTGAACGAGGGACATCGCGTCACCGCGATCGGTGGCAGCGACAATCATGACGGGCGCGACACGACCGATATTCTCTCAACCATCGGCCGGCCGGCGAGCGTCGTCTATGCGGAGGCTCTCTCGGGACCGGCGATCCTTGAAGGCATGCGCAAAGGGCGCGTGTTCATCGACCTTGAGGGCGTTAAGGAGCGCAGGTTCATCCTCACCGCCTCCAGCGGGCGGCAGAAGGCACAGATGGGTGACGTGATGACGCCCCGGCGCGGAGCCTCCATCCGCTTCCTGATCCAGGCCGAAAAGGTGCCCGCGGGGTCGCGGCTGGAAATCTGGCGCGACGGGCAGGTGCTCGAAACGGAGGCAAGCGGTCCTGCCCTCTCAGGCGATGCGATGCGCCCCTTCACCTGGATCGCGGACGGGAAGCCGCATTGGTTCGCGGCCGCCTTGCGCGCATCCGATGGCAGGCTGCTGCTGATCGCGAACCCGATCTATGTGCGACCATGAGAACCCATGCCGGATGCGCTTACCCGCGCTGAGCCAGACCCTGTTAGCTGCCGCTCCCCCGTCCTCACTGCGCCCTTCACGCTTGAAAAAACCGTGCCGATCGCGGTCACGACGGGTCCTTCGCCAGCGGTGAGCGCGGCGCCGGCTGCAAGGCCTTCAAGCGTCGTCTCGACCGCCTCAGCCGTCGGCCTTGAGACGTCACGCGCGAGGATGACCGGCGTGCCGCCGTTTGCGCCGGCGGCCAAAAGGCGACGGGCAAACTCAGCGCCTGTGCGTCCGCTCATATAGACGATCAGCGTCGTTGCGGGATCGCAGAGCCCCTGCCAGTCAAGGTTCGCCGGCAGCCCGCCCTCTTCCCCATGCGCGGTGATGAAGCGAACCGATCGGGCCATCGCGCGCTGGGTGAGCGAGACCTCAAGTCCGGCCGCAAGGGCCGATGCCGTCGTGACGCCGGGAATGATCTCGAAGGATATTTGCGCCGCCGCAAGCGCGGAAATCTCTTCGCCTGCGCGGCCGAAGATCGAGGGATCGCCCGCCTTCAATCGCACGACGCGGCGGCCGCTCCTTGCCAGGCGCACCATCAGCGCATTGATCTCTTCCTGGCTGGCGCTGTGACGCCCCGCCCGCTTGCCCACTCGCACGCGCATGGCGCCGCGCCGCACGAGATCAAGGATGGGCGCGCTCACAAGGTCATCGCAAAGGACGACATCGGCCGCGGCAAGCGCCCGCAGGGCCTTGAGCGTGAGGAGCTCTGGATCGCCGGGGCCTGCACCCACAAGCGCGACATGGCCGCCATCAGACTGCCTCGCTGACATGAGCTCCCTCCAGGATGCGACGGATTTCCGGGCGGCAGGAGCCGCATTGCGTTCCGGCCTTCACCGCCTCGCCGATTGCCGCGACACTCGTTGCGTGCGCCCTTGCGGCCGCCATGATCTGATTGGCTCCGATGGAGAGGCAGGCGCAAATGAGGGCGCCACGATCCGCCTGGCCTGTGCCTGGCCGCCCCGCAAGCACGCCCAGTCTTTGCGCCGGTGCGAAAGTTGCTCCCAGGCACTCGGACGCCCAGCCCCGCGATGCCATGACGGGACGACGCGACACGAAGAGCGCGCCGGCAAGCTTGCCGTCCCTGAAATAGGCGAAGCGACCCGTTCGCTGTGCGGTGTCGATCGTGCTGAGAAACTCGCCGTCCCGGTCTTGCGGAATTTCCAGGATTTTCCTTGCGACATCCTCAATCGGACCATTGGGAAGGCTGCCCGCGAACTCGGCGCGCCATCCCCCTTTTGTGCGCGCCAGGGCCCAATAGGGGAATTCGCTCAGCCTTGGGCGGCGGTCAAGAACAAGGAACGCATGGAAGCCGGGCGCGAAGCGGCGCAGACGCACGGGCATGTGCTTCAACTCCGGCTGGCCGGAGATGGGATCGGTATTGCCGGCGATGAGCCTGCTCGGCTGGGCGCAGGCTGCAAAAGGCTCGGCCCAGTGAATGGGCGCAAAGAGGCCGCCTCGCTGCTGGCCCTCATTAATCCGCACCCGGAGGATCAGCTTTCCATGCGCACTGATGACCTCGCAGAGATCAGCATCGCTCAGGGTCTCCCTCGCCGCATCTTCGGGGTGAATGTCGAGAAACGGCTCCGCGATATGAGCGGACAGGCGCGCCGACTTGCCGGTTCTCGTCATCGTGTGCCAATGATCGCGGATGCGGCCCGTATTGAGGATGTACGGGAATTCGCTGTCGGTTGCCGACTGGGGGCCGCGTATCGGGGTGGGGATCGCTTGCGCCTTGCCGCTTTGCGTGAAGAAGCCGCCATCAGCGAAGAGGCGCTGAGACGGCGCGTCCCCTCCCTCGCGCAGCGGCCACTGAAACGGCGATAGCGCCTCATAGTCCTCATCCGGCAAGGCCCGATGCGCGCCGATGTCGAAGTCGCGCGCGCCTTCGTTCCTGAAGGCGGAGAGCGCGGCGTGCTCGCGGTAGATCTCGGATACTCTTGCGTAGGCGAATCCGGGAAAGCCCATGGCCTGCGCCACCTGCGCGATGATCCACCAATCGGGCTTTGCGAGGCCCGCGGGGGCAAGAAAGGCGCGCTGACGCGATATGCGCCGTTCAGAATTCGTGACCGTGCCGTCCTTCTCGCCCCACCCTGTCGCTGGCAGCAGCACATGCGCAAGCCTTGCCGTGCGGGTCGAGGCGGTCATGTCGGAGACGGCGAGGAAGGGACTGTCCTTGAGAGCGGCCACGACCTCGCCCGCCTCCGGCATGCTTTCGGCCGGATTGGTTGCCATGATCCACACCGCCTTCACCTTGCCCCGCCTCACGGCATGGAAGAGATCGACGGCCTTCAGCCCTGGCGCGCGGGCGAGATTGCGTGTCTGCCAGAACTTCGCCACAAGATCCCGATGACCGGCATCGCCGATTTCCATGTGGGCCGCCAGCTGATTGGCAAGGCCGCCAACCTCGCGCCCGCCCATCGCATTGGGCTGGCCCGTCAATGAGAAGGGGCCGGTTCCCGGCTTTCCAATCCTGCCCGTATAAAGATGGCAATTGATGATCGCGTTGACCTTGTCCGTGCCGGCCGAGGATTGGTTGACGCCTTGCGAATACAGCGTCAGCACGCGCGGTGTATTTGCAAAGAGGCGATAGAAGCGCTCCAGCTCAGGCTGGCTGAGGCCCGTCTCTTGCGCGAAACGCTCAAGTCCACCTTCCTTTGCGACCGCGAGAGCCGATGCCATCCCTTCCGTATGCTCGGCGATGAAGCGCTCATCGCCCATCCCTTTCTCAGCAAGGGCGGCGAGAAGGCCGTTGAAAAGCGCCACATCGGATCCAGGCGTTATCGCGAGGTGAAGATCCGCCTCCTTGGCGGTCGCGGTCTTTCGCGGATCGATGACGACGATGCGTGTGCCGCGCCTTTCCTTCGCAGCCATGAGCCGCTGAAAGAGGACGGGATGACACCAGGCCATGTTCGAGCCAACAAGCACGGCAAGTTCGGTGCGTTCGAGATCCTCATAGCATTGCGGGACCGTATCGCTGCCAAAGGCCCGTTTATGGCCGGCCACCGAGGACGCCATGCACAGCCTTGAGTTCGTGTCGATGTTCGCAGTGCCAAGGAAGCCTTTGGCGAATTTGTTCGCGACATAATAGTCCTCGGTCAGCAACTGGCCGGAGACATAGAGCGCCACCGCATCGGGTCCGTGCCGGGCAATGATGTCCTTGAAGCTGCGCGCGACATAGGCGATCGCGGTCGGCCAATCCGTATCCTCGCCATGAATGCGCGGCGCAAGCAGGCGATCATCCAATGACACGGTCTCGCCCAGCGCCGATCCCTTGGAACACAGCCGCCCGAAATTCGCGGGGTGATCGGGATCGCCCGCGATGTCAAGGCCGCCATCCCCGCGTGGCGTTGCAATCACGCCGCAGCCGACACCGCAATAGGGACAGGTGGTTTTGACGGCGCGCCCCTCTTGCATGGCTTCACGCAGCGCCCCTGCGCCGGAGCGCCGACACATCAAGGAGTATCCGCCCCGCGCGGGCCTCTATGGGGTAAGTCTTGACGCAGCCGCCTTCCGGGCCCAGCGCCTCGCCGCTGCGCAGGTCAATCACCAGATTGTGCAAGGGACAGGTCACGTGATGACCATGCACGATGCCTTGGGAGAGCGGGCCCAATTTGTGCGGGCACCGGTCATCCACCGCATAGAGGGCGCCATCCTCAGCGCGGAATATGGCGAGAGGCCCCATGGCCGTTTGCACAAGCCTTGCACCGCGCAGCGGCACATCATCAACACGGCCGATATCAATCATATCCACGCTCATTGAGCCGCCTCCAGCCGCGAGAGATCCGCAAGCGGCGAAAATTCGTGCGCTTCTGCTCCCATCGCTCGTTCCGCCCACGGATCAGTTTGCGAAAATTTCTGCGCGTGGATGAAGCGCGCAAGGAGGGCCTGCCTGCGCTCGCGGTCTTCCATGATGAGCTGGCGGATGGTGTCGGTGCCGACACGCTTTGCCCATTTATAGATGCGCTCGAGGTAATAGCCCTGTTCGCGATAGAGCTGGATGAGGCCGGCGATGATTTCGAGCGCCTCATCCTCGGTCTTGGCGTGGCCGAGCACCTCCGTGCCCTTGATGTCGAGACCGGCGGCACCGGCAAAATGAATCTCATAGCCCGAATCGATGCAGATGACGCCCACATCCTTGCATGTCGCCTCGGCACAGTTGCGGGGGCAGCCCGACACGGCCAACTTCACCTTCGCGGGTGTCCAGGAGCCCCAGAGGAATTTTTCCAGGCGAATGCCAAGGCCGGTTGAATCCTGCGTGCCGAAGCGGCACCAGTCCGTGCCCACGCAGGTCTTCACCGTGCGCAGTGCCTTGCCATAGGCGTGGCCCGAGACGAGGCCTGCGCGGTTGAGATCACGCCATACGGCGGGCAGATCGTCCTTCCTGACGCCCAGCAGATCGATACGCTGGCCGCCCGTGACCTTGACGGCCGGAATTGCGAACTTGTCGACGACATCGGCGATGGCGCGCAGCTCATTCGCGCTCGTCATGCCGCCCCACATGCGCGGCACGACGGAATAGGTGCCATCCTTTTGAATGTTCGCGTGCACGCGCTCATTGATGAAGCGCGACTGCGCATCGTCCTTGTATTCTCCAGGCCAGGTCGCGAGGAGGTAGTAGTTGAGCGCTGGCCGGCACTTGGCGCAGCCGCCCGATGATTTCCACTGCAATGCCTGCATCACATCGGGGATCGTCTTCAATTCCCTGGCGATGATAAGGCGCCGCACGTCGCCATGGCCGAGATCCGTACACGGACAGATTCCGGCCGGCTTGCCGGGAAGATAGGTCTCGCCGAGGGTCAGCTGGAGCAGCTTTTCAACAAGGCCGGTGCAGGAGCCGCAGGAGGCGGAGGCCTTGGTGTGCGCGCGCACGCCGTCTAAATCGGTTAGACCCTTGCTCGTGATCGCCGCGGTGATCTTGCCCTTGCACACGCCGTTGCAGCCGCAGATCTCTGCCTCATCAGGCAAGGCTGCAACGGCCGCCATAGGGTCGAGGGGGGCCCCTGAGGCATAGGCCTCACCGAAGATGAGCGTTTCGCGCATGGCGCCCACCGGCGCACCCGACTTGATGAGGTCGAAGAACCAGACGCCATCGGAGACTTCGCCATACATGACGGTGCCAACGAGGCGATCATCCTCCAGCACGAGCCGGCGATAGACATCGCGCGCAGCGTCACGCAGGACAATCTCCTCCCGCCCAGGGGCATCGGCAAAGTCGCCCGCCGAGAAGAGGTTGATGCCCGTCACCTTGAGCTTGGTCGCGGTCGCTGCGGGCGCAAAGGCCGCCTCGCGGTCCGCCAGGGTCGCGGCCAGCACCTTAGCCATTTCGTAGAGCGGCGCGACAAGACCGAAGGTGGCGCCTCCAAACTCCGCACATTCACCCAGCGCGAAGATCGCAGGATCGCTCGTGCGCAACTGTTCATCCACAATGATGCCGCGATGGGTTTCAATGCCTGCCTGCTTGGCAAGCGCGATGTTCGGGCGGATGCCGACGGCCATGACGACGAGGCTTGCGGGTATTTCGCGGCCGTCCTCCAGGCGCACGCCCGTCACATGCGTGCCGCCCATGATCTCCTTCGTGTTTGCGCCGGTGAGTACGGTGATGCCGCGCCTTTCTAGCGCCTTTGCAAGGAGGTGACCGGCCGAGGCATCAAGCTGACGCTCCATCAGCGTCGGCATGAGATGGACGACCGTCACCTTCATGCCCTGCTCTGCAAGGCCCGCCGTCGCCTCCAAACCGAGAAGACCGCCGCCAATGACGACGGCATCGCCACGAGACTTGGAGGCAAGGAGCATCGCCGTGACGTCATCGAGGTCACGATAGGTGAGGACGCCGGGCCTTGTGGCACCCGGGACCGGAATGATGATGGGAAGGGAGCCCGTGGCGATGACGAGCCGGTCATAGGCTTCAACCGCACCATGCTCGGAGCGCACAAGCTTGGCAGCGCGATCGATCTCGACAACCTTGTGCCCCTTATAGAGCGTGATGCCGTGATCGATGTACCAGCCATCGCCGTGAATGATGATTTCCTCGAACGATTTCTCACCGGAGAGAACGGGCGATAGCAGAATGCGGTCGTAGTTGACGCGCGGCTCGGCGTTGAAGATCGCGATGTCGTATTTTTCCGGCGCGAGATCGAGCAGCACCTCCAGCATGCGCCCGGGTGCCATGCCATTGCCGATAATGACGAGCTTTTCGCGCTTCGGCATGTGCGCCGTTTCCGGCGTCAAAGCGGGGTTCTCATCCATGAGCCGCCCTCTTTATGCTGGTCGTTGCGTTGGTGTTCGATGCCGCCGATTTGGCGCCGTGCTCGAATTCCTCGAGGAATTGCAGCACTTCCTCGCGGTAGCGGTAATAATCAGGGTGCTGAAGAAGCTGCGCGCGCGTGCGCGGGAGAGGCAGATCGACATCGAGGATCCTGCCGATCGTCGCGTTCGGCCCGTTCGTCATCATGACGATGCGATCGGCGAGGAGTATCGCCTCATCCACATCGTGGGTGACGCAGATGGCGGTCACCTGGCTTCGCTTCCAGACCTCCATCAGGACCTCCTGCAGGTCCCAGCGCGTGAGGCTGTCGAGCATGCCGAATGGCTCATCCAGCAGCAAGAGCTTTGGCGAAAGCGCAAAGGCGCGCGCGATGCCGACGCGCTGCTTCATGCCGTTGGAGAGATCGCTCGCGCGCTTGTGCATGGCATCGGCAAGACCGACACGCTCCAGATAGTACTCCACCACATCGCGGCGCTCGGCCGGCGTTGCATGCGGGTAGACGCGGTCAACGCCAAGCGCGACATTCTCGCGCGCGGTCAGCCATGGCATCAGCGAGGGTGACTGGAAGACGACGGCGCGCTCAGGCCCGGCGCCCGAGACCTCACGATTGTCAAGAATGATGCCGCCGCCCGAAATCGGCGTCAGACCCGCGACCATCGACAGGACCGTCGACTTGCCACAGCCTGAATGCCCGATGAGGGAGACGAATTCGCCCTTGTCCATGTTGAGCGTGAAATTCTCAACCGCCGTCAGCGGCCCCTTGGGGGTCGCGAACGTCTTCTTGACCTCGAAAATCTCAACATATTTGCGCGTCACGGGCGACGCGGCGGCCTGGAGATAGGCCTTGGGAAGCTCCAGCGTCTTCACGCGTATGGGTGTGACGTTGGGCGCGGCACGCTGCGCGCCCGCATTTTCCTTCTTGGCGAGGTTGCCGGCCTCGATGAGGTAGTTCGTCACCTCCGCCCGCAGTGCCTTGAAGGCCGGATCATGGTTGATGGCCGCGCGATCGCGCGGACGGGGAAGCGTCACGGCAAAGGAAGGCCCCTGCGTCGCGCGCGGTCCGGGGTTGAGCGGAATAATCCGGTCGGCAAGGAGGATGGCCTCATCCACATCGTTGGTGACGAGGATGACGGTCTTGCGATCCTTTTCCCAGATCGCCTCAAGTTCATCCTGGAGCTTGGCACGCGTCAGGGCGTCGAGCGCGGAGAGCGGCTCATCGAGCAGCAAGATGTCAGGGTCCATCGCAAGCGCCCTTGCGACCGCCACACGCTGGCGCATGCCGCCGGAAAGCTCCGCCGGACGGCGGTCCGCGGCATGGGAGAGGCCGACCATGCCGATGAAGCGCTGGACGCGCGCGGCCCGCTCTGCTCGCGACGCCGCCTTGAAGGCAGCATCGACGCCCAGCGCGACGTTTTTTCCGCGGTCAGCCAGGGCATGAGCGAATAGCTTTGAAAGACGACGCCGCGATCGGGACCGGGCCCTTCGATCAGGCGACCCTTGAGGCGCACTTCGCCACTATCGGGCTTGGCGAGGCCCGCGATCGCAGAAATCAGCGTCGTCTTGCCGCTGCCGGAAAAGCCGACAATGGCGAGGAACTCACCCTCGGCCACCTCAAGGTCGATGGTGTCGAGGACATCGGTGCGCGAGGCGCCCGTGCCATAGGACTTGGAGACGCCCTTCAGCGATAGATAGGACATGAGCCTTCCCCTCCCCTAGCGCTTTGCCGAATAGGTGAACGCCGCCTGCAGCGCGTACATCAGCCGGTCAAGCAGGAAGCCGATGAGGCCGATCGTCAGTACCGCGACGATGATGCGGGCGAGCGATGAGGAGGACCCGTTTTGGAACTCGTCCCAGACGAATTTTCCAAGACCGGGGTTCTGCGCGAGCATTTCGGCGGCGATGAGGACCATCCAGCCGACGCCCAGAGACAGGCGAAGGCCGGTGAAGATGAGCGGAAGCGCGGAGGGCAGAACGACCTTCATCACCGTCGTCAGGGGCGATAGTTGCAGCACGCGGCCGACATTGACGAGGTCGCGGTCGATCGTCGAAACGCCGAGTGCGGTGTTGATGAGCGTCGGCCAGAGCGAACACAGCGTGACAGTGAGCGCCGAGATGACGAGCGATTTGGGCAGCGCGTCGCTCGCATTCACATAGAGCGCGGATACGACCATCGTGACGATGGGGAGCCAGGCGAGGGGCGATACCGGGCGGAAGATCTGGATCAGGGGATTGAGCGCGCCATTGATGAGCGGCGATAGCCCGCAGGCGATCCCCAGCGGCACGGCGATGAGCGTCGCGACGGCAAAGCCCAGGGCAACGGTGATGAGGCTTGTCAGGATCTGGTCGATATAGGTCGGCTTGCCCGTATAGTCGCGCCATTTGACGCGCTCTGCCTCACCCTTGGCCGCAAGCTCGGCGTTGCGTTCGGCCTGCTTGGCGTAGAATACCGCTTCCTTCTCGCGCTCCGCCTCATGCTCCTGCCACAAGGCTTCTGCCTGGTGCGCCACCTCATAGGGGCCCGGAATGGCGCCGAGCGATGTTTGCACCGTGGGCGCAAGAAGCGACCACAGCGCTACAAAGACGGCGATACCCAGGAGCGGCACGATGAAGGTGCGCGCAATCTCCGCGACCTGGGCTTGCGGGTTTTCTCCAGCAAGAAGGCGGACGAAGGGCGATGCGAAGGCAAGGCCGGCGGCATCGGAGGCGGCCGCGATCCGGCTGACACGCACGCTCCAGGACAAAGCGCGGCGCGGCTTGGCCGGGGCGCCGTCCTTGGGGTCGATCTGCACTAAGGTCATGGGCGGGGTCTCGTGTCGGAAAAGGGGCAGTCCAATCGGGCGAGGCGGACAAAACCGCCCCGCCCCCTTGCTTCGCTTAAGGTCCTTTGACGCCGTCGCTGGCCACGGTCTCGCCTTCCTTCAAACCGATGCTGAGCGATCGCAGGTAGGCGTTGGGTGCGCGGCCGTCATAGGCGATGCCGTCGATGAAGTCGGCGGTCGGCGCGCGATAGCCATCGGTTGCGAAGGGAAAATCCGCTTCCTTCGCCTTGCCCTCATCGATGAGGAGGCGTGCGGCCTTCAGGTAGAGATCGGGGCGATAGACCCTTGCCGCCGTTTCGGCATACCAGGCATCCGGCTTCGATTCGGGTATCTGCCCCCAACGGCGCATCTGGGTTAAGTACCAGACCGCATCGGAATAGTAGGGATAGGTCGCGTAATAGCGAAAGAAGACGTTGAAATCGGGCACGGGGCGCGCATCGCCCTTTTCATACTCGAAGGTGCCCGTCATCGAATTGGCGATGACTTCCTTGTCGGCGCCCACATATTGCGAGCGGGCGAGTATCTCCACCGCCTCATCGCGGTTCGCATTCTCGTTTTCATCAAGCCACATCGCCGCGCGGATCAGCGCCTTCACAATGGCGATCGAAGTGTTGGGGTTCTTCTCGACAAACTCCGCCGTCAGGCCGAAGACCTTTTCGGGGTTGTTCTTCCAGATCTCATAGTCGGTGATGACGGGAACGCCGATGCCCTTGAAGACCGCCTGCTGGTTCCAGGGCTCACCCACGCTATAGCCGGAGATCGTGCCCGCCTCGAGGGTCGCGGGCATTTGCGGCGGCGGAGTGACCGAGAGGAGGACGTCGGCGCCAATCTGGCCGGAGATGTCCTGCGCCGCGTAGAAGCCGGGATTTAGCCCGCCCGCCGCCAGCCAATAGCGCAGCTCGTAATTATGGGTCGAGACGGGGAACACCATGCCCATGTTGAAGCTCTTGCCCTCGGCACGGAATTTCATCACCACGGGCTTGAGGTATTGCGCGCCGATGGGGTGCTGGGGCTTGCCATCGGGGCCTTTGGGAATTTCCGCCTTCATCAACTCCCACACCTCATTCGACACGGTGATGCCGTTGCCGTTGAGGTCCATGGAAAAGGGCGTGATGAGATCGGCCTTCGTGCCATAGCCGATGGACGCCGCAAGCGGCTGACCGGCCAGCATGTGCGCGCCATCCAATTCGCCCGTGATGACCCGGTCGAGCAGCACCTTCCAATTCGCCTGCGGCTCCAGCGTCACATAGAGCCCTTCGTCCTGGAAAAAGCCCTTCTCATAGGCAATGGCGAGCGGCGCCATGTCGGTCAGCTTGATGAAGCCGAATTTCAGCTCATCGCGTTCGAGGGCCAACGGCTCGGCCCTTGCCTCGCCCAGTATCGGCACGAGGATCAGCGCCACGATCAGGGAAGCCCAGGTCCGGGCCTGGGTGGTGGATGATCTCTGTGCAGTCGCTCGTTCCATCTGCGTCTTGTCTCCGCATGGCGCGGCAAAGCGCCGGCGCCGGTTGAGCGCGGGAGAGCGTCGCCAAGAGGCCGACCCGCGCGAGAAGTTCTGCCCGCAAGAGACGCTGAAGCCTTGCTTGGGCTCCTCGCGTTCCTGAGATGGCAGCGCTGCCACGCGGTCCGCCGTTGGACCGCAGTCAATGTCATGGATGCGGTGCTTCGTTGCGCCGCAATGAGACAAGCGCAGCAAACGTGCCAATTGAGCGACGCCCTGATTCCCAGGGAAAAGCCGCGATCGGACCGGGCTTCTCCCAGTGGAAATGCCGTCGCTTTCGGCATGTGCGGCTAAAAACTAATCAGTGCTAACTGATGATTATTTCTTGGGCAGTTGTGGTGCTGCGTTCCGCTGTAGGGGGCGAGGCGCAGGTGGAGGTCGTCTTCAAGCACCTGCCTCCACGCGAAGAAAGCGATCCCCACCCCTTGCCCTGCCCTGTGCAAGGGGTGGGTGAAGTAGGCCTCACCCTTCGCGGCTTGCGAAGGCTCGCAATTCTGGGTGAGGACCATTTTTTTCCTCATCCTGAGGCGGCCGCCTTCGCGGCCCTCGAAGGATGAGGGCAAAGGAAAACATCCCCCCACCCCTGCCCCTCCCCACGAAAGGGGGAGGGGTTATTCATGGCAACCACCTCCCCACGAACGGGGGAGGGGTTGTTCATGGCAACCACCTCCCCTTAGGGGAGGTCGGATGCCGTCAGGCGTCCGGGCGGGGTCTTCTCGTGAAGCATGGATGGCCCGGTCGAAGCCGGGCCATGACAGTCAAGGGGTGTTCCCTCACCCTTCGCGGCTCGGCTTCGCCTCGCACCTCTGGGTGAGGACTTATGTCTATTCCTCGTCCTGAGGCGGCCGCTCTTGGCGGCCCTCGAAGGATGAGGTGGGCGGCGACCAGGCCTCAAGGCCGTGGCAAGGCGCGCAGATAAGCCGCAGGATCCGCGGGATCAAAGGCGATGCCGTCGAAGAAGCCGATCTCACCCGCTTCGACGCGGTCATCCCCTTCCGGCGCCGCACCGGGGAAATCCCGTAGCGCGGCGCGGAACAGCTCCGGGCGGTAGGTCGCCCGCACTTGGGCGATCGTTTGCGCTGTGAGCTCCACCTGTCCCCAGCGGGCCATTTGCGTGAGGAACCAGACCGCGTGACTGGGCCAGGGGAAGGTCGCGTGACCTCGCGTGAACCCCGTGCCCTGCATCGTTTGCGCCCGGGCGGCAAACGCACCGGACAGACCCGGCAGCAACAGCTCAGCGGGCGCGCCGAGATAGGCATTCGCACTCATGATCCGGGCAAGCTCACTTGCGTTTCCAGCTTCCTCGCACCACAGCGCAGCCCGGTAGAGCGCGCGGATGAGGGCGAGGACTTCCGCCGGATGGCTCTCCGCCCAGTCCTGCCTGAAGCCCAACACCTTGTCCGGGCCATAGGGCCAGATTTCGCCGGAGGTGGTGAGAATTTGGCCCGCCCCTTGCGCCGTGGCCACCGTGCTCCAGGGCTCACCCACACAGAAGCCATCGATGCGCCCGCTCTTCAGGGCATCGACCATGAAGGGCGGCGGGATGATCTCCAGCTGAATGTCGCGGCCAAGCTGAAGCCCGCCCGCTGCCAGCCAATAGCGCAAAAGATAGGCATGAGCCGAATAGGGATGCACCGCGGCGAAGACAAGCGGCCGCTCGCGCCCTGCACTCGCGGCTCGAAGCGCCGCGAGCGGATCCGCGTGGCCGACCGGGCCATGACTTTCAAGCTCACGCCAGAGTGCTGCCGATACGGTCATGCCGTTGCGCCCGCAGCCCAGTGCCATGGGCGCGGCAATCGCCACCGGCAGGGGCGGCAATCCCAGCGACCCTGCGAGCGCCATCGGCGCCAGCATATGGGCCGCCGCGAAATGGCCGATCGCCACGCGATCACGGATATTGGCCCAGGAGGTCTCCCGCACGAGATCAAGGACGAGACCTTCGTCCTCGGCGAAGCCTTTTTCCCGTGCCGCGATCAGCATGGCCGCGTCGGTCAGGGGAATGAAGCCCAGCGTGATCGTGCGTGTGGTCATGGCTGTTTTCCGTTCCCATCGGCAAGATCGGCCACGATGAGAATGCTGCGCGCCACGTCGACGATGCGGCAGTTGTTCGACATCGCCGTTCGCCTGAGCAAGGCATAGGCCTGACCCTCAGTGAGATTGCGTGATCGCATCAGGTGCAGCTTGGCGCGATCAATGGTCCTGCGGTCGGCAAGCTCTGACTTCACCGAGGCCAGCTCATCGCGCAGGCGATTAAAGGCGTTGAAGCGGCTGATCGTGACATCAAGGATCGCCTTCACGCGCTCCTTCTTCAGGCCGTCAACAATGTAGGCAGAGACGCCGGCATCGACCGCCGCCTCTGTCATCGCCGGATCGGATTCATCGACAAAGACGGCAACCGGCCGCGCCACGGCGCGGGAGACCTCAAGGGCAGCCTCCAGCGTGTCGCGATTGGGGCTTTGCAGGTCCATGAAGATGACATCGGGGTCGAGCGCGCGCACCTGCGCGGTCAGGCCCTGAAGCTCACTGACGATGGCGATCTCGGCGCAGCCGGCCTCGGCCAATCCCTCTTTCAGGATCGAAGCCCGGATCTGGTTCTCATCGAATATCAAAATACGGAGCTTGGGTTCGCGCATCGGACATGGAAACTGAGATTCAAGCGGACCCTCACGTCATCTTCACGCCGCATGCATGCTTGCGATCGCGGCGTACGCGCAACGAACATTAGCGCGCTTCCTTCGAATTGTGTGCATGGATTTTCGCTGAAAGCGCGCTCGCTGCAATCAGGCTGCGGGCTTTGCGATTTTTCCCGCACTCTCTCTCAACTATCCATAAACAGACGGCCCTTCCCGGCGTGGGGAAGGACCGCCCGTTCGCGCGGCGCCGTTCGGGTTAGGGGCGCAGCACCGCGCTTGCGCGCCGGCGCGGTTATGGTGCCGGCGTGGTGGAAGCAGGCGGCGCACTCTGCGGTGCGGGCGCCGTATCGGGCTTGTCGGCCTTTGAATTGCGATACGTCGTCTCGGTGTCAGATGCCGCATAGGTTGGAAGCTTTTCCACCTGCGCACTTGTCAGGCTGATCAGCTGAACAGCGCCGTCACCCTGCTCAAGCGTCACTTCGCTGGCATCGACCTTCACTTCGCGCTCGGCAACGCCAAGGATGCCACCGGTGCCGATGATCAACGCGCTCGGCTGTCCTTGAGCGTCGAGCACGATGTCGTTCACATCGCCAATGCTCTCGCCGGCCGAGTCGGTGACGTTCATATCGATGAGCGTCGCCAGATCGACGCCCTCAAGCGGGTTCTTCTCAGCCTGTCCGATCGAGTCCTGCATCGTCTCAGGCATACGCGGCTGCACGGGCGCAGGCTGCGCCGGTGTCGTTGGTTGGGTCGGCGATGCCGGGCTGGCGGGGTTTTGCTGCTGGGCAAAGGCCGCGCCCGTCATGAACAATGCGCCGGTCAGGACCGCCGCGGATGCCGACATCAGGTGGAGCTTACGCATGGATCGTCTCCCTCGTTTTTGCGTCTATGCGGGGCCGGAGCGATCACCGGATCGCGAGGGGAATTGGGAGCCGGCCTCGCACAAAACCGACATAGGCCTTTCAAACCGCGCGATAAACCCAAGGACTTATGAAAAAGACTTCATGAAACCCTCGTCACTCTTAGCAAAACTCCAAGAACTACGGCGTATTCGCGGCGATTTCTTGCGCGTTCACTCACGCATTCATCTTTCTTGATCTGCCACAGACTTGATACGGATCACAAATGGCTTGGAGAAAACTGTCAATTCATTCATCCTATCGTTCCACCCTGACCCTTTTTGGGGCAGATCTCAACCGCCGGAAACACGTACCTCAAGGCAA
Organism: Alphaproteobacteria bacterium; assembly: GCA_013389115.1. GTDB lineage: Bacteria > Pseudomonadota > Alphaproteobacteria > Micropepsales > Micropepsaceae > JACADY01. The sequence continues at coordinate 66,287 of JACADY010000004.1, forward strand.
AGTCCGGGTGACGCCATGATGTTTCAGCGCGATAGTGCGTGCGACCATTAGATGTGAGCTTTCAGTAGGTTGTCCATTCGGTCCCGACCGAGGAAGCTGAGGTTGCGAAGCTTCAGTGTCCAAGGGAGGACCGAATGGACATCCACAAGAATGCCCGCCTGACGCCG
>JACADY010000034.1 GCA_013389115.1 Alphaproteobacteria bacterium
CGGTCACACTGTAGAGCCGGAAAGCAGGGCGGGATTGATTGGTGTCGGTCATGTTGTCCTCCATGAGTTTTGCCTTCGGACCATTCCGTCGGCGGCATGGGAAATTGCGGATCAGGCCATCAGCTGGGCCGTCACATCCCGCGCGCAAGCGCGCCCGCAGGGGGCGGAGCTGCACGAAACGCCAGTGAAGGAAGCGAGCCGGATTGACGGGTCAGCGGCCTGATCAAAAACCCATGCCAGGTACGCACGACGGAATGTCGCGCAAGGCAATCAGGAGGCACGCACACCATCATTATTTGCGCCCGAGAGAAGCCAACAGAGGCGTGATGTCGTGGATGTCTGCTGAATTGAACGCCGAGATGTAGGCCGCACGCGCACCCCTACACCATTAACGTCGAGTAAATTATCATTGCGCACTTTGCAATAACGCTGTAAGTATTCGTAAATGTTACGAACTATTGTATTGATTTTTGCTGGTACACTCATTTCTGGCTGCGCTGCACAACAATTACATAGAGACATACATAATCGCGCTGCTCTTGAGTTTTCCGCTTGGCGAATGGTGGAGGCAATGGCGCCGGAGAAGTGCGGTGTACCTGACAGGGCCCCGCCAAGAGACAAGGCTGTCTCTATTTCTCGCTGTGTATCCAATCTAGTCAACGAGACAGTGCTGCCGGTGGCACTCTTCCCAGACGAGGTAATAAAGTTCCGACGCAAAGCCGAGGCAGACACGGAAGCATATGCTGCGGGTAACCTATCGGCTGCTGAAAGAGAGAAAAGAAGCAAAGTAGGGTTTGAAGAATATGTGGCCATCATAAATGGCAAGGCGAATCAGCTGTTGTTAGTTGCCCAGCAACGCGATATCGCCTTCTCTAATGCAATGGCTGGTGTTGCAAATTCGCTGAACGCGAGCACCAACCGATCGCCATCGGTAAATCGCTACCACGGGTGCGGCGGACGCATTCCTCCGATAGCAAGCCCAGGCTGCCAATATATGTGCATTAACGGCGAATTTGCTGAGGTTTGCTAACTCCGACTAAACGCGTGTGAAAGAAGCAAGTTGGATTGACGGGTCAGCGACCTGATCAAAAACCCATGTCAGCACGCACGACGGAATGGCGCGCAAGGCAATCAGGAGGCACGCGCGCCATCACCATCCACGACCGAGAGAAGGCCAACAGTGGCGCGATGCTGTGGATGTCGTTGGCTTGATCAGGTTCTGTCAAAGGCACCGCGCCGGCGATGCCTGGCTCTGCTCAGAGCGCTATGCACATCCTCGAATGGCGGAACTGCCGCGCCTAAGACGCGGCGGCCTCGCGCGATAGCAACCACTGGGCTGCCTCGGATGCCTTGCTGGCGGCTGCGAAAATCGCACGCTTGTCAGACTTCAGAACGGTCAGCCAGTTCTGGATATAGGCGGCATGATCCGCACGCGGCTCTGGCGTAATGCCAAGGTCGGCGCACAGGAAAGCCGCGCCAAGCTCGGCGATCAGCTCTTCGATCGCGTACGATTCAGTACCAAAGCGACCTGACAGGTCACGATCAAGGCGGCTCTTCGCGCCAGACCAGTGTACCAGCTCATGGCAGAGCGTCGCGTAAAATGCCTCGGCAGGCGAACTCGTGGCGGTACCGGTAAAGCGGTTGCGATCTGGCATGCGGATCAAATCCTCGGACGGAATGAAGCAGGCCTTCTCGCCACCTTCGGTGATCGTTGCACCGGTCTGCGCGGCGAAACTCTCGGCGCGGATGATTGGGTCAAACTGCGGCGCGTCAGGAATGGCCTGTTCGGCGATGGTGAAGCCATCGACCTGGCTGGCGTTGAACACCCAGCTCGTACGGGCGATCAGGCGGCGGCCTGATGAGGTCTCTTCGTCGGCGTTATCGGCGCACTCCTCGATCGGCTTGTAGAAGACAACCAGAGCGGACTTCTCGCCCTTGCGCACTTGGCAACCGCGATCCTGCCATTGGCGGTAGGTGCCCCAGATGTTGGAGGTGTATTCGCGGCTAATGGCTTCCACCCACAGGCTGACGATGTTGATGCCGTTGTAGGGATTGGCAGAGGCGATGTTGATCGGTCGCGCGAAGGCGTTGCCGGTGCGTCTGATCCAGGGAAGCTGGAACTCGCCAGCGCCAACCTCGATGGCGGTCACGATGCGGTCGGTGATGGATTGATAGATGTCGAAGCGTTGCTGAGCTTGAGCGGTCATGTCGGTCTCCTTTCGGCTTGGGTTCTCAAGACGCGAACGGAGAGGCCGGGGGCTAAAGCCGCCTGGTCACCTGAAGCAAAGCGGAAGGGTTACGGCCAACACGGGGGCGAAGCATCGCGAGCCCTTGGCGCGGGCAGGCCGTTGACCGGGCGGCGCACCCGGCCACGGTCAGCGTCGAGATTGAGAACGAAGGCGAAGGGGGCGTTAAACAGCTAAGTCAGAAATGAATTCTGATGCGGGCGATACAGCCGTGACAAGCAGCCGGTCTCGAGCTCGCGTGCAGGCGACATAGAAGAGCTGGCGCTCAGTTTCGTAGGCCTCTTCCAGTTCAGTTTCGTCAGCAACAGCTTCCATCCTTGCCTGAAGCGGCAGGACATTGTCGTCGCACGCCACGACGGCGATAGCTCTGTACTCAAGTCCTTTCGCCAGATGCATAGTTCCGATTGCTACCCGTCCCTGCGCCGCCTCGTGCCGCTCGGAGAGTTCAAGCTGCGTGTGGCCGGCGGCCTTGACCGCCGCGCGAGCGCGAGCGAGTTGGTCCTTCGACCTAACGAAAACACCGATCTCCGATGGCTCCACGCCGGTCTCGATAGTGGACTTGATCCAATCTGCTACACCCCGGACTTCATCGTCGGAAGTTTCGAAGACCAACACTTCCGGCTCGGGCCCATTGAAAACGGACACGGTGCCACGTCGATCCTGGATGTCTCCGTCCGCATCCTGTTGCGTTACTGGCATGAGACGGTCAGCGACCTGCCTGATCTGGTGGGACGTCCGGTAGTTGACCTTGAGCGTTCGAGAGCGTCCGCGAATATCGACGCCTACAGCCTTCCATGAAAAGGCCTCGTTAAAGATGCGCTGACCGATATCGCCTGCAAAAAAGAGGGCGTCGGCCCGGTCGGGCGTGATTGCAGCAAGCATGCGGAGTTCAGGCACACCGAGGTCCTGAGCCTCGTCGATGACCGCGTGGGTGAACGGCTTCTCCGCCTTCCCACAGAAATGCTCCGCGACCTTCGCAAAGATGGCGGGCCAAGTGAGCACGCCCTGAGTTTGGAGCACCTGCCGGGCACGAACGAACACAGGCCAGAGCTTTTCACGTTGCTTTGCGCCTAAGCGGGCTTTCCGTCCGATGCGAGGTACGTTCTGATACTCTTCTAACGTGCCCACCTGCCAAGCATCGACGAGGTTCAGCCATTCCGAGACCAGAAAGCGCAGCGTAAAACCCGTAGCCCCAACTTCATCGGATGCCGCCTTCAGTGCGCCTCGAATCTGCTCGTCAGACGCCGCCTTTGGATGGTGGCCGAACGCGAGCGTAAACAGGTCGCTGGCGACGCCTCTAAATGGCAAGACCGTCACTCGGTGGACAACACCGCTCTGCGCGCCGATCAGGATCGCGAGCTTTTTCTCCAAGGCGTTGGCCAGCGGCAGTGAGAATGTGGTCAGCAGAAGCTTGGCCTGCGGCTCGCGCTTCAAAATGTTAGCGGCGCGGTGAAGAGCAACAACTGTTTTCCCGGTCCCCGCCGATCCCGTGACGCGGGCGGGACCGTTGAAACGCTGTTCGACAACTTGCCGCTGCGAGGGATGCAGGAACACCGTCCATTGATCCCAGGGGAATTCGAGCGCTTGCTTGAGTTCGTCGATGTTCTCCAATACCCGGAAGCGGCGCTGCGCGTCGGGATGCTCGAACGGCCCAACCGTCTCGGGAACCGGCTGCGGGATAGCGGGCCTCTCGCCCACCGCCAGATCGAGTAGAGCCTCGGCGGCTTCGCGCGGTAGGTGTTCGGCGAGATCGAAGATCGTGTCTTCCGTCGCTGCGCGCACATCAGCGAGCCACTCGGGCGGGACGCCGTAGTCGAGCAGCTCATCGTCTGAAACCTCAGAGAACAGCGCGCGCGGCGCTGGATTGGGCGCCACCGGCGCGGCCACAACGACGGGGCGATGAACAATGATCTCCTGAACGCGCTCGCGCACTTCCACGATCTGCGCTGCGCCCGTCTTGGGGTGCGTCTCGATTTTGCGGCGTTCGGCCCAGGCGTAGGCGTCGTCATGGTGATCGACGTAGCAAAGTAGGAAGCTGTCGTCCGTCTTGTGAACGATAATGCGGATGTCGCGATTGACGCGCATCGACCAGAAATTCGGGTCCTTGGATTTGTCGATGCGGTGAAATTGCA
>JACADY010000002.1 GCA_013389115.1 Alphaproteobacteria bacterium
ATGCGGCGTCAGGCGGGCATTCTTGTGGATGTCCATTAGGTCCTCCCTTGGACACTGAAGCTTCGCAACCTCAGCTTCCTCGGTCGGGACCGAATGGACAACCTACTGAAAGCTCACATCTAGTCCCAAAATGGCCTTTTCACCGGCGAGGGCTTGACCGACGTTTCCCAGATGGGCGGACTCTACTCATTATTGGAGGAACTTCAGGGGCTCAGGTTAGCGCCTATGATGAATGTTGCGCAATCACAGGACTAAAGTTGATCAATGGTGGTGGTCGTGCCGAAGTGGATGCGGCGCATATCCGCCCGGTTCAGGCGAGCGGACCAGATATATTATGCAACGGCCTTGCTTTTTCTGGGGCGGCCCATTGGATGTTCGACCGTGGGTTGATAAGTCTGGAAGACGGTCTGAAAATCCTTATCTCGCGGCACGTGAACGACTCGGACGTGGTTCGCGGGTTCATCAACAAGACCGGTTTCGCCTTTGCGCCGAAACGCAGAGGTGATCAACCGCATCCGCATTTTCTGAGTTGGCACCGTGAAAACTGCTTCAAGAATTGACATTGTCCGCATTTGGCGGATTGCACAGCTGCGAGGAGACGATCAGTGTCCGGTTTCCACTCACCCGCCAACCGTCTTGAGGCCAACGACAGCGCCCGCCGGCAAACCACCCATGATGACGACCTTGAAAGCCGGGCTAGCCTATGGCGCGCTGACCTTCGCCGCCGGGTTCTTGTTCGGAGTCTTGCGCGTGACGCTGATCGCCCCACGCCTTGGAGAGACCGCAGCGATCCTGATCGAACTGCCCCTCATGCTCGCTATCGCATGGATCCTATGCGGTGCGATCATCAGGCATCTCGTCGTGGCTGCAACGCCGCAGAGCCGCGCGATCATGGGAGAACTTGCCTTGGTCACCCTCATCGTGCTCGAAGCCGCAATGACGCTGACCCTGTTCGGGCGGTCGCTCGATGAATTCGTCGCAGACTACGAACGGCCTGGCCCCCAGCTCGGCCTCCTCGCGCAGGCTCTCGCCGCAACCTATCCTCTGCTGATGCTCTATCGGCCACGTCTGCTGGGCAAGGGCGTCAGCGCGCGGCCAGACGCATCTCCGCCGTCGCGATCAAAGCCTGGAAACGCGGATCATCGCGCAAAGGATCCAAGTCGGGATCGATCTTGACCCAAGCGAGTGCCTCCGCCTTTACCTGGTTCAGCGTTTCCTCCAGAAGGACGAGCGCTGTTTCCAGATCGTTCAACGTCTGCACGCTAGCGCAAGCGAAATTATAGCGCATGTTGAAGTCGTCGGGATCGATGATCATGGCCCTCTCGATCCACTCCCGCGCGCGTTCAACCTGCCCCAACACGCCAAGCCCGACAACGAACCAGCTGATGACGGTGGTGTTGTCGAACTCCTGGGTAACGATGGGCTCAGCCCGCTCGACCAATTGGCGCGCCATCGTTTGCAGCAGATCTTTGTCCTTCAGCTTCATCCCGATCGTGCAGATCATGCCAAGCTGCGCGCAATCGCGCGGATTCAAATCCGCGGCCCGGCGGTAAAATGGCAGCGCCTCGACAAATTGCCGTTGCAAGAAATGGAGACCCGCTCGGGCCGAGACGACATGGAGGGAATCGGCGTCCAGCGCCATCGCCCTGGCCATCGCCCGCTCGGCCTCCGCGAAATCCCCCTTGCGGCTAAGGATCCGCGCCTTGATCGCATGGGCCATGGCGAGATTGCCATCGAGCGCAAGCGCCCGCTCGACCGCCAACATCCCGTCCTCGCCCGCGATCCCCTGGAATTGAAGACGCTCCCGGGCATGCGCGATCAGGCACCACGCCTCGGCATAGCGCGGATCGAGCGCAACCGCGCGCTCACACAGCCTCAGGGCCGCCTCATAGATCCGCCTCGTAAGATTGCCCGTGTTCAGGAATTGACGGGCCAGCAAGACCTGGCGATACGCATCCGCGCTCACCGTCTCGCGCTGCTCGATCGCACGCTTTTCGCCAGGCAGTAGCTTGACGCGGAGAACCTTGACGATGGCTTCGGAAATTTCATCCTGTAGCGCGAGATGTCGTTGAGATCGCGGTCATAGCGCTCAGCCCAGACATGGCCGCCCGACGCGTCGATCAACTGCGCGGTGATGCGCACGCGCTGCCCCGCCTTGCGCACGCTGCCTTCGAGCACATGCGTGACCTTCAATTGCCGCGCGACTTGCGGCACATCCACGTTCTTCCCCTTGAAGGTGAAGGCAGTGTTGCGTGCGGCGACCCACAACGCCGAGACCTTCGAGAGATCGGTGATGATGTCTTCGGTGATGCCATCTGAGAAATACTCCTGCTCCGCTTCCCCGCTCATGTTGGAGAAGGGCAGCACGCAGATGCCCACGCGGCGCGCCTCCGTCACGGCGCCAGGCGCGGGCGGCGCCTCGGCCGGCCTGACTGCAAAGACATGCACCGGCCGCTGGATGTTCTTCACCGCGTGCTCGCCCATATCCTCGAACACGGTACTCAGCTTGCCGTCGATGTGCTCGCGCACCATCCGGGAAAGCGCGATGCCGCCCGGCGGCGCCAGCGTTTGCAGCCGCGCCGCCACGTTGACGCCGTCGCCATAGAGATCCTCGCCCTCGACGATGACATCTCCGAGATTGACGCCGATCCGATAGCGCAACCGCTGATCGGCGGACCGATCCGGTTCGATCCCGGCCATCGCCTCCTGCAGCGCCACCGCGCATTCGACGGCGGCGACGACACTGGCGAATTCGACCAGTGCCCCATCGCCCATCAGCTTGACGATCCGCCCGCCATGCAGGGCCACGAGCGGATCGAAGACCGTGCGCCGGTTCTCCTGAAGACGCCTCAGCGTCCCGGCCTCGTCGGCTTCCATCAATCCGCTATAGCCGACAACATCGGCGCACAAAATGGCGGCTAGTTTTCGCTGCATGGCGCCCCAAGGCTTTTTGGGCCCCATATCTAGCAGAACAGCCACGAGTGAGGTAAGGGAGACTCAAAATCTTTCCGTATTGAGAGAAGAGCCGCCGTAAGGCGCCAGCGGTTGCCGGATCCACGCCCCCATGAGGTCGTTAACAGCCAGGCGCTGTGTGCCAGAGGAATAGCGCCTCTCCGAGCCGGGGATCGATGGTGAGATCGTGCCCCGCGCCACTTCGATCAAGAGCCGGTACAGCGTCATCGCCGCCTGGGCTTTGCCCATGCAGCCCAACTTGCCGCGCATCGACTTTAGGTCGCACCCGCAATAAGGCAACGCCCCTCAAGGCATCGCGGGAAAGATCGTCCATCAGAATCGAGAATGCGCGAGAAGCATCGGCCGCGCCCCCGGAGGCCCGAATGTGCCGAATTCACCAAGCGTTGTGGCGGTCGGCGCCGCCCGAGCCAGATCTCTCTGAACGCGGAGTTGCCTCAAGCCGCCCGCACATGCTCGAGGAATGCGGCCACCTGCTTGCGCAAGGAGCCCGCGGCCTCCGCCACGCTTTCAGAACTTTCGAGCACGAGGGCGGCCATTTCCTCGGTCCGATGAGAAGTCGCCTGCACAGCGCCCACATTCTGAGAAAGTGCGCTCGTCCCGTCAGAAGCGGCATTGACGGCTTTTGAGATGTCCGCCGTTGCAGAGTGTTGTTCCGCGACAGCGCCGGCGATCGTACTGGTTGTCCCGTTCAGCTTCTCGATGCGCTCGCGGATCCGGGAGATGCTGGAGACTGTCGCTTGCGTTGTCTGTCGCACGGCACTGATCTGACGCGCCACATCCTCTGTCGCGTTCGACGTCTGATTGGCAAGACTCTTCACTTCTTGTGCAACGACGGCAAAGCCCCGGCCGGCTTCCCCGGCGCGCGCGGATTCGATTGTAGCGTTCAGCGCAAGCAGATTGGTTTGCGCGGCGATCGCTTGGATTGTCTCAAGCACGCCGCCGATACGCGCCGCGACCTGGCTGAGTTCATTCATTTGTTGAGATGTTGCCTCGGCTTCAACGACCGCATCCTTCGTGTCTGTCGCGGCCACCTGGCATTGCCGGCTGATCTCATCGAACGATGCCGACAGCTCGGTCGCCGCCGAAGCGACAGTGGCGACGTTATTGGAGGCGACTTCCGTAGCACCCGTCATTTCGGTCACGCGCCCAAGCTGCTCGGACGCGGCACCTTTCATTTCGCTGGCCTTCTCGCTCATCTGGCCCGCGGCCACAATGATCGCCTCGGTAACGCCTGCCATTGCGGATTCGAACTGCTCGGCAAGGCGTGCAAGGGCCGCCTTGCGATCGCGCTCGGCCGAAGCCTTAAGTTCTTCCTGTTCGCGGCGCATTTGCTCTGCTTCGCGAATGGAGTTTTGGAAGGTCCGCAGTGAATCGACGATCCCGCTCAGCTCGTCCGCGCGGCGCAATCCGTCAAGATCGACATTTGCCTCGCCCCGCGCGACGGAAAGTGTCCCCGCCGCAATCCGGCGAATGCCAAGCGTCGTCGAACGTTCGATGAGGACACCGGAACCGACAGTGATCAAAAGCACAACAGCAATGATAAGGAGGATCTGTTGAACCGTTGCTTCAACCTCCTGTGAGGCGGAGGCTGCACTCGCCGTCGAATTCTGAACTGCGCCATCCAGAAATTTCGTGATCGTCGCATTGAGTTCGGCGGTGAAGGCCTCCAGCGGCTTGAGAAAGCCGACCGATCCCGCGAAATCGAGCTCCAGCATCGACGTCGTAAGGTCTATCGCATCGCGATAGTTTCCAAGCCCCTCAACCACCTTTTCAAGACTGCGCTTCGACTCCTCGCCACCGAAGTTCGTCTGATAGGCTTTCAATCGCTCAATCAGCCCATTGATGGCGGTGGAGATTTTCTTGGCTTCCTCGGCGACGACAAAACCTTCCGTCTTGGCGGCCTGCTTCGTCATCAGTGTGTAGACATCCGCGTCGATACGATTGAATTCAAGCGCGATGCTGCTGAGTTCGACGCTGCCCGCAAGATCATGGTGGGCAATCTGCTCGACACGTGTTCGCTGCCCGTCAAGCGCGCTGACGACTGTCCAAGCGATCGTCACGACGGCCAGTACCGCGATGAGCGGCGTCAGCGCAAATTTCAACGCGAAAGGCCAGTCAGACATGTTGGTAATGCGCATCATACATACCGAAAAAAGTGAGGGTCGCCGACTTCCGGCGACCCTACCATCAAGATGTTAGCAAGAGTTTGAGACGGCCAATTTTAGAAGTTGCCGGTCAACGACAACATTACGCGCCGCTCAACTTCCGAAGCGGAAGTCACCCTCTGCTCTTCCTGAAGCAGATGCTGACCTTCAAGCGCGATCGTGAACATGTCGAACTTGTACGCGAACCGTGCACCAAGATCGAAGCCGGCGGAAATCTCGACCAGTGAGGAGAGGTTAGTCGTCAAGCTGACAGGTGTGGTCAGAAGAGAGTCGTGCGTGGACCAGGCAAGGCCAAAGAGATCCGCCTCCCAGGCATCCTGCGCATAGCCCAGATGCATGTTCACCTGATGCTCGGGGCTCGACTCTTCGTATGCGCCATAGGCGGTGTAAACGCCGCCCGTTCCGCCATTGGAGAGGTCATCATCGATCGCGATATAGGTGTAGCCAAGATCCCAGACGAACTGCTCGCCGATCGTGCCCTCTGCCGTCAATTCGACACCCGCCATGTCTGAGTCGCCAGCATTGAACCAGATCTGTGCAACGCCGCCGAGCGCCGGTTGGAATGAAGGGTTATTCTGCAGGAAGATGAGATCCTTGTTCTGCTGATAGAAAACACTGATACCGGCCTTGCCGCCGATCTCAGCGATCTTCCTTTCATATCCAATCTCGTAGTTTTCAACGACCTGCGTATCAAGATAGGGGTTGCCGCCTACATAGATAGCGAGTGGCCCAGGCAAAATCCTCGTATAGTCGAGACCACCGCTTTCGATCAGGTTGGGCGTTTGAACGCCGCGGCCATAGCTCAGACGGAACGTGTCGAAGTCTGTGGGCCGGTAGACGAGCCCAGAGTTGATGCTGACCTCGGTCTTGTCTTCGTCAAACTCGCTGACAGCGTAGACGTTGCCCAACGAAACTGGCCCATCGCGATCAAGCGTCCAGAAGTCGACGCGCACCGCGTTCGTCCAGCTCAGTTGATCCGTGATCGCCCAGCTCCACATGCCACCGATGGCGGCGTCCTCCTGCGATAGATCGCCCAAGTTCGAGGCGCTCCCAAGTGCGGTCACCTGCATGGTGTTGTAGCGATACTCTGCTGAAAGACGGAAAGTATGATCCGTGCCGATCTTGAAGATATCCTGGATCTGCGCGACCCAAAGATTATTATAGACCGGGTCAGAAATACTGTTGAGATAGACTTGGGAAGAGATGATCCCAAGATCAGTATCCGCATTGTAGTAAAGACGCCCGGAATATCCATCATACTTGACCAACGTCTGATAGTAGGTCGGCCACTGATGGACATAGTCGGAGCGATAATAGCTGCCCTCATAACCAACCGTGTGGTTGGGGGCAAGCTTATAGGACATGTCAACGAACAGCGTGCTGACCTCACCATCATCCGCCGCGCCGCTTAACGCAGAGGTGCGCGGTGTGTCGTATTCACCGAACTTCTGATAGCCGGCAGAGGCGCGAATGCCAAAGGTGCCGTCGGTCCAGCTGGCGACACCCGACCCCTGCAGGAAGTCCTGCGTGCCGTAGCGCACGACGGCCTGCGCGCCCGGCTCATTCATCGGGCTCTTGGTGATGATGTTGATAACGCCGCCGACAGCGTTGAAACCGAACAACGCGGTGTTTGGCCCTTTGACAATTTCGATCTGCTCGATTTCACCAATTTGCACAGGCAGGTTTCGCCACTGGGTCATAGACCAGTAGCTCTGGAAAACCTGGCGCCCATTGATGAGCACAAGAAGGCGGGAGGAATAAGCCTGGTTATATCCGCGTACGGAGACATCGGAATAGCCAAGCGTCCATTCGCTCACCTGCACGCCGGGAACATTGCGCAGGATCTCCGGGATGCTCGTTGCACCGGTGCGGCGAATATCATCCCCGGTAAGAATGATCATGCTGCCGGGAACTTCACTGGCACGCATGGGGCTGCCCGTTGCGCTCAGTGTCACCGGCTCGCCAAAGAGTTCGCGGAGCGACTTGTAATCAACCGTGTCGGCTTGTGCAGATGTCGCGGCCGCGGATGCGAAACCTAGCGCGAGCAGTCCCTTTTTCATGTGCTTGGTCATTGTGCTGGCAACCTTTGAAAGTTTGTTTTTCGGCGGTCCAAATGGGGGCGCGATTAGATTTCCGTGATCATCATGCGAAAGGCCTGCTTGAAGCCGATCGAGCTCTTGCCGGCGGCAGCCTGATTGACGAGGATCTGCACGCTGGGAACGGACTTGACGCCCATCACGCAATTGCCGCTGCGAACGCAGGAATCATCAGCGCTGACCGTAAGCACGCCCGCCGCCGATGCAGCGGCAAAGATCGCGGCGTGTTGGCCGCTAAGCCCGCCCGTAAGAATCGCAACCTTATGTGAGCCAATCGAAGAAATGGCCGAGACATCGACCAGCACAGGCGTCAACGTGACGCCGCCAGCCGTCAAGCCTGAACCCATCGCCGCAGCGATTGCATCGGCCTCAGCCTTCGACGCTGCATTCGTGCCGTCGTAGACGATCGCCGCCGAAACCGTGCCCGACAGACCCGGATCGAGGAAGCCCACCGTCTTGCCAAAGACTTCAAGGTCTTTGGCGGTGGTTTCCGCGGAAGCCGGCATGGCAGCAAATCCAAGCAGAATTGCCGCGAAACCGGCGCGCAAGATAGTGAGAATCATGGAAAGCCCCTGTTTCAATCTCCATTGCAGACTTTCCACCCGCGGTTAAATTAGGGTTAATTTTGGACGGGAAGCACTAAATGCTTAGGCGCCTGGGACTTATTGTTGCGGAAATGGTACGGATAAGGTAAAGGCAACTACAATCAGTACGTGCGACAAATGTCGGCACGACTTAAGGCGGCGTTAAACTGGCCGTTGATTACAAAGACGAGAATCGGCGCTTGTGCCTCAGCGTCCGGCGATCTGGAGAGGCCGGTGCTGGCGCCCGCCATCCACAAATCCCCAGCGTGTCGCAAAATTGAACGCATAGTGGGGAACGAACTGGCCGAGGCTGGAAGCTGGAGCAATCGCATCTGACGACGTATCGAGGATGAACGTCTCGGCGGCGAGGGAGACCGCCAGCACGGCGTGCGGAAGATTTCTTTCCGTATCCATCACAACGACCACGCGCAGCATCTTGTCATCGTATCCCAGGAACTCGAGGCTGACGAGTTTAAGGAGAACGAAATCCTCGCAATCTCCATCCCGCGCCAGAAACTCAAGCGGCGCAGCCCAATAGTCGCTGACACCGTAAAGCGCCGCATCGCTGGCATGACGCGCAAGCCCGTTGACGCCCGCATTGAGAACACTCAGCTGCTCGGACGGCGGAAGGGACTTCACATGCTGGACAAGGCGGGACCAAGACCGCGCCCGACTGGTTGCGCATTGGCGCGCGTCGCTGAGGCAGGCAACGATGCTCGCCCTTTCCTTCGCATAGCGCGCTTCGAAGGATCGCCAGCGCGCTATGTCGGAAGGCCGCCCGGTGATGATCGCGCTCATGCCGAACAGTCCCTGCGAGGGGAACAGCTGGGCTGCGCTGCCGAGCCTCGGCGCAATAAGTGCCGTCGCTGTATGATCGGCGCGCGCCGCCACAGAAATGGCAAACGCTGCGGTAACCATGATGAGAGAGAAGGTGATCGCCTGCGCTAAGGGGTGTGCGATCGAGAATCTGGTCCAGCACCGGCGCATGCGGGCATGATGCGCATGTCCCGCTTAACGTTCCCTCAAAGCCTCGTGTTGAGCTCTAACGATTGGCTTAAGCAAATATTCAAGGATGGTCTTCTCGCCCGTTATGATATCGACGCTCGCCACCATGCCTGGAATGATGGGCAGGTCCCCGCTTCGTCCTTTGAGCGAAGTCTCCCGCGTGCGGATTGTAATGGGATAATAGCTCTCGCCCGTCTGCGCATCGACGATCGCATCGGCACCGATCCGCTCGACCGATCCCTCCAATCCTCCGTAGACGGAGAAATCATAGGCCGTGAGCTTGACGAGCGCGCGCTGGCCCGGCCCGATGAAGGCGATGTCCGAAGGCTTGACCCGCGCCTCCACAAGAAGCGTGTCATCCATGGGGACGATCTCGATAATGTCCTCGCCCGGCTTCACCACGCCGCCAAGGGTGTTCACGTGAATATTGTTGACGACACCATCGACAGGGGAGCGGATTTCCGTTCGCGCCACACGATCCTGTGCCCCGCGCCGAGATTCTCGCAGAACGGCGAATTCGGACTGTTTCAGGGTCAGTTCTTCCTGTGCCCCGCGTCGGAACGTAAGATCGGCCTCGGCGATCCGCTGATTGGCTTCGCGCAGCGCGGCCTCCGCACGGGGAATCTGCCGCTCCGCCGTATCGAGCTGTCCTTTGAGATCGTTCACTTCGCGCTGCAATCGCAGATAGTCTGACTTCGGCACCAGGCCTTGCCGCGCTAGTGGCGCGTTGAGATTGAGCTCCTGCTGCGCAAGGCTGAGGCTCGACGTCAACCGATCGACTGAGCCCTTCAGCTCATTCAGCTCTTGCTCCTTTTGCGTGCGCTGCTCGGAAAGGATGGCCACTTGGCTCTTGCGCTGTTCGTTGCGTATTTGGAACGTCGCCTGCTCGGACTGAATAACGGCAGGAGCGCTCGCCGCGATGGTTGAGGGAAAGGTGATCGTCGCGCTTCCCGCAACCTCGGCTTCCAGCCGCGCGATCTGTGCCTGCAGGGCAAGATCCCTCGCTTCGATTTCGCCAAGGCTCGATGAAAAGCCCGTGTCATCGATGCGCAGCAGCAGCTGGTCCCGCTTTACGACGGCGCCCGGTCGCACCAGGATCTCTTTGACGATCCCGCCTTCCAGCGATTGAACGACCTGTATCTTGCTGGAAGGGATGACCCGCCCGTCACCGCGCGTCACTTCTTCCACCGTGGCAAACGAGGCCCAGATGATTGCGGCGAGGAAAATCGCAACGATCGTGATGAGCAGCAATTTCGGCGCGCGCCCCGCGCCATAGTGCCGGGCCGCAACGAGATCGTCCGCGTAATGACTGTCGGGTGCCTCCGCAAGGAGCCATTGGATGATCGCGCGCAGCGTCTCTCCCAAGCCATTGGCGGCCTTTTGAAGCGAGGCCGCCACTGCTCGCGACCGCGTTTGCGCATTGGCGCCGCTCATGGTGTTTGCAGGCGGGAGAGCACCTGCTCCTTCGTGCCGTCGGCAATGACGACCCCTTTGTCGAGAATGACGACACGGTCGACAAGATCGAGAAGCGAACGGCGATGCGTTGAAATGATAAGCGTGCGTGGCCGCTCTGCGAGGACCTCCGCCATGCGCTTGATGAACTCGCGCTCAAATCGCGGATCCATGGCGCTTGTTGGTTCATCGAGGAAGAGGATCGGCGGGTCGTGCAGAACGGCGCGCGCAAGCGCGAGCGCCTGGCGCTGGCCCCCCGACAAACGCTGTCCACGCTCCCCCACCGGCGCTTCGAAACCTGCGGGATTCTCTGAAATGAACTCGTCGGCTCCCGAAAGCCGCGCCGCGCGCATCACGGCTGCATCACCGATCCACGGCGTTCCAAATGCGATGTTCTGACGGATGCTGCCGCTGAACAGCGTCACATCCTGCATGATGACGCCGACGCCTTTGCGAAGCTCGGAAGGATGATACTGCCGCACATCGACGCCATCGATGAGGACGAGCCCTTCATCGGGCTCATAGAGCCCCAGCAGCAAACGCCCCAGCGTGGTCTTTCCTGATCCGACCCGCCCAAGGATGGCCACCCGTTCGCCTGGCTCGATCTTCAGCGAAAACCCATCGAGCGCGAAGGGTGGCAGGCCTTGATAGGAAAAGCGCACACTACGAAATTCGACACGGCCCTGTGTCACCCGTCGAAGAACGGGCAGATCGCCCGCCCGGGTCTCTGTGCGTTGCGACATGAAGGCATCAAGACCCTTGAAGGCGACGATCGCCTGCTGCAGCCGCACCAGCATTTGCGCGACATTGGCAAGCGGTGCGACGGCGCGCGAGGAGAGCATCACGCACGCGATGATCGTCCCCATGCTGATCTGCCGGTCGGCAAAGAGATAGGCACCCCAGACAACAACAGCAATCGCCGTCAACTGCTGAACGAATGTCGTGGCATTCATCGCGAAAAGCGAGATCGTCCGTGTCTCGCGATACGTGTTGGCCGCCGCGGATACGGCACGATCCCATGCACGCTGTAGCTGTCCTTGCGCGTTGAGCGTCTTGATTGCTTCAAGTCCGCCGATCGCCTCGATGAGATGCCCGTGCTTTTTCGCCGCCTGCATGTCGGCATCCTCAAGATTGCGGCGCAGCGTCGGCTGAAGCGCAAGTCCGAACAAGACGACGAACAAAATGGCGCAAAAAGGTATGATCGCCAGCCAGCCCCCGATCATCGCGATGACGCCGACAAATATGACCATGAAGGCAAGGTCGGTCAGCGTCGCGATGGTCGATGACGTGAAAAACTCGCGCACGACCTCGAAATCCTTCAGCCGGTTGGCAAGCTCGCCCGCATTGGCGGGTCGGTCACTCATGCGCATATCGACGAGATGCGCGAACATTTCACTCGAAAGCAGGAGATCGACGCGTCGCCCGGCAACATCGATGAACAATCCGCGAAGCGTCCGCAGGATGAGATCGAACGCAAGAACGAGCGCCACCCCGGCACCGAGCACCCAAAGCGTGGTGAACGCGCCGTTGGGCAGGACACGGTCATAGACGTTCATCGTGAAGAGCGGTACGGCAAGCGCAAGAACATTGACCGACGCCGCCGCGATGATCGTCATCCAATACTCGCCGCGCATCAGCGCAACGACGTCCCAGAACCAGGCCTGCGGTTTGGCCCCATTCGAGGGGCGCATTGTCCCGGCCTTCACATAGATGACCCGGCCATGATAGCGCGCCGCAAGGTCATCGACCGGCATCGTGATTTCGCGCAAGGCCTCCCCGGGCAGCAGCAGCACGGCGCTTGCGCCCTGTCGCTCGCGCCATATCGCCAGCGTCCCGTCCTTGAGCAGCAATAAGGCCGGCAACGCAAGTTCAGTGATTTTCTCAAAGGCTCGGGTCAGCAGCGACGCGCTAAGGCCCGCCCGCGCAATCGCACGGGCAAAAAGGGTCGCATTGAGCCGTCCCGTATCGGGAAGAGGAAGGCCCGCGGACAGCATCTCGGCATTCGCCGCGACGCCATGGTGCCGGCAGAAGAAGAGCGCAGCTTCGAGCCAGGGATCACCGGACGGCCGAGCCTCAGCAAAATTGCTGGGTTCGGCCGCCAAAGGCTCCTCGCTGCTTGGAATGGCGCTCATCCCTTCCCGCCGTCATGGCCGATCGTCTCGGCCGCTTACTCCGCGCCGGTTGCCGGTCGTGCGCAAGCGCACTGCGGACAGAGCCGGGCTCTACTTCTCGGCGCTCACCGGCAGTGCTTCTGCCGGCACCGCGACGTTCAGATGCTCCATCAGCTTGCCCGCGACGGCAAGCACCCTGAATTCGGCAAGCAGCAGGGCGTGACGGCTGGTCGACAGGTCGATCCGGGTGATGATGAGTTCATTCTGGGCATCGAGAATGTCGAGCAGCGCGCGACGTCCCACCTTGTACTCGGCTTGGTAGGAGGCCAGCAGTTCTGAACTGACGCGCTCCTGGCGCTCGAGCAACGCCGTCTGCTCACGTGCCCGCTCAAGCGTGTTCCAGGCATTGCGCATCAGCTCTTCGACATCGCGCCGGGCACTGGCCAGCTTCTTCTCGCTCTCCACCTGGCGGTGCATCTGTTCCTGGCGGTTCGCCACATCGATGCCGCCATTGTAAAGATTGTAGCGCATCACCAGCTGCGCCCGCAGCTCCGAATCGCGCCCCGAATCCTCACCATCGAGGTTTTCGCCCGTTCGCCCCGAGAGTTCGAGGTTGAGCTTGGGATAGAAGCGCGAATCGGCCGCCTTGTACTCGGCCTGCGCGGTTTCGACATCGGCACGGTTGAGCTTCAGCGTCGGGCTGTTGCTGGCGGCCAGGCCAAGCGCGTCATCAATCGTCGCGGGAAGTGCGGCGGCGGCGCTGACGGGAAGCGTCAGCCCCTCGGGCGCGGCCCCCACGCCGAGCAG
>JACADY010000014.1 GCA_013389115.1 Alphaproteobacteria bacterium
CGCGCTGGCTCCATCGCTACAACTGGCACCGCCCACATGGTAGCTTGAAGGCAACTACACCCATCAGCCGACTCGGCCTCACCGAGAACAACCTATTGAGGCTCCACAGCTAGAGCGGCCCGCGCTTAACCATTGCTGCGGCGTTGCCCAAGCGGCCTTATTGAGGGTACATGCACCGAGGGCAACTTAAAGCGGCATGGAGTCTTGATGGAACGAAAAGGCATCATCCTGGCGGGCGGCGCGGGCACAAGGCTGCACCCCGTCACGCTCGCCGTGTCAAAACAGCTTCTTCCCGTCTACGACAAGCCGATGATCTATTATCCCCTGTCGGTGCTCATGCTGGCTGGGATCCGCGACATCCTCGTCATCACGACGCCGGAAGACCGGAACCAGTTCGAGCGTCTGCTTGGGACGGGCGAGCCGTGGGGCCTCAATATCTCCTATGCGGTCCAGCCGAGGCCCGAAGGGCTGGCACAGGCCTATCTCATCGGCGAAGCGTTTCTTGCCGGCCACCCCAGCGCCCTCGTCCTTGGCGACAACATCTTCTATGGCCATGGACTCTCCGAATTGATGGAGAAGGCGCGGGCTCGTGAAACCGGCGCGACGGTCTTTGGCTATCATGTCCAGGATCCGGAGCGGTATGGCGTCGTTGCGTTCGATGCGGGCGGGCGCGTGCTGTCGATCGAGGAAAAGCCGGCAAAGCCCCGTTCCAATTTCGCGGTCACGGGGCTCTACTTTTACGATGGCCGCGCGCCCGACCTTGCCAAGACCATCCGGCCCTCGGCGCGGGGCGAACTTGAAATCACCGCACTCAACAATCTCTATCTCGAGGCCGGCGATCTGCATGTCGAGATCATGGGGCGGGGCTTTGCCTGGCTCGACACGGGCACCCATACATCCCTGCTGCAGGCGGGCGAGTTCGTGCGCGTTATCGAAGAGCGCCAGGGCCTGAAGATCGGCTGCCCGGAGGAGATCGCCTATCGCATGGGCTATATCGATGCAGCCCAGCTGCGCCGGCTGGGCGAGGGGCTGAGGAAAAGCGGCTATGGAGAATATTTGATTGCCATAGCGCATTCATGAGACACGCGTAAGGACATGCGAATCCTTTTCCTTCGCGGTGAACAATGACTTTTCGCGTAGTGATTACCGGTGCAGCGGGGCTTGTCGGGCAAAATCTGATCCCGCGCCTCAAGGATGATCCCCGCCTCGAACTCGTGGCGCTCGACAAGCATGCGGGCAACATGGATGTTCTGCGCCACATGCATCCCGGCGTCACGGCGGTAACGGCCGACCTGGCAGACCCCGGCCCATGGGAAGACATCGTGCGATCCGCCGACGCGATCGTCTGCCTTCATGCCCAGATCGGGGGCATCAACGATGCCATTTTCGCGCGCAACAATGTCGAGGCGACGCAGCGCGTGATCGCGGCGGCGCGGGAGGGCCGATGCTCCTACATCGTGCATGCAAGCTCCTCGGTCCTGAACTCGAAGGCGCATGACATCTATATCGTAACGAAGAAGGCGCAGGAGGAACTGATCCGAAACTCGGGCATTGCGCACGCGGTCCTGCGCCCGACACTCATGTTCGGGTGGTTCGATCGCAAGCATCTGGGCTGGCTCAAGCGCTTCATGGAGCGCACACCCGTTTTTCCCATTCCGGGGGACGGGCGCTACTTGCGCCAGCCGCTCTATGCCGGCGATTTTTCGGCCATCGTCGCCTCCTGCCTTACGCGGCGCATCGAAGGACTCTATGAGATCACCGGGCGGGAGCGGGTCGATTTCATCGATCTCATCCGCATCGTGCGGGAGGAAAGCGGGCTTTCGACCCCGATCTTGAAAATTCCCTACTGGTTGTTCGATGGGCTGCTGCGGCTCTATGCCCTGTTCGACCGCGACCCGCCCTTCACCTCGGCCCAATTGAAGGCCCTTGCAACGCCCGATGTGTTCGAGGTCATCGACTGGCCCGGCATATTCGGCGTGACGCCGACGCCGCTGCGCGAGGCAATCCGCCGAACGTTCCGCGATCCCGTCTATAGCGCGATCGTCCTCGAATTCGGATAGGTGGCGCCATGGCCAAGAGACTGATCGTTATCGGAGCGGGACCCATGGGGCTTGCCGCGGCCTATTACGCGGCAAAGCGCGGCCTTGAGGTCGAGGTCATCGAAGCGGATGACCGGCCCGGCGGCATGGCCGCGCATTTCGATTTCGAAGGATTGTCGATCGAACGCTTCTATCATTTCTGCTGTCTGTCGGATGCCGACACGCTTGCGCTCATGGGGGAGCTTGGCATCGCGGACAAGATGAAGTGGGTTGCGACAAGCATGGGCTACTTCGTCGACGGGCAGCTTTACAAATGGGGCGAACCGTTCTCGCTGCTCTTTTTCCCCAAGCTCGATCTCATTTCCAAGATCCGCTATGGGCTGCAGATGTTTACCGCCACCAAGCGCAGCGATTGGCGCAAGCTCGATGGCATCGCAGCGACGCAATGGTTCAAGGACTGGGCGGGCGCGCGCGCCTATGACGTGCTCTGGCGGCGCCTCATGGAACTCAAATTCCATGACTATGCGGACAGGGTTTCCGCGGCCTGGATGTGGCAGCGGATCAAGCGGCTGGGCAATTCGCGCGCGTCGCTGTTCGAGGAGCGGCTCGGTTATATCGACGGCGGCAGCGCGGCGCTGATCGAGGCTCTCGTCACGGCGATCACCGCGATGGGGGGCAAGATCCATCTCTCTTCGCCCGCGCGGCGGATCCTCATCGCGGAAGGGCGGGTGCGGGGCGTCGAGACCCGCGAGGGACGCCAAATCATGGCGGATGAAGTCATATCCACCATCCCGACGCCTTACGTGCCAGCGCTGCTCGAGGGAGCGGAGAACGATCTCCTTGCGCCTTACCGCCGGATCGAGAATATCGGCTGCGTCTGCGTGGTGCTGAAGCTCAAGCGCTCGGTCAGTTCGCATTTCTGGGTCAATATTTCCGACAAGCGCGTGGCGGTTCCCGGCCTTGTCGAATTCTCCAATCTGCGCCCCCTGCCCCATGCGATCGTCTATGTGCCCTTCTACATGCCGCCCTCTCATCCGAAATTCGGGCGGGCGGATGAGGATTTCATTGCCGACAGCCTGCTTGCGATCAGGCTTGTCAACCCCGATATCGGCGCGGATGACCTCATCGGCGCCCATGTCGGGCGGCTTCGCCACGCGCAACCCGTTTGCGAGACCGGATTCGCCGCGCTCATTCCGCCCGCGCAGACAAGCATCAAGGGGCTTCAAATCGCCGATACGTGCTTTTACTACCCTGAGGATCGCGGCGTTTCGGAGAGCATCAAATTCGCCAAGGGCATGGTCGAGCGCGCGGCGCTGAGGGCCCAGGCATGAGGTCGCAATTCCTCGCCTTCCTGCTCGTCGGCGGGTTCGCGGCCGCGGCGAATTGGGGATCGCGCTTCTTCTTTTCGCTGTTTCTTCCGCTCACGGCTTCCATTGCCTGCGCCTATCTCTTCGGCATGACGGTCGCCTATGCCCTCAATCGCCTGTTCGTGTTCGAACGCAGCGGGCGCAGCGCGGCCGATGAGTATGGGCGGTTCGCCCTCGTCAATGTCGTTGCGCTCGCACAGGTTTGGCTCGTCACGCTCGTTCTTGGCCAGTACGCTTTGCCGTTCCTCGGCGTCAGCGCTGGGTTGAGTGTTGCGATCGCCCATGCGATCGGGGTCGCATCGCCGGTGTTCACCAGCTATTTTGGCCACCGCCATTTCACCTTCGCCGCCCGGCCCTCCGACGCGCCCCCCTCGCAACGCGATTGACCCCATGAACGTTCAGCCGACCCCGTCGCAATCGCCCATCGTCGTCGACATGGATGGCGCCCTTGTCAAAACCGACATGCTGGTCGAGGGGATCGCGCAGGCCCTGTTCCAGCGGCCGCTCGCGCTCCTTGCCGCCTTGCCCTCCATGCTGAAGGGCCGGGCCGCCTTCAAGGAGGCCATTGCTGCCATCGCCTATGTCGATCCGCGCCAGGTGCCGGTGCGAGAGGAGCTTGTCACCTATTTGCGCGCGGCGCGCGAGGCCGGGCGTCCCATCTATCTCTACACGGCCGGGGACCATTCGGTCGCCGAAGCTGTCGCCGGCCGGTTGCAACTCTTCGATGGCGCCAGAGGCAGCCGCACCGGCCACAACATGAAGGGGCCGAAAAAGCTCGCGGCCATCCAAGCGGATATCGGCTTTCACTTCACCTATGCCGGGGACAGCCATGCCGATCTGCCCGTCTGGCGCGCGGCGAGCGGTATCATCCTTTCCGGCGCGCCCGGCAATGTCGCCCGCAAGGCGCGCCTTCTCCCCGCGCCTATCGAAGCGGAGTTTCCGCCCGAGCCCGCCGGAATCGCCGCCTGGGTGCAGGCCTTGCGTCTCCATCAATGGAGCAAGAATCTCCTCATCTTCGTGCCGCTCATCCTTGCGCATACTTACGGCGATCTGCGGGCGATCCTTGCCTGTCTCGCCGGGTTTCTGCTTCTGGGGCTCGGCGCATCGGGCACCTATATCCTCAACGATCTCAGCGATATCACCGCCGACCGGATGCATCGCACCAAGCGCGAGCGGCCCTTCGCCGCGGGCAGGCTGCCCGTCATTCAGGGTCTCATTGTCGCGCCACTGCTCATCCTGGGCGCGCTTGCGGGCGGGCTTGCGCTTTCGCCCGGCTTTGGCGGATTGCTGTTCCTCTATTTCGTGCTGACGCTCGGCTATTCCTTCGGCCTCAAGCGCGTGGCGATGCTCGATGTCGCGTTGTTGGGCGCGCTCTATACGATCCGCCTGATGATGGGAACCGTGCTGGCCGGCGGCGCCGTCTCGCCCTGGCTCCTCGTCTTTGCGAGCTTTTTCTTCTTCTCGCTCTCGCTCGCCAAACGCCATGTCGAGCTCATCAAGGCGGCCGAAATGCCGCCAGGCTCGGTCATTCCCGGCCGCGGCTATCTCAGCTCGGATTGGCCGCTGACCCTCGCCATCGGAACAGCGTCATGCGCGGCCGCGATCCTCGTTCTCGTTCTATACCTCGTCAACGACGCCATGCCGCAGGGCGCCTATAGCGCAAGCCATTATCTTTGGGCAGCGCCTGTTCTCGTCGCGTTGTGGACGTTGCGTGTCTGGCTCTTTGCCCATCGCGGTGACCTGCATGATGATCCCGTGGCCTTTGCGATCAAGGACCGTGTCAGTCTTGCGCTTGGCGCCATACTCGCCGTCTTCTTCACACTCGCCGTCGTCGCATGACCTTGACCTTCACGCGTAGCGATCAGATCCGGAGCTGGGGGCGCGTCGTGCACGCGAGCCATCTCGTCGCACGGCCGCCCTTCCGCGACGCGATCGATGCGAGCCTTGCCCTTGCGCGCGAAAACGGCCAAGCGGTCATGCCCTATGGTGCGGGGCGATCCTATGGCGACAGCGCGCTCAATCCGGACGGCGCGCTCATCGACATGCGCGGCCTCGACCGCTTCATCGCCTTCGATGCCGAACGGGGGATCGTCCGGGTGGAAGCGGGGCTGAGCCTGAGCACGCTTATCCGGTTTGCGATTCCTCGCGGGCTCTTTCCTGCAACGGTGCCCGGCACGCGCCACATCACGATTGGCGGCGCGATCGCCCATGATGTCCATGGCAAAAATCATCACGCGGCCGGGACCTTCGGCACCCATGTGCCACGCCTTTCTTTGCTGCGCAGCGATCGCGGCAGGCTTGCGGTTTCGGCCGCGCAAGAGGGCGAACTCCATGCCGCCACGATCGGCGGCATGGGTCTTACCGGCATCATCGCGGATGCGGAGATCGCGCTTGCCGGGGTGCCTTCCGCCTATATCGATTGCGATTTCGTCCCCTTCGGCAACCTTGCCCAATTCTTTGCGCTTGCCGACGAAAGCGCCGCGCGCTTCGAGCACACGGTTGCGTGGGTCGATTGCACGAAGACGGGCGATGCGCTGGGCCGCGGCATTTTTCAGCGCGCAAATTGGTCGGCCGAGGGCGGATATACGCCGCATCGCGATCAGACCCGGTTCAGCCTGCCCTTCGATGCGCCAGGTTTTGCCCTCAATTCATGGACGCTGCGGCTGTTCAACGAGGCCTATTACGCCTTCAACAGGCGCAAGGCCGGGAGCCGGCGCATGCACTACAGCGCCTTTTTCTTTCCGCTCGATGCGATCGGGCAATGGAACCGGCTCTATGGGGCAAGGGGGTTCTATCAGTATCAATGCGCCGTTCCGATGGCGGTGGGCGAGCCCGCCATTCGTTCGATGCTGGAGGCGATCGCCGATAGCGGCGAGGGATCGTTCCTTGCCGTGCTCAAGACATTCGGCACGCGGCCCTCGCCCGGCATGATGTCATTCCCTCGGCCGGGCGTGACGCTCGCGCTCGATTTCCGCAATCGCGGCGCGGCGACATTGGCGCTGCTCGCGCGGCTCGATGAGATCGTTGCCGCCGCCGGGGGGCGGCTCTATGCGGCGAAAGACGGGCGGATGCCGGCCGGGCTTTTCAAGGCGGGCTATCCTGAGTGGCCGCGCTTTGCGGCGCTTTGCGATCCTTCCCTTTCCTCCTCCTTCTGGCGAAGGGTCATGGCGTGATGTCCAAAAATGCTCAAAGCCCGCGGCGCGTCATCATTCTCGGCGCGCTTTCCGCGGTCGCGGAAGCCTGCGCGCGCGAACTGGCGGGGGAAGGTGCGCATCTCGCCCTCTTCGCGCGCAATGCCGAGCGGCTTGAAGAGGTGGCGGCCGATCTTCGCCTGCGCGGCGCGGGGCAGGTGCAAATATTCGCGCGCGATCTTGCCGGAGAAGCCGATTGCGAGGGCGCCCTTCGCGAGGCGGGGGCGGCGCTGGGCGGCATCGATGCGGTGCTCGTTTTCTACGGCATTCTTGGCGATCAGGCGCGCGCCCTTTCCGATTGGGCCGAGGCACGGCACATCATCGATGTCAATTTCACGAGCGCGGCGCATTGGGTTCTGGCGGCAGCGCGGCTCATCGAAGCATCGCCCTCGCCGCGCGCGGCCATCCTTGTCATCTCCAGCGTCGCGGGCGATCGCGGACGGCGCGGAAATTTTGTCTATGGCGCGGCGAAGGCCGGCCTCTCGGTGCTGATGCAGGGCCTTGCGCATCGCTTTGCCGCCCTGCCCGCGCCCCGACCGCGCGCCGTCACCATCAAGCTCGGCTTTGTCGACACGCCGATGACGGCGGCGATCGAGAAGAAGGGACCCTTGTGGGCCAAACCGGAAGACGTCGCGCCCGTCATCCTCAAGGCGCTCGATCGGGGTCCCTCGATCGTCTATGTGCCCTTCATCTGGCGCTTCATCATGCTTGCCGTGCGCCTGATGCCCGGTTTCATCTTCAACAGGATCAATCTTTAGGGCAGCGGGATCCTCAGGGCTCGGTCCTGTAGATCGTGCAGCCACCCGCCTCGACCTTTGGCAGGCCTGCGTCGCTCAGGCGCTTCAGATAGGCATCGATGAGCGCCATATGCCCGGCCGCGTATTTGATGCGCACGGCGCGGCAATCGACGATGCCGCCCAAAGGGTACGCGCCCAGGAATTTCTGCGGTGTTTCGAACATCTGGCGCAAGTGATCCTCGCTGAACCAGCCCGCAAAGGCGATGCCACGGCGCTCGGCGTAATAGTTCACCTCGGAAGACCAGTCATAGCCAAAGACGTAGATGGCCCGATCCTCTGGGACGAGGTCACGTGTCGCCAGCGCGGCAACATAGCCCGAAGAGGAACGAAGCGGCTGCTCGATCATGGGCAGGCGCTGGGTGTCGAAATAGTGCCATTGGCCGCCCAGAATGAGCGCAAAGGCGATGAGCGCGAGGATCTTGCGGCCATTGGCGATCATGCCGGCGAGGAGCGCGGCCGTGCCGGCGATGAGAAATGCCGCACAGGCGGTCTGATAGTAGGCGTGAACCATATGCAGGTTCGTGAACAGCATGATGGGCACGAAGTAGAGGACGACGCCCGCCGCCGTCAGCGCCGCGTAGGCATTCAGGCGCAGGAGATGCGTCGCGCCGATCAGGAACACCGGCCACAGGTCGCCGATCGCCTCAGGCAGCATGCGCGTGGGGAGGAGATCTTGCCAGAGCTGCGCGCCAAAGCGCTGCGCCATCGAACCGAAATTCCAGTCGTTCAGCTTGTCGCTGGAGATGTAATTTCCAAGGATGCTCTGCATCTTGAGCGCATCGGCGTGCGCGTTCCAAAGCACGGCCGCAAGTACGCTCGCAATGCCGACGCCCATGACACCTGCCGTCGCTGTCACCTTCAGCTTGCGGCTCCTCAAGACATCACCCATCCAGAAGAGCGCAAACGCGACCGCGAAGGCGGGCCAGGTCGTCGATTTGGCGAGGACGCCCAGCAGAGAAGCCACAAGCATCACGCCAAAGAGGATCCATCCCGGCTCCCGGTAAAAGCGGATCGCCGCATAGAGGAAGAGCGTGCCGAAGAAGAGCGCGCAGGTCTCGATGAGGAACGTCCGCCCCCAGAACAAATGCTGGGGCGAGACCAGCATCAGCACGATGAAGAAGAGCGGAAGGACATCGTCCTTGGGCACGAGGAGGCGCAGCAGGCGTACGCCAATGACGATCGTGCCAAGGAGATAGAGGGCCGAGGTGATGCGTCCGGCGGCGTCGAGCCCGACCGGCAAAACGCTTGCGATGAGCGCGACGCTCCAGTGATAGACGGGCGCCTCGAAGGGTATCGTCCACGGCGCGCCGAGAACCGGGGTTTCATAGTCGATCCAGCCGCCGCCATTCAGCATGGCATAGACGGAGATCGCCGTTTGCGACTGCCGGAAGCCATGCCAATCGGTTACCGGCACATCAAGCCCGATCGCCAGTACCCAGAGGAACAGCAACGCACTTGCGCCCACCGCAAGCCACAAACCGGCGATGAGCGGATCGGCCTTAGCGAAGCGCCAAGCCTGTTGCGGGTGCGGCAAGGCGGCCAAGGGCGCGCGCAGGAACTCAACCATGGTCATCGAGGCTGCAAGAACATGACAAGCTGATGCAGGTCATCCAAGGAATGCTCATAGGAGTGAAGGCGCCAGCCCTCGGCGATCTCCTCGAGGAAGGGGAACGTCATCGAGGTATCGCCATAGGTGATGTCGCCATCGATGGGCGGGCGATTATGCGGCTTGAAAGCGAAGCCCTTCTCGCGGTGGTCGCGCTGAAAAGGGGTCGCATCGAAATCGCCATTTCGGGCGGCATAGGCCCAGTATTCAACGGGGCGAATGGTCAGCGCCAGCAGACCGTCCTTGTGCATCACTTGGCGCAGCGCGCCCAGCGCCGCGCGCGAGGCCCGCAAAGAGGTGTGCGTGAACACGGAAAAGGCGTAGGCAAGATCGATCGATGCAGGCTCATAGGGAAGCGATTGCGGCAGATATTCCGTGACGTCGAGCTTTACGGGTATCGCGGCTTCCTCACACAGCCTGATGGACTCCGTCCACGGGTCACAGCCGAAAAGGCGACCCGGATCGCCAAAATAGAGCATCGTGCGCAACAGGCGGCCATAGCCGCAGCCATAATCGAGAATGCGCTTGCCCGAGAGACTCTCGCCAGTCACTTCAGCGTATTTGTTGGCGAGGATGCGCGTGAAATTGAGACTCTGACGCAGAAGGACATAGCCGCTCGCCCCGGTCCAATTCTCCTGGACCTGTGGCGAGGCCATCCGGGGGAGAACCTTTGACAGGTTTGGATAGGCGCCGTTCGGCATTTCAAGCATGACAACGCCGAAATCATCGAGCGCGAGCTTCCTCAAGGCGGTGAGCGCCGCACCGATACCGCCCGAAGCGGCGGCGCGCTCGGCCTCGGCGAGGATCGGTTTCATATGTTCGAGCATCGTTTCAGGTCCTCGATTCTGGCCGTGCCATCTTCCTCGTCTATAGCGGATTCTGTGTCCTTGGCGATACGCGCCATGGCCACACTGGCATGAAGTCGGCGAGGCGTGCCTTTTCGTTGCGCGCAAGGGCGTGGCCATAGCGGAAGAACGGGCTCTCGATCACAGTGTGCACCATCCAGGCGATCAGCGTGACGACCGCCAACACCAGTCCTGCATAGAGCAGGAAGGCAAGCTCGACATTGGGGATCGCTTCGCTCAGGAATGCCTGTGCCGGCTTCAGTTCCAGCGCAAAGATGGGATGGATCAGATAGATGCCATAGCTGGCATCGCCCCAAAGCTTGGTGAGCGGATTATAGAGAATCGTGCGCGGACCGGAAAAGGCCAGCGTGAGCGCGCCGAGGGCAACCGCCTTGAAAATGACGACCTCTCCCAGAACCGCCGTCATCGGAACATAGTGATGCGCGGTCCACCAGGCGAGCAGCGCCACGGCGGCAACCGCGGCGCCAAGGCGAAGCCGGCCCAACCATTCCACCGGCGTGCGCAGCATCAGCACGCACAGGAGTGTACCAACGCAGAAAACGGCGAATTGCCGCGCAAAGCCCATATACTCGTAGCCCGGCGCGAAATCCGGCTTGATGCGGGCGGGAAAATCGATCGAGGCGGTGATGGCCAGCGCGGTCAGGATCACCCAGCCCAGGATGTTCAGACGCAGCGTTGCGAGGAGCAGCGGAAAGACCGTGTAGAAGATGACTTCAACGCCGATCGTCCAACCCGCCCAGACGCGGCTTGCGTGCTCGCCTGGAATGAACCCGAATAACGGCAGGATGTGCCAGGAAAGCGGCCCAGTCTTGAACGGGGCGCCATACTCGAAATACTGATAGATGCCGGAGACCGCGACCATGAAATACCAGAGCGGCGCGATGCGGAAGAAACGCTTGAGCGCATAGGATCTGATCCAGCCCGCCTGCTCGGTCTGGCCGGCATTCGAAAGCGTCAGCGAAAAACCGCTCAAGATGAAGAAGAGCGTGACGCCCGAGCCGAACTCATTGACGATCTTGAGCGCGCCGATGTCCGCAACGGGCGCCATATGCGCGGAATGGAAGAACACCACGCTGACCGCCGCCAATCCGCGCAGGACATGGAGACCTTCTGAGTATCTGCCTTGCGTCTCGTACATGCCCCGTGCCCCGCGATTCAAAAAATGGCCCGATCGCGGGCGCACAATCCGCCGGGCGATCGAATCTGTTTCATTAGAGCATTTCCCGATCACATAGAATCGGGAAATGCTCGCAAGTCTTTATCGGTCGCGCTTCTTTACGGCGAACCGGTACCCATCCCCGCCTTCGCGGGGATATGCTTCGCCGAGAAGCGCTCTAACATTCGATAACAGGGTGCGCGCAGCCCGCACAATGGGCGGCATCAGACCCACAGTGCATTCACCGAGGCGATCGTGATGCCCATATTGCCGCCATAGTCCTGTTCGCGAATGAAAATGAGGTTCGAATTGGAGATCGGCGAGAGCTGCGAGCATGGAATGGCATATTGAGACGTGTTGGCGATGCCGCCCGAGAATGTGCGCACACCAAAGAACGTGCCGGACATGCCCGAATCGGAGACATCGATGCCGGCCTCGCCGCCGTTTCCCACGATGGCAATCTTGAGGATGGCGCCTGCCTGAGGAAACACAGTCCCGAAAACGGCCTGCAACATTGGGCTGATGTCGAGCGCGATCACGCGGCCTGGGGTTATCGTCTCGGGATCCCCCACCTGGATGGTCTCGCCCGCCGCCCAGGTTGCGATATGCGCAGCGCTCGTCACCTCCAATTGACTGGCGGCCGGCGCCTTTTCACCCATGCGGACTGCGCGGGGGATTTCGAGGTGTTCCAGATGCGCAGGCGCGAGACATTCTCCATCATGGCGTTGTTGAAGAACTGGTCCGAGACCGCGCTTGCCAGCGTGAGCATGCCGCCCGACAGGCCTGCGATCGTGGCCATGCGCGGGCACTGGTCACGCGTGACATCGATGCGATAGATCGAGACCACACCGTCGCCCCCGGTACGGGAAGGATCGAGCGGATCGCAAAGCCGGTTTCCGGGTGCTTCAGCCCGGAGGGAAAGGATGCCTTCCCATCCGCCTTGGCAAATCTGGCCGCCTCGCGCCAATCGGCGCCGTTCGCGCTCACCTTGAGCGAGAAATCATCGTCGCCATTCAGCCCAAATTCCGCCCGCCCCGACCAGGCCGTCTGAAAGACAACGCTGGCCGTCTTTTCCTCCGCGCTCTTGTTGATCATCTGCCTTGCATCGCCTGAGCCCGGCGTCACATCGTCGTGCGAGAGCAGCGCCGCATCGGACTTGACGGCCAGACGGTTCGTGTCGCTGGCCGTCGTGTTGAGTCCCAGCCTTTCTTGCGTCTCACCCAACACTGCCCAATCGAGACCGCCAAAAATCCGCAACGCAGCTTCGTCCTCGATGAAGGCACGCCAGCCCTTTGCCGGGACAATCTCGACCCAGGCGCCGTCCTGATAGGCCGCCAGCGCGCCCTCTGCCATCGCCGACCAGGCGGATCCCGATTTTCCAGCCGGCAGGATGTAGATCGCGCCCGCCGAGGGAGAGGCGGGCTCTTCCGCAGTGGTCGCCGAAACGGCACTTAACTGCACGAGTGCATCGAGGCGGCGAAAACTCTCGTTCACCGTCACGTGCTTTTGCGCCTGTTGTGCCTGCACAAGCTCGAGGCCAAGGCGGGGAGTGGTTTCCATCGTTCATCCCTTCGGTCGTTACTCGAAAGGGATGTTACGGCGGCGGCGATGGGCGGGGGATAAGTCCTTTAGGGCGGTTCAAACGTTGCCGATGGCGATCGCGGTCAGATCGTCGTCGAGGCTGCCCTCGCGCCCCTTGAGCGGCGCGATCAACCCGGCAAGGCGATCCTCCATCGAGCCTTTCATATCAATGCCTTGCGCGACAGCGAGGACCCCTTCCTCGCCGAGGCGGCCGCGCGGCAGCTCGGCTTCGGTGAGCGCGTCGCTGTAAAGAAAAAGGAGGCTGCCTTTGGGAAAGGGCGCCTCGCTTGTGGGATAGACCGTGCCCGCGACAACGCCCAAGGGCACGCCAGCGCTCGCCAGCGGCGTCCATCCACCGGCCGGATCCCGCAGCAATGGCGGCGGGCTGCCCGCGGCCGCCCATCGCATCCGACCGGCCTCGGGATAGAGGTAGAAGCAGGACATCGTGGCGAACTGGCCAAGCGGCAAAAGCTGTTTCAGGCGCGCATTCAAGGCGCCCAGAAACTCGCCCGGCGATGCGGGAACCTGCTCCATGCCCTGAATGAGCGTGTGCAGGCGGAACGTATTCAAGGCAGCAAGAATGCCGTGACCCGTGAAGTCCACGATGAACACGCCGACGCAATCCGGACCGATCTTCATGACGCCCCAGAAATCGCCGCCCATCTCGGTCGAGCTGATAAAACGCGACGCAATGTCGATGCCGTGATCGCGTTTCAGCGCCGCGAGAAGATCGCCGGCGGGAAGCAGTTCAAGCTGCATCTTGTTGGCGGCGATCAACTCGCTGCGGACGCGCTGGCGCCATTCTGTCAGGCTCTTGATGAGCAGGCGGCGCTCGACATGCGTGCTGACCCGCGAGATCAGCTCCGGTCCATTGATCGGCTTGGTGACGAGGTCCGTCGCCCCGGCTTCGAAGATCTCGATGCGGTCCTTGGCGGAGGAGAGACCCGTTTGCACCAGGACCGGCAAATCGGCATAGCTGGGGTCGCTCTTCAGCATCCGCGTCAGCTCCAGCCCGGATAGATTCGGCATCATGATGTCGAGGATCAGCAGAACGGGCGTTTTTGCCGCGATCGCTTCGAGGGCCTGCTCGCCATCAAGGGCAAAGGTGAGATTGTGGTAGCCTGCCTGCCTCAGAAAGGCGCCGATGAGCTTGAGATTGATCTCCTGGTCATCAGCGATGACGATGGGGGCCGCAAGAATCTCCGGACTGAGCGCCCTTTGCGGGGGCTTATCCACCGTGCTTTCCACATCTTTCGCCGGTGAGCTCATCGCGCGATCCTCATCTCGATGAGGCGCCCGCCTTCCTTGAACGAAACGGCCGCAGCGAGAGCTTGAATGATCGCAAGCCCGCGCCCGCTTGCCCGGCTTTCATCGGGAAGGGCGCGCGGCTTGGCGCTATAGCCCGTTCCGTCGTCCCTGACGGAGAGGTCGATGAACCGGCTGGTCCAGGTCGCGCCGATGACAAGCGGTTTGTTTGAGAACTGGGGCAGCTTCAATCGATGGTCGATGAGGGACTGAAAACGGTCCAACATGCCAAAGCCCTGGCGCGCCTCGCTGTTCAGGCCGAGATTGCCATGCAGGATGGCATTCATCAGCGCTTCGTGGAGCACCGTTTCCATGATGAGGGCCGTTTCGTCCCCGATGTCGCAGCGGCGTTTCAGCGCCACCGCAATCTCGCGCGCCAAAGGCCGGCGATAGGCCGTGCTCGTTCGGACAACGATGCACAAAGCCGCCCCGCTTGCCGCGAGACCCCGCGCGAAAAGGCCCGCTTCGATGATGCTGGAGACCGACAATTCGACAAGCGCCGCGAGTTCTGGCGTGTGCTCTGGGTCCCACGTGATACTTGACCCGGAGGCCCCAGGCGCTTGAGCGGCCTGCGATCGTCCCGGGCCGGGCATCTGTCAGGATTGGAGTCTGAAGAGCGTTTCGAACCTGGAAATCTCAAGCATGCGCTTGACCTGGCTCTGGGCGTTGGAGAGCACGACCTCTTGCTGATTGCGCATGGCTTCCTCGCGCAGCAGCAACAGCATGCCAAGCCCGGCCGAATCGATGAAATCCAGATTCAGAAGATCGAGCACGAGCTGTTTCCGCTTGCTGGCGATCATCCGGCTTGCTGCCTGTCTGAATGCCAAATTCTCGGAAAAGACAAGCTGACCACTCAGCGCGGCCCGAGAGCTATCGTCTTGAATCTCTATGCCCAGCATCATTCACCTCTTGCTACGCCCTCAAACACGTGACGCGAAAACAAAGGACTTGCCCTCTGCCAATTTTACGCCTCACCCGACAACTTCGACGTCACTCGACGCGCGCCACATCCTTAATTTATCACTTCCAAGGTATTACCTCTTCTTCATTTTATTGCTACAATATAACCCAATGCATCTTTCACTTGTTGTTTTTTCTTTACACTATTTAGGCGATTAACGCCTCTTTCTTTCATAATTGGCACTGAAATTATGCGCACAGTATTTATGCAAAGTAAAAATCCTCCCGCTTGCTTGCGATATCGTTACTTTCTCGGCTCTTGGCGCTGGTTATGTTTCCATATGTATGCTTTTCAATTGATTAATCGTCGCGCGACCGTTAACGCTTGTTTGTCCACTCGCAGCCGAAACTAATTGCCTCAGAGTTATGCGCGTCGCGAGTGGAGGAGAGATTGCGCGCCCGACTGCGTCATTTCGCATTCCTGATAGGCGCCATCAGCGCCGCAGCAAGCGGCGTCTGCGCCTTCGTCCTCGAGCAGGATTGGGCGCTCGAACGGTCGCCGAGCGAGGCGTCTGTCCTGCGCGGCGCGATGTTCGCTCTCCTCATCGCTGGCGCGCATTTCACCTTGCGCCCGCTATTCCGGCATGCGGACCGGAGCCTGAGTTTGCGGCTGTTCGAGGCGGCGCTCCTTGGCATTTTCATGTTTGCCATCCAAGCCGTCATGCATCATTTCACGCTGCGCGCGGCCTTTGCGTGGGGCATGCCCGTCGCGGAGGGCTTGCATGCGGCTTTCACGGCGGCGCTTGCGATGGGATATGTGACGTGGCTTGCGATCCCCGCCATCGCACGGGACCCGCTTGCATCGGGTTCGGCCTATCATGCGCTGACGCGCACGCCCTTGTTCGCGGTCGCGTTCGTTTGCGCGGCGATCGCCATTCTCCCGATTCTCGCAACGCGCAACAGCCTCGTGCGGGAGGATGAGCTCAGTCTTCTTTCCCGGATCGGCGCGCTCACCGAACGCGAGCTTTCCATCTCGCAGAGCATCGGCCGCTTCTCGCATATCGCGAATGACCGCGAGCTCGCAGCACTTCGGGGCGCCGTGCGCGATGCCGAGGCGGTCGGCGCCATCATCGAGGGTTTCGAGCAGCCCTATCCCTTCAGCGATCTGCTGAATCCTGCTCAGGGGCGCGCCCTTCCCGGCGGGGTTGGATATAGCGCCTATCGGCGGCTCTATGTCGAAGCGGCCCGCGCGTTCATCCAATCTCCGCAGCAGGACCGGCCCCGACGCGCGCGCGAACTCGAGGCCGCCATCGACAGCTTTCAAGCCAATATCCGAAAGGCGACAGACGCCATCCAGACGGCGCAGATTCAGCTTGCGCGGGAGGTCGAGGCGGTCCGAACCCTCAGGCTGACGGGCCTGCCGCTGATGATGATCGGATTCTCGCTCGCTCTGCTTTGGCCGTTGACGCGCTTCGTCTTTGGCCAAGCCCAACAATTGCACGACGAGTCACAGAGCCGCCTGAAAGCCATGGAGGAGATTCGCGAACAGAAAACGCTGCTTGCCAACGTGTCTGAACTCGTCAGCATCGGCGGCTGGCACTTCGATGCCGCGACGCGTGCGGTGGGCTGGACTGAAGGGACGCGCTGCCTCTATGCGGTAAAAGATGATTTCGTGCCCGACGAGGAATCCTCCCTCTCTTTCTTCGAGCCGGAGGGACGCGCCCGCATCTCCGCCGCGATCCGAAACTGTCTTGCGTGGCGGGAAGCGTTCGATTTCGAGTTGCCTGCGCGGACCGCGCAGGGGAAAAACTCTGGGTGCGGATCATCGGCAGGCCGGAAGCCTCGGCCGGGAAAGTCACCGGCGTAACCGGCGCGCTGCACGACATCACCGATCTATACGAGAAGCACGCAACGCTCATGAGCGCGCTCAAGGACACTTCGATCGCGCTCGACAATATGGGGGCGCTGCACGAAGTCCTTGACAGCCACGCCTGCTTGACGATGACCGACCGGCGCGGCGATTTCACCTTCGTCAACGACAAGTTTTGCGATATCGCTGGCTTCTCGCGCGAAGAACTGATCGGGCAGAACTATCGGATCCTCAAATCCGGCACGCATGAAGACGCATTCTTCGAGGAGTTCTGGGAATCGATTTCGGGCGGCAAGACCTGGCGCGGCGCAATCTGCAATCGCAGAAGGAATGGCGAGATCTTCTGGGCCGACACAACCGTCGTGCCATTGCGCGGTGCCGATGGTCGGCCCGACCGGTTCGTCTCCATCCATCACGACATCACTGACCAAATTCACGCGAGTAAGAAGAGATCGTTCCAGGCGCGCATAACCGAAGGGATCGCAGCGATCCAGGCGGCGTTCATCGAAAAAACCCTGCCCGATGCCTTCCGAACGGCGCTCGACCACATCAATGCGCTCACAGAAAGCGAATACGGGTTCATCGGCGAAGTCCTCTTTGATCGCGATGGACAGCCCTTCATCCATACGCATGCGATCACGAACATCGCATGGGACGAGGCATCGCGCGCCATCTATGCGCAGTTCAAAAGCGAAGGCCCCATCTTCCGGAACTTGAAGACATTGTTTGGCGCCGCCCTTCTCAGCGAAGAGCCCGTCATCGCCAATGACGCGCCGCACGATGAGCGAAGCGGCGGACTGCCAAAGGGCCATCCGCCCCTCAATTCCTTCCTTGGCATTCCCATCAAGGCGCTGGGGCGGCTCGTTTGCATGGTCGGCGTCGCCAATCGGCCGGGAGGGTACGACGAAGCCCTCATTGGGGACCTGGAGCGACTGTTCTCGACGCTTGGACAACTCGTCCTTTCCAAGCGCGACAGGGATGCGCGAGAGGCCTCGGAAGCCGCGCTGGCGCGTGAACGGCAGCGCCTCGCGGATATCATCGATGGCACCCGGGCCGGGACCTGGGAATGGGATCTGAGGTCAGGCGCATTGCAAGTCAATGAACGCTGGGCGGAGATCGTCGGCTATCGCCAAGGAGATCTCGTTGCCCATATCGACACCTGGACCGCATTGTGCCATCCGCATGATCTTGCCCTGTCCCGCGCGCTCATCCATGAGCACCTCAGCGGCAGCCTGCCCCACTATGAGTGCGAGGTGAGCATGCGGCACCGGGACGGCCACTGGGTCTGGGTCCTCGACAGGGGGCGCGTTGCCTCCAGGGATGCCGATGGCACAGCGCTTACCATGTCGGGGACGCAGCTTGACGTCTCGGTGCGCAAGAACGCCGATGAGGCGGTGAAGGCGGCGTTGAGGGAAGTGTCAGGCTTCTTCGATGTCTCGCTCGATCTGCTGTGCATCCTTGGACTCGACGGGCGCATCATCAAGGCAAACCAAAATTTCGAACCTGTACTGGGGTACAAGAGCGGCGAGCTTGAGGGCCGGAACCTCTTCATGGTCATGCATCCCGATGACCGCAAGGAGGCCTTTCAAATCGCGCTCAAGATCATCGAGGGCACCGAGCCGCAGCGATTCGTCAATTGCTGCGTGCACAAAGACGGGCGCAATCTGCAACTCGAATGGTGCGCGCAGCTTCTCAATGGCCGCATCTATGTGGCGGGCCGGGACATCACTGCGCGCCTTGCCTATGAAGAGGAAATCGAGAAGAGGCGCATCGAGGCCGAAGCGGCCAGTATCGCCAAGGGCCAGTTCCTTGCCACCATGAGCCACGAGATCCGCACGCCGCTCAACGGCGTCATCGGGATGCTCGATCTCGTGCGCGACAAGGGCTTGAGCGCGCAACAGCTTCCTCTCGTCAGGGATGCCCACAATGCGGCGGAAAATCTCCTGACGCTGCTCAACGACATACTCGATTTCTCCAAGCTTGAATCGGGCAATGTCCCGATCGAGAAGCTTCCGGTGCGCGTGCGCCGCATCGTCTCTGAGGTTTGCGCCATTCATTCGCCCTCAGCGCAAAAGAAGAACATCGCCCTTGGCGTCGAGATCGATGCCGACGTGCCCGAATGGGTGGAGAGCGATCCCACACGCCTGCGCCAAATCCTCTCCAATCTCGTCAGCAACGCGGTGAAGTTCACCGAGAAGGGGCACATAACGCTCACGGCGGCTTACGATCCCGGCTTGCCTCTTGGTACCTTGCGCTTCAGCGTGCGCGACACCGGCCTTGGCATCTCTCCTGATATTCAGGCCAAACTCTTCAACCGCTTCATGCAGGCCGATGCCTCCACGACACGCCGCTATGGTGGCACGGGGCTCGGCCTTGCCATCTGCAAAGAGCTCGTACATCTCATGGGGGGCGAGATCGGCATCGAGAGCGAGGCGGGAAAGGGAAGCGAGTTCTGGTTTACGCTCCCTGTTCCCATGCTCGGCGAGGTGCGCGCCGAAGAAAACGCATCGCTCGCGCCACCGGTCATGCCGCGGGCCGGACTGCGCATTCTCGTCGTCGAGGATAACGCGCTCAATCAAAAGATCGTCGCTGCCTATTGCGATCGCATCGGCCTTCTCCACGCGGTCGCGAGCACCGGCATGGAAGCCATCGCAGCCGTTCAACGCGAGGCATACGACGCCATACTCATGGATGTGAACCTGCCGGAGATGGACGGGCTCGCCGCAACGCGCGCGATCCGTCAATTGCCAGGGAGCGCCAGCACCATTCCCATCATCGCGCTCACCGCAAATGCCATGGACGGCGATCGGGAGAAGTTTCTTCAGGCCGGCATGGACGCCTATTTGCCCAAGCCGATCGATCCGCAGCTCCTTTATGCCACGCTCGCGACCGTTACTGGCGGGCCGCGTGCTCCTGGGCCGGCGGTTGTGCCAGATCACCCTTCAGAACGCCTTGCGCTCACGTCGCCAAGCCCCATCAAGGACGATGAGATCGCCGCGCTCATCGCCGATCTCGACAGGATCGATGCGCGCCGGCGTCAATCGGCATAGCGCCCATGCCCACACCCTCAACCCGGGCAGTCACGCCCGCCAGCCCTCCGCACGAACAGGACTTAAGCGATGTGCTGCAGGCGCTGGAGGCCGAATTTCTTCAAACCGCGCTGCGCTCACTTGATGAGGTCGACGCCGCCTTCAAGGTTGGCGCGCTTTCGCCCGATAACCGGGAAGACTGGAAGCGGCTGCATGAAGTGCTGCACAATCTCAAAGGGCAAGGTGCGACTTTTGGATTCCCGCTCGTCAGTGAGCTTGCGGAATACGCCTGTGAGTTCATGCGCAAGCAGGAAACGGGGTCCAGCGATGACCTTGCGCTCATCGACGCTGTGGGGCGTGGGTTGAGACTGATCCTCACGCATGGCATGCGCGGCGATACGGATGAGCGCGGGCGCGCGCTCATTCAACGCTTTGCGCGAAGCCTTGCGTGATCCGCGCATGGCGGGACCTATTGCCCTTCGAAATTACGGGGCCGTACTCACCGATTGAGGCTCGCGATGGCGGAAGGCGCCTGCAACGCGGCCAGCAGCGCTTCGGCCTCTGCGAGGTCGCTTTCCGCGTTGATGTTGAAGAAGGGATCGAAGGGGATCGCGCACCAGGTGGCGGCCGCAAAACCCATGCGCGAGGCAAGCCCAATCAGCGATGATCGCGTGCCTTGCTTGAAATCCTCTGGGTTGAGGCCGATATCGGTGCGCCATAGGCCGCAGGCGGGGTGCAGGCGACCCGCGCTTTGGGGAAGCGCCACGGGCTTTTGCGAGCGGACCGAAGCCGCCCTCAGTCGTGCACTGAGATCACCTGGCAGAAAGGGCGTGTCGCAAGGCAGCGTGAGCAGATATCGCGCGCCCTGCCCGCGCGCCCAGGCGAGGCCCGCCGCCAGCGCAGCCAATGGCCCTTGAATGGCATCGGCGTCCCGCACGCGCTCCAGTTCCGGTGCGCTGCCTTCCCAGGTGTCGTCGCGCACACTGATCGCCAGGGGATCGCCCTGCATCCGCGCCGCCTCTCGCACCCAATCCAGCAAGGGCCGCTCGTTCAGCAGGCGCATCGGCTTGGCGCCGCCGATCCTTGCCCCCAAGCCGCCAGCGAGAATGAGCGTCGCGATGCCGCTGCGTGCGTCGTCGTTGGGCAACGTCGCGCGCGCCACGCCCTCGCCTCGTCCCAATGTATTCCGGCCATCATCATCGATGGTCATGTGCGAAACACCTGAAGGTTTGTGCCCGGCCAATGCCGCAAGCGCGGGGGAAAGAACGCGCAGCCTATGCACAGCCAGACCAGCCGGGCCTGCGCCTTCGTGCCGCCCCCGTTCTTACGCCGCCATACCTTCTGCTTGGGGTCGAATCTTGCCTAATCGGCCTGCGCTCGACAAGCGGCAAATCGGGCCTGCGCCGCCCCGCAGATGTGGCGTATCGCCGAGTTTTGAGGCTGTGCCCGCAGTGCTTTACGCATCGCTCTACCTTGCCTCGACGCTTCTTCTTCTCGCCGTCCTCTTTGCGTTCGAGGTGCAGAGCACGCGCGAAACGGCCCGCCAGCGCAATGCGGGGACACTCGCCTGGCTGCAGAAGGAATTCGAGAGCGGCGGCGTCAATGCGCTGCGCGCTGCGGTTGCGCGCAGCATCGCCCTCCCGGTGCCGACGCGGACCTATTTCCGGCTGGCGAGCCCGGAGGGGCGCGAGCTCATTTCGACCTTGCCCGCGCCCATTGCCGCAGAAGGCGAGGAAGAGATCAGCTTTGCCACCGAAGACGGCGCGTCCGAGGGCGCCGCGCTCATCCGAACGATTGTGCTGGGCGAGGGCTATCGCCTGAGCGCGGGACGCGATGTCAGCCGACTGGTGTGGACACAATGGCTGTTCGCGCGCGCCTCTCTTTTTGCCTTTGCCGGATCATTGCTGCTTGGCACGCTTGTCGGGGCCGCCATGGGATGGGGGATTTTCCAGCGTATCGGCGCGATGAACCGTCTCATCGAGGACATCACCAAAGGCGATCTCGGGCAGCGGCTTGCGGTTTCAAGGAGAGGCGATGAACTCGACCAAACGGCCGCCAGCTTCAACCGCATGCTCGATATGGTGCAAAGGCTGATGGGCGATCTGAGGCATGTGACAAACAACATTGCCCATGACTTGAGAACCCCGCTGATGCGGCTTGAACGAAAGCTCGAGGAAATCAGCGCCTCGACCGCGACGGGTTCGCGCGAAGCCGATCTTGCCGACGAGGCACTCGCGGAGGCAAACCAGATCCTCGAGATTTTCAATGCCTTGCTGCGTATCGCTCAGATCGAAGGCGGCAGCGCTTCAGCGATCTTCGAAACCGTCGATCTCAGCGCGGTCGTGCGCACGATCGAGGACGCCTATCTCCCCCTCGCGGAGGAAGATGGGCGCCAGCTTTTCGTTGAGACACAATAGGGCGTGCAGGTGCGCGGCGACCGGTCGCTACTGCTGCAATTGCTCGCCAATCTGATCGAGAACGTGTTGAAACACACGCCCGTCGGAACGGACATCTCCTTGACGCTCCATGAGGATCACCATGTCGTCTCGCTCAGCATCGGCGATCGCGGACCCGGCATTCCCCTTGACATGCGCACGCGCGTGTTCGAGCGGTTTTTCCGCCTGGAGAAGAGCCGTACGACGCGCGGCAGCGGACTTGGCCTCAGCCTTGTGTCGGCCATCGCCCGCGCGCATGATGCCATGGTCGAGATGACGGACAACGAGCCCGGATTGCGCGTGACCATTCGCTTTCACAACGGTCCTTGAGCTATGCGGGGCGCAATGGTCGCCCAGGCATCGTTTCGGCGAGATCACGCTGCCTTCATGACCGCCCGGTGACGCATTTTTCAGCAGCGGGGCGGCGGTTGTCTCATCTTGACAGAAACCCGTCGCCAAAGGCTTCTCGAAATCCTTGAACAATTGAGCGCACAAGCGTTTGATGGGCGCCGGCCACGCGTTCCATGGCCTTTCGTTTGGGGCCTCAGGCTTAACCCTCGGTGAAGCGATGCGTTCAATACGCACCCGGCGGATCGATGCCGCGCTCATTGGATGCGGCGAATGGGGCGCAAAGGTCGCCCGTTCCGCCCATGAGACGGGGCTGTTCCGCATCGCCAGCGTGACGGACCGCAACGGCGCCCATGCCATCACGCTTGCGACCGCCTTCGATGCGCCAGTGCGCTCCTTCGCGCGGGTTGCCGAGGACCCCGGGATCGAGGCCGTCCTCATCGTCACCGACGCCTCGAGCCATTTCGATTACGCACGCGCCGCGCTCGAGGCCGGCAAGCATGTCTTTGCCGAAAAGCCGCTTGCGCTCTCGAGCGCGGAGGCTCTTGTCCTTGCCGAGCGGGCGGAGGCGGCGCGGCTGACGCTGATGACCGGCCACACCTATCTCTACGCGCAAGGGCTGCACACACTGCGCCGCGCAATCGCGCGGGGCGATATCGGCGAACTCATGTTCATCTCATCGGAGCGGCTTGCCTATGGCCGGTTTCGCGAGGATGTGGACGCGCTCTTCAATCTTGGTCCGCACGATGTCTCCATCATCCATGCGCTTACAGGATGCCTGCCTTTGCAGGTTCGATGCGAGGCTTATCCTGTGTCGCGCGCACTTTGCGACATCGCAATTTTCACGGCCGATTTCGGTTCCCTCAAAGCCCATGTTCACTTGAGCGCTGTGCATCCCCTCAAGGTGCGGCGCGTCGCCGCCGCCGGCACGCAGGGCGCCATCGTCTTTGACGACGTGTCGGGCCGCGTTGAGCGCGTGAACAGCGCGGGTCAACGGGTCGACCTCACCGAGCCTCAGCAGGAGACGCCGCTCAAGGCCGAGTGCCGCCATTTCGCCGAGTGTATTCTTCAAGGCACGACGCCATTGAGTGATGGAAGGCATGCCGCCTTGATGCTGCGCGTACTGGAGGCGGCGAGCGCCTCGGCCACGCGACAGGGCGCGTGGGTCCCCGTCTGAGCGCCATTTCCTGCTCTCTGCATTGCATTCCCGCCTGCCGTGCCAAGCCCTATCTCGTGAGCGTATTCCATGATGAAAGTACAATTTCCGCCCGCGCCCCCCAGCAATGGCCTGGCGCTCTCGGCCCTCCTTGAAAACCGCATCGCCGATGTCACTCTCGTGCGCGCACTCCGGCGCCATTTCTCCAGCATCGAGGGGGTAACGGGCGTCTTGCTGCTGGGCGCGTGCCTTGCCGCGTGCGGGTCATCCGCCGCGCAGGCCGATCTCCATATCATCCTCGAGGTGCAAAGCGTTCAGGTGCTGCGAGCCATTCTTTCAGCGCGGCAGGGTTGCGAAGCGGAGCTTGGGGTCTTGCTCAATGTCAGCTGCCACACGCTTGGCGAAGCCAATCCCTCGCTTGCCCGTTCCGGATTGTTCGCAGCACCGGTTGGCGGCAGCTATTTCGTGCTGCGGGCAAAATATTCCGGGGTTCTCATCAGTGGACGGAACGTCTTTGTGCACTTCACCGATCCCTCGCCCGCGCGCCTTCGCTCGGAAGTCATCGGCACGATCGGCTCCTACCGGCACCGCCTGCGCGAGATCCTTTTGACAAATCCTGATTCAGCCGCAGAGTTTGCGCGCCTTCCTCTGCTGACGCTTGAACTCGCCGCCTGCTTTCACGGCTATCTTTCCCTGGGCCATGAGGATGCGCGGGCCTATTTGCGCGCAACGGGTTGGCTCGAGGAGGAGGAGGACGGCATCATCGCGGCGTGCGTGGATGCCCTTGCCACTGGCGGACGGGATGCGGCGCCCCTGCCCCTGGCCGAGCAGACGCTTCACGTGCTTGAGCGCTTCTACAGGAGGCTGCTTGATCTTTATCGGCGGCGGGGAATTTCGGCGATCCGATGGGACGGTGAGAATTGCCGATCGGGCTGGAGCCTCGAGCAACCGCAAGCCGCGTCCATGACGATCATTCGGGCCGGGGACGCGGTGCTCGTCATGCGGCGTCCGGCGGATGACTATCTCTATCCCAATTCATGGACAATCCCCGGCGGGTATCTCGACGCGGGCGAGTTGCCGGTGACGGCGGCCGCGCGCGAGATCGCCGAGGAGACCGGACTTTTCATCAAACCCGAGGCGCTGTTCGGTGGCGAACCCGTGATGTCCGATCGGCTGGCGGCCTTCTGCTTCATCGCCCATATCGGCACTCCCCAAACGCTGCACATGAGCGAGCATGACGCGTACCGGTTCATCCATCTTGCAGATGTGCCCCGTCTTGAGCTGACGCGAGAGGCACGGCTCATCCTCGAGCGCTATCTCGCCGTTTCAGAGCCGGTGCCGCGCTATCTCAGCGAAATGAGTGGCGCGAGCTAGGGCGATCCTTTGCGGTTTGCCAAAGGGTGAGCCCTGCTCCTCCCTCCCCTTGCAAAAGGCGAGGGCAAGGGGTCGGGATCGCTTCTCTGGAGCTTGGCCCCCACGCCTTCGCTAGGGCCTGACCCCGACCTGCACCTCCCCCTTTCAGGGGGAGGAGAATAAGGGCTCCCCTTTTTGGCTCGCTCCTCACCCTTCGAGGCTCGCGACGGCTCGCGCCTCACCCTTCGAGGCTCGCGAAGGCTCGCGCCTCAGGGTGAGGACTCATAGAAAAAACCTCGTTCTGAGGCGGTGCGTCAGCGCCCTCGAAGGATGAGGGTCTCGCAAGCGGTGGATGGCCCATTTCCGCGGGCCATGATGGGGGAAGGCGTCAGCGCTCGCGGACGTAGCGTTGCGGGCCGCGACGGCGGGGCGCCGCGATGAACTGTGCCTTGTTCAGACGCTCAGGGTCGCGATTGGCGATCACCGCCAATTCCATGCGCCGCTCGGTCGCCTGGTTGAGATAGTCGATCACCATGCCGCCGATGATGGAAGCAAGAGAGAACGTGACCAACGCGATTTCCACCATAGTCATTGGAGCCTCCCTGTCCTGGTTGCGGTCTTCAGGCGTGCGCTTCCGACATGGCCGCGCGATTAGTGAGGATGATCTGCCGACTCGTCGGCAACGCAATCGTCCCGTCGCGCTCCAGCTTGGAGAGCGTACGCGACACTGTTTCGATGGTGAGACCCAGATAATCCGCAATGTCCAGACGGGACATAGGGATGCTCACCTTGCCGTCCTTGCTACGCGCCGTCAGCTCCAGCAGAAAGCTTGCAACGCGCTCGGCGGCCGACTTGCGGCCCAGCAGCATCAGGTGCTCACGTACCCGCAACAGTTCGCGCGAGGTCAAATCCCACAACCCCAATGCGGCCATCGAGTCCTCGGCCGCTGCCCGGCGCAGCGTATTCGCCTTCGCAAGGCCAATCTCGCACTCGGTTACGGCTTCAGCCGAGGCTGTATGGGTGTCACCGGGCTCAAGCCCGAAAACATCGCCGGGAAAGAGGAATGCGCTAATCTGGCGGCGGCCGTCATCAAGAATGAGGTGCGCCCGAACCACGCCGGAAATCACTTTGTAGACGAAATCAGCCTCCTCGCCAGCGCCATAGATTTCCTCGTCGCGGGCGAAGTTCATCTTGAAACCGGGAACGACAAGGCCCTCAGCCACCTCGATCTGCAGCGCGGTCCGGGGCGATCGGACGAATTGCTCTGGCCTTCTTTCTTCCTGCGCATACAGCATGACTGCCTCCATCCCTC
Source organism: Alphaproteobacteria bacterium (assembly GCA_013389115.1). Taxonomy (GTDB): domain Bacteria; phylum Pseudomonadota; class Alphaproteobacteria; order Micropepsales; family Micropepsaceae; genus JACADY01. The sequence continues at coordinate 26,312 of JACADY010000014.1, forward strand.
TTCTGGAGACACGCTAACCCTGACCCACGCGCGTTGAAATTTGGGGAAACTAACTAAGGGAATGTACGGAGGCGGACGATGCGACGCGAAACGGTGTTCACCGATGCGAGAAATCCTTGACGCATGGGCGGGGCGCTCTACTCAATTGACCATGCGCAGCGGGGCGGAACAAAGGCTTGAGGCATTGATCGCGTGGTCGGGACGCTTCTGGCCGCCCTTTGGCGTTGCCACCGTTTCCGCGGGCGCTGCAACGCTTCTGTGGCTGCTCGTTCAGCCATTTCTCGCCCCCTCGTTCGCCTTTCTCTTCTTCGTGCCGCCCCTCTTTCTTGCAGGCCTGCTGCAGGGCAGCCTCGCTGCGACAATCGGGGGCGCTCTGGGTCTTGCCGCGGGTCTCATCATCTCGGCGCGTGATGGGCTCGATACCCACGAATTGGTCGCGGCAAGCGGGTATGCCGCGCTTTGTGCCTTGACCATCGGCGCGAGCTGGTGGCTGCGTGCGATGCATCACGAAGCGCTGGCGGCCGCGCAAAAAATCCAGGATCGCGAGGCCCATCTTCAATCCATCCTCGATACCGTCCCGGAGGCCATGATCGTGATCGATGAGCGCGGGACCATGCAATCCTTCAGCACGACCGCAGAGCGCTTGTTCGGCTGGCAGGCCAAGGAGGTGCTTGGCCACAACGTCCATATGCTGATGCCGCAGCCCTATCGGGGAGACCATGACGGCTATCTTGCGCGCTATCGGGCGACGGGGGAGCGGCGCATCATCGGCATCGGGCGGGTCGTCGTGGGGCAGCGCAAAGACGGCTCGACGTTCCCGATGGAACTCGCCGTTGGCGAAATGCTGTCGAATCGCGGAAGGTTCTTCACGGGCTTTGTGCGAGACCTGACCGAGCGGCAGGAAACGGAGGCGCGCCTGCAGGATTTGCAGTCCGAACTCGTCCATGTCTCGCGTCTCACGGCGTTGGGCGAGATGGCATCGGCGCTTGCCCACGAACTCAATCAGCCGCTCTCAGCCATCAGCAACTATGTCAGGGGCTCGCGGCGCCTGCTCGACAACGAAGAACTCGACCGGGCGCGGCTTGGCGATGCGCTCGACCGGACCGGCGAGCAGGCCCTGCGCGCCGGCCAGATCATCCGCCGGCTGAGGGATTTCGTCGCGCGCGGCGAGACCGAGCGGCGGATCGAAAGCCTGCCAAAGCTCATCGAAGAGGCCAATGCCCTTGCGCTTGTGGGTGCGAAGGACAAAGGTGTGCGGGTGCGGCTCGACTTCGCGCCAAGAACCGATCCCGTCGTCGTCGACAAGGTGCAGATCCAGCAGGTGCTGCTGAACCTCATCCGCAATGCGATCGACGCGATGGAGACATCTCCCCGCCGGGAGATCGTCATCTCGGCGCACGCGGGCGAGGACAATTTCGCCCATGTCAGCGTCTGCGATACCGGGCACGGGCTCAGCGAGGAAGTCTTGACGCAGCTCTTTCAGCCCTTCTTCTCGACGAAACGCCAGGGCATGGGTATTGGGCTTTCCATTTCCCGCACCATCATCGAGGCGCATGGCGGGCGCATCTGGGCGGAGGTGAAGCCCGAAGGGGGAACCTGCTTCCACTTCACGCTGCCTTGCGTCCAGGAGGAGGAAGTCGAGCATGGTTGATGCTCAGACCATTCATATCGTCGATGACGACAGCGGCGTGCGCCATTCGCTCGCCTTCCTGTTCGAAAGCCATGGCTTCAGCGTCAAGACCTATGAATCGGCCGATCACTTCCTCGAAGCGGCGAGCGCTGAGCTTCGGGGCTGTCTCATCACGGATGTTCGCATGCCGGGCCTTGGCGGGCTTGAACTCATTCAAAGACTGCGCGAGCAAAACATCCTTATCCCCGCCATCGTCATTACGGGGCACGGGGATATCCCCCTTGCCGTCGAGGCGATGAAACACGGCGCCGCCGACTTCATCGAGAAGCCGTTCGAGGATACCCAAATCCTGGGGGCCGCACGATCGGCCATGCAGGGCCATGCCGCGCAGGATGAACGGCTCGCCGAGCGGACGGCCATTCTTGAGCGCATAGCGAGCCTTACGAAACGCGAACGCGAGGTGCTGGACGGCATCGTCGCGGGCCATGCCAACAAGATCGTTGCGTTCGACCTCGGCATCAGCCAGCGGACGGTCGAAGTCTACCGCGCCAACGTCATGACCAAGATGCAGGCGGGAAGCCTGTCAGATCTCGTGCGCATGACTTTGCTCGCACAGTCAAGCGAAAAGCCTTGAGCCCGATTGAGACAAGTCAATGCGTCGCCCCCTCTTCGGTGGAGATGTGACACCAACTCAAGGCTCAGTCAGGCGCAATAGACGTGTCGGATAACTCTCCCAATAGTCTCGGCATCATCATACTTGTCGATGATGACCCGGCGGTTCGCTCCTCCATCCAGTTCGCGTTCGAACTTGAGGGCTATACCGTTCGCGCCTTTCCAGACCCGGCGGCCGTGCTTGCCAATCTGGATTTCCCAGAGCGCAGCTGCCTTGTGCTAGACTATAATTTGCCCGGCATGAACGGGCTTGACCTGCTCGAGCAGATGCGGGCGCATGGGGTCAATCTGCCCGCGCTCCTCATCACCACCCATCCCTTGCACGCGATGCGGGAGCGGGCGGAGGCATCCGGGGTCGTCATCGTCGAGAAACCGTTCCTTGGAAACGAGCTGTCGCAGTCGGTGAAGGATTTGCTCTCCGCGATCCGGTAGGGCGCGTCAGCCTTGCCTGAGGACCTTTTGCGGTTCGGGAGCCTCTTCCTCAACGGGGGACGCGGGGTTTCCTTGCGGCTGCGCGCCGACTTCCTCGACCTGATGCATGATATATCGCAGGCGTCCATCGTCGTCGAAGACCGGCACATTGCAGGGCAGCCAGTGGCGGATGACAAAGGCTCCCATCTCATCGCGGATATCGTAGCGCTGCACCTTCATGAAGTGCGGCCTTCCCGTTTCGGCCGCGATGCGCAAGGACGCGTAGAGATTTTTCACGCCATCGGCCAACGGATCGCCGGGATTGTCCGGGAAAATGTCAAACAGGCCTTCGCCCGCGCCTTGGCGCGGCGCCTATCAGTGCTGTTCCGGCACGAGCACCGCGGCACCCTGTAGCCGCCCCTCGCGCAGATCGTCGAGCGCGGCATTGGCCTGCTCCAAGGTGTAGGTTGCGACGTGGGTCTTGATGTTCGCCACGGGAACAATGCGCAGAAAATCGGCCGCATCCCTTCGCGTCAGATTCGCCACGGATTGCACACGCCGCTCTCCCCACAGAATGCTGTAAGGAAAGGCGGGGATGTCGCTCATGTGGATGCCAGCACAGACGACGCGGCCTCCTTTGCGCACGGCGCGCAGGGCCGTGGGCACGAGCGCGCCTGCGGGCGCGTAGATGATCGCAGCGTCGAGCGGCTCAGGCGGCGGCTGCTGCGCATTGCCGGCCCAATCCGCACCGAGCGAGCGGGCGAAGGCCTGGCTTGCCTCATCGCCCTCCCGCGTGAACGCAAAGACCCTGCGGCCCTGCCATTTCGCCACCTGCAGGATGATGTGCGCGGCAGCGCCAAATCCGTAAAGGCCAAGCAGACTTCCCTCGCCCGCCATCTGGAGCGAGCGCCAGCCGATGAGGCCCGCACACAGAAGCGGCGCAAGCTGCGTGTCCTCACATTCCTGCGGCATGGGGTAGACAAAACGGGCATCGACAATCGCGTGCGTGGCAAAGCCACCGTCTCGGCTGAAGCCTGTAAAGATCGGCGTGTCGCAAAGGTTCTCCTCCCCGCTTGCGCAGTACCGGCAGGCTGCGCAAACGCCGCCGAGCCAGCCCACGCCCACTCTTTCGCCAATACGCGGCGACCTCACGCCATCGCCCAGCCGATCAACGATGCCGACGATTTCGTGGCCCGGCGTGAGCGGCCAGGGGTGATCGGGCAACTACTCCCCATCCAGGATGTGCGAATCCGTACGGCAGACGCCGCAGGCCAAGACGCGCAGACGGACCTGGCCCGGCCCCGCCACGGGATCGGGAAGCGCGCGGAGGACGAGAGGCTCCCCCGCTTTTTCAAGACGCATGGCGCGCAATGGCAGAAAGCTCCTCGGGCGCAAGACTTCGTCTTATTCCTCACCCGTTTGGTAGAGATCGTCGTACTCGATGTCCGTGAGATTGACGCCCAGCGCGCTTGCGCCCTCCTCCAGAAGGTCGCCCAACATGGGCATGCCCATCAGGTAACGCGAGGTCGGTCCGCGATGGCGCTCGCGGGCCATCGATTTTGCGGCCTCCCACTCCTTTGCGTCGAAGTCTCCACGGCCAATCCAGGTGAGCGCAACGAGCGCCACCTGCTCTTCCTCCGTCAGAGAGGCGATCGCCACACGCAGTTCCTGTTGTGTTGGGTCATCGCGCTGACCCTCCAACACGCTGACCGCGCGATCATCGCTGGCGTTGGAGCCTTCATCCGGATCGGTCACGCCAGCCTGCGCGTCGAAGGCGCGCGCCTTGAGGATGATGAAGGCGAGCGTCTCCAGCGATATGTTTAACGATTCCGCCGGTGTCTGGCTCTCCCGCTTGACCGTCATCGCGAGACCCTCCTCTTTCGCCATAATGCTGGCACGCAGAGAATGGCCCCTTTGTGATCGAGATCAAAGGCGCACGACGCGAGAAGGGGTTCGCTCCTTGCGGGCCCGCTATTCGCCCGGCGCGGGTTCGGCATGCGATGCGGCGGCAGGTTCTTTCTTTTTTGGTGCGAACCAGTTGCGGACGAGCACGAAGAAATAAGGCGTCAGCAAGGTCACCATGATCGTCGCCGCCAACATGCCGCCCACGACGCCCGTGCCCACCGCCGTCTGACCGCCAGAGCCGGCGCCCGTCGCCGTCGCAAGCGGCAACACACCGAAAATGAAGGCGAAGGAGGTCATCAGGATTGGGCGCAGTCGAGCGCGCGCAGCCTCCAGCGCCGCCTGCGCCTCGCTGTAACCCTGTTCGGCAAGGCTGCGGGCAAACTCGACGATGAGGATCGCGTTCTTCGCGGCCAAGCCCATCGTCGTCAACAGGGCGACCTGAAAATAGATGTCGTTCGAAAGACCGCGCAGATTGGCCGCCAACACCGTGCCGAACAGGCCCAGCGGCACCACCAAAAGCACGGCCATGGGGATGGTCCAGCTTTCGTATAGGGCCGCCAAACAGAGAAAGACGACGATGAGCGAGATCGCATAAAGCGCGGGCCCTTGGCTGCCGGCCGCCTGCTCCTCGAAGGAGAGACCCGACCAGGCAACGCCGAGTCCGTTGGGAAGCTGGGCGGTCAGATCCACCATCTTCGCCATTGCATCGCCCGTGCTCACGCCTGCGGCGCCCTGACCCTGGATATTGAAGGAGGGTACGCCGTTGAAGCGCTCCAGCCTTGGCGAGGAATAGGTCCAGCTCGACTGCGCGAACGCGGTGAAGGGAACCATCCCGCCCTCGGCATTGCGCACATACCAGCGGCCAAGATCCTCCGGCGACATGCGGAAGGGTGCATCGCCCTGCACGTAAACGCGCTTGATCCTGCCGCGGTCGACGAAGTCATTCACATAGGAACCGCCCCAGGCGCTCGAGAGCGCATCATTCGCTTCGGCCGGAGACAGACCAAGGGAGGTCAAGCGCAGGTAGTCCAGATCGATATGCAATTGGGGCGCGTCCTGCTGGCCGTTGGGGCGCACGCCGCGCAGCGTCTCATCCTGCCCCGCCATTCCCAGCAATTGATTGCGCGCGTTGGTGAACGCGTCGCGATCCATGCCCCCGATATTGAGAAGCTGCATGTCGAAGCCGGATGCCGTGCCAAGCTCCATCACCGCGGGGGGCAGGATCGGGAATGCCATCGCATCGCGGATATGGCTGAAAGCCCCGAAGGCCCGTCCGACAATCGCCGGGGCACTGTTCTTGCCAGAGCCACGCTCATCCCAGGGCTTCAACTGCACGAACATCATGGCATTGTTCTGCCCGTTTCCGGCAAAGCTGAAGCCGATCACGTAGAAGGTGGAGTTGACCGCTTCGCTCTCCTGCTTGCGATAATAGTCATCGACCACCTTCATCACCGCTTCGGTCCGCTTCTCGGAGGCGCCCGCGGGCAATTGCACGAGGTTCATCACATAGCCCTGATCCTCATCGGGAAAGAACGAGGTGGGCAGGCGCATGAACAGCAGCCCCACGGCCACGAGCGTGGCTGCGTAGATTGCAATGACCCTGGCGCCACGCTTCGGCGCAAGGGTGTGGCCAACCATGCGCTGGTAGAATTGCCCCAGCGACTCAAACCCTTTGTTGAACCAAGCAAAGAAGCGGCCGAACAGCGTGTGCGGGGCATGCGGCTCTTCATGCTTCAACAAAGTGGCGCAAAGCGCCGGCGTCAGCGTCAGTGCAACGAGCACCGAGAGCGCCATCGCGGAGACGATCGTGACCGAGAACTGGCGATAGATGATGCCGGTGGAGCCCTGGAACATGGCCATCGGCACGAAGACCGCCGAGAGCACGAGCGCGATACCGATGAGCGCGCCGGTAATCTGAGACATCGACTGGCGGGTCGCTTCCCTTGGCGAGGCTCCCGTCTCGCGCATCACGCGCTCGACATTCTCCACCACCACGATCGCGTCATCGACGAGAAGGCCAATCGCCAGCACCATACCGAACATGGTGAGGGTATTGACCGAGTAGCCGAACAGGGCGAGGACGCCGAACGTGCCAAGGAGCACGACGGGAACCGCGATGGTGGGGATCAGCGTCGCGCGCCAGTTCTGCAGGAACACGAACATGACGATGAAGACGAGCACGATCGCTTCGAAGAGCGTCTTCACCACCTCTTCGATCGACTTCTCGACGAAGGGCGTCGTGTCGTAGGGGTAGACGACCGCAACGTCGCTCGGGAACAAGGGCGCAAGCTGAGCGATCCTGTCCTTGACGGCCTGAGCGACCTCGATCGCGTTCGCGCCGGAGGCCAGGCGGATGGCCATGCCAGCAGCCGGGCTTCCGTTGAAAAACGCGTGGGAGCCATAGCTGTCGGCACCCAGCTCGACACGGGCGACATCCGACAAGCGGACCGAGGCGGCATTGGGCCTTGCCAAGATAATGATGTCGCCGAATTCCTCCGGCGTGGACAGGAGCGACTGCGCCGACACGGGCGCGTTCAGTTGCTGGCCCTCGATGTAAGGTGCAGCACCGACCTGGCCGGCCGAGACTTCGGCATTCTGGGCCTCAAGCGCCGCCTTCACATCGGCGGGGGTGAGGCCATAGCTGTGCAGGCGCTCTGGGTTGAGCCAGATGCGCATCGCATATTGCGAGCCGAAAAGCTGAACGTCGCCGACGCCGTCAACGCGGCTGATCTCGTCCTTCAGCGTCGAGGCCGCGAAATCGCCAAGGTCGATCGAGGTCAATGTGCCATTGGGCGAGTAGAGCCCGACGACCATGAGGAAGTTGCGGACCGATTTGGCCACCTTCACGCCTTGCGTCTGCACCGCCTGGGGCAGCAGGGGCACCGCATTTTGCAGCTTGTTCTGCACCTGCACCTGCGCGATGTCGGGATCGACGCCCTGGTCAAAGGTGAGCGTGACGGAGGCGGTGCCCGAGGAATCGCTGTTCGAGGACATGTAGCGCAGATGATCAAGGCCGTTCATCTGCTGCTCGATCACCTGCGTGACCGAATCCTCCAGCGTCTTGGCCGAGGCGCCCGGATAGGTTGCCGTGATGGTGACGCTGGGCGGCGCGATCGCCGGGAACTATGCGATCGGCAGGCCGAAAATCGCCAAGGCGCCGGCAAGGGAGATCGCGATCGCGATCACCCAAGCAAATACCGGCCGGTCGATGAAGAAAAATGACATGCCCTAGCCGCCCTCGGATCCCGAAGTCAGCGCGCTCAGATCGACGACCATCGGCCGGGCCGGCGCCCCAGGCGCGATCTTCTGGGTTCCCTCAACGATCAGCCTGTCGCCGGCGGCCAGTCCTTCGGTGACGAGCCACTTGCTGCCGATGGCCTGCGCGGTTTCGATGATCCGCGCCTCAACGACGTCCTCCTTGTTGAGCACCATCGCGACCGCCTCGCCGCGCGCGTTGCGCGTGACGCCTTGCTGGGGCACGAGGATCGCCGCAGGGTCCTTGCCTTGCGATACGATCGCTTGGACAAACATGCCGGAGAGCAACAGGCGGTCGGGATTGGGAATAACGGCGCGCAACGCCACGGTTCCCGTGCCTTGATCGACCGTGACGTCGGTGAAGCTCAACTCACCTTCCTCTTCATAGGCGCTGCCATCCTCAAGGATGAGGCGGACCTTGGCCCGGCCGCCCGCCGACTTGTCGGCCAGTGCGCGACGCAGGCTCAGCAATTGGGAGTTCGATTGCGTGAGGTCCACATAGACGCGGTCGAGCTGTTGAATGACGGCAAAGGGTTCTGCCTGCTCCGCGGTTGCAAGCGCGCCTGGCGTCACTGCGGATATGCCGATCACGCCATCAATCGGCGCCGTCACCTTCGTGAAGCCCAGATTGATACGCGCCGCGTCGAGGGCCGCCTTCTGCGCCGCGATGTCGGCGCGCGCCTCAGCCGCATTCGCCTTGGCCTCATCGTAGGATTGCTGGCTGATGTTCTTGGTTGCGAGGAGTCGCTCGCTTCGCCTCAGCTTGGCCTGCGCATCGGCGGAGGCTGCCTCGGCCTTCGCCAGAGCCGCTTCGGCACTTGCGACCGCCGCCTGATAGGGGGCAGGCTCGATCTCATAGAGAACCTGACCCGCCTTGACGGTGCTGCCTTCCACGAACAGGCGGCTGCGGACGATGCCGCCCACCTGGGGGCGAACCTCGGAAATGAGAAAGGGTGATATCCGCCCGGCCAACTGGACCGTGCGTTCGACGCTTTGCGGCTCAACGACCACGACCCCCACTTCAGGGGCTGGGCGGGCGCCGCCGGCCTGTCCACCGGCCTCCGAGCCTCCACATGCCCCCAGAGGCGCTACCAACGCCAGGGCGGACAGCAATGCTGCAACTTTGAAATTCGCTCTCAATTCCATCACTTTGACCCCGAAACGTCCGCCCTGCCCTTGACCTGGACCATGGAAGGACCCAAATTGCGTATGGGAATGAATGTTCATTCTCAGTAGTGTAATTGGGAATTGTTTTAAGGTGTGTCAAGGCTCCATCGAGCCAATGAACAACAAAAAGAAGCAGTTAAAAGGGAGTAAGCAAAATGGCCGATGCCGCTCTGGGGCGCCCCCTGACGAGACCAGCCGAAGGCAGCCGTGCGGACAAGAGATGGGCGCAGATCCTCGATGCCGCCGTCGCTCGCTTTGCCCGCGAAGGATTCCACGGTGCCAGCATGGCCAGCATCGCGGAAGAGGCCGGGATGAGCGTCGGCCAAATCTACCGCCACTTTGCCAACAAGGAAGCGATCATCGCCGCCATCGTCGAGCGCGACGCGGATGAGACGGCCGCCCATTGCGCCAGTCTTCAGGTGGAGCCCGATGCGCTTGTAGAATCAATCGTTACCGATCTCGAAGCGGCGATGAACGGCGAGTCGCTTCAGGGCGGCGCGCCCTTACGCCTCGAGGTGCTGGCTGAAGCGGCGCGAAATCCGCGCATGGCCGCGCTGGTGCAAGGCGCCGATGCGCGACTTCGGGCGGCGGCGCGACAGGCCTTCACCCACACCTTGGGCGGACGCGCCGATCCGCAAAGCATCGAATCCCGGCTCGACATCATTGCCATGCTGTTTGACGGCGCCGCGAGCCGTTCGATCAAGAACCCCAACACCAACACGCGCGCGACGGCGGAGGCATTGAAGCCGCTCCTGCGGCTGTTGTTCGAGGGCTGAAACGCGGGGCGCCCTCACCGCATCCTGATGCCGTTCATTGTTGACAATAGGCGCCGCTTTCCGGCGCAAGGAGCAGAGCATGACCGAAGGCGGCGATGATGCCTATGTCTATGACGAGGCAACCGGGGAATGGCGGCCGGCGTCGCAAAAAGGCGCAAGTGCCCCCGTCGAGGCAGCACGGGTCCGCGATGCCTCCGGCAATGCGCTGGCGGACGGCGATTCCGTTACGCTCATCAAGGATTTGAAGGTGAAGGGCGCGAACCGGACCTTGAAGCAGGGGACGGTCATCAAGTCGATCCGCCTCACCGACAATGCCGAGGAAATCGATTGCCGCTTCGAAGGGATCAAGGGCCTTGTCCTGCGAACGGAATTCGTCCGGAAGCGCTAGTGTCGTGATTTTGAAGTCCGCTTAATTCTCGATATCAGCGCCAGCGTGGACTTCAAATTCCCGGTGCTCAGAGCGCGGGGGGAAGGCGGCTCAGCTCGGTCCAGAAGGTAAGGACCTGGCGCAAGACAGTGCCAAAGGCCTTACCATCGAAAGGCTTGACCACATAGGCGCTCGCATGGCGCTCAAAGCACTCACGGATGTCCTTGGGCGAATGCGAGCTTGTGAACATGATCACAGGGATGGTCTTCAGGCGCTGGTCCTTCTTGAGTTCCTCCAGCAACGCCTTTCCATCCATGCGCGGCATATTCAAATCGAGAAAGATCAGCTGGGGCGGCCGCGCGCCCGGGTTGGGGCGCCGCTTCGTCAGCAGATCCAACGCCTCCAATCCGTCATTGGCGACCGAGAGATTGCAGGCCGGCTCGCACCCGCTGAGCGCGCGCCTCGTTATTTCGACATCGCCTTCATTGTCTTCGACGAGAAGGATTTCGAGCACCGGCGTCATCCAAGTTTCTTGGCGTAGGCGGGTGCGCCATACTCGTTGAGCCACAGCGTGAGTTCACACCCCGGCATGGGCCTTGCGAAGTAGTATCCCTGCCCCTTGTTGACCAACCCCCACTTGGTGGTCCGTTGCGGATGTTAGTTTCAAATCTGTATTTGGGCTAACCCTCCCGGCTGAGGGCCCCATACAGCCAGCGAAGAGGGGAGGGCTATGGTCTCTAGAGTCGGGGGTCTGTATCCCAATGAGCTATGTGGCCTGATGGTATTGTAGTGCCGTCGCCACGCTTCGATCAGGATCAGGGATTCCTTCAGTGTCGTAAAGATCTCACCCGATAGCAATTCGTCTCGCAGTTTGCCATTGAAGCTCTCGTTGTAGCCGTTCTCCCAGGGCGAGCCGGGTTCGATGTAGAGGGTCTTCACGCCGATCTGACCGAGCCATTCGCGGACAGCTTTAGCGATAAACTCAGGCCCGTTGTCGGAGCGAATGTGCTCTGGCGGAGGTCATCGTTCGTTAAGGCCTGCCCGCGAGGGCATGATCCGATCCAGCAGATTCGGATCATGCTCTCATCTCCTTCACTTGCCCGCTTTTTTTGGCCAACCGGTGTTCATCGCCGCCTTCGCCAGGACAGCTTGGCCGCAAGACGCTTCAGTTGCCGCGGCTCTTTGCAAGGTCAAGCGCGACGTCCATGATCATGTCCTCTTGACCGCCGACCATGCGGCGGCGGCCGAGTTCCATGAGGATGTCGCGGACATCAAGACTGTGATCGGCGGCGGCCTTTTCGGCGTGGCGCAAGAAACTCGAATAGACGCCCGCGTAGCCGAGCGAAAGCGTCTCGCGGTCGACCCGCACCGGCCTGTCCTGCAGAGGCCGGACAAGCTCTTCGGCGGCGTCCATCAACGCGAAGAGATTGGTGCCGTGATTCCAGCCATAGACATCGGCGGCGGCGATAAAGACCTCAAGCGGCGCGTTGCCGGCGCCTGCACCCATGCCGGCAAGCGAGGCGTCAACCCGCACGGCGCCGTTCTTCACCGCAGCAATCGAGTTCGCAACGCCGAGCGAGAGATTGTGGTGCGCGTGGATGCCCCGTTCGGTCTCGGGCTTCAGAACGCGGTCATAGGCCTGAAGGCGGGCCGCGACATCATCCATCGTCATCGCACCGCCGCTGTCGGTGACATAGACGCAATGCGCGCCGTAGTCTTCCATCAGTTTGGCCTGCGCGGCCAACAATTCCGGCGGAGCCATATGGCTCATCATGAGGAAGCCGGACACGTCCATGCCCATCTTGCGCGCCGCCTCGATATGCTGTCGTGACACATCTGCTTCGGTGCAATGGGTCGCGACGCGGACGGAACGGACGCCAAGGCCGAAGGCATGTTTGAGGTCATGGACGGTGCCGATGCCCGGCAGCAGCAAAGTCGTCAGGCGGGCATGCTTCAACACCTCAGCCACCGCCTCGATCCAAGCCCAATCCGTGTGTGCGCCAAAGCCATAGTTGAACGAGGATCCCGAAAGGCCATCGCCGTGCGCAACCTCGATCGCATCCACCTTCGCTTCATCGAGGGCACGGGCGATCGCGCGGACCTGATCGAGCGTGTAGCGGTGACGGATGGCATGCATGCCATCGCGCAGCGTGACGTCCTGGATGTAGAGCTTTGAGGCCGGGGTTGGCGGTGTCATGCGGCAGCCCTCTTGCGCTCGGCGATGCGCTCGGCCGTGCGTAGCGCCGCCGAGGTCATGATGTCCAGATTGCCGGCATAGGCGGGCAGATAATGCGCGGCGCCTTCCACCTCCAGGAAGACCGTGACCTTGAGGCCGGCGAAATCTCCGCCCATCTCGGGGATGTGGAGCCGTTGATTGTGCGTGATCCGCTCGAACTGGACCTTCTGCTTCAGCCGATAGCCCGGTACATAGGCCTTCACCTCGTGGACCATGTCTTGGATTGACGCCTCGATCTCGGCCTCCTCGGCGCCCTCACAAAGGCAATAGACGGTGTCGCGCATGATGAGCGGCGGCTCGGCCGGATTGAGGATGATCACCGCCTTGCCCCGGCGCGCGCCGCCTACGACCTCGATCGCCTTTGCGGTCGTCTCGGTGAACTCATCGATATTGGCGCGCGTACCTGGACCTGCGGACTTGGAGGCGATGGAGGCGACAATCTCGCCGTAGATGACAGGGCTGACGCGGCCCACCGCCGCCACCATCGGAATCGTCGCCTGGCCGCCGCAGGTCACCATGTTGACATTCTGCGCATCCAAATGCGCCGCGCCGTTGACCGGCGGCACAACATAAGGCCCGATCGCCGCCGGCGTCAGATCGATCACGCGCTTGCCATGAGCCCGCAAAATCTCATCGTGCTTCTTGTGCGCGCCCGCCGAGGTCGCGTCGAAAACAATCGCGATGTCGTCGAATTGTGGCAGGCTGACAAGGCCATCGATGCCGCCAGAAGTCGTTGCCACGCCTAACCGTTCTGCCCTTGCAAGCCCGTCGGATTGCGGATCGATGCCGACAAGCGCCGCCATTTCCAGCGTTTTCGACAGGCGCTTCACCTTGATCATCAGATCCGTGCCGATATTGCCCGAACCGATGATGGCGACCTTGGTCTTCATGCCTTCCCCCTCACCGTCAGCTTCGGGAAGCCTTCGATCTCGATTTCGTAAGTCGCGGCCAGGAACGGCGTCATCGGCCCCAGCGCGCCAGCAAGGATGATGTCGCCCGCACGCAGCGGATCGCCCAAGGCGGCGGCCGTGCCCGCAAGCCAGGAGAGCGCGATCAACGGGTCGCCCAGCGTCGCTGCGCCCTTGCCCGAGGAGACAAGCTCGCCGTCCTTGCGCAATGTCATTGCGCGCGTGCAGAGATCCGTGCCGGATTGATAGGGGAGTTCGGTACCCAGCGCGAAGGCGCCGCTGGAGGCATTGTCGGCGATCGTGTCGACAATGTTGATATCCCAATTGGCAATCGCGCTGTCGACGATCTCGGCCGAAGCGGCGATGCAGGCGATAAAGGGTGCAATCTCCCCGGCGGGCACTGGCTTTGGGATGTCGGCGCTCAGCACAAACGCGATCTCGGCCTCGATGCGCGGCGCGATGAAGCCGCCCAAGGGGACCGTCACCTCATCGCCGCGATAGCACATGTCATCGAAGAGGACGCCGAAATCGGGCTGGTCGACACCCAACTGCTTTTGCACCGCCGCGGAGGTGAGGCCGATCTTGCGGCCCACAATGCGGCGCCCTTCGCGCAGCTTGCGGCGCGCATTGATCTTTTGAACCTCATAGGCGGCCGCAATGCCCCTTTCGGGCAAATCGCCCCGCACGGGAGCAATGGCGCGAGCGGCGCGCCTTGCATCAAACAGGCGCGCGGCGATGCAATCTATCGAGACTATGGTCACGCTTGGAGTAGCCTTTCACTGCGCAAGGAACGTTGAAACCGTCCGGTTGAACTCGTCCGCCTTCTCCCACTGGACCCAATGGCCGCAACGGGGCACGACGAGGAAACGCGCGTTCGGGATCTGCCGCATCATGATCAGGCCCTGATCCATCGGGTTCACGCGGTCCTCGCGCCCCCAGATGATGAGCGTCTCGTGCGGGAGACGGTCGAGCCGCTCGCGCCAGAGATCATCAATCGGAGGCATGTTAGGCCCGGCGCGCAGCGGCATGAACTCGGCCGTCTCAGGATCCATTGCCTGATTCAGGCGCTCCTGCAGCAGGTCATCGGGAATGCTTGAGGGATCGAACACGAGATATTTCAGGAACGCCTTGAGGCGCTCCATCGATGGGCCGGGCGGCATATAGAAGGTGACGAGCGAAAGGATGCCGTCGCTGGGCTGTTTCTCGAAGAGAGAGTAGCCGCCGCCCGGCCCCATCAACACCAGGCGGTCAACCTTTTGGGGAAAGTCGAGCGCGGTCTTGAGGCTTGCCGCGCCGCCCAACGAGTTGCCAACCAGATGCGCCTTGCCCAAACCGAGCGCGTCAATGAACCCGGCCAAGACCTTGGCGTAGAAGCCCCAGAGAGGCTCTGTGATCCTCAGCTTCGTCGACTTTCCATATCCCGGCAGATCGATCACGATCACCCTGAAGCGATCGGCAAACGCCTCAACATTGCGCGAGAAATTGCTCAATCCGGAGGAGCCCGGTCCGCCACCATGCACAAAGATGAGGGCAGGACCGCTTCCTGCCTCATGGTAGTGGATGTTCAGCTCTCCCACCCGCACAAAGCGGCTTTCGATCTTGATATCGGCCATTTCGCCTTCCTCTGCGATACGCTGTCTCAATCAGAGCCGCTTGTGACCCCAGCTCGAAATCTTGTCATGACGCGCCATGCTCCAGATCGCACTGTCGACCTCGATCGCGCCAAAGCCATATTCGAGTTCAAAGCCTGACGGTGTCGCCACATAGAAGGAGACCATCTTGTCGTTCGAATGCCGCCCGAGGCTGTTGACCACGCGCGTGTTGGTGCGCTCGGCGCGATCGAGGGCGAAACCCACCTGGTCGAGCGTTTCCACCTGCACCATGAAGTGATGCATCCGCTTTGGCAGCTTGAACGGCACCGGCGCGACGGCAAGCGTGTGATGGCGCGGATTGCAGTAGTAGAACTCAAGGTCGACGTGCAGATCCGGCCCCATCGCCATGCGAATGTGATCCGATTGCCGGAAGCCAAGAAGATCAAGGTAGAAGTGGCGTGCGGCCTTCAAGTCCATCGTGGCCAGCGCCAGATGCCCGGCACCCTGGTCGCCGGTGACGAAGCGCACGCCTTGAGGAGAGACGAACGGGATCTCGGACTGCACGGTTGGACCATAGTAGAGCTCGACGCACAGTCCTTCTGGATCCTTGCAATGGATCATTCCCATCACGCCGCGCTCCGCAAGCAGCGCGTCGTTGGCAGCCGCGACTTCAATTCCGGCGGCGGAAAGCCGGTCGCGCAAGGCAACCAGCGAGGCCGCATCCGCCACCTCAAGCCCAATCCGGCACACATCATCAAGGTCGCCGGGCTCAAGGGCAATCCGCCACGCCTGGTCATCCAGACGCAGGCGCGTGATGCCGCTGGGCGAAGGCGCGCCTTCCATGGCGCCAAGGAAGTCGCGTGCCCAGATTTTCCATCCGTCAACGTCGCTGACGTTCAATCCGATATATCCAAGAGCGATGATCGACATGTCTTTCCTTCCTGGTTCAAGCCGGCATTCGGCCTTCTTGAGCTTCTAGCCGGGTAAATTCTCCGTGGACGTAGAGAAGCGGACGCATTCCTTGCGACAGGCGAACCGCCTTTACGATGGCGATGATCATGTTGTGCGTCGCATGGGCGATGCACTTGTCGATAACGCAGGCGATGCTGGCGGAGGCGTCGAGGAGCATGGGCGTGCCCCATGCATCGGCTTCCCATCTGCCGCAGGCAAATCGCTGATACCCTGGAAGCCCACCTGCAAAAGCCCGCGCCACTTCCGCCTGCCCTTCCGACAAGAACTGCACACTCACATGAGCACCTTCTTCGAGGTCCGGTGCGATCGATGCCGAGCGGTTGACAGCCAATGCCAGCGAAGGCGGCTCCATCGACAGCGACATGACCGCGGTTGCGGTCATGCCTTTGGGACCTTGGGGCGTTTGCGCGGCGAGGACACAGACCGTCGAGGCTAACCCTCGCATCGCGCTCTTAAAGCCATTCTGCAACTCCGACATGGCCGCGGAACCGCCCTTCGCGTCCACGTCTAGAGCACATAGTCGCTGGTGTTCCCGCCCAGTTCGACGAGGCCGGCGTTCAAGGATCCCTTGTCGGGGTTGAGGAAGGCATGGTTCGATGCGGCATGCACGTCGCGGAAGTAACGCTGCATGGGGCTTTCAAGCTTGAGCCCGCGCGCGCCGCTCGCCTTGAACAGCAACTCAACCGCCTTTTGCGCTTCCTTCGCGATCCACTGCGCATCCCATTTGTTCTTGACGCGCAGCGCCATGGGGAATTCGGCGCCGGCATCGATCAGGCGATCCATCTCGGCGAAATTGGTCTCAAGCCGCATGCGCAGGCCGCGCACGATCGCCTCGGCTTCTGCGAGACGATGCCGCACGAAGGGATCCTCCATCGCCTTGGCGCCGTCATAGGCGGCAAGCCGCGCCTTCATGTCTTCCCGGAAGGTCTCGAGCGCTCCTTCCGCCATGCCAATCGTGACGATCGACAGGCTGTAGGCAAAGACGACGCCGAACGGATATTTGTAGTTGCGGGAGGTGAAGGTGGCGCGGCCCGGATCCGTCATCATGAAGGAATGTGCAAATTGATGCGTGAGGTGCTCGGGCACAAAAGCATTCTCGACGACGATGTCGTTGCTGCCCGTTCCTTTAAGGCCGATCACATTCCAGACATCGATCACCTTGTAGTCAGGCCGCTTCACCAGGAAGGCGCGCACATCGGGCATGGTGGCACCCTCCGCCGCCGGCACAATGCCGCCCAAAATGACCCAAGAGCAGTGGTCGGCGCCGCTTGACCATGACCAGCGGCCGCTGAGGCGGAAGCCGCCATCAACGCGCGTAATCTTGCCGGAAGGCGCATAAGAAGAGGAGATCCGCGCGTCAGGGTCCTTGCCCCACAAATCCTCCGCCGCCTTGGGATCCATGAGCGAGGCTTCCCAATTGTGCACCGTGACAAGGCAGAGACACCACGCGCTCGATGGGCAGCCCTTGGCAAGTTCAATCACGACGCGGAACAAGGTCATCGGCGGGAGTTCATAGCCGCCGTATTTGCGCGGCTGCAGAATGCGGTAGAAGCCGGCATCGACGAAGTCAGCCACCGTCTCGGGCAGCATCTGCCGGGCATCTTCGGTGCGTTGCGCGCGTTCGCGCAGCACCGGCGCGAGCTTGCGCGCCCTTTCCAGCAGTTCGGCTTCGGTCGGAATGGTCGTCGTGGCGACGGCATGGACAGCAGACATGCAAGGATCCTCCTTTGACTTTGTTCTTGTTCTCCTTGTAGCCCTCGCGATGAGTCACTAAAACTTCTTCTTTGTGATCGTAACAATCATAAAAACTGATGAAAGGCGGGAAGCGCGCAATGGACGATCTGGAAAGGCGGTTGAGGACCACCAATCTGAACCTGCTTCCCATCCTTCGGGCCGTACTCAAGTACAAGAACCTCACGCGGGCGGCGGAGGCCTTGAACATCACGCAGTCGGGCGTCAGCAACAGCCTGAAGCAACTGCGCGCCCATTTCGGCGATGACCTGCTTTCACGCGATGGCCGCAGCTTGCGCCTCACCGAGAAAAGCAAGCAGCTCATCGAGCCACTGGAGCGAGCGCTGCGTTCGGTTGGCGAGGTGCTTTCCAATCCACGGTTCGAGCCGGGCAGTTCGCGCCAGCAATTCCGCGTCGCGACGGCCGATTATGTGGCGGCGATCACGGCGCCTGAAATGGCGGCAATGCTGCGGCGGGAGGCGCCGTCCATCACCGTCCGATTGATGACGGCCCGCGGGCGCTCGGCGATGGATTTGCGGGCGGGCGATATCGACATGATCATCTCGCCGCTCCAGATCGCGCAGGCAGCCATCTATGATTCCCCTGTGGTTGCGCGTGAGTTCGCGCTGGAGCCGCTCTATCGCGAACCCTTCTTGTGCCTTGCCCATGCCGATGACAGGGATTTCGCGCGGGGACTGACACGCGAGGAATATCTCGCGCGGCCGCATGCAAGCTTTCACCTCGATGTCACCGCGCATGCCAGCCTTGAACACGGCTATCTCATCGAGCAGGGGATCTCGCAATTCAACCGGATCCAGACGTCGGATTTCAGGATCCTGCCGCTCATCGCGGCGCGCTCGGACTGTATCGTTCTTGTCCCGCAAAGCGTGGCGCGGATGGCGCTGCGGGCGATGCCGCTCATCGCCGCGCCACCGCCATTGCCCATTCCCGATCTTGAACTCGTCATGATCTGGTTGCGTGCGCGCTCGGAGGAAGCAGAGCTGGCCTGGCTGCGAGACCGGTTGAAGAAGTGCATCGCGCTGTCCGTTGCGGGCGAGCCCCCTGCAACTCTCACCGGGCGTGATGGCAGCGATAAGAAATTCCCATTTCCGCAAGCCGGCGAAGGGCTAAAAAAGTCACGCCGGCCGGCAGCACATCGCAAACCTGCCAAGACTGCGCGCAAGAAAGGGAAGAGCCGATGAACTCGAGCGGCCGGATCGATGTCCACCATCATGTGATACCAGAGGCCTTCACCGCCGTGATGCGGCGGCGCGGCATCAAGAAGGTCGCCGGCGCAGAGCTGCCGCAATGGACGCCCGAACGGTCGATCGGGATCATGGATCAGAACGGTATCGCGACTGCGATCCTGTCCTTGTCGGCGCCGGGCGTCTATTTCGGCAGCAAGAGCGAGGCGGTAAAGCTCGCGCGGGCCTGCAATGAGACGGTTGCGGCTGCGCAGGCAAAATATCCCGGCCGCTTTGGCCTTTTCGCCGTGCTGCCCATGCCGATCACGGACAAGGCCTGCGCGGAGGCGACATACGCGCTCGATACGCTCAAGGCGGACGGCGTTGTGCTGCTTGCCAGCACGGATGGGCATTTTCTTGGCGATCCGCGCTTCACCGAACTGATGGCGGAGCTGGATCGCCGCCGCGCCATCGTGTTCGTGCATCCGAACATTCATCCAACGAGCACGAAGATCGGCCTTGATTATCCCGGCTTCTTCGTCGAGTTCCTGTGCGATACAAGCCGGGCGACGGCAAACCTAATCTTCACCGGCACGCTGGAGCGGTTTGCGAATATCCGCTGGATCCTCTCCCATGCGGGCGGTTTCGTGCCTTACATCGCGTGGCGGCTGATGCTAGCGCAAGGGGTGCCCGAGCTTGCGAAGAATGCGCCCAAAGGGGTCCTCCACTATCTGCAGCAGCTCTACTACGACACGGCACTGTCACCTTCTCCCTATGCTTTGTCGGCGCTTCTGCAGCTCGTTGATCCCAGCCACATCCTGTTCGGTAGCGATTTCCCCTTCGCGCCCGATATCGTCATCAGCCTCGAGACGCAGGCGTTGGCGGATTCGCCCGTGTTGACGCCCGAATTGCGGCAGGCCATTGACCGGGAGAATGCGCTCAAGCTGTTGCCGGCATTCAAGGCGCGGTGAGGCGGCGGGGCGAGCGGGCTGGGCTTCAGCGTCCGAACAAGCCAGGGCCTCCTGAGGAAGGCTTGCCACGCCTCGGCGGCGCCTGTTCCGCCATCTCCCAGTTGCCGCTGTCCTCATAGGTTCGCAACAGCGCCTTGACCTCGGCCAGAGATGCACCCGTTTCGCCCAACCACGCCGACCAATCCTCAGGACGCAGAAATGCCGGCATCCGATCCGTTACCTTCGCGATGAGATCGTTCGGGGGCACTGTAACCATGACAAAGGTCGTCAGTCTTTCAGGCCCGTTGACCCATTCCTCCCAGATCACCGCAATGCCGAGCGGCTTGCCATCCTTCGGCGTGATCACCCATTGCCTGGTCTTACCCGATGGCAGGTCCTCGCCCTCATTGAAGGTCTGCACAAGGAGGATGGCACGCGCCTTTTCAAAGGCGGTCGCAAAGGTGGGCTTTGTGTCGATGGTTTCAGCACGCACATGCATGTGCTTTGGCCGGGCCGGATTTGCCGCGCGCTTGTCGGAAAAGCCCCAGCGCATGGGCACCACTTCACGCTGCCCCGCCGCGCCCAACCGCAGGACATGCGCAAGTCGCATCGGTGTCGCGGTGATGATCTCATCATTCGCGCCCGTAGCGGCCTGCAGCGGCTGGGAAAACGCCACAACGCCCTTCCAGCGTGCCATCTGGGTGAATTTTCCGCACATCGCAGCCCATCCTCGTTGATGGCGAAGCGCCCGTCACGCCCTCAGTCCTCGCGGAAGTAATATGATCGTTCCGCACCATCAAAGCGCCCGCTCTTCATGCAACAGCGCTTGAAACGACCTCCGTGAACCGCAAGGACACAGGTCGTTGCGGCCGAGCTTTTCGATAAGCTCCACATCGCCCGCGCACCGTTCGATCGCCGCGCTTCACGTATGTCTCGGAAGGGAAACCCTTGCGCCGCTTCGAGGAGCGCTCAAAAGCTGGGCAGGTCGAAAGGATCGCGCTGACGTGGCATTGTCGCCTCCCGCATTTTGATTTGATGCCCATTGCGCATAGCACGTGCCGAACAGAGCGGCAATCGGCGGGGACTGGAATGCGCCGGCCCCGTTTCCCGCATTGCAGGCGCATGCGCGCATGACCATGAGCGCCATGCGCGTCATCGCGCTATGCGCGGAGGAGCCGCCCCAAGGGGCGGCTCCTGCCTCATTGCTGCGATGTGCGCTGGGAAGTCTCGCGGTCTTTATTGCGGGATGATTTGCACGGTCACGCCCCAGCTGTCGATGTAGCCTTGATTGCAGCCACCCTGGACGCCATAGGCGTAGATGCGGGCCTGGCTTGCGCGCGCGTCGATTGCGGCCTCGTCACTCTCGCCAGGCCCGAGGGGCCGCGTGGTGAAAGCGGAAATCTGCCGGAGCGCATGAAGACCGTCGTCGCCGTGTTTCATGAACGCGACCGTATAGATGACTTTCGAACAATGCGTCGTTGGTGCGCTGACACGGATCTGACCCGGCACAAGTTGACCTGGCACTTCGGCGTAGTTGTCGCACTGCTGGCCGTTCGGATTGGTGCACGCCACGCTCATCGAGGCCGGACCTTGCGCGACAGGCGCACCGATCTTCTGGTCGAACAGACTACCGGGCGACATCGTTGTGGTCAGGTCACTGGCCGGCGTCCAGCGTTCAACCGTGCCTGAGATGCAACAGGCGTCGGCCCGCGCTTGCGGCACAGCGTTCTTCAAATAGCAGACCGCGTATTGACCCTGGATGCCCGGCCGGACATAGGTCCATGCCTTGCAACGATCGCTCTTCAGATTGCATTCGCTTTGGCAACGATCCGGACGCTGATCGTTGATCTGAAATCGATCAAAATCGGATCCTGGGCGATCGATGTTGTCTTGCATGCCCGCCACGACGGCCTCACGTGGCATTCCGGTCGCCGAAGCCGGCGGCGCGCTTACAACTTGATCGCAAATAAGGCCGACCGCATTGACGTGCTTGCCGAAGCGCAGGTTCAGCCCGACGGCATATTCGTTGCCGGGACAGTGCTGGATTTCCGGCCTGGACACGACGAGTTCATTCGTGACCGTCATGCCCACCGTCGCCGAATAGGCCAAGTTGCCAGCGAATACAGCCGATCCCTCGCTGCCGCCATCGCGCGGGCGCGAGCAGGCGAATTCGATCCTCCGCGCGAACTTCCCAGGACCGTTGAAGCCTGCAGTCAGCATGTCATAATTTATTTGCCGCACGGCGCTATCGCCCTGGCAATATTGCTCGGCCGGGCTGCCGCCGTTGCCGCCGCGTGGCCCAACTTCGACAAACGCTCCGCGCGCATAGGTCTGCGGATCAAAAGGCGCGCATATCAGCGAAACCTGATCGATCCAATAGCCGGTCCGCCCCTTCAAACCGACAAGAAGCTGCCCCGCAGGGCAGCGCAGCTCTTCGGCGCTGTCGCCCGAGCCGCCATGGGCTGGAAACACCGTGGCATCGACCGGCGCATCGGACAACACGACCAAGCCGGCAGCCACAGCCGCCGGCAACAAGACTCTCAACACTTTCATGACATCCCCTTGTCAAAACTGGTCGCCGCTTGCGGCGGCGAGGTTCCGCGCCAGGGTTCAGATTGCTGGGAATCCGAATGCCCCCCTGCGGGCGCGTCGATGACGGGTTTACTCTCATCACTGCGGGCTGTCCCGGCCGCCGGCTGATATTTTTGCGATGATTTGCCGACTTTGGGCGTCGCGCCGCCTAATTTTGCCTGCGCAACCGTTCGACAGCCGCACTTCTGCGAACCTTGCGCCAAGACATCGCGCGGATCCTTCAGCGCTATGTCGAAGCAGTGCCCATGCGCGCGAAGGCGGCAATGCTGAGCAGAGCGACCGCCGCATGGCCGATAATCGTGGTCCAGATCATCGCCGAGGCGACACCCGAGAGTGCAATCGGAACCTGGGTCAGCAGTTCGGCCCCATTGAAGGCGAGGGATGCAACAAGCATGGCGGTTGCGGTTTCGCGCGCTGCGGCGCGCTGCAGAAGCAGACAGGCAAGGCCCCAACCAAGCGCCGCCGCGCCATAGCCGCGCGCCACCGCTGCCCCTTCCGCCCCGATTTCGAGCCCGAACTGGTCAAAGGTGAAGGACGGCGCCGCGAAGACGGCGGCCGCGAAGGGAAGCGTCATCAACGCGTTGAGAAGACAAACAGCACGGAACATCTGGGCACCCCCTTCGATCAGCCCATGATTTCTTCTGGAGGCAGAATGAAACATGTAAAAGAGCCCGCTTCAATGAGGCCCGCGCGGTCTGGGGCGAGCGCCGCGATAGGCACGGGTTTGGACGCCAGCTTCCACCAGACCAATGACGGCACATTCGCGAGCATGGCGCTCATCGCTGTAAATCTGGAAACGCGTTGAGGGAAAGTGAGATGCTTGCACCCGCGCGCCCCTTCGGCCTGGACACGGTCTTCATTCTCACCTCGGAGCCTGCGGATGTGCGCCTGCGCTACTTTGCGCCAGACCACGAGATGGGTATCTCGGGCCAGGCGATTATCGCGGCACTTATCGTCCGGAATACGCTTGGGCTTCTGAAACCGGGCAGCATTATCGTAACGACGGCGAATGGGCTCTTTCGGGGCGTGCTCGCGGTGAACGATGGCGAGCACAGCGTAACGCCCGCGCAACAGTGCCCGTCATTGCTCTCCGCCCGCCGAAACGCTTGCGGCCTGGGTCGACCGGCCGTCGGGCAAAATGCCGGCCATCTTCCCCTCGCGCAAAGCTTGGAGACGGAGCGCAGCAAGTTCACTGAGCGCGGGATCGGCGCGCCAAATAGCCTGGTACCTTGGGTCGGCGCGTGTTTCCGGTGTGAACTCGTAGGTGCCGAAGGGCATCGTTTCGGAAATGTAAAGGGACCGGCCCGCAATTGCGCGACCGTAAAGTTCGGCTGCATATCCGGGCCGACCTGCGATGGCCGCCTCGAGTGATAACGTCCAGTACACGTCTGGCGTGAAGCGACCCAGGGTCGTCGGCGCTTGTCCTGTCATGTACTCGGAAAGTTGATCCTCATCTGCGCCTATGACCGCAAAGAGAGCTTCGGGATCTCCATCGAGTGCCGCTGCCCCCGCCTCCATGCGTAGGATTTCGGCCGCAACAGGCGCTGACGGAGCGCCCTGCCAGAGGTCGTCACGCACATGCCGCGCCAATGCGCGCAATGCCGAGCCGTCGCGGCGGACTAGGAAATTGAGATAGATTTCGCGAATGAGGAAGGCATTGTCCCGGCTGGCGTCGAGTGCTTTTCTATAGAGCTGGTCCGCTTCAGCCATCGATCCTTGGCACTTCAGCGCACGCGGCATGACGAGCTGCCGCCAAGGACTGACGGGATCGAGCAGCTGCGCCAGATTGGCTTGTTCGACCGCCTCCGTGCACCGGCCGACGAGCATTAAATAGTAGCTGAACCAAGTATGTGTGTCAGGGTTGTTGGGATCGATCGCCAACGCGCGACGAAAAAGTCGCTCAGAATCCTTCCATTGCCATGCAAAGCGACGCTGATACTCCGCGAGCGCCGTTAACGCGGCAGGATTGTCGGGGTCCGATCGCAGGGCCCGGTTTACGAGCTCCTTTGACTCCATCTGCCTTTCGAAGATCGTTTTTCGTTGGGCGCTCGAAGTGGAAATTCCACCTCGGGCGACCAAGAAGGCGCGCAGGACGAGTGCGTCCGCGTTTTCAGGTTCACGTGCAAGAACGTCATTCAAATCCTGTTCCACCCGATCGGCAAGCGCCTCAGCCGCGGCCTGATCAGCTGCGAATGTTCGGCTGAGGCGCTTCATGATGCATTGGCGCGCGTCCATGAGCAGGCGATGAACTTCAGCATCGACCGCCTTCCTCGGAGTCACAATCTGCACCCTCTCGTCGCCGAGTTCGCGCGCGAGATGCTCCAGCACGGCGACCGTGATGGCGTCTTCCGCCGCCATCAGATTTGACACGTCGCCATTGTAGTCCGTCGTCCAGGCGACCGTCGCTGACGGCGCATCAACGAGTTCTACGGTAATGCGAGTGATTTCCCCTTCCACGCGCACGCTGCCGCCAAGAAGAATATCCGCGCCCAATCTCCTCCCCATCTCTTGCCTCGACAGCTGTTCGGCCGCCACGGCAAAGGATGATGTTTCCGCAATTACGCGTAAGCCGCGCATGCGCGACAGGCGACTGCGGATCTCGAGCGGCAGGCTTTTTGCCAGAAACTCAGTATTATCACTCTTGCTGACGCCGTCGAACGGCAGGACAGCGAGCGTCAGCGGACCCAGATCCGGCCGTGCGGGCGGGGTGTGCCGAGGCTCCAAAATGAAAGCCGCGAAGGCTACCATCACAGCAGCGATCGCCGCCAACGCCAGGCCGAGCAAAAGCGCATGACGCTCCGCCTGTGGAGCCGACACAGGCTCAACGCTGAGGCTGGCTGCTTCCGCCGCTTGCGCCGCTTCCGCAAGAACGAGGCGATAACCGACCTTGGCAATTGTCTCCAGCGTGAAGGTGGGGCCATCGTGCAACTCAGACACGCGACGGACGCGCGAGACGGCTCGATTGACAGCGTCGTCTGTGACCGCCCGGCCTCCCCAGCAGGCATCGACGAGTTCATCGCGGCCAACGACACGACCGTCCGCCTTTGCAAGCGTGACGAGAACCTCCATCACGCGTGGTTCAAGAATTTCTCGTCCACCGGCGAAGACGATCGTGCGTTCGGCAGGACGTACCTCAAGCTCGCCCAGCCTGAATGGTGGCACTTGTGCGAGCTGCACGTCGTTCGTCCTCGCGTGGGAGATACATTAGGGCTTCAGCTTATGGCGCAAATTTGACATTTACTCCAGCGCGCCCCAGTCGAAGAGCCGGGCGCCGGCGCAGCCCAACCATGTTTGGTCCTATGACTTCGTCGCGGATCGAACCCATGACGGGAAGGCCTGCCGGATGCTGTGTATCATCGATGAGTTCACGCGGGAGGCGCTGGCCATTCGTGTGGCAAGGAAGCTCAAAGCCACCGACGTGATCGATGCCATTGCCGATCTCTTCATCCTGCACGGCGTTCCGGTGCACATTCGATCCGACAACGGCCGGAGCTTGTTGCCCTTGCTCTTCGAGAATGGATCGCCGCCGCCGGGGCCAAGACGGCCTCCATCGAACCCGGCAGCCCTTGGGATAATGGCTATTGTGAATCGTTCAATGGAAAGCTGCGCGGTTAGCTGCTCAACGGGGAGATCTTCTACACGCTCAAGGAGGCCAAGATCGTCATCGAGGCATGGAGACGGTATTACAGCACTCTCAGGCCACACTCCACGGTCGGATACCGCCCACCGGCACCAGAGTCCGTCATTTGGCCGACCTCGCCACTGGCGCAAAACGCAGCGCTAAACTAATATTTCCAATGGACCACTCCGTGGGGGCCAGTCAGAGAATCCGCTTCCGCATGCTCGCTCTCCCTTGAAATTATCGGCCACGGAAATAGCCGCTCTCGGCTTGAGGCGATCAACGCTTCGCCGCACGCATGGAGACGGTGATGAGAAACGTCGCCGCGAAAATTTCGATGACGGTCGGAACAATCGACGCGGGACCAAACTCACCCTTCAATGCAGCCAACCCCCGCCCGACGAGGATTAGCGCCTCGATCGCGCCAATGGGTAGGAGCAGATCAAGTCTTTGGCGGACGACGGCATAGATGCAAACCGCGCCCATGGCCAAATGATGCCCTCCAAAGATCGCTCGCATCTGGCCCGTCGCCTCGCTATTGGTCAAGGCAAAGCCCAGAACTTCAGCGACGCGTTCGGGTCGAAACATGCCGGCGAGCCCGATCAGGGTTAGCATCACGCCGATGATGATCAGCGCGCCCCACAACTTTGTCATTGTCTTCTCCCACTACGCTCTTGCGCGCGCCCTCTCTTCGCGAAGTGCAAGCCTTTGAAGTCGCCAGCTGCGCGCCACCGGTTCATGTGATCGAAGAACGCTTTTGGTCCTCCCGGATGGCCCTGCGTTTGCCGAAACTTCTTGTCCCAACCCTGACCTTCATTGTTCCAGAAGCCGGGCGTGCAATCGGGTGAGGCGATTAGAGAAGGTCCGGTGGTCAGGATCAAATCGACCCAGGCGACTTCAGCCTCGCGGGTTGGCTCGACTTCGGAAAAGCCCGCCGCCTCGGCGCGTTTGACGATCTGCGCAATAGTTTTTGCATGATCGACAATGTTGTGAGGAATATTGAGAGCATAGTTTGCGGCCTGGTTCATCTGAACCGAGAAGAAGTTCGGGAAGCCGTGCACCTGCATGCCGTGCAATGTCCGCATGCCGTTCCCCCAATACTCGGAGAGCATCTTGCCGCCGCGGCCTTTGAGATCGAACCCGCTCTTCATCTGGAAATTGGCACCGAACTCGAAGCCCGACGCATAGATGATGCAGTCGACTTCGTAGTGAGCGCCATTGGCGACAAGGCCCGTCTCATCGATCCGCTCCACGCCTTTGCCGTTAGTGTCCACCAGCGTCGTGTTCGGCGCGTTGAATGACGGCAAGTATTCGTCGCTGAAACAGGGCCGCTTGCAGAGTTGCGAGTACCAGGCTTTCAGCTTTTGGGCCGTGCCCGCGTCGGCGACGACGGCGTCGACGCGAGGGCGGAGCTGCTCCATCTTTTCGAGATCCGCTTCCTCGAACGCCGAGCGCAAACGCCTTAGGTCCGGCTGCCTCGGCGAACGCTTCAGGGCCTTGTGAACGCGCATGCCGAGCTTTGCGAGCCAGAGCGGGGTACCTTTCAGAGCCTTTTCACGAATGCGGCGCGAGATTTCCGTCCAGCCATCATCGATCAAGTCCTCTGACGGAATGCCGCCGCCTGTGTTCTCGACGAAATTGTCCATCCAGCGGTTCTGCCAGCCCGGCCTGGCGATGGATTTGAACCATGTGGGATCAATGGGATGGTTATTGCGCACATCAACCGAGGATGGCGTACGCTGGAACACGAACAGTTGCTTGGCCGACTTTGCAAGCGGCGGGATGCACTGAACACTTGTCGCGCCTGTCCCGATAATGGCGACGCGTTTGTCAGCGAGCTTGTCCATGGGCGCACCGTCCGCATCACCGCCAGTATAGTCATAATCCCAACGGCTGGTGTGGAACGACTTGCCCCTGAAGGTCTCGATGCCCGGGATACCCGGCAGTTTTGCAACGTGGAGCGGGCCGGTGCCCATGCCGACATACTTCGCCGTGAAATCATCGCCGCGATTGGTTCTGATCCGCCAGACTTGTTCGGCTTCGTGCCACTCGATGGTGTTGACCTCGGTGTGGAATAGCGCCCTGTCGTAGAGCCCGTACTGATTGGCGATGCGTTCACAATGGGCGCGAATTTCTGGGCCGCGCACATATTTCTCGCTTGGCATGTAGCCTGTATCTTCCAGCAAAGGCAGATAAATCATGGCTGCCGTATCGCAGCGTGCGCCGGGATAGCGGTTCCAATACCAAGTGCCGCCTACATTGCCGCCTTTCTCGATGAGTCGATAGTCGCTGATCCCCGCTTCCTTGAGGCGGGCGCCAACAACGAGCCCCGAGAACCCCGCGCCCACGAAAGCGAAGGTGACGTGATCTGTGACCGGTTCGCGCGCCTTAACCGGCATATGCGGGTCAGCAGCCATTTCCGGAAATTTGTCATCCAGCGCCAGATATTGGGCATTGCCGTCAGGGCGCAGACGTTTCGCGCGCTCTTGGGCGTATTTCTGTTTGATTGAATCTTTGTCGAGCGTCGTGGACGTCATGGGCTGGCCCTCCGATTGGTCAGGTCGGCAGCGCGTGCGCTGGCGTGGCCTCGATGAAATCGATGATCGCCTGGGAGAGCTCCTCAGGCGCGTTTTCCTGAACGAAATGCCCGCCTTTTGAGATCGTCTTGTGTGGCTGCCCTTTTGCGCCGGGAACCCGTCTCTTGAATTCGGCCGCCTGAGTCGCGGTGATTGGATCGTCGTCAGAAAATGCACACAGGAGGGGCTTTTCGAATTTCTCAAAGACCTCCCACGCTTTGCGTTGAGCTTCAGTCGATGGGTCGCCCGGCAGCAGCGGCACGCGGCTTGGCATCGCGCGCACGCCCATTTTGTAGCGCACGTCGGGGTAAGGCGCTTCATAGGCCTTCACCAAAGGAGATCTCGCAATCTTGCCCAGGCCAATCTTTCGAAGCCCCAAATTGAGGGCGTTCGAGAAGCGCGAATCGCGCGACGTCCCGAAATACATCAGCACGCCGACGGGAAAGTCTTCAGTTTCCCAGGCAAACTTTTGCCACGTGGCGAAGTTCACGAGCTTGCTTCCGCGCGTCATGCCTTGGAGCGCGCGGCCCATTTCAATGAGCGTTGGCGTGCGCGGGCTGGCCTTCAGCGCTTCTACGGCGCGGAGTTCTTCTTCTGGCGCGTCTTCCGGCGGCACGAGCAGGCCTGTGTTCGAGACCACGACGCGATCAAAACGATCAGGGTGATCCGCGACCACACGCAGACCGACGGCGCCGCCCCAGTCCTGGCCGAAGAACGTGATGCCCTTCAAATCATTGGCGAGCAGCCACGCATTCATCCAGTCGACCTGGCTCTGATACGTGTAGTTCTCCCGATCAGCGGGCTTGTCGGATTTTCCAAAACCAGGAAGATCGGGGGCGATGACGCGAAGCCCGGCCGTCGTAAGCGGGGGGATCATCTTGCGATAGAGATAAGACCAGGCTGGCTCCCCATGCATGCACAGCACGATCGACCCATCGCGCGGGCCTTCATCCACGTGGTGAATTCTCAACGCGCTCCCATCGGCGGTGCGGATCGTTGTGTAGCGCGGCGCGTAGGGAAAATCCTCAAGATGGGCAAAACACTCGTCGGGAGTCCGGAGGATTTTCATCGGCAGGGTCTCAATGATAACGGCTGCGGGAGTAACCCGGCGGCGCCCGGCATGTTGCAAGGCGCCGCGTCAGGACATCGAGTGACGGCGGTGACCGTCAGAATGCGATCATTTATTCCGAGCGGCGCTCCGCAATGCCGCCAACTCTTCTGCGCTCAAGATGCGATCACCGTTGGTGTCGCCGAGATCGAAGACGGGCGATGGAGCGTCCACCATCTCCGCGCGAGAGACCAGATTGTCGCCGTTCGCGTCGAATTGCGATTTGACGCTGGCGTACGCTTGATCGAAGCGCACGCCGAAGGCGCCCCGCGGGCGATCGGCGGCCGAAATGAGGCCGTCCTTGTTGCGATCCAGGCGCGCGAACGTCTGCGTCCGCATGGCAATGACTTCGACCCAGGATACCGCCCCGTCACCGTTGGCGCCCGCTTCGCTGATCAGTTGTACCGGATCCCTCGCCTGGGCGGCGGCAACGGAAGGGTTGAGCATGCAGACGGCGCTCAAGAGCGCCGCAACACCACCGAAATTCACAGTCTTGATAGCCATCTCTCTTTACCTCCTTGATCGCGCGTTCGCCTACCCTTGCTTGCGCGAGGATGATTTAATGGAGTACATTAATTTGTCAACCCGGCACAGCACCCCATGATGCAAGATACGAAATCCGCGTTGGTTCGCGCGGCCGAGCGCCTGTTCGCCGAGAAAGGACTTGGCGGCGTCTCAGTGAAGGAAATCACGCGGGCTGCTGGCGCGCGCAACGAGAGTGCGCTGCACTACCACTTCGGCGGTTTGGACGCGTTGATCAAGGAAGTATTCGCCAGCCGATACCGCGACATTGAACAAGTGCGCTTTGCTCGCCTGGTCGAGCTGAGCGCCGATAAGAAGGGCGTCGGCATCGAGGCCGTGCTGGAGGCGTCCATAGCGCCGTTCATGGCGGCATGTTTGCGGGAAGACGGTCGCCTCTATGCACGCTTCTGCATGCAGCTGGCGACGGACCCAAGGTTCGATATAGCCGACCTTATCGGCGATATTGGAATGCCCAGTCTGGAAATGATGAGGAGTTTGGTGATCGATCGCCTCCGGGGCATTCCAAATCGGGTCCTGGCAACGCGGATGAGGCGAGCCTTTCTCATCTCCCTTGTACAAGCTGCTGACTACGCCCGGCAGATTGAGCGCGGAAGCGCCCCGCCGATCGAAGAGGCCACACGCGAGGCGGCGGCCACTCTCGCGGGGTTCCTGAGTGCGAAGCCGCCCACGAAGAAGGTGAGGTCCACCAGGAAGACATCTTGAAGACGACGCATGCTGTCAGCCGATGGTACACTTGATGGTCACGCGAACGCGCCGGCATCCATTGGCCGCTTAGGAAGGGTGCGCGCCGAAAGTTCGGCGGCGAGCGTCCATCTACGGGCGGTTTGAGCCGGGTCGCGTTGAGTGTCGCCGTTTGAGATAGATCTGAAGCGCGGGCGTTCATCAGCGATGCCTGGATTACACTGCGAAGCGGCCCGCTACTCGCCGCATGCTCAACGACCATGTTCGGCGAATTGGGGTCGCTCATGCGTCCGCCGCCGACCGTCCAAGCCCAAGGCCGCCCGCCGCCAGCAGGTCGGAAGAAAACCCGCTGGCGTTGGCTTCGACACCGCCCTTGAAGCCGATACAAAGCATCAAATAAAGCGCGAGCGTCTTGGCTGCTTGATCGGGAATGGAAAGATCGGACTTCGCCCACCCCGCCAGCGCGCCCAGGGTGAAGAACAAGATAGGGGGCGCGAGGAGGTTGGCGCTCGCAGCCGCCAAGATGCTCTCACCCATGCAGCGCACCTGTCGTCGTGGCGATACTCTTGCCGCCACTTCGGGTCTTCCATAGCGAATAGGCGACGCCCGAGCCGATAAGGCCAAGCGTAATCGCAAGCGACCATGGCGCCGGAAACTTGCCACTCTCGAAGAGATCGCCCAGGAAGATCTTCGAGCCGATGAAGACGAGTGTCAGCGCGAGCGCGTATTTTAGATATTGGAAACGATGCACCATGGCGGCCAGCGCGAAGAAGAGTGCTCGCAGGCCAAGGATCGCAAAGATGTTCGACGTATAGACGATATAGGGGTCGGTTGTGATGGCGAAGATCGCCGGCACGCTGTCCACCGCGAAGATGAGGTCGACGATTTCGACAAACATCAAAGCGAGCAGAAGCGGCGTCGCGAACCAGCGTAATTTGCCCGTTTTCGGGTCAGGGAGGGCCACGCGGAAACGATTGCCATGCAGCTCCGGCGTGACGTTCATGTGGCGCTTCAGCCAGTTTAGAATCTTGTTCTGGCTCATATCCGGCTCGTGATCGCCCTTTCGGAACATCATGACGCCGGTCAGGATCAAAAATGCGCCGAAGAGGTAGAGCACCCAGGAGAATTGGCTCACGAGGGCGGCGCCTAAGCCGATCATCAGCGCGCGCAGCACGATGACGCCGATAATGCCCCAGAACAGCACGCGATGCTGATAAAGGCGAGGGATGGCGAGATAGGTGAAGACGAGCGAGATGACGAAAACATTGTCGAGAGCGAGTGTCTTCTCGACCGCAAAGCCTGTCAGATAGAGCTGCACGGCGGTCCAGGCGCGCTCTGCGTCCGTGACGGCGAGCAATTGCGGATCAATAGAACCGATAGGTGAGGCATTGTTGTACAATGACCACACGACCCCGGCGAAGCCGAGGCCGATCGCAATGTAGAAGGCAGAGAGGCCGAGCGATTCCTTGACCCCGATCTCATGGTCATCACGGTTCACGACACCGAGGTCGAACACCAGCAAGGCGCCCACCGCAGCGATGAAGGCAACCCAGATCCAAACGTCCTTGCCCAGGAAATCGGCGGTCAAAAATCCAAGTAGAGCGTCCATATCGACCTTCCGCAGTTCGATGTTGACCATGCGCACGCCCGTCGCCCCTGCAGTCGAGTTGCTGCAAGGGCGCGGTGCGTCCGCGACCTAAACTCAAATCCCTATGCCGCCGCGAGACCTCGTCCGGCCTGCTCCTCAAGCTCGGCAATGCGATTGGCCGTGTTGGGTGCGTGGCAAAAGGGTCGTCCATGCCAAGCCCGCTCAGCGGGTTGATTGTGAACATGTGCGCAGTCG
Source organism: Alphaproteobacteria bacterium (assembly GCA_013389115.1). Taxonomy (GTDB): domain Bacteria; phylum Pseudomonadota; class Alphaproteobacteria; order Micropepsales; family Micropepsaceae; genus JACADY01. Next base: position 59,030 of record JACADY010000014.1, read on the forward strand.
CCGGATTGGCTTCGGCTTCGGCGTTGTCGATATGACGCGCGCCGTGTTCGAGCTTGCGCAGAGCCGAGGCCAGCGCCAGCGGATCGCCGCTGATCTCGCCGCCCGGCCGTTCGGCCGAATACTCACGCGTGCGCGAAATCGCCAATTGCACCAGCATGGCCGCGATCGGCGCGAGGATGAGGACAAGCAGACCGATCAAGGGATTGCTGCTTTGGACATCCCGCTGCCCGCCGCCGAAGAACATGCCAAAATTGGCGATCATCGAGATAGCGCCGGCAATCGTCGCCGTCACGTCATCACCAGCGTATCCCGGTTCTTGATGTGTGCCAGTTCGTGCGCGATCACGCCGCGCAACTCGCGCTGCGTCAGCAGATCGACAAGGCCCGTATTCACCGCGATCGCCGCATTCTGTGGGTCACGCACGGTGGCGAACGCATTGGGCTGGGGATTGTCGATCACAAAGAGTCGCGGCATCGGTAATCCCGCACGCGCTGCGAGCTCCGCCGTCATGGCGTGCAGCCGCCCATGATCGACCGGCTGCGCATTGTACATCTTGAGGACGATCTTGTCCGAGAACCAGTAGGAGCCGATGTTCATCATCGCCGCGACAGCGAGCGCGAAGAGCATGCCGGCCTGGCCGCCGAGCGACCAACCGACCCATCCAAACAGCGCGATCAGCGCAGCGAGCAAGATCCCAGTCTTGATCAGGTTCATGTTCGCGCCTCCTTCCTGCGCGAGAAAGCGAAGGAGCGCCGCGTCGCGCGGCGCTCCGGGGGAGTTAAAAATCGAAGAGGTCGAAAAGCCGCGAGCGCCGGCCGCCGCTGTGTCGGTTATGGCGATGGTGATCATCGTCATCATCCTCGTCACGGTAGCGGCCATGACCGCGCTGGCGGGTTTGCTCGCTCAGCGTCTCCTCGCGCACCAGCGCGATCAGCTTGTCGAGTTCACCCTTGTCGAGCCAGACGCCGCCGGTCGTCGGGCAGACATCGAACTCGATGCCATAGCGGTTGATCTGCCGCATCGGTGCGCCGTCAATGGGAGAAATGGTGAGAGGCATTGTTGGGGCTCCAAGTCTGAAGTTGAGGGAGGATTTCACGCGCGCACGCGGATCGACCGCAGCTGCGGTGGCGCGGCAGCGGCCCCCAATCGTTGCAGCCGGTCTTCCAGGACCAGGCGCAGCTTCTTCAGCTTGAGTAGTCGCATCCAGTCCGGACGCGCCGCCTTCTGCTCCCTATCGATCTCTTTTTGGATTTTCGCCGCCTTGAACAACAGCGCTTTGAAATGACGTACCGACATGACGTGCTCCTCTTGTTTCGAGTAGTCGGGAGCGCGTTGTCTGGGTGGCCGTCGAAACGTCCGCGCCAACACCGGGATGCTCCCGATGCGGTCCGACATCACAATCGCCCGAGGGCAACCGTCAGAGGGGCCCGGTCCGCTTAGCAGTTGAAATAGTCATGCCCCTCAAAGGTTCAAGCGGGGCCGACAAAAAAACGACGGGCCCCGATGGGCGCTGGCATCCGCGAGATTTCGATGCAGGGAGGCGCCCTCGAGCGCCGACTCCCGGCGATCCTAAAAGCCCGGCGGGGCAGGATGTGCGAGGCTTCCACTCATGACCGCCGCCCCCTTCAGCCGCCGCGACCTGGCCACGCTTGCGGCGTTTGCGAATGGCCGCCATCAGCGGACTACGGGACATAGAAACCAAAGCGTTCGATTGGCTGGAATTGGCCCGTTCCTGCCGTTCACCGCTCCAAAGTTGGAGCCCGGAGTTCGTCTCGCTATAGTGCGTTCTGCAGCGATCGCGGTAATGTTCCGATATTCGGGGAGGGTGCGATGCGTTGGATCATGCAATTGATGGCGGACAATCAGTGAGCAGTACAACCTGCGATCGCTTTTGATTGGTTCGCGCCCCGGATCGAGAATTGTTTACGAAGCGCAGGAGGAACTTGATGACACGCTCACCCGGACTTTTTGCTAATCTGCGTGTCTCTGACCCCAGATCCGAGATCGACTGGTTGGTGAAGGTGCTCGGGTTTGAGACGCACTTTATCGCCGACCATGGCGGACAGATTTTACATGCCGAGATGCGAATGGGGGATCATTTGCTTTTCCTCCAACCGGACAAGGCGGACGACGCCTACGGCATGCACAGCCCTCAGCGGCTCAACGGCACAAACCAGTGCGTGTGCATCGCAGTCGAGGATGTCGAGGCCGTAGCGGCACGCGTTCTCGCGGCAAACGGCGAGATGATCACGCAGCCACACGATACGCCCTACGGCGCGCGAGAGTTTTCCTGCCGTTCGCCGGATGGGCATGTTTGGTCGGTCGGAAACTACTGGGGTCAGCCGCGCTCAACATGATCATCGGCTAAGCGGCAGGGTTGAGTGCCGAGCCGGCAGTCGAGGGCATCGATCGAGGTTCGCTCGTGGCCGCGTATCTCTCTTCGGTGCTAAGACCGCTTTCGGCGATTTCCTGCCCTCCGAGTAAGCGCCGTCGAATGTCAGAATTGGAAGAGAACAGACATTCAGGGCTCAGAGACGTCCAGGAAGGCCAATAATGGCCCCCGGGTGGCGCCTAAGGTTTGCCAGGCGGGCCCATCGCGCCGTCGCGGTAAGTTGACCAACTCGTGGCAAGGACCGACGTCGGATGTCGTGATAACCTGGAAATGGCGCACCCGAAAGGGTGAAACTGGGAACCGGTACGTGGTTGTTTTTCCTCTGATCTCCGGCCCCGCCAAGTCATCGGCCGACCGGGATGGGCCCCATACAAGACGGCCGACCTGAATCGAAAAATGCACGTGTTTGGCCCGATCCTGCCGCTGGCATGAGCTGGGGCGTCGGGCAGATCCTGCCGTCCACGCGCGGGAGCGGCCCGGGCGCGGCCCTGGTGCGGTACGGACCATCGGCCCCGTGACCGCCATGTCGGTCGTTGCTTGCCGCCGGCGCCGCCCTGACCGCCTCGCCGGCCGCTTGCCGGGCGGGCGCGGCCATGGAAATCTCCGGTAGGCCCGCAAGGGGGGAGAGCCGGATGCGCCTGAGGCTGGCGATGCTGCTGTCGGCGGCGGTGGTGCTGGCTGCGCCCGTGGCCTGAGTCGGACCGCAGGACATGCCCCCCATGCGAGGGCTCCATTTGCTCGGAAGCATCAATCTATAGAAAGCCAAGTCGTCGCAGCTCGCTAAGGCCCGCCCGAGACGCGCGGGCGACGGCGCCAGTCTTTAGCGCGACGCGCGCGCCGCGGTTTTCCCGCTCCACATGTTGGACCGCCCTTACCGCCACCCACCAGGAGCGATGGATGCGCACGCCCGCGTCCGGCGGCAGCGTGGCGATTGCATCTGAAAGGCGCATGAGAATGAGGTGCTCGCCGCGGTCCGTATGCACACGCACGTAATGATCCTCGGCGCTCAAGGCCTGAATCTCCGCGCCGCGGAGCTTGAGCGGCAAATGCGCCTGCAGGCCGGAAGGCGGCTCCGGCGGCGACGGCGCAGGCGTGGCGTCGCGCAGCGGCGGTGCGATGGCGATTGATGCCGGCGCCCGGCGCTCCACGAGCGCGGCGACCGCGAACAGTGCGATGCACACGGTCCAGACGCACCCCAGTAGCTCCGGCAGGAAATGCCCCGGCACCGGCCGGGCGATGAACGTCTGAACGCCCAAGATCGTGAACCACACCGGCGGGGCGGCGATGAGCGACCGCAGCAGCGCGAGCGACATTCGGGACGGGGCGACTCGGACGCGATCCAGCGCCCAATCGATGCAGCGCGCCGCAACAAATGCAATCAGAAGCAAGGCGACCCAATAGCCGAACCTTGCCAACTCGGGCAGGTAGGTCACCGCCCCGAACGGCGAGGCGACGGCGAAGAACGCGCCGGCTCCGATCACCAGTCCCGCCTGTGGGGCGAGGCGCTGGGCGGTGGTCGTCTCCTGGTCCGTTCGCGCTTCGCCAACCATCCAATCCGCCCTTTCGCGCAATCGCCGGTACAGCCCACGAAGACGGCCGTGACGCAGCTTTCCGCCCAGCAATACTCGCACCATCGATCCGTGGAGAACGACGATGCGCATGAGGCAGTGTATTATCGCCGTGCTGGCGCTCCCAGCAATAGCAAGCGCGACGCCGACGGACGGAGCAAAGGCGGAGCTGACCATCACCGCCGCCGGGATCGCGCCGCTGGCCGGCCAAGTTCGGGTCGCCGCCTTCTGTTCGGAGCGCGCTTATCGCGCGTTCCAAGCGGATGCGGCGGTGGTGCTGGACGCCTCCGCCGCCTCGGTCGCCGCGACCCTGACCGTGCCCGCCGGCGAGTGCGCCGTGCTCGTTCACCATGACGTGGACGGCGACGGCCGGCTGACGAGGGGTTTGTTCGGAATTCCCTCCGAGCCGACGGCGGCGTCCGGCGATGCCCGCGGACTGTTCGGACCGCCGGCCTGGGCTCGGGCGAGGGTGCGTCTCACCGAAGGATCGAACGCGCTCACCGTTCGGCTCAGCCGGCCATGAACGCGAACGTGCGGGCCTTCGTCGCGCTCTTCGCGCTAAGCGCGACCGCCCTCGGCGTGGCCATCTACGCGGCGCAATACCTTACTAAGCCGCCCGACGCGTTTCCGTTCATTGTGCAACGTGAGATCCATGCCGCCGAGCGGCTTGCGCTCCTCGTCCATGTGTCGATGGGCGGTCTGGCGCTCCTCGTGGGGCCGATGCAGTTCTTGCTGGCGAAGCGAACTCCAGTCTCCGCGCTCCACCGAGTCTTGGGGCGGGTCTATGTTGCAAGCGTTCTGGCGTCGGCCGCCGCTGGCGCTTGGCTGGCGCCCACGAGCTTCGGCTCGCCCGTCTCGTCCGCCGGATTTATGGCGTTGGCGATCCTGTGGCCCGCGGCGACATGGCTCGCCGTCCGCGCGGCCCGAAACGGTGACTTCGAGCGCCATCGTGTGTGGATGATCCGCTCGTACGCAATGACGTTCGCCGCCGCCACGCTCCGCGCGGAGCTTGGCGTCCTGATCTACTTCGTCGGACTTCGTTTCGAGGATGCATATCAAATCGTGGCATGGTCCAGCTGGACGTTGAACCTCATCGCTGCCGACTGGATGCTGGCTTCGGCTCGCCGCAGATAAGCAACGGCCTCTGACACGGCTGACGTCTTTCGGCGATCTCCGGCCCTCCGAGTAGGCGCCGCCGAATGTCAGAATTAGAACAGAACCGCCATTCAGGGGTCAGAGACGTTCACGGAGGCCATTGATGACCCCATGGATGGGACCTCGTGCTTGCCAGGCGGGACCCTCGCGCCGTCTCGGTCAACGTGACCAGTTCGTGACCGGGACCGGCGATGCGGACGGTGATAAACTTGATATGGCGCACCCGAAAGGATTCGAACCTCTGACCCCCAGATTCGTAGTCTGGTGCTCTATCCAGCTGAGCTACGGGTGCCCATGACGCCGCAAGGGCCCCTGGCGGTTCCCCTTGTGCGGTAGGGCGCGGAAACTAGGGGGAATGGCGCCCAAGCGCAAGTGCCATCTGCAGGCTTCGCGGCCCTCGATGGGTGTGGCGGGACCTGTGCCAACGATCTCCTCTTAAGGACGGCCGGACGCGGCACGCGCCCGGGTGGGGTCTGTCTGCGCAGCATGGATGGCCCGGTCGAAGCTGGGCCATGACAATGATGGGGAGATCCTCACCCTTCGTGGGCCGCAGATGCGGCCACCTCTGGGTGAGGACCTCTATAAAATCCTCATCCTGAGGCGGCGCATCGGCGCCCTCGAAGGACGATGATGGCGGATAAGGTGTTGGCCTGCTTTCGCCGGGTCCATGACGGTTGAGGATTCCCCCCCTTCCGCGCCGCCGCCAGGGTGATGCTCCCGCCCCTTCAGCCGTGCCCGATCGGCTTTCCATGCAGCTCGCGATAGGCGCGCCAGCGCCCTAAGGATTGCGCTTCAAAAACCGCGCGGCCGACCGCCCTTGTCATGACATCGGCTGCGAGCGATCCCAGCGCCAACAGGCCCAGCGCGCGCGGCTCTGGCAGCGGCATCGCCCCCGTCGACAAGGCGAACACCACATCGCCGTCAAATCCCGTATGGCTGGGGCGCAGCGCGCGCGCATAGCCCCCTTGCGCCATGATGGCGAGCCGCTTGGCCTCGCCAGGGCTCAGCGCCGCATCGGTGGCGATGACGCCGATCGTCGTGTTCTCGCGCGTGCCGCCGGGGCGCTTCATGTCCTCGGGCAGCCCCAGGCTGATCCCGCCAACGGGCAAGACGGGCGGATGCTGATTGCCCATTTCGCCCTGCTGCTCAAGGGCAAAGGCCCAAAGCGTTTGCGTGCCTGGAATGACGGGCGAGCCCACCGCATTGACTGCGACGATCGCGCCAACTGTGAACCCTTGGGCGCTGATCGCCGAGGCGGTGCCCTGCCCGCCCTTGTAGGCGCCTGCGACCGCCCCATACCCCGCGCCCGCATTGCCAAGCGTGACGCCCGCACCCGCAGCGGCACAGGCCCTAAAGCCCAGATCTCGATAAGGCGGGACCTCGCCCCAATCCTTATTTCCGCCATTCAAGAGATCAAAGAGGATGGCCGCTGGAACAACGGGCGCAACGAGATCCGACCCGGGGATCACATATCCCCGGCCGCGGGCGGCAAGCCAGGCGGTGACACCGTCTGCCGCCGCGAGCCCATAGACCGAGCCGCCAGCGAGCACCACCGCATCGAGGCTGCCCACCAGATTATGCGGCTCGAGCGCATCGGTCTCGCGCGTGCCGGGCGCGCCGCCCATGACGGACACGCCCGCTTGAGCCCGGCCCTTTGGAAGCACGACAGTGACGCCCGTCATGACGCCTTGGTCATGCGCCTCGCCAACCTCGATCCCTGGCACATCGGTGATGAGATTGCGGGCGCCCGTCCTCACCCATCCCTCTGGCGTCATGGTGCCTCTCCCGTGGCCGAAGACAGATGCGCAAGGCCCCACAGGGCCACATACTTCAAGTCTATCCGCCAAACGGGGATGCGCGCCATGATGGCGGCAAAGCGCCCCTTCGCCTCGAAACGCCTGCGGAAAAGCGCGCCGTCGAACTGATCGCCCCATTCCGGGATGATGCCGCCCGCCAGATAGATGCCGCCCCTTGCATTCAAGGTGAGCGCAAGGTCGCCCGCGACCGCGCCGAGCCAGCCGGTGAAGAGCGCAACCGCTTCCCTGGCGCGCGGATCGCCCCCCTTCCGGGCGCGGGCGGCGATCTCGCTGGGGGACAGCGCCTCTGCAGATTGCGCCCCGTCGAGCTCGCCCAAGGTTCGCCACAGAAGGGCAAGGCCAGGTCCTGAGAGCAGCCGCTCGGCCGAGACATGACCAAGGCGCGGCAGCAGATGCGCAAGAATCGCCAGTTCTCGGGCATTGGAGGGCGCCAGATCGGCATGCCCGCCTTCGCTTGCAAGCGCGTGCCAACGCCCCGCCACGCTGATCACGGCGGCCATACCGAGCCCCGTTCCCGGGCCGAGCACGGCCTTCGGGGCCTCCTTGTCGGGAAGGCCAGAGCCAATCGGCGTCACGTCATCCCCCTTGAGATGGGGTAATGATGCCGCGATGGCTTCGAAGTCGTTGCAGAGCATGATGCGGCCGGTGCCGGTGCCGGCGGCGATCTCTGCCTTCGACACGGTCCAGGGGCAGTTCGTCATCGCGATCGCGTCGCCCAGATGGGGACCAGCGGCACAGACGGCGGCGGCGCGGATGGCCGGGCGCCCCTGCGCATCAAGGTAGGCGCCAAAGGCGGCGCATGCACTTTCATAATCGCGTGTCGAAAGGACGGTGACGGGCGCCAGTCCGCGCCCCCTTGCATAGAGCGCAAAGCGGGCATTGGTGCCGCCGATATCCGCAAGGACGGTCAGGGGTTCATCGCGCATGACCCCTGCCTTATCGGGCGATCAGGCCACCTTGCGCAAGACCTCGGAAGCCAGGAGGCGGATTTCGGCCGCGGCCACGGAGTGGGGATCGCTTTCAACGACGCCCAGCCCCTCCATGAGGCTTGCGGTGAAGGCGACGCGATTGCCCAGCGCCGCACGTGCCAGCGGCACGCGGTCACGCTTGAGCTGGCTCACCAGCTCCTCGGCGTGATTGGCGCGCGCGGGCACGCGATTGAGGACGACAAGCGCGCTGCGGTTCTCTCGCGCGATCATCTCGAGGATGGGCCGAGAGGCCCACACATCGAGCGGCGAAAGCTGACACGGCACGATGATGATATCGGCGGCGCGGATCGCGATCCTGGTCGAGGTTTCGGACTGCGGCGGGCTGTCAACGATGATGATGTCGGCATCGCGGCCCGCGCGCTGAATTTCGCTCGTCGCGCGCCAGCCGCTTGCCGGCTTCAGCGCTATGTTGGCGTCAGGACCAAGTTTTTCCTCGCGCAAACGGAACCAGGTGGTCAGGCTCTCCTGGGGATCAAGGTCAATGAGCACCAGTTTGCGCGCCGATCCATTCAACTGCCGACCCGCCCAGGCGCAAGCCAAATGCGCGGCGACCGAGGTCTTGCCGGAACCTCCCTTTTGCTGCGCCACGGTGATCACTAGGGCCATAGATCTTGTACCTCCCCCAGAGGTGATTCGGATCAGTTGAGTTTAACGATTGGCGGCGGCGGGTACAGTGTTTGACTGTGACGAAATCGTCATCTTGTCGCCACGATGAAGACCCGACGAAATGGAAAGAGCGTGATTCCAGAAGAACTTCGCGGATAGGCCTCACGCAACTTCACGGCGAGTTCTTCAAGAAAAAGTTCGACTTGCCTGTGATCGAGCGCGGCAAGATAGGGCGTGAGTGCCGTGCCCTTGATCCAATCGAGCACTGGATCTTCTCCGTTGAGCGCCTGGACATAGACGGTTTCCCAGATGTCGATCGATGCCGCATGCCCCTTCAAGATCTCGAAATAGGCTTCCGGCGGCAAAACAGGCTCTCGCAGGCCGAGCGCGGCCAGTTTTGAGGCCCATTTCTCGCTTTGCGCCACCTCGCGGATGATCCGGTGCGACGGCTCGTTGAAATTGCGCGGCATCTGAACCGCAAGAACGCCGCCCAGCGGCATCGTCTCCATCAGGCGCGAAAAGATCGCCCCGTGAGCGGGCACCCATTGGAAGAGCGCATTGGAAAAAATGAGGTCCTGCGGCCGGTCGGGCGACCAGGAGGCGGCATCGGCTTCACGCCAGGTGACGCCGGGCGGCCCTTCCGTGCGCGCCTTTTCCAGCCTGGCGGGAGAATTGTCGAGGCCGGTCAGCTCCGCTGCGGGATAGCGCGCCGCCAGGAGCGCGGTCGAATTGCCCGGCCCGCAGCCAAGATCGGTGATCCGCCAGCGCTCACCCGGCGGCACACGCGCCAGCAAGTCAGCGGCGGGGCGCGTGCGCTCGCCCGCGAAGCTCAAATAGACATCCGGGTTCCAGCTCATGCCTCGCCCTTTTCCCGGCAGGGGATTTCCAGGCGGAAGAGCGTGCCTTCAGAACCGGTATAGACAAGCTTCAAATCGCCGCCATGGGCATGGGCGAGTTCCTTTGCGATGGCAAGGCCAAGACCGGTGCCGCCCGCACGCGCGCTGCCCGAGAATGCCTGAAACAACCTCTCCAACGCGCGCTTTGGAATGCCGGGACCATTGTCCTCTATGTCGATCATCACAATCGCGTCCGCCTTGTGCGCGCGGATCGTCAATCGCGAGGCCGGTGAGGAGGCCATCGCCTCCACGGCGTTGCGGGTAAGGTTCATCAAGATGCGGAAGAGCAGTTCGGGGTCCGCATCGATCTCCAGGTCAAAGGGAACGAGATTCTCCAAGGCGGCGCCGCCTTCCCCTGCCCGCGCGGTCGTGCCGAACACTTCGCTGACGATGGGACGCAAGGGCAGAATGCGCCGGCGCGGCGCGGCGACATCTGTCCTTGCATATTTGAGCGTCTCGCCCGTCAAGGCGATCGCACGGTCGAGCGAGGCCATCAGGCGCGGCACCGTCTTTTGCACCACGGGATCCTCGATCGTGGCGAGCCGGTCGGAGGCAAGCTGGGCGCTGGAGAGAATGTTGCGCAGATCATGGTTGATCTTGGCGACCGAGGTGCCGAGCGCGGCCAAATGCGCCTGATGGTGAAGGGCGGCGCGCAGATCCTGCTGCATCTCCGAGAGGGTTGCCTCTGCCTGACCAATCTCATCCAAGCGGCCGGATGGCACCATGACGCGGCGCGCATCCTCCGGGCGCTCACGGAAATCCAGCATGTTGCGCGACAGGCGCTCGATGGGCCGCACAAACACAAAGAGGATGGAGAGATAGACGAGCGCGGCCGTGATGACCGAGGTTGCGATCGAAAGGCGAAGCACGCCCCAGGCATAGGCGTACAGGTCTTCGCGAATCGCGCTGTCCTTCATGATCGCCGCGATCTCAAGCCCGCCGCCGAGGCGGGGCGCACCCGATATTCTGATCGTGCGGCCGGACGGCGCAATGAAGGCATCCACCGCATCCTCGATGAGCGTCAGCGCGTCCGTCTTGTTGAGGTCATAGACCCTGCCCACCTCGCGCGGCATTTCCTCATCGGCCAAAAAGAGCCGGCGGGTGTCGGTGCGGCGCAAGATGACCGCTTCGACGCCCGCATTCGCCAGCACTTCCTTGCGTAAGTCGGGCGAAACTTCGTTGTTCTCCGTCTCTTCAAGCGGCAGTACCGCGATTTGCGCGGCGGCGAGGCGCTGCTCCAATAGCGCCCGGTGATGGCGCACGATCGAGGGGATGTTCACAAGGAGCGCACTCATCATCACGTAGAGGATGGTGAGCCAGAGCAGTCTCTGCGAGAGGCTGCGCGATACCGGCCCCTGAACCCATGAAAACCACGATCTGATTTCCGCCCACGCCCTCATGCGCCTCCCATAGCAGATGGCCGCAGCGCGCGCATGTTTCTTCCCGCCGTCACGAAAGCCATGCGGCGGACGGCATTCCTGATGCCTCCTTTCCCGCTCTTCGATTGACTTTGATCCCTGGGGCCAGTATAGGCTCCCGCTTCTTGTCGTGGGCGCAATGGCGGCATTAAGGATATGCGGCGCGAGGCACCGGCCTTGGCGACCTGCCTTTCCAGTCTGCCGGAAGCGCTCCTGGACGCGGATCTAAGATTTAAGTTTAAGGCGGCAGTGCCATGAAGCGCACCTATCAACCCAGCAGACTCGTCCGCAAGCGGCGCCATGGTTTCCGCAAGCGCATGTCGACCAAGAATGGCCGGAAAATCATTGCCCGCCGCCGGACCAGCGGACGCAAGCGCCTCTCGGCCTGAGCTGTCCGAGGAGCCTTCACGCCGCACACGCATCGTCCGCCTGCGCAAGCGGCCGGATTTTCTTAAAGCCGCAAAGGGCGCGCGGGCCAGCGTGCCCGCCTTTCTCCTGCAGATGGTCCCATCGCGCGAGGCAGGGAGTGACGCGCGATGCGGCTTTACTGTCACAAAGAAGATGGGCAACGCGGTCGCGCGCAACCGCATCCGGCGGCGCCTGAAAGAAGTTGCACGCCAGGTGATGCCCCTTTATGCCGAGCCGGGCTGCGACTATGTTCTCGTCGGCCGGGAGGCGGCCTTGACCCGGCCCTTCCTGCTTCTTTTATCAGACTTGCGCGCGGCTCTCGCCCGGATCCAGCGCGCCTCTCTATCCCAGAACCCGGGCGGCCCGAAGAGCAGCGAGCGATGACCCTTTCCTCAGCCTTTCGACTCGCGGCCATCCGCCTCTTGCAGGCACCCGTGCACGTCTATCGCTATGCGCTCTCGCCGTTCCTTGCGCCGTCCTGCCGCTTCTCGCCAAGCTGTTCTGCCTATGCGCTCGAGGCGCTCGAGAGGCATGGCCCCCTCAAAGGGAGCTGGCTGGCGGTGAGGCGGATTTCCAGGTGCCACCCCTTCACTTTCCTTGGCGGTTCGTCCGGGTTCGATCCTGTGCCGCCCCGTACCCACGAGGCTGCGTGCCGGCATGAATGAGAACCGCAACTACGTCATCTTCGGCTTGCTGACGTTCGCGATCCTGATCGTGTGGCAGTACCTCGTCATCGAGCCCATGCAGAAAACCCTGCCGGGCGCACCGCAGGAGACGGCGAGCACGGCCCAGCAGGCGCCCACCGCCCCGGCGGCAGCGGCCACGCCGCCCGCCTCGCGCAGCGACGCGCTCGCCGCGCAAGGACCGCGCCTGAAAATCGAAAACAGCCGGGTCGGCGGATCGCTGCGCCTCACAGGCGCGCGGATCGATGATCTGCAGCTGCACGGCTATCGCGAGACAATCGACCCATCGAGCCCGGAAATCGTGCTCCTCGCCCCGACGGGCACCGCGCATCCCTACTATGCCGAATTCGGCTGGGTGGCGGCTTCAGGCGTCACCGCGGCGATGCCGGATGAAACGACGCCCTGGCAGGCCTCTGCAGAGACATTGCGGCCGGGAAGCCCCGTCACGCTCACGTGGGACAATGGCCAAGGGCTCATCTTCACGCGCGTCATCTCGCTCGATGAGAACTATATGTTCACGGTGCGCGACCGGGTCGAGAACAAGACGGGCACCAGCATCGCGCTTCATCCTTACGCGCTTGTCTCGCGGCATGGCATTCCACCCACGGAGCAATTTTGGATTCTGCATGAAGGGCTGCTCGGCGTCTTTAACGCGACGCTGAAAGAGGTGGACTATTCGGAGCTGCGCGATGGCCCCGCCATCAGCGAAACCTCCAACGGCGGCTGGCTTGGCATTACCGACAAATATTGGATGGCGGCCGTCGCGCCGCAGCCGGGAACAGCCATCCGCGCCAAGTTCTCGCGCCAGGCGCCCAATGGCGGGCTTGAGATTTTCCAGACTGACTATCTTGGCGAAAACGCGCTCAGCATCGCGCCAGGGCAAAGCAGCGAAGCGGTGCACCACTTCTTTGCGGGGGCGAAAATCGTCTCCATCATCGATGCCTATGCGGAGCCGTCCAGCCTTGGCATCGAGCGCTTTGACCTTGCCATCGATTGGGGATGGTTCTTCATCATCACCAAGCCGATGTTCGTCGCCCTCGACTGGCTCTACAAGCTCTTTGGCAATTTCGGCGTTGCCATCCTGCTCTTCACCGTCTTCGTGAAGGGCCTCTTCTTCCTTCCGGCCAACTGGTCCTACGAGGCCATGACGAAGATGAAGAAGGTACAGCCCGACATGGTGCGCATCCGCGACCAATACAAAGACGATGCGGTCGAACAGCAAAAGCACCTGCTTGATCTCTACCGGCGCGAGAAGATCAATCCCGTCATGGGCTGCCTGCCCATGCTGATCCAGATTCCGGTCTTCTTCTCGCTGTACAAGGTGCTGTTCGTCACCATCGAGATGCGGCACGCGCCCTTTTTCGGCTGGGTACAGGATCTCTCGGCGCCCGATCCAACCTCGCTTTTCAATCTGTTCGGCCTCATCCCCATCGCGCTGCCGCAATTCCTGCATATCGGCGTGTGGCCCTTGATCATGGGGGTGACGATGTGGCTGCAAACAAAGCTCAATCCGCCGGCGCCGGACCCCGTGCAACAGCGCATGTTCGCGCTGATGCCGTTCATCTTCACGCTGATGCTGGCGAGTTTCCCCTCGGGCCTCGTCATCTATTGGGCATGGAACAATCTGCTCTCGATTGCGCAGCAATATGTGATCATGCGGCGCATGGGGGTTGAGGTGAACCTGGCCGAGAACTTCAAACTCCCAGGCTGGGCGCGCGACCTCCTGCGGCGGCCTGGCGGAACGGGACCCTCCTCGCCGCCATGACGCAGAACGCGGCCTTCACGCCCGAGCAGATCGCGTTCGGCCGCTGGCTCTTCGCTCAAGATTGCCAGTTCCGCTGGGCGGCGAATTCCTATGCGGGACTTCCTCCGGCCGGGCAGCCCGAGATCGCCTTTGCCGGGCGCTCGAACGTGGGCAAGTCGAGCCTGCTCAACGCGCTGACCGGACGCAATGCACTTGCGCGCGTCTCGCACACGCCGGGGCGGACGCGGGAAGTCAATTTCTTTTCGCTCGCCGACCGCCTCGTGCTCGTCGATCTGCCGGGCTATGGCTATGCGAAGGTGACGCATGCCCTTTCCAAACGCTGGAACATGCTCATCCGCGATTATTTGCGCGGCCGGCAGACCCTCGCCCGCGTTTGCCTGCTCATCGATGCCCGGCATGGGGTGAAGGATCTCGACCGCGAGGTGATGAGCCTGCTCGATGGCGCGGCGGTCTCATATCAGGCCGTCCTCACCAAGGCCGACCAGATCGAGCCTGCCGCATTGACGGCGCTGACCGCCGGGATCGCCGCCATGGGCGCCCGGCATACCGCCCTTTATCCGCAGGTGATCGCCACCTCCTCTGTCACCAAGGTCGGGATCCCCGAACTGCGGGCGGCCCTCGGCCTCTTGGTTTCCGAGGCCGATTCCGGCTATAAGCCTGCGGCTTTTCCCACTGGACCCAAAGATGGCCTCGCCAGACGACCCCCCCAAGGCTGAGGAGCATGGCGGCATCGCGCTGCGCCAGCTCGCCAAATGGCGCTCGGCGGCGGCGACGCTCGTCGAGGCGCTGCCCTATATCCTGCGCTATGATGGCAAGACGATCGTCGTCAAATATGGCGGTCACGCCATGGGCGGGTCGGTCGCCGCCAATCACTTCGCGCAAGACCTTGTCCTCATGAAGCAGACGGGCATCGATCCCATCGTCGTGCATGGCGGCGGGCCGCAAATCGGCCAGATGCTGGAGCGGCTGTCGATCAAGAGCAGCTTTGTCGATGGCCTGCGCGTCACGGACAAGGATGCGATCGATGTGGTGGAGATGGTCCTTACCGGGTCGATCAACAAGCAGATCGTCTCGGCGATCAACGGCGCGGGCGGCCGGGCGGTCGGGCTTTCCGGCAAGGACGGCAATCTCATCATCGCGCGCAAAATCGACCGGCTGCGCAAGGACCCGCAGACAGGCGCCGAGGAACGCGTCGATCTCGGCTTTGTCGGCGATCCCGAAACGGTCAATCCCGAAGTGCTGGAGACGATCGTTGGTTCTGACCTCATTCCCGTCATCGCGCCCATTGGCGTCGGGCAGGAGGGCGAGACCTATAACATCAACGCCGATACGGTTGCAGGCGCGGTTGCAAGCGCCATCGGGGCCGAGCGCCTGATCCTTCTTACCGACGTGACGGGCGTGATGGACAAGCAGGGGAATGTGATCCCCAAGCTCACCATTTCGGATTGCCGCCGCCTGATGAACGACGGGACGATCTCGGGCGGCATGATCCCCAAGATCCAGACCTGCATCGATGCCGTCGAGGCGGGCGTCGGCGCCGTCGTCATCGTCGATGGCCGCGTGCCGCATGTGCTGCTCATCGAGCTCTTCACCGAGACCGGCGCGGGCACGATGGTGGTCGCGGGGTAGAAGCCCAAGCCTAAGCCTAGCCCTCCGGCCCCTTGATGCCGAAATAGCTCAAGTGCCAGACCATCTCGTCCTCGGTCAGGGGAAAGTCGACGCCGTTGCGCGCCAGCAGCATGTCGCGCCCTGCAAGCTTGAGGATATTCGTCTGGATCTTGAGCGCGATGCGCATCGCAAGGCCCGCGCGCCACACCATGCTCGCCACCGCCTTGCCGCTCTTGGCCGCCATGACGCGCTCAACCGCAAAGGCGGGGACGCCCGCCAGCGCTGCCAAAGCCTCGATCACGAAGGCGCGGTCATTGTTCTCGATCGCTTCGGCGACCGCGTGATCATCAAGCTTTCCGGCCGCCTTGAGTTTCGCGATACGCTCGGCGACATTGCGATGGGTGTTGTCTTCGCTGATCTTCTCCGTCGCGATACGGGTGCGCACACGCTGACGGATCTCGGCGACCGTGTCGGCGTCGAGGTCCTTGCGCGTTTCAAGCAAAGCCAGCAGGGATGAGGCGACGAAGCCCGCGACGCGGCGCACCGCGCGCAAGGAAAGTTCGGGCCGCAGCACGAGCGGCTTGTGCCAGGCATCGATGCCTTCGGCATTGTCGATGATCCTGTCGAGCGCATCCTCGCGGATCTGCGCGCTGGGATTGGCAAGCAGCGCCGCGACAGCGGACACATCAAGGGTCGCGACCACCGCATCCGAGACGCCGGTGCTCAGGTCATGACGCCTGGCGATCGCTTCGAGCGCGCCGGAGACCGCTCCGCTTGCGATGATCTCCTTCAGATCGTCATCGGAGAGGAGGGGCGAATATTCAAGGACGGGGGAACTCACGATCACTTCGATGTCGCGCGCAAGCCGCTGCACGATCGAGACGGGCACATTGGTGGCGGCCTTCACCTCTTCGGCCACGATCTGACGCACGCGCGGCAGGTGATCGCTTGCCAGCTTCTCGAGCACCTCGATCGCGAGATCGCGAATGCGGCCTGTCTCCTGCGGATCGAGCCCCGGCACGAGACGGGCAATCTTGCGCGCCAGTTCGATGCGCACCTCATCGTTCGCATCATCCGCCAGCACCTTGTTCGCCTGCTGAGGCGTTCCGGGATTACCGGCGATGAGACGGCGCACTTCGGGCTCTGCGTCCGCGGCGAGATAGTAGAGAATTTCAGGCTCGACATCCGCGCGGCCGGCCAACTCACGCCTGAGGCCGATCGATTGCGTTTCAAGCGCGCCGCGGGCCTCTTCGTAGGTGAGGTCCGAGGGGAGTTTCGGGCGCCCGAGCAGGCGGTCGACGAAGGATTTCAACATGCGCGTCACGCCTCGCAGAAGCCGGAAGAGTCGACGAAATGGATCCCCTTGCCCGCCGCCTTCGCCTTGTAGAGCGCGGCATCGGATCGCCGCATCAGGCCCTCCAGCGTTTCGGGCGAGGCCGGGTCAAAGACGGCGCAGCCCACGGACAGCGAGACGCCTTGCGTAAGCCCAAGGACGCGCCCGCCTTCCCGGGCGACATCGATGAGCTGCCTTGCCTTTGAATTGGCGCCCGCCGCATCGGCCTCTTCGAGCCAGAGTCCGAACTCGTCGCCACCGAAGCGGACGACGAGGTCTCCGACGCGATTCCTGCGGCGCAAGATCTCGCCCACGAATTGGAGGACGCGGTCCCCCATCGCATGGCCGCGCGTGTCGTTGATCTGCTTGAAGTCGTCAAGGTCGAGGTAGAGCAGGACGGCCGGGCGGCCCATGCGGCGGTGATGCTCGAGCCGGCGCGCCGCCTCGACCAGGAAAGAGCGGCGGTTGAGAAGCCCGGTCAAGGGATCGGTTGCGGATTGTGTCTCAAGGCGGCGGATGGTGCCCACATGCGCAAGCGTCACGCCCAACGTCGCCGTCAAGCCGGCAATCAACGATTCCGTGCGCGGTTCGATGTGCTCCACACCGTCACGCCACACACAAACGCCACCGATCATGTGACCGTGGGCATTCGCTGCCGCAACGATGCCAGAGCCTCCCGCCGCACGAAACGCAAAGGCCTTTCCGGGCGCCTTCTCCATCGCCGCCAGGGCCGAGAGCGCAAAGGGCGGCACGCTCTCATCCGCCCTCACCATTCCGCAGCCCGCGCTCGTCAATGTCCAGCGATCCTCGATCCGCTCAATCAGCCAGCAGCCATCCGTCTCTACCGCTTCCCGGATAGCCCTTGCGGCCGCGACCAGCATGCTGTCGGGATCCGATTCCTTCAGGGCCGCGTTCAGCACCGCGGCGCCAAGGCGCTCGCGCTCGCGCGCCTCGGCAAGTTCGCGCTCTTTCAGCCGCACTTCGGTGACGTCACGGCCAACGCCGCGCGCCCCGCGCCAGCCCTTGGCCGGATCATCGACGGGCATCGCCGAAACGAGATAGCAGCGCTGGGCGCCGTCGGCCCCATGCAACCATACCTCGACATCCATCATCTCTTCGTGCGCGAGGAATGGCGAGCGGCTCAAACCCTCGTCGTCATCGTTGTTGGTCAGCAAGCTTTCCGCAAGCCGCCCGATCAGCGCCTGCGCGGAAAAGCCAGCGGCGCCCGAGCGGCTCACAAAGGTGAAGGCGCCTGAGGCATCCGTCTCCCACGCAAAGTCGGAGGAAACCGTAACGAGGTCGCGGAACAATTCGCGCGAGGCCTTGAGGGCGGCGATGAGATTGCGCTCAAGGGTTGATTCCTGGCCAAGGATCAGCGCGCCAACGGGCGTTGGCAGCACAATCAAATCATAGGCCCGTGGACCGGCGGCCGGGTCATCGGGGCGGCGGCAATAGATGCGCTCCGCCATCACCTCGCCGCTCGCGGCCCGCTTCTGGAAGCTGAGCAGTTTTTCCGCGGTCGCCGGGTCCGCTTGGGCATTGCCCAGCGCCGCAAGCATGGGCGAAGCGGCCGCGTTGGCGGCCTCGATCACGCCTTCAGGTCCAAGGAGGCAGGCGATGCCGGGAAACGATCCCACGATCGTGCTCGCCTCCTGCAGCAGCAGCGGCCTTGGCGCGACGGTCTTTTCGCCCGGCCCACGCCCTGGAAACTCAACGATTGTCGGCTCACCCGTCATGTCCCGCCGCACCCCTTAGCCACGTGGCCAGAAGCTAGAAGATTCTGTCTTAAGGAGCTTTTAAGGCTGAGGCGTTTCCCAGCGCTTGCCAGCGGCGCCTCATTCGCCCATTTTGCCGCGCCATGACCGCTGTTCGCGCCCCATTCCGCCATGTCGAGACCTGGGTGTTTGATCTCGACAACACGCTCTATCCCGCGTCGTGCAACCTCTTTGCGCAGATCGATGAGCGGATGACGACCTATGTGTCAGAATTCCTTAGCCTATCACGCGACGACGCGAGGGCGCTGCAGAAATCCTATTACCGCTCGCATGGGACGACGCTGAACGGCCTCATGGCGCACAACGGGGCCGATCCGCAGCATTATCTTGCCTATGTGCATGATATCGATCTGTCGGGCGTGCCCCCCTCGCCGGAGCTCTCGGAGGCGCTTTCCCGCCTGCCGGGGCGCAAGATCGTCTACACCAACGGCCCACACAGGCACGCGATGCGCGTCATCGAGCGGCTGGGCGTCGCAGCGCAGTTCGCGGCCATCTACGACATCACCGCCTCCGGCTTTGACCCCAAGCCCTCGCGCGGGGCCCTTGAGGGTTTTCTTGGCGCGCATCGCATCGCGGGCGCAAGGGCCGCGATGTTCGATGACATCGCGCGCAACCTCGTGCCGGCGCATGAAGCCGGCATGACGACCATTTGGATGCGCAACGATTCTCCCTGGAGCAAACAGGGGCCTGATTATCCGCGCGCCGAACAGCACCACATTCACCACGAAGCGGAAGATCTGACGCTCTTTCTTGCCTCACTTATCGAAGAGAAGGCCTAAATGACGACGACGCATCTCGAAACGCTGATCCATGATGCCTGGGAGAGCCGCGACCTCCTCAATTCGGAGACCGAGGGCCCCGTGCGCGAAGCGGTGGAGGCGGTCCTTGCCGGGCTCGATGCCGGGCGGTATCGCGTCGCGGAGCGTATCGCGGGCGAATGGCACGTGCATCAGTGGCTGAAGATGGCGGTGCTGCTGTCGTTCCGGCTCAACGACAATGCTCTCTTCGACGCCGAAGGCGGACAGGCGCGCTATTTCGACAAGGTGGCGCTGAAGACGGCGAACTGGGGCGAGGCGGAATTCCGCGCCGCCGGTTTTCGCATGGTGCCGGGCGCGGTCGTGCGCCGGTCCGCGTTTATCGGGCGCGGCGTCGTGCTGATGCCCTCTTTCGTCAATATCGGAGCCTATGTCGGCGAGGGCACGATGGTCGATACCTGGGCGACGGTCGGCTCCTGCGCGCAGATCGGCCGCAACTGCCACATTTCGGGCGGCGCGGGGATCGGCGGCGTGCTGGAACCGCTGCAGGCCAATCCCGTCATCATCGAGGATCATTGCTTCATCGGCGCGCGGTCCGAAGTGGCCGAGGGGGTCATTGTCGGGGAAGGCAGCGTGCTGTCCATGGGCGTCTATCTTGGGGCCTCAACCAAGATCATCGACCGGGCGACGGGACAGATTCATCTGGGCCGGGTGCCGCCTTATTCGGTCGTCGTTGCGGGGACATTGCCCGGCGGACCCTCGCAGCCCTCGCTTTATTGCGCGGTCATCGTCAAAACGGTCGATGAGCGCACGCGCGCCAAGACGAGCATCAACGAGCTGCTGCGCGACTGAGCCGCCACGATGGCGCATGGACGCGCAAAGGCTGGCCCGCCTTCGCGCGTCAGGCGCCGATCAACTCCTCAAGCACGGCTTCGAGCCGGGCGATGTCGGCCGGGGTCGACAGGCGGTGGTCGCCTGTCTTCACCAAGGTCACGACGATGTCGGTGCTCTCCAGCCGGTCAACGAGACGCAAGGCGTGAGTCCAAGGCACGTCCTCATCCTGCATGCCGTGAAGCACCCGCACGGGCACGCGAATGGGGATGGGCGCGTCGAGCACATTGTTGCTTGCGCCGTCCTCGATGAGCGCGCGGGTGATGACATAAGGCTGCGGGTCATAGGCCGAGGGGCGCAGCCATTCGCCCTTTTCCATGACCGCGCGACGAACATCTTGCGGCATCTGCGCCCATAGCAGCTTTTCGGTGAAATCCGGCGCGGGCGCGATATAGAGGATCGCCTTCACCTTTTCGGGCCGCGCCAGGGCGGCGAGCGTCGCGATCCAGCCCCCCATCGAGGAGCCGATCAGGATCTGCGGCCCCTCGCACAACTCATCGAGCACGCAGAGCGCATCGTCACGCCAGCGACTGATCGTGCCCAGGCGGAAGTCGCCCGAGGACGCTCCATGGCCAAAATAGTCGAAGCGGATGAAGGCCCTGCGGGTTCTTGCGGCAAAGGCATCGAGCGCGGTTGCTTTCGTGCCCGTCATATCGGATTTAAAGCCGCCGAGCCAAAGCAGCCCCGGGGATTCGCCTTTGCGGGCGGCATAGGCAAGCGTGGCGCCGCCAGGACGGGGAAGGCGGGAGATTTCCATGAGACCGTTGAGACCTTTTCGCGACCAAGGAGCGGGGATTGGCGCAGGATAGCAAGACAAGGCGCGCGAGCGAAGGCGTCCTTCAGGTCGTGCCGGCGCTCGATGCGGGCGGGGTCGAGCGCACGGCGGTCGATATCGCCATCGCGGCGGCAAAGGCGGGCTATCGCTCCTATATCGCCTCGCGCGGGGGGCGGCTGGGCGTCGAGGCCGAAGCCGCGGGCGTGCACCTGCTGATGCTGCCCGAGCGGACGAAGGGTCCGCTTCGCATCGCGCTCAATGCGCGGTTGCTGTCGTCCTATATTCGCGACCATGGCATCGCCCTCGTCCATGGGCGCAGCCGTGCGCCAGCCTGGAGCGCCTATTTCGCCGCGCGGGCGCGCGGAGCGCATTTCGTGACCACCTATGCCGGCATTCACCGCGAGAACTTCCCAGGCAAGCGGCTATACAACGCCATCATGGCGCGCGGCGAGATCGTGATCGCTAATTCTCAGTACACGGCGGATCACATCCAGAAGACCTATAGGACGCCCAAGGAAAGGGTGCGGGTGATCCCGCGAGGCATCGATCTTTCACGCTTCGATCCGCGCGCGGCAGAGCCCGCCCGGGTCGCGGCCCTTCGCCAGGCCTGGGGCGCCGGCGCGCAAGACCGGATCGTGCTTCTGCCCGCGCGCATGACCCGCTGGAAGGGACAGAGCGTCATGGTCGAGGCGGCCCGGATACTCCTGGAACAAGGCCAGCGCGATCTCATTTTCGTCCTTGCCGGAGAGACAGCGGGGCACGAAACCTATCTTGGCGAAGTGTGGGGGGCCGCGC